>CAVUCR010000034.1:0-66903 GCA_963739895.1 uncultured Ignavibacteria bacterium | reverse complement strand
AAGTGGGTCTATGTCAGAGATGATATTACAGATTTTTAAATTGATTTTGGTTATGTCTATTTGTATTCAGAATCTGAAAAGAACAGAGAAATCGTTTTAAAAGATGTGGAGTATATAGTGAAAGAAAATACATAGATTTAAAAAATATTATATGAACTTCAATCCATTTATATTTCTAGAGAAGTTGACTATATTACAGTAGAAATTCCAAAATTTAAAGGTGATGAAAATGATAAAAAAAAACGGGCAAAATAATAACTAAAACTAATAAAAAATTTGGTGATACTAAATCTGGTGGTCAAAGAGGAAATTCGGACCACAAAACCGATAACTCCAAGACCTGATGTTAAACCAGTACCAACTAAAATCCCAAAGAGACCTAAAAAGTAATTTTTACCCTTATTAATTATACTTTCTGATTTGGCTAACTTTATGGGAAGATAATAGCTCATTTTCTTGCGATTCATTCATTTCCATCTCCATTCTTTATAATTCCAGACTTTAGAAAAATCAATTTGACTGCAAGCAGGTTCAATAAACATTTCAATTCCAGCAACTACTTCAGAAAAGTTTAGATTTATTTCTAATAGACGCTTTTTTACAAATGCTGCCCAGAGTACCTCCAGATTTCTGTCATTCTTAAATTTTTCATTAAAAATGGCTTTTCGATTTTCAATTGGAGTACGGCGATTAGTAAATGTTTCCGTTAAAGCACTATGCAACGTGAGAAGATCAAAGTCTTTACCTGATGCAAAGAAATGGATGTCATAGAAATCTTTCATTCTGCTTGTAGCAATTCCGAGAGAAACAATCGCTTCAAATTTCTCTGCTATTGCTGATTCAAGTGAATATACATTCAGGTGAGGTGCTTCAAAATCAAGGATAGCAGGGTAATCCATTTTAAGAGAACCGGGATAGATTACATCACCAAACCCGATATCAATTTGTATCTGCTGCCTGGCTGTTCCAAGCTTAGCGGACAATTTAACTCTTATGCCATGGTATTCATCCTGTTCAACAATTTCTTCAGCAGAAACTGAACCTGGATCGAAAGTTAAACCGTCATCAAAATTTATAGATGCAATTTCCTCAAATATTTCTTTCAATGAATCGCTGTTGTTAGGAACAGAACTTCCAAGCAAATCAATATCTTTGGTCGGGCGGAGCCTGCTTATATCATGAGCAAGAAAGAGAAGGGCACCCTTAAGTACAAAATTATTTGAATAAATTGATTTTGAAATTCTGAACAGAAATCTTTCCTGGATATATTGGAGCAAAACCGAATTGAACTCAAGTGAATTTTTACGTGAGTAATTAGAGAGCTTTTCTTTTACCGATGCAGCGATATTTGTAATTTCTTTTTTAGGCATCAACCAACAATTGCTTTAACATAAGGAAGTATCTTTTCTTTTACTCTAAGTGATTCTGCATATTCAAACAGCTGGTTTATATCCCGATTTTTCAGCTTTAGATAATTCTTAAGTGATTCGATAACTATATCATCACCTATTTTAGCCTGGTAGCGAAAGAGATCGCAAATTGTCTTTTCCCGGCTGTATATTCTTATAGTTCCGCTTTTGGTATCAACTTCATTTATCCCGGTTTCGTAATATTTATGAGGAAAATAGTATACTTGTACCGGGGGGTAATCCAGTTTAAAGCCGGGTGTATTGTGAGGCACAGCTACTGTAATGTATGAAGGGTTAAAAGTCGTAATATTGTGATATGAAGCTGCAGAGGTGAGACATATAACAGCTTTATTATTAGAGCTGCACACATCAGCAAAACTGCCATGTTCATCCCACGGGTAATCTATAAGCTTGTAAAGTCCGGGTTTAATTTTTTCGATTATTCCTTCAGAAACTGCTTTTACTATATCTCTTGGATGAATTTTATGGTTACGCATTTCCTTCATTCTTGCATAACCCTTATGTTTTTCGAATATTTTGACTATATCTTTCATATTATAACTCTGGATCATTTCTTAGGCAAATATACGAAATATGCCTAAGAATTGATCCATATATGCCGATTCCGATTCATTTTTATTCGGGGATCAGTCGTAATCAGGAATGGTTTTTATGTAAAGATGCCTGAAGGGAGGGGATGAGATGCCAGTGAAGAAGGAATCAGCTAAAATAATGATAAAAAAAGCCTTCAATCAGGGGATTAAAGAAGATTATACTTTTACCATTATCAATTCTGCCTGATAAATAAAAGGAAGGGGAAAACCTCTTAAAAATGGATAATAAAATAAGAGATTGAAAAATGTAATGCAAACTGATGGCGAAAATGTTTAATTATTTTACAAGAAAAATTCCTGTATTTCTTTCTTATTCGCAACAAAAATCTAAAGGATGACAAAAACCGAAAAACGATTTCCTTTTTTCCCTGCTGCGTAACCTTATAGTCAGATATTAAAATATATTTTAATTTATCACTCAAGGTTATATAATAGTATAAATCTTTTTAATAATATAAGTTTATTTTAATAAAAAAAATTTCAACAGGGGGTCACTAAATTTTGATTTTAAAGACAAATGGTTTATTTTTTTAAGTATCGTAATTGGAAGTAGTCAGAAAAGAGAATATGCTTCTGTAAAAAGAGCTAAAATTATAGGGCGAGATAAAAATCAGGTCGTACCTTACTTAACAGGGGAGAAGGTAAGTTAATTCGGTTATGAGTTTCACAAAATAATTCTTGGTATCAATCAATATCTTTAAAAACAGAGTATTGATTGTTGTCTGCAGACAAAATCTGCATTCCTAAATAAGCTTTTCTTTGGTGGATAAAGCCGGGTAAAGCTGCTTAGTTTGAATTGATTGTTGAGGTGAAAAGTCCTACAAAATCGAATCAATAAAAATTTTCTATAAAGTTTGCTTAATTAGCAAATAGACGTAAGCGCTTCCTGCCACGTCAGCAGAAAATTTTATAACCATTATTAAGAAATTTTTAATATAAGGGTAAAATTATAATACCTAATGAAAGATTTTCATCTATCGGAGGTTATGAAAGAATTTTAGACTTAGCTGTGATTTTAAAATAAAAGACTGCTGCTTATAAAGACTATATGTAGATGGAAACCTGATCTTTTAGTTATGGCTAATAAAAATTATATAAAAATAAAAAGTCGTTTAAAGCTTACTGAAAAATCAGAAATTTATTTAAAATCTAAAGTAGAAAGCAGCAATGAAAATGAAATAAAAAACTGTATTGCCGGAATAAGATTTATAGAAAATGAAATAATTGAAGAATCAGAAAATAAAGAAGAAACAGAAAGAATTCAGGAAGCTGTACAGTATGAAGAAAAAGCAGAGGGACAAAAAGATGTTATCAGCTGTAGCAAAATACTGATACTGACGAAAAAAGCTGATATTGTAAGAATATTTGATGCTATGTATGAAACCGATATGATATCAACACAATCAACTATTAAACAAATAGCAGAGTTATTTTTCAATGAAGTTAAAGCTAAGACGGATTTTGTAAATACTTATAATTCAACAAAGGATCAGATGGAGAAAAATGAAAGTTCAACGAACAGTAAAAAGATATTGAGGTTTATAATGGTGTTGGCTGAGAAGAGCTTCAGGCATAAGCGAAAAGAGCTGGAACAATTAATCAAATTTTTAACGACGCTGAGAAAAAATATTATATAATTTTATAATGAATATAAAGAACATGATATAATGAATATAAAGAATATTTATTCCGATTTTTATTTAATTGGTATCCCGAAAATAGAAAGGGATATCAATCATGGGAGCATATCAAAATTTCTCTGACTCAACTGAGATTGAAAAGCTGTTAAAAAGGGACAAGCAGCTATCTGCAAAAACAAAGCCTACCAAATATCTAATCATATCAAGTTTACCTCTTTATAGGTTAATAAATCAAACAAAGATTCCATGTCGTAAAGCTTCCTTTAGAGATCTTTTAATAATTGAATTGGAATTAGAAAGTCAAGAAGAGTGTGCGGAAGAACTGCAGAAAGACGATCAGAAATCAGAGATCAGTGTTCAGAAGTCTGAAGATGAAATGAAAGACGAAACGGAGCCTCCATAATAATTGTAAGAGTACAATATTTCGAAACTTCCTGTTTTTGTTAAAACTTCAACAAGCAGGCAAGATCAAAAGAAAATCGGGGAACTAAAGAAGGGAAACACATGGAAGAGATTTCAAATTTATTAAAAAAGTTAAGTGTTGAGGATGTTGAAAAACTAAAACTTTTAATGTCTTTAACACCTAAAGCAGCGGTGGATAAAGGAGAAGCTACAGTTAAAGAAAAAATCACTATCCAAATGTTTGCTAAAGAATACGGTGATTTAATTAAACAAAATCGATCGGAAGCTTATTATACATCTGTGAATATTTCATTTAAGTATTTAACAAATTACTTCGGCAGTCTAAGATTAATTCAATCCATCGGTTTAAAAGATATTGAAAGTTTTATTTCTCATCTGCAGCACAAAGCTGCAAAAGGCTACAGAGTATATGTAAGGACCTTGAAAGCTGCTTTTAATAAAGCTGTTGATTGGTGTTACCTAAGAGATAATTATTTCCTAAAGGTAAAACTTCCTAAGAAGCAGCAAGTAAATCCAGCATACATTGATAAGAGGCAGCTTAATTTAATTTGTGAACAAATCCACGCCCAAATAATAAAAGATTTCATTGTTTCCGGATTTTTTACAGGGATGCGCTTAAATGAACTAGTTAACTTAAAATGGAAAAATATAAATTTAACGACAAGAATTATTACTGTTGGCGATGAAGAATTTAAAACTAAAGGAAGAAATCAAAGGTATATTCCGATTTGCGATGAAGTATATGATATACTATTAAGCAAAATCTGTAAAAGAAGAAAAATACTAAGATTAAAAAATGATTTTGTCTTTTGTAAAGAGAATAGCGAACCTTATACCGGTGATTATTTTTCTAAAAATTTTAAGAGGGCATGCAAAAATGCCGCAATAGATGAGTCAATTCACTTTCATTCTTTAAGACATTCTTTTGCTTCTAACCTAGCTCAAAATGGCATTCCATTATATACAATAAAAGAACTGCTTGGACATTCTTCAATTTCTACAACTGAGATTTACTCACATTTGAATGTAGAAACGTTAAGAGATGCTATTAGTGTTCTGGATGATAATATTCCGGATAGGACAAAAAGGGAAAAGAAGACAGAGAACAATAAAGGAAATTCACAATTAAGAATTATTGTTAATAAAAAAAATGAAGGGTGAATGAAATGACTTATATGTGGCAGGAGGAAAGAGGTAAGAAATTTTACAAAGTACAAACGGACAATAGTGAAGTTGCAAAGAAAATGAAAAGAAGGAATGGCTTTCATCTTAGTGGAATGGGATTGAATGCAAAGTTATGGATTTTTAGTTGTGAATTTTCAAGGCCGGATATAGCTAAAAAAACCCTTAAATCAATTACCGGCAAAAAAGCAAAAAACGATTCTGAGGGGATGTTTGTTTATGAGTAAGGGGAAATCACGGTCTAATAAAATTAAATGTGCACAGAGAAGAATAAATTGGCAAAAACCTACGCCATTCCGTGAGGAAAAATCAGACACGGATTTCACAAATTAATACAGATTTATAAAAAAGGGAGTAACAATGATGATTTATTCAGAATTAGCGAAAGCTTATAAAAAGAATTATGGTTTTAATGTTCTGCCTGTCCAAGGTAAAAGGCCTACTATAGTATGGGAGAACTGGCAAATAATCGAGCAGAGTGAGAATGATATTGCAGGACTTGGTTGGAATGATACTATAACCGGCATAGGCGGTATTTGCGGAATAAATGATTTAAGGAATCTGGATTTTGATAAGGTTGTAAATGAAAAGATTGTTGAGATGATTTTGAATCAATTAGGATTAGGAAACAGGTACGAATGGATTGTAAGAAGCGGCAGCCAAGCCGGTTTTCACATTTGGCTGAAGGTAAGGGAAAGTGAAAGCTTACATAAAAGATTAATTGGCCCTAAAAGTGTATACAGATTAAAATTAAAAGAAGATGGTTTTTGTAATCATATTGAATTAAGATGGAACAAATCTCAAACAATTCTTCCTTATTCACAGCATGAGAGCGGAAATAAATACTCTTTCCTTTATAATGATCCATTAAAACCTCCAATAGAAGTAGAGCCGAATGTATTGTTGGAATGCCTGGAAGAGCTTTGCGACCTGGAGAAAGAAAAGGAAATACTTGCTATAGGAAAGAGAACATTTGAACCGGCAGGGTTTGATACTGAGAAGTTAGAAAGTGCAATTGAATATCTTGCAACGAATCTCCCTGGTAATTGTTATGAAGATTGGTATAGAATCGGATTTGGTCTAATAACAATTGGCGAAGAGGGAAGAAAATATTTTTTGAAATTGAGCTTAAGCAATCCTAACTATCATGATTCAGAGTTTGAAATAAACAAAAAATTTGATGATCTAAGAAATAAGTATAATGGAAAAATTACACTTGGAACTGTATATCATACAGCAGAGAAGTACGGATGGAAAAAACCGTTTGTGAAATTCTGGTATATAGAAAACGATAAAACAAAAATCTCAAAACAGAACTTTAAAAGATTCCTTGAAGAAAACGGATTTTGTAAGCTGCAGCTTGAACGTGGATATATTCTTCTTAGAGTAAGTAAAAATATTGTTCGTGAAGTTGAGATTTTTAATATTAAAGATTTTGTAATTGAATATTTGAAAAGGATGGATAATGATAATTTTAATGAATCAACAAAGTTAAAAGTAATTGATGCAGTTATAAAAGGCGCACCGCAGCATTTTGTAAATACATACCTGGAATTTCTTGAAACAAGGAAACCTGAATTCCTGCGGGATACAAAAGATAAAGGATTTTTATTTTTTGCCAATTGTTTTGTTGAAGTTATAAAAGATAAGATAGAAGTAAAGAGATATGAAGAATTAGAAGGATTTATATGGGATAGACATGTAATTCCACAAAAATTTTCTATTGAAGAGAAAGAATCGGAATTTGAAATATTCATAAGAAATATCTGCAGCAAGAATGAGCAAAGAATTTTATCAATGAGAAGTGCAATAGGTTACTTACTGCATAATTACAAGGACTCAACAAATGCAAAGGCTGTAATATTCCTAGATGAAAAACTAAGTGACGGAGCTTATGGAAGAAGCGGGAAAGGATTAGTTGCCCAAGCTATTGGTAAACTTAGAAAGACTGTGAGACTCGATGGAAGGAATTTTAATTTCACCAAAAGCTTCAGCTTTCAATCCGTAAATCTGGATACGGCGATAATTGAGTTTAATGATGTAACTAAGAGATTTAATTTTGATAAACTGTTTTCAATTATTACTGATGATATTACTGTTGAAAAGAAAAATCAGAATGAAATGATAATACCGTTTCATCAATCACCAAAGATTATAATATCTACTAACTACACTATTCCGGGTTCTGATGATTCTACTTTAGACAGGCAATTTATAATAGAGTTTTCGGGCCATTACAATAAAACACATAAACCTATAGATGAATTCGGACATAGGTTTTTTGATGAGTGGAGCAGCGATGAATGGAATAATTTTTATAATTATATGATTGGATGCATGCAGCTTTACCTTAATAAAGGTCTTATACAATGTCAACATATCAACCTGGAAAAGAAAAGGATGATTGATTCAACGAGTGAAGAATTCACAGAATATTTTGAATCAATTGAAATAGGGAAAGAGATCCATAAAAAAGAACTTTTTGAGAATTTCAAGAAGGAATTTGAAGAATATGGGGAAATGCAGCCGGTAAGGTTTTCAAGATGGTTGAAAGAAGCTGCTAAAGTTAAGGGTGTGAAAATTAATGAAAGAAAATCTGGTACGGAACGTTATATAACAGTGGGTGAATTGGAAACAGCAAATGAGATGGACACTCTGCCTCCGGCAGATAAATTGGACAAGTCTCTTTTTGATTAAAGAATAAAATGCGAAATAAAGTTGTCCAAGTCGTCCAAACTAGTATAATATTTTGAAATTATCTTAGTTTCAAGGTTTTTATTGGACAACTTTTGGACAGGTTTAATCAGAGAGTTGTCTATCTAAAGATTTTATAAATTTTATTGAAGTTGTCCAAAACGGGATAAAAAAGATGCGAAATTTTATAAAGTTTGAAGAAAATAAAAGTTTGGACAAGTTGGACAGGTTTATTTTGGTTTTTGGGAGTAAAAAAACAAAGTTGTCCAAACAGATTATAATTGTATATTAATTGTAAAAATTTTTAATTTGCTGTATATTTGAATTAAGAAAAAATGCGCCCGTAGCTCAATTGGATAGAGCGTTTGGCTACGGACCAAAAGGTTGAGGGTTCGAATCCTTCCGGGCGTACAGAGGTGACTAAGGATATAAAAAATCGGGGAAAATAAGAATTTTATTTAAGGGCTTGAGTAATCAAGCCCTTTGTTTTTACAAGAGATCTATTGCATCTGTTAAATTTTGATTTTGAAGATGCGAATAAATTTGGGTAGTGGCTAAATCTTCATGGCCAAGTAATTCATTAACTACATATAGAGAAACACCTCTTTGAACTAAAAGTGATGCAAAAGAATGACGTAATGTGTGGAAATGAATCTTATCATTTAAATTTATTTTGCGAACAATTTTTTTAAACTGCTTACTAATGAAATCCGGATATAAAATTTTCCCTTTTATTTTATAAAATACGACTTCATCATGGCAATGGGAATCGTAATTGAATCTCTTAAATAAGATATCTCTTACCTTGTGAGTCATTGGGATGATTCTACTTTTTTTATTTTTAGTTAAGAAATCATCTGTACATTTTACAGTGATTTGATTTTGTAAAAAATCAATCCAGTCCCACTGCATGTTAATTAATTCACTTAGTCGTAAGCCGGTATAAAAAGCAACTGAAAAAATATCTCTTAAATGTTGTTCAGGAGTATGCGCTATTATAATTAACAATTCATCTTCGGTAATAAAAACCGGATGATTTTTAGCAAGCTTTGGAAATTTAACTTTTGTAAAAGGATTAATTTCTATATAATTCCATGCAATAGCTTTATTAAAGGCTGCTTTAATTGACCTGTAATAAAGATGAGCTCCGCTTTGAGTACGTGCAAAGGTGGAATTAATAAATTTGTCAACGGTTCTTATATCAACCTCGGACACTAAAATATTACCGCAAAATATAATAAATTGCTTAAAAGAAAATTCTATTGAATCTATATACCTAATTGATTTAACAGGTTTGCAATATTCAAGATATTCATCTTGAAATTCTAAGAGGGTTACACCATTTTTATTAGTAGTTGCTTGAGGTTCCGGTTCGTTCTCATCGCATTTAATCTCTGGAGAATTGTTATTTTGGTTCCCTCGGGAGAATTCTTCTAAAAATCGGAATGCTTCGCGCTTGTTAGTTCTTTTTGTTGAGACAGTTGTCCTTTTACCATCCTGGAAATAAACTAATTGGTAATATTTTGACCTCGGGATTTTTACTACATACATTGTTAATCTCCTTGTAAGCAATAGCTTACTTTTTGTATGTAGCGTATGTACTTTTGTATGTACTTTAAGGAAAAAAGTGCGAATACAAGCTGAAAAGAGGATTCCCTGTGACTACGGATCAAAAGGTTGAGGGTTCGAATCCTTCCGGGCGTACTTGATTATTCTCTTGTAAAATAATAACTTACAAGAGTTTCCTATTTTAAACCGGTTTTACAATCTAGTATTTTGTAAACTAATTTATGTGAAATCCGGTCACGTTAACGTCAAATAAAAGATAATCAAAAAATCAGTTTCTGATATTTATACTTAAAAGCAAAAGCAATTAACCTTAAGCTGTATTGGAATTAACAAATTAAGACGTTTATAATATTTTTAATAGTTAATCTGATCTTGAAGAATTGTCAAAAATATAACGTACAGGTTAATACTGCATAAAAATGAACGGGGAGAGTTGAGCAATTCTCAGTTAAAAAATATTCATCAAATATTTAAAAATGTCTGCAGTGTTTTTATTTTAACACGCCATTTCGTGTTGAAATTATTTAATAAGTAATACTAAATCAAGTTGATGATTTCTTTTAAATTGGCATTGCAATTTGTAAGTTAAGTGTATCAACAATAATTCTTAAACAGACTTAATAAAACATTTATTAACACTATGAAATTAAAATGCTGGAAATTCGAATTAATAATGATGTTTCTTTTTACTAGTATTATTTGTAATGCCGGAAATATCAGTATTAAAAATAATTCGCTGGATAAAGTAATAACTTTTGGCAATAGTAAAATTTTGATTACTCTTGATTATAACAGAAAATGTAATATCTCAGCATTAAATGTTAATGGACAAAACGTAATTTCCGGACCGGCAGGAATTTTCTCGGAAATAAAAACTGTAACTAATACATACTCTACTCTTAAACTCACATCGGTTCCGGCAATTAAGATTGGAGAAAATTTTGTAGCTGTAAGTAATATAATATATGGAAACAACGTTAAAACTATTATTGAAAACTGGAAATTTTTAATTTCCGAAAGTGATATTAAAATTGACATTGAAAGAAATTTTCCCAAATCTTTATTGATAGAAGAGGCAGCATTCCCTTCATTTAACTTTAACAATATAAATACCTGGAACGGTGCTTTTCTTGGATACGGCGGTTTAGCCTGGTTTTATCTTTTTAACCGGAAACTATGTACATATGGAGTACATTCCGACTGCTCAACTTTCTGGAATAGTGAAACGGGTAATGCTCTTAAAGTTGCAGTTTCTGTTCCTGGAAAAGAAGTGGCAATGAAGTACAGTCGCTCTAATGATGATAAATTGATTTACAGCATTTCTGTTTCTGACAGCGAATCGACCTGCCGTTATGAAGCTGAAAAAAGAAGCAGGTTCATAAGAGGGAAAACAGATGTTTGGGATTCCCTCAGAGCTTCAGCAGGTAAATATGTTCAGACTATTACATTATCTTATATAGATTATAATAAAGAATATAACAGAGGTAATTTGGTTGGAGAAAATGGGAAACAGGTGACTAACTTATTAAATACCGTTGCCAGGATCGGTGTTATAGATAAAAAGCTTTTCGGAGGAAATAGCTGGCATACACCTTACGGTCCAATTTGTTTGCATGAACAGTATATTGCTGATTTTGCCATTGGAATTGATGATGATAGTTATATAGAAGGTTACAAACAATGTCTTGATTATTATCGCGATAATGCGATCCAACCTGACGGAAGAGTTATAGCGCGCTGGGCTTATCTCAATGAAGATGCAATGCCGGGAACGGTAACACCAAAAGGCTTTTACGAAGCACAATGGGGATATTTAATGGATTCCAATCCTGATTTTGTTTCCAACGTGGCAGAACTCTTTAATATAAGCGGTGACTTAAATTGGGTTTCGACACACAAAAAAACATGTGAAAAGGCTTTGGATTATATTCTAAAAAGAGATTCTAACGGAAATCATTTGGTTGAAATGATGACTAATTCCGAAACTGAAAAAAGAGGCAGTGATTGGATTGATATTATTTGGGCTTCTTACGAAAATGCATTTGTTAATGCAAAATTATATTATGCCCTTAATTTGTGGTCAGATGCGGAAAAACAATTAAATGATACGGCAAAAGCAGACTATTATTTATCTTATGCAGCCGAACTTAAAAAAAGTTTTAACAAATCTACAGATGCGGGCGGTTTCTGGGATACCGGAAATAAATGGTATGTACATTGGCGCGATAAGGATAATTCCATTCATGGAGACAATCTCGTGGTTCCTGTAAATTTTATGGCAATTGTATACGGCATTTGTGATGACTCTGTCAGACGCAGTGCTATCCTGGATAAAATTGAAGAACAAACTCAACATGAAAATCTTTTCTTCTGGCCGATTTGCCTTTATCCATATGCGGTTGGTGAAGGTAATGACTGGCAATTTCCTTTTCCAAATTATGAAAATGGTGATATATTTTTATCATGGGGAAGCATTGGTGTTGAAGCGTATGCGAATTATAAGCCTCAGCTGGCTTTAAAATATGTAGATAATGTGTTAAGCCGTTATGAAAAGGATGGTTTGGCATTCCAAAGATATGGAAGAATTAATCAAGATGGTTTAGGTGATGATATCCTCGCAGGAAACAGCCTTGCCATTGTTGGTTTATACAAAGCTATATACGGGATTAACCCTCTTTATAATAGGTTATATTTGAATCCTCACCTTCCCGAAAAATTATCCGGAACCGAGTTAATTTATAATTTTAGGAAAGACAAATTAGAAATAGGCCTGTCTACCAATAATTACTACATTTCAAATGCTCAGTTCAAAGTAGCATCAAAAAGAGATTTCGGCTTTTATTCAACAAAGAATGAATTGAATTATTTTAATGGAAAAGAGGATGTTTACTCTCTCAAAGTTCAAACTTCTAAAAACTTATCCCTTGAAATAATAAGATGGAAAACTGACGAATATTCTTGGATTCAATCCTCAACGGATAAAAATTCAAATGATCTGGTTTATGAAATTAACAATCTTGAACCGAAAACTTATTTTACCGTTTCTATAAATAATAAAATGTTTAATCGCATTAAAAGCAGCGTAAATGGTAGTTTGATTTTTAATTTCAAAACCGGTAATCATCCGGATGAAATTGTAATAAAGAAAAAATGATTTTACACCAACTTGAAATTATGAATAATAGAAGAAATAAAAGTAATTGGCTGCGCCGCTCTTTTATTGTTTGTATTATAGCTTGTTTATGTTTTCTATGCTCTTTCATCATCAAGGATAATATTCCTAATAAGAAAGAAACAAATGCTGGTAAACATCCTAGAATTGTTAACATTATAAATTTTATCCGCCTTTTAGAACCAAGAGATCCTAAAATTACAAAGGATATTCTTTACGAAACTGTTGTTAAGCAAATTGAAATAATGAAAAAGTATAAATTGAGAGGTACCTTCTTATTACAGTATGATGCATTAATTAATTCAAGATACCAAACGCTATTAAAAAATTTAGATACCAGTGAATTTGAAATAGGAGCGTGGTGGGAGATCCCGCAGCCTATGGTTGAGAAAGCGGGATTGAAATGGCGAGGGCGTTATCCATGGGACTGGAGAGCTAATATTGGGTTCTCTACAGGTTATTCACCTGAAGAGCGGGAGAAATTAGCGGATGTATATATGAAAGAATTTAGAAATATTTTCGGATACTATCCCAAGTCTGTCGGTTCATGGTTCATTGATGCTCACACATTAAATTATTTATACAAAAAGTACAAAATTGTCGCCTCATGTAACTGCAAAGATCAATATGGAACCGATGGCTACACTTTATGGGGCGGATATTGGAATCAGGCTTATTATCCAAGCAAGATAAACGCCTACATGCCTGCTCAAAATCAAACAAACCAAATACCGGTTCCTATTTTTCGTATGCTGGGAAGCGATCCTATTCGTCAATACGACAACGGTCTTGGATCAAAAACGCAGGGAGTAATTACGCTGGAACCTGTCTACAAAGATGGAGGCGGTGACTCTGCCTGGGTTAATTGGTACTTTAAGGAATTTGTGCAGGAAGCTTGCATGGAATATGCTTACACACAAACAGGCCAGGAAAACTCCTTCACATGGGATGCCATGTCCAAAGGGTTTGAAATCCAAATGCCTCTGATTACTCGTTTAAGAGATAAAAAAAAATTGAAATTGGAAACACTCTCAGAATCAGGAAAATGGTTTAGAAGCCGATTTTATATTACACCTCCTACATCTGTAACTGTTAATGAAGATTTAGAAGGAAGCGATCGCAAAACTGTGTGGTTTAACAGTCGGTTTTATAGGTTGAATTTGTTGTGGGAAGACGGTTATTTGCGTTTTCGGGATATTCATTTATTCAATGAAAAATTACCTTCTGTTTATATGACACAAAAAGCTGCGTCGAATGAATGTTCTTTTTTTACGCTCCCATTTGTGGACGGATTTATTTGGAGCGATTCATCTAAAACAGCGGGACTAAGATTTAAAGTAATTATAGATGGAGAAGAAGTATTGTTAAAAGGTGAAAATCCGGTGATAACAGATTCCATTTCCGGCAGACTTCATATATCCTGGCCATTGGAGTCGTTTGACGGAACACTCGTCATGGATCTGGATGAGCGCCAAATCAAAATGGAAATAATAAATGGAAAATCAATTGATTGGTTTCTCGAATTGATCGCTTCGAATACTGCAAAATTACCTTTTCTAAAAGTGAGGCCTAAGCGGGTAGATTGTAATTTTGAGGGAATAAATTATTCCGTTACTGCTTTGCAAGGTAACTTCTCAAAACCGGATGAGGAAATAGTCTTAAGAATTATTCCTAATGACAATTCTTTGATTTTAAAATTTGATGAGACTAATTAAAAATTTTTGATTATGAGTTGTACAGTTAATTAAATAAAAAATTCCAATGAGAACAAAAAAAATAGAATATCTTGACATTTAACTGAATCTAATTTTATAATTATTGAGGTGTAAATAATTTGAATCAGCAGAATTTAAGGAAGTACAAATATAATGGCGCACGTTCTCTTGTATTATTACATGAAGAACATATGTTATCATGTTTGAAAGCATGGCGTGAAGCAAAATATTTGAATATTGTTTTACCTGAAACAGACGATAAGGATTATGAATCTTTGGAGACTCTTCTTAGACACATATTGAGAGCTGCCAGAAACTATATGTTCTGGATATGCAGCAGATTGAATCTTCCCGATCCTGAAATTGATCCGGAACCGGGATTGGAATTTGTTGAAGTAAAAGCGGATGAATATGTGTCTCACCTTCTTGAAAAATGGAGATTGCCGTTAGCAGAAATACCGGAAGAAAAATTTATTTCTTCAACTTATACTTCTAACTGGGGGGTAGAATATTGTATTGATGCCATGCTTGAACATGCAGTTATGCATCCAATACGTCATGAATTTCAACTTAAAAATTTATGCGAAAATCAAAAAAATAGTTAAAATTATTGTGATGGGATATTAGGAAAGAATTTTAACCGGTTACCGTAATCGTATGTTACCTACCTTATATCTTTTGTTACAAATTAGGTGGAAAAATATTTTGCTTATTTTAATATTTAATTAGAAAAAAAAATATAATGCATTTATTAGATAATAAGTGAGGATTTATCCGTAATGCAGTCGAATTGAGCAAAATTCGATAAAACATTGATGTTAAAAATAAAAACAAAACATTCGATAATAAAGTTGAGATTAGATTAGAAAGTTACAATGGAAAAAAATAGCGGAAATAATACCAGTAAAAATTTAGATAATGCCATTATCAAAGTATATTATGATAAAATAATACTATCTTCAGCAATAATTAGTAAAGAAAAGTATTATTTAATCTTCTCCGATCAATCAATGCTGGAAATAATCCACAATCAGCTTGAAGATGACGATATATACAAAATAATTTTATTAATCGAAGAAGCTAAAGATATATTTCATCAGATATCTACTTCCGAGATTTTCAAAAATTATTGATTAAATATTTTTGGGGAGATAATCTTTTGTTTTGATGAATATAAATGATCACGGCAGTTTGCGAATCTCTTTGAGTTTAAGAAATGAACTGCACAATAAATATTATTAATAATATTAAAATACATATCCATCATTCCAATACTGTACATTAGCATCTTATCCGTTAATTCCTCTTCCCGGTTTACCAGACCTCGAATCCGGGGGACAAATCTTCAATTAAGACTTAAATGTTAGGTGAGCTGTTGAATTACTGCTTATATTTTTGATTTGCCAAAACTTTAATCGTTATTGTAAATAATGAAAAAATTTCTTATTCCCCTCCATCACCATTAAATATTTTCTCGAACATGATTTTCTCACCGCGCTATTAAAAATATTCGGGAGGACTTATGAAAAAAGTTCTCTTTACTGCCGTTTTAATTTTGTCTATGCTCATACCTGTTAGTGCACAGGTGGCACTTACAATTTATTCAGGTGTAGGAAGGTCTTCCTTTGACAAAAATATAATTAATAATTCAATTACGGACTTAGCAGATTTCTCGCAAGCCGAATATATCCCTATCGGAGCACAATTAACATTCAGCCTTCCTTTACTTTTTAACTTTCGGTGCAGATGTGAATTATGCAGCGGTACCGTTTACATTTAATGTTAGCGCAGATGTATTAGGTCAAAATATGAAGATATCAGAGTTAAAAGTGCATCAGCTTTTGGCCGGTATTTTTGTTAAAGCCAGGCTTTTACCGGGCCCTATTGTACCATATACTTAAGCCGGGGCGGGATTAATCAGCGGGAATATTGATCTTAACTGGACAGATCAATTTAAACAGCTAGCTTCACAATACGGATTTGCTTTGAAGGATTCTTCAATTAATATAAAAAATGCAATCGGTGTAAATCTGGGCACCGGCTTAGAGATAAATTTTGGCCAAAGCGGGGGACTTTTTGGTGAAATAGTCTATTATTTTGTCCAAAGGGAAGAAGATATAAAAGGAGCACAGTCATTCCAGGCAAACAGTTATGCAATTCTTGTAGGGTGGCAATTTAAATTTAATTGATAATATATAATTATGCTGCATTAAATTCGGAATGTTAGTAGGAGTGGTTCAAATTTAAACAAAGGGAAGCTTCGGTAAGTATTTGTTTTGCTTTTTGATCATCTTTCCGTAAAACAAAGAGAGTGTATAAATCATAGAATTTTTTTAATGTACTTGTCGAACGTAAATATTCTTCCTTAGTAAGTATTATACCTAAATAATTGAGT
This sequence comes from uncultured Ignavibacteria bacterium, assembly GCA_963739895.1. Lineage (GTDB taxonomy): Bacteria > Bacteroidota > Ignavibacteria > Ignavibacteriales > Ignavibacteriaceae > CAVQBP01. The sequence continues at coordinate 50,090 of CAVUCR010000034.1, read as the reverse complement.
TCCTGTAACGTAACTTCATAATTAAAAACCGAATCAATCATGGGATTTATTCCCCTTCTTTCTTTATCCCCTTTACAAAATCAATTTATATGCCAGATGAAGTTATAATTTTATGATTTGTTAAACAGGTATTTTTAAATCCCATTATGTAATTATGAATGAAAAAATTATAGAACTATGGTAAATATTTTACATAATGCAACCTTTTATTAGAATTTTAGTAAAAGAAGATTGATGCGAAATTAAAACCAGATTGCCGGCATACAGCCGTTTGTTGAAAAAACCTAGCAGAAAAAAAAGATTGGATGGTTCCTGTAATTAGCTAAGTGCTTCCCACCCAATCCTCTAACTTATTTTTATAAGTAAGATAAAGCTGATTATAAATAATCAACTTATATTTCTAATCTAGCTAAAAAGAAGTTAAACTTTGTGATATCTGCAACATGATAATAAGAAACCTAATAAGTTATAAAAGTTAATGTTTATTGTAATTTGGAACCTTTTTTGATAAATACTAACTGTTGTGATATATGGCAATAATTTCAAAATAAATTTGCCTTTAATAAAAAAATACATTAAAATATTGTCCCCATTGCAATTATGCTGAAAATATAAATTGGTTCCGATAACGGGTTCTTACATTTATTTATTAATGATAAATAAAACTTTCTAAAAGCCATTTTTGGAAGTCAAACTAGGGAGGTTACGATGGTGAACGATTATAGTATATTATTGGGCGAGGATGATTTGATTATTGCAAAATGTATTAAGTCAAACATTGAATCAAAGGGATTTAGAGTAATACATACTGTTGAAACAGGGGAGGAGTTAATTACATCGGCTTTATATGAGTGCCCTTCTTTGATAATTACAGATATTTCACTTAAAGGGGAAATCGATGGTATCGAAGCTATGGCTCGAATTACTGAAATTAGGGAAATACCCTATATCTTTATAACCGGTTATGTTGACTATTTAACATTAATAAAGAGTTACAATTTACGACCTTACTACACATTCCTTAAACCTTTTGACGTGAATGTATTAAATGAAACAGTAGAAAAAATGTTCGATACTACTGAAAATGTAACAAGTTATTATTTGGGTTAGAGTTTATTTATAACCTGGTAATTTTAATCAGTTAATCTTTTTAATATTAAACTATACCTTTTTAATATTAAAAATATTGCAAAACAGATTGAAAAAATTCCTAGTGTGAATAAATCCCAGTGAAAATAATGGGGGACATGGTTTTGAGTAATATTAATAAATGTGCTTTGTTTAAGGGAGAAAATATTTTTAAATAAGTTATTGGATATTATTATTTCCGCATAGTCCCATATAAATGAGATAAAAATTAGTACCGCACCGAGGTATATCATTATCCACTCGGTTGATTTGACTTTAACTGCTTCATATTTCCTTTCCAGGAATAGAAATATTAAAGAAAGAGTAATCATAGATAAAGAAGAAATTATTGGAGCAAGCACAGGCCCGATCCAGGGGATGGGTATTAAAAAAAGTATATCCCAGGTGAAAAAGGAGGAAGGCCAATCTAGTATCAATTTTAATCCGGCATAATAAGATAAATCCCAGACTGCAAAACTAAAAAGAAAATATGAAAACGCTTCCATTTTATTTTTACCGGCAATGACAGATATTGAGAGCAGCATAACTAATGTACAAAACTCACGCAGTATTTCAACTCTCAATGTAAAATCCGGAATTATCATTAACGGAAATTTAAAACCGCTCGGATAATATATATCTCTTAAATATACAACTACAATTGCTTCAAGAAATCCCATTGCAATACTAAAGATTAATACCGGCAATAAAGTTTTCTTAAATATTTTTTCCATATCAGTCTTTCATTTTATACTGGAAATTAACTCCAAAACAATAATTTTATCTAACCCGTGAAGGTCTCTTCAGTATTCTGAAAGGCAGGGAAATTAAATCTTCTAAAAATTTAAATAGAACTGAAAATGTAACTCCGACAAGTCTGAATGGAAGCAATATTAACCATATAAAAGGATAGAGTATTATTGCCAAAATCGCTAAAGGCCAGCACAAGAAAAGTAAAATGAGCCATAAAATAAATGTTTTCATATTTCATTTGTTTTTTATGCATAAATTTATGATAAAACAGGGGTTTTAGAAAGGGAAAGTTTAAAGAACGGATAAATAGATAATTTACCGGTTAATTATCTATCCTAAATTAAAGAAAGATCTGCCAATGCTTATTCCGATCAAATTAAATGCAGCTTATTATTAATCCAATAATTATGTAAGACATCAACACAGGTTTCAAGCATCTCTTTTTTTACTAGGATTGAAACTCTAAAAGAGGTTGTAGCCAGACCAAAATAGGTAATTTTACCTTCCTTCAGTATGGATATTGTTTCTGACACCACCCTGTTGTCCCGGCTGAATCCTTCACCTATTAATGAAACTGCACCAAACGAATGGCTGATATTTACCTGGTTTTTGTATTTGTCCTTTAGCTGCTTTTCAATCTTTTCCCATCCATGCACATTTTTTCTAGAAATAATAAACGAGACTTTTGATAATTCCGGGTTCTCAGAATCAATTAAGCTGAGTTCTTTTACCGGGAGGTCATTCATTTCAAGAAAATTAAAAAGATTACTAAAACTATTATTAAAATTTTCTTCAGGATTTTTATTAATTAAGATGATTCTCACAATATCAGTTTCATGGACTACTGCAATAACACGCGGTCTATCCGTAGGTGCCAGTTCTCTAATTATTGTCTCTCTTCCTGGGCTGAATGTACTCCGGGCATAAATAGCTATTTTTGCTTCCTTAGCGAACTGTATTGCCTGGGCATTTAGAACCTTTGCCCCGGCTTCAGCCATTTCCTGGATTTGCTGGTAAGAAATTTCAGGAAGATGCTGTGCTTCTTTTACAATATTAGGGTCGGTTGTATATACGCCGTCAACATCGGAATAGATTTCGCATCGTTCCGCATTTAAAGCCGCAGCAAGGGCGACAGCGGAAGTATCAGAACCGCCTCTTCCTAAAGTTGTAATATCACGTTTGTAACTTACTCCTTGAAAGCCGCCGATGACTACTACCTGGTTTCTTGCTAATTCATCTTGTACACGGAAAGGGCGCACCTCTATTACTCTTGCATCATTATACCTGTCATTTGTAATAATACCTGATTGAGAACCTGTTAATGAAATAGCTTTTATTCCCAGGTCATTTAAAGCAATGCATAGAAGTGCCATCGTAATTCTTTCGCCAGTACTCAGAAGCATATCAAGCTCACGTTTTTCCGGGTTCTCGGAAAGTGTTTTTGCCATATCGATGAGTTGGTTTGTTGTTTTGCCCATTGCAGAAACTACAACTACAACATCATATTTCTGGTCTTTAACTTCAGCAATCAATTTAGCAATTTTTTTAAGCTTGTCTACATCCGCTACGCTGCTTCCGCCATATTTTTGGACTATTATACTCATATGAATAAATGCCTTAAAATGAATAATTAATATTTATCATTCATACTTTAAATACCTGGAAAGAACATTACTAACTCACGTTACGCAAAAGTTAAAAATATAATAAAAAAAGATATTAAGTTTCAGATAGAAAAAATAAGAGGTTCAGAATGGATAAGCAACTATTGGAGACTTATACAGATTACTTAATGAGTTCATTTTCATATACAACCGCAACCGGATTGTCAATGATGGTTCAAGGAGAAATAAGCCACGATAAAATAACAAGATTTTTATCATCTCAAGATTTCAGCTCAACAGATTTGTGGAAGATGGTAAAGACAACAGTAAGAGAAATAGAAAGTAGTGAAGGAGTACTAATAGTAGATGATACAATAGAAGAAAAGCCAAGCACAGATGAGAATGAAATAGTCAGTTGGCATTATGATCATAGTAAAGGCAGCTCAGTCAAAGGAATAAATATTATATCAACACTTTATTATAGCAAAGGAATCAGAGTCCCAGTATCATTTGATTTAGTCAGGAAAACAAAGACGATATTCGATAAAAAGACAGGAGAAGAAAAAAGAGTAAGTGAGAAGACAAAAAACGAACAATATCGGAAAATGTTAAAGATATGTATAAAGAATAACATAAAATTTGGATATGTTCTAAATGATGTATGCTACGCATCCAGCGAGAATATGATGTTTGTGAAAAAAGAGCATAAAAAAGATTTTATAATGCCAATAAAGACCAATAGGAAAATAGCCTTAAGTAAAAGGGATAAACTAAATGGTAAATATGTTACAGTAAGTGAACTAGAACTAAAAGAGGGCATCGGTTATAAAATATATTTAGAAGCAGTAGAGTTTCCGCTTTTGTTAATAAAGCAAATCTTCAAAAACGATGATTCAAGTCAAGGTGTTCTTTATTTAGTTAGCAGTGACCTAACACTAACATATGATAACTTAGTAGCAATCTATCAGAAAAGATGGAAAGTAGAAGAGTATCACAAATCATTAAAGCAGCATGTTTGTTTATGTAAGTCTCCAACCAAAAGAGTTCGCACACAAAGCAATCATATTTTTGCAGCAATCTATGCATTTTTCAAGTTAGAGTTTTTGAGTATAAAAGCAAAAGTAAACCAGACTGCTCTGAGATCCAAAATATATATATCAGCAAATCGTGCTGCTTTTGATGAACTTGAAAATTTGAAAGCTTGCTTTGCTATGAAATTCTTTAATATTATATATTTAGTGAGTTACTAATTTATATTTTTAACTCTCGAGTAATTTAAATCTTATACGTAGTACATCATTTTCAAAACCGGTTGAAATAATTTTGAATTTACCGATTTCAGAAGTATTTGCAACATGCGTTCCGCTGCAGGGACATGCATCATAATCACCTATTTTAATTATCCTGATTTTATCCCCTGCATCTGCCGGAAGACGTTCAAGAAAATATTTTTTTGCAGCTTCCTCTCTTGACAGAAATTCCTCACTTACAGGATGATTCTTCCTTATCTCTATATTAACTTTATTCTCTATTTCAAAAATTTCTTCCGAGGTAAGATCCCTTCCAAAATGATAATCACATTTAGATTTCTTTTTTTCAATATGATTGCTGAAGGATCTTCCGCGGTTCAACATTCTCACCATTGTTTGATTAAGTATGTGTTCTGCAGAATGCATACATGGTTCGTATTCTTTAGCCATAGTCTAAATTACCAGCTGTTATAATGAATTTTTTCCGGTTTAAATCTTTCTTCCGCTACCGGTTCTTCATCCGCGTAGCCAATTGATAAGAGTGAAATAGGAAGAATATTCTCAGGGTATTTAAAAAGATCCATTAAGCCTTTTATTGTTTCTTCAACCGGGTATGCACTAATCCAAACAGCACCGAGCCCAAGATTGTGAGTTGCAAGCAAAGCATTCTGTGTCGCAGCCGAACAATCAAGCGCTATCATGTCAACATTTTGCTCTAAATTTTTATCACCGCAAATAAGTATTGCAAGAGCTGCCTGTTTTAACATTTCTGCGTGCGGTGATATTTTTAATATTTCATCAAGAATATCTCTTTTATCAATTACAATAAACTGCCATGGCTGCTTATCAAAAGCTGAAGGAGCATACATAGCCGCCTTAATTATTTCATTTATATGATCTTTATGAATTTCTTTACCGGTATATTTTCTGATACTTCTCCTTGTTAAAATTGCTTTCATTGTTTCCATTATTATTTCCCTAATTTTTTTAAAAAAGCTGTATAAACTTAAGAAAAATTCTGTAACAATATTAATATTACACAACATTGCTTTATCATATTTTTTTAATTCATAAATAAAAATGATGATCACCAATCAGGAATTTGATTTAATTTTTAATTTTTTTAATTTTTGAAAGTCCGGATATTAGGAAAAACGGGCAATTAAACATGCTAGAATTATAACCCGCAGAATAACCTTGATTTAGTTTTATTTGACCTTGTTTCTTTTCTTTTTTCGCATGTAATGATAGTGAATTTATAATTAGATAGATAGACTGCAAATAGTTTAATAAATAAAATAGGTGAGAAATTATGAAAATTAGAATAGCTTTTATTTCGGTTTTAAGTTGTTCTATAATTTTTTTAAGCTGCGGAAAAGGGGAGCCGGATGATAAAAATATAAAATCCTCATCAATTGAAGTGAATTCGAAAGCATCAAAAAATTTACAGGATAAAGAGAAAAAAGACCTGGCAAATTTTAAGGGTAAATATATAAAGTTTAGACAAGTCAAAGTTTATGACTATAACGGCTTTGCAAAGCCGGTAGTTGCATATACATTGTTAATACCGGAAGGCTGGAAAGTTACCGGGGGTATAAAATGGAACATTTATGCAAAATGCATTACCGGATTTCCAAAATCAAAATTGGGGAATTTTGCAGAAGAAATAATTGTCAAGGTTTGGTAAATCCTTATCATCGAGATATAATTTATTCCTAAAATTTAAATAAATGAAAAAAATGCAGTATTATAACTAAATTATTAAAACTAAATTAAAAAATTATCTATTTTGTAATTTGTAGTACATACCCCGCCACATCATTTTATTAAATTTAGATTAGTGAGAAGTCGAAGTTATTCAAAAATATTCCATTAAACCTTTTTTGATTATCTTTTGTCAAACCTTAGTTAATTTATAATTAGTAGAAAATTAATCAGGAATTTATTTTGAAAAGAATTTTTACAGCTATACTTGTCCTTGCCGCATATACGAGCTTAATTTTTGGTCAATCCCAGGCGAAGAGCACCGGCATAATTTCAGGTAAAGTATTTGATGCTGATTCTCAAGCTCCAGTTGAATATGCAAATGTTATTGTATTTAATTTAACAGACAGCATGCAGGTAACCGGCGGCATAACAAACAAAGACGGAAATTTTATTTTAAGGGGAATTCCAAATGGAAATTTCTATGTAGATGTTCAGTTTATCGGTTATGAAAAAAAGAGGATTAAGAATATTTCAATTTTAGCTTCTAAAAGAAATATCGATTTGGGTAAGATTTTCATCAAAACTTCGACGATAAGTTTAGGAGATGTGGTAGTCCATGGAGAAAGAAACCCGGTTTCATTTCAGCTCGATAGAAAAGTGATTGATGTTAGCAAAATGCCTACATCTATTTCGGGGAATGCCGCCGATGTACTCGAAAATGTTCCTTCTGTTTCCGTAGATATTGACGGGAATGTTAGTTTAAGAGGGAGCAGCAGCTTTACTGTTTTAATTGACGGCCGTCCTTCCGTGATGGATGCACAGGATGTACTGCAGCAAATTCCTGCAAGTTCTATTGAATCAATTGAAATTATTACAAATCCTTCGGCAAAATATGATCCCGAAGGGAGTGCCGGTATAATTAACATAAAATTAAAGAAGGAGAAGAACCTGGGCTTAAGCGGTATCGCAAATGCAAATGGCGGTGTAAATGACAAGTATGGCGGAGATTTTTTATTCGAATATAAAACCCCTGCGTATAATTACAATTTTGGTATAGATTATAACCGGAGGTTTTCACCTGGGAACGGTTTGGATAAAAAACAATTTGTAGTAGGTGATAATACTTCATTTCTTAATTCCAATGGAAGCAGGGAATGGGGAAGAATTTCTTTTGGATTAAGAGGGGGGATAGACTTCAGCTTAAGCGATAATGATTTATTAAGTCTAAGCGGCAGGTTTGGTACCAGGGAACATGACCATTTCCAGACCTCAAATTATGTCCAGTGGTCGGATTTAGAGCCTCAAAAAATATTTTATCTTAATAATAATAACAATAATAGAAGCGGATCGTATTTTGCTTTTAATACGAACTATACAAGAAAATTCAACAAAGATGGTCACCAGTTAACAGCCGAATTTTTTGCAAGTCATAACAATTCGGATGAAACCTCTACATCTTCAAGCGTTCAGGGAAATTTACAAACAGATGGGAAGAGAACAACTGAAACCGGTCCTTCCACTCATTTCAGAGCTAAAATTGATTATACATTGCCCCTGGGTGAGAATACAAAATTTGAAGCAGGAACTCAAGGTGAATCCAGGCTTGAAGATGAGGCTAACGGACTTTATGATTATAATACTCTAACCAACTCTTATGATTTCCAGCCGTTTTACAGCCATTCAAATAAATACAACAGGAGCAACCTGGCTATATATTCCATTTATTCTGAGGAATTGGGTAATTTAAGCTATCAAGCGGGAATACGAACTGAATTAACCTACAGAACTATTGAGTTAACTGATAATAATGAAAAATTTTCACTAAACAGGTGGGATTTCTTCCCCTCGATTCATTCTTCTTATAAGTTCGGCGGCGGAACTCAATTAATGGCTAGTTATACAAGGAGAATTAATAGGCCCCGCGGATGGAATCTTGAGCCCTTCTTGAGCTGGTGGGATCCGAATAATGTAAGAAAAGGTAATCCGAATCTTCTGCCCGAATTTATTGATTCCTATGAATTTGGTTTCCAGACTATATTCGGTGAAATTACTTTTAACGATGATATTTATTACAGGATAAATCACGATAGGATTGATTGGGTCCGTTCTGCTTATGCTGAAAACGTTACTCTTAATACATTTGCTAATGTCGGAACTGATTTTTCACTTGGAACCGAATATATGATTACTCTGAATCCTATAAAGATATGGAATGTAAATTTGATGGGAGATATTTATGATTACAGGATTAAAGGCATTATTAACGATATCCCTTATGAAAGAAAAAGCTTTAACTGGAATGTCAGGTTCAATAATGGAATTAATCTCTCAAAAACAACTCAATTGCAATTGAATATTAGGTATAATAGCCCGTCGGTTTCTTCACAAGGAAGATATGAAGGATTTTTTAGAACGGATGCAGCTGTTAAACAGGATCTATTTGGAAAATCCATTTCATTAACATTGCAGGCAAGGGACTTATTTAAAACCGGAAAAAGAGAGTTCACTTCGCAAGGTTCTGATTTTTATTCTTATACATATTATACCCGGGAAGCTCCTATGCTAATTCTGAACCTCCGCTTTAACTTTAATAATTATAAAGAAGAAAAAATGCCGAATAATAATGAACCTAATAACAGCGGCCCGGAAGATAGTTTCTAAATTGCTCGGAATTAATTATTGCAAAAATCTTTATATAAGAATAATGAAGAATCATTTAGTAAAGGAATTTTTATTGCCATTAAAAAATCAGAACTTTCTAATCTTTATCCTTCCATATCAGATTCTTTTCAATAGAATTTAATTCATATCAGTAATCATTTGCAAAATATTTTTAAGAGCATTTTATTCTAATCAATTTAAAAGTAATTATTGGAACATTTTTTGTCCTTAATACCCTTTTGTGATTAATATAAAAAATAGTTTGATATATGAATTTTATCAAGAAATTAATTTGATTTTAATTTTTTATTATTTCATTTTCATTTTAGATGTTTTGATTACAAGGAAATAAATTTTAGGATCAGGTTGCTTCACAATTATTTTTTTGATGTAAATCTTTTGAAAAAAATAACCAGGGAATTTTAAAAATTTAGGTGCCGTGGTGTGTTAAATATTTGTTAGAGATGTGAAGGAATCGATTGATTAAAAAGAACAAAATATAATTGAAGGTGTGATGAACACACCCGGCTCCAATTATTCGATAAGTATAAATATAAATCTAATTATTAATTGCTTAAGTCTTATCTTAAGGCGCATTTAATTTTCTAACCGCCCAAATTAGAATAATAACTTATATTAATAATAATTAAGTGTCTTTCATCTAACAACAAATCTTTATATTTCTGACCAGTATAACATTCGTATTTACCATTCATCATCAAATATTTGACTGTTATATTTCTATTATTTATGTTCTTTTTACCAAAATTATATAATAGGTAAACTGCGGCTGGTTTGCTGGGTCCCGCATGTAATTTTACTTTATATAAACAATAAAGTTTATTATCATTTTTTCATTCATCATATAAGAGAACAAAATGAATGGAACAACTACTAATACAGGGCAAAAATTTACACGAGTTTTAAAGGATGATCTTAAAAACGTTAAGTTCCAGAAGGATGTAAAGCGGGAGTTCAAAGAATTAAGAAGTTTTTATATAACCGAAGAGCAGAATAAACGGCTTGCCGGTATGAAGCCTCTGCATAAATGGTTTCATATAATTACCTGGATGGTAAAAAGCTTATTCCTCCATCTTACACCTATCAGAAGAATATTAACTGTGATAGGTTTACTGATTATTGTTTTCGGAAGCGGTATAATAGTAAATGACGGAAATACACAGGTTAACAATACCGGGCTTGTCGGAGGTGCTATTATTTTTCTGGTTTTAATGTTTGAATTGAAGGATAAGCTATTAGCGAAAGATGAACTGGAAGCCGGCAGAAAAGTTCAGCGTGCATTAATGCCTGAACAAAGCCCGAAAGTTGAGGGCTGGTCGATATGGCTTTATACAAGGCCTGCAAATGAAGTAGGTGGTGATTTAGTTGACTACTTGAAAATTAACGGAGACAGGGTTGGGATTGTTATTGGTGATGTTGCAGGCAAAGGCCTGCACGCTGCACTTCTCATGGCTAAACTTCAGGCTACAATAAGAGCATTGGCTGCAGATTATAAATGCCTTTCCGAACTTTGTACAAAGATAAATACTATTTTTCATCGTGACAGTCCATCAAATATTTTTGCATCTATGCTCTACCTGGAAATTAAACCCGGCGATAGAGACATACGGTTTGTAAATGCCGGGCACCTGCCCCCGATTTTGATGATAAAAAATGATGTGAAAGAGATTTCTAATTGTAATCCTGCCATTGGTTTAATGAATAGTTATAATTATTCGGAAGATGTTATAAAGATGGATAGCGGTGAAATAATGCTGGCATATTCCGACGGTATTACGGAAGCGCAGAATGAATACGGGATGTTCTTTGAAAAAGAAAGGTTTTTAAAACTGCTCGAAAATTTAAAAGGCTATAAATTTGAAAACCTTGGTGAAACAATAGTCAATTCGGTCGATAGGTTTATTGGTGATGCCCCGGTTAATGACGATTTATCATTAATAATTATTAAAAAAGAATAATTAATATTTATAGATTAAATATAAATTAAAGGGAATATTGGAAGAGAAATCTTTATGAAAGGGGAAGTATTCAATAATAATTTCTCATTATATAATATAAATAGCGGGAATTAATATAATACACCCACTTCTCCGGGAAATTTCAGTGAAGAATTTTGAAACACATAGGCACATAAGAAACATAGTCTCCTTTCTTATGTTTTCTATGTGCCTATGTGGTTTAAAAAAAATTAGTTTATCACTATTTAAAATTAATTATGACTAAAAAATATCTAACAAATTTAACTTACCAGATTATTGGTGCTGCAATTGAAGTTCATAAAGCGCTAGGTCCTGGATTATTAGAAAGTGTGTATCATAAGTGTATAAAATTGGAATTGTCATTAAGAGGATTAGATTTTCTATCAGAACTTATAGTTGCAGTAACTTATAAAGGAATGGATTTAGATACAGAATTGCGGTGTGATTTGCTTATTGAAAATTCTATAGTGGTTGAGTTGAAAGCAATTGATGCAATTGCACCAGTTCATGAAGCACAATTACTTACGTATATGAAATTACTCCAAAAACCGAAAGGAATATTGATCAATTTTAATTGTTCAAATCTATTTAATGAAGGACAAAAAACATTCGTTAATGAATTGTTCCGTGATTTACCGGAAGAGTAAAGAAAAAACACATAGACACATAAGAAACATAGTCTCCTTTCTTATGTTTTCTATGTGCCTATGTGGTTAAAAAAAATTTTTGCTTAGTACCGCAATAAATTATTTATCCGAATAAAATATTTTTGCAGAATCGAATTTAAAATTTGAATTGATGTTGATAGATTCTAATTCTAAAATAAAACTATACGAATAGAAATTTTGGTTATGACAATTAAAAGAACGATTATAATTTTGATCTTTATCTTTTGCTTCGTCGGGTGCGATCAGTCGTCAAAACAAATAGCAAAATATCACCTTGAAAATTCTTCAGCTATTACATATTTGGGAGGATTTGTCCGTTTTGTTTATATTGAAAATTCAGGAGCCATTTTTGGCATCGGGTCGGAGCTCCCGGAATCTATAAGGTTTGCAGTTCTAATTGCCGGGATATCAACCATTCTCTATCTATTTATTTCTTCATTTTTAATTAAAAAACAAAAAATTCTTCTTAAAGAAGTATCATTAATCATACTTTTAAGCGGCGGAATCGGAAATCTGTTGGACCGGATTTTTAATGAAGGGAAAGTTATAGATTTTATAATTATTGGTACATCAAATATTCACACAGCCGTGTTTAACCTGGCTGATCTATTTATAATTACAGGGACTTTATTGTTTCTCTTTTCGTCCGTAAGAGAAAAGGTTTAATGAATAACGGAAATATTCTTTAGATTTAATAAAGCTTGTAAAATTAAAATCAAATTATTTATAGAGGGGTTCGATATGAAAAAAATATTTTATGCTGTAATCGTCTTTTCTTATATATTAACAATTCTTCCCGGCTGTAATCAATCAAATAATGTTAATGAACCTGACCAGACAATACATGGTTCAGGCAGATTAGTTATGCAGGAAAGAAATATTACTGAATGTACGGCGATAAACCTGCGTAATTCAGGGAATATCTATTTAAACCAGGATTCGGTGCAAACAATTAAAATTGAAGCTGATGATAATATTATTGATAAGGTTGTTACTCAATATCAGGACGGAACTTTAATTACTGGTCTGCAAAAAGGAAGCTATTCCGATGTTACCGTAAAAATTTATATATCATTAAATACTATAGAAAACCTTTCAATAGACGGTGCCGGGAATATTGTTGTTCAAAATCCTATCAATTGCAGTCAGCTTGGATGTATTATTAATGGTGCCGGAGATATTGTCCTTTTAGGTGATTGTAATTCATTTAATTGTTCAATAAATGGTGCCGGGAATATAAACGCTTTTGCTTTTGAAGCAAAAAATTGTAAAGCCATAATAAAAGGAACAGGAAATTGCTCAATCTATGTTACGGAATCTTTGGAGGCTGTGATTTCAGGCGCCGGTAATATAATTTATGAAGGGAATCCAGGCATTGTAAATAGTTCTGTTACAGGTATTGGAAATATTAGCCGCAGGTAATTATTGTAAAAATATAATCCCGTTTAATATTTCTCGAAGAGAAAATTTATTTTTTATCATGAAATGGTTAGTAAGACCTTTCATGAGAACAATGATACTATAAATATCATTTTTTTTTGCTTATTTTAAAAAATAAATTTATAAATGTGTATTAATTCTATGAATCTAATAATTGATTAAAGTTTGTGCATACTCATCTATCTTTTAGCTATCTAAATCCCATATTATTTGTAAAATGTTCATTATGAAAAAAACAGATGTTTTTAAAATTGCCTTAGTACTAATTTTAGTAGGAATTTCAAATTCATTTATAACACTTGCACAGGATTCATCTTTATATATGCCGCGTAATATAAAAAAAGCTTATGAAAATGGTACAAGGGCATTTGACGGTAAACCTGGTCCGCGATATTGGCAGAATTTTGCAGATTATAAAATTAAAGTTGAAATAGATACTTCCAGCAGGACTATTGAAGGGGAAGAAATAATAAATTATAAAAATAATAGCCCGGATTCACTTAAGGAAATAGTCTTCAGGCTTTACCAGAATCTTTATAGGAAAGGTGGGGCGAGAGATTTTTCTGTAGATACCTCTGATTTAACCGGTGGTATGATGATTAGGGGGCTGGTAATTAATGGAAAAAAAATTAATGTCGATTCGCAGGGATTAAAATTTAAAATAACCGGCACCAATATGATCGTTAAACTTGATAGTCCGCTTTATTCTAAGGATAGCTTGAGCATAGAATGTAAATGGAGTTTTATTATGCCTTTGAAAACAGATATTAGAATGGGAATGATCGATTCAACATCTTATTATGTCGGGTATTGGTATCCGCAAGTTTCTGTTTACGATGATATTGATGGGTGGGATAGGATACAGTATACCGGGCAGCAGGAATTTTATAACAACTTCGGAAGTTTTGATGTTAGAATTGTTGTGCCGGAAAATTATGTTGTATGGGCAACAGGGATTCTTCAAAATCCAGATGAGGTTTTTACAAGGAAATACCTCGAAAGAATACAAGAATCTGAAAAATCCGATTCGGTTATACATATTATTACTTTGCATGATCTTGTAAGGGGAGAAATTACAACTGATAACACAAGAAATACATGGCATTTTAAAGCGGAAAATGTGACTGATTTTGCATTCGCTTCAAGTGATCATTATTTATGGGATGCCGGAAGTGTTGTTGTTGATGATAAAACAGGAAGACGTACTATTGTAGCGGCTGCTTACAGGAAAGAAGCGTTGGACTTTCCAATTGTTGCAAAGATTGGAATGAAGTCTATCGAATATTATTCGAAAGAAATTCCCGGTGTTCCTTTTCCGTATCCTAAAATGACTGTAGTTAATGGTGCGCATGGCGGTGGAATGGAATATCCGATGATAGTGAATGACTATTCGGCTCCCACTCTTTCAAGAACTCTTGGAGTAACAGCTCATGAAATTGCACATACTTATTTCCCCTTCTATATGGGTATAGATGAAACAAAATACGCATGGATGGATGAAGGCTGGGCAACGGCATTAACTACTTTTGTTAAATATGATTCTATTAAAGACTCCGAATCATATAATTGGCTTACAAGAGTTTTTGATAATTTTGCAGGGAGTGAGCTTGAGATGCCTATGATGATTCCTTCTGTTTTGCTTAAGGGTGAATCTTATAGTATAGCTTCTTATTTTAGACCGGCAGAAGCTTACCTTACATTGAAGAATATGCTGGGAGAAAAATTATTCTTGAGAGCATTGCATGAATATATCGATAGATGGCATGGAAAGCATCCTATACCTTATGATTTTTTCTATTCATTTAATGATGCTTTGAATGAGAACTTGGATTGGTTCTGGAAACCCTGGTTTTTTGAATTCGGTGAACCGGATCTCGCGATTAAGAATGTAAGTGTCGAAGATAATAAGATTAAAATAGTTATTAAGAAAATTGGTAATATTCCCGTGCCGGTTAATATTGTTGCATCCTATACTGATGGAACAAAAGATAGCACATATCAAACTGCTGCAGTATGGAAAGATGGGAATACCGAATATACGATCGAATTAAAAGCGGATAAGAAACTAAATAAAGTTGTACTTGGTGACATCCAGATTCCGGATGTGGATATGAAAAACAATGTTTACATGGTAAAAAATGAATGAATCTTCTTATCCAACATCTTCAGCCAAAATAATTTCTGAAGGTGAAATTTAATGCTCTTTAAATAACTTACTTTTAATTGAACGCAGAAATTTTATGATCATTATGATTATTATATTGTCTTAATGAATCGTAAAAGAACATAATAATCAGTTCTATTATAACTGGTATTCTTGAACTAAAAATTAATTTTTCTAATAAATAAAGAGTCAATTTTATGCGGTCTACCAATTTTTTTATTTTTTTCCTTTTTATAACTATGACTTCCGGGAAAATATTTTCACAGGTTCAGAAAAATTCTTTTCAGCTAACTGATCTAAGAAAAATAGTCAATATTTCCGATCCGCAAATTTCCCCTGATGGAAAACAGGTTGCCATTATTGTGTCACATTACGATTGGGAGAAAGATTCGGTTTTGCAGGAAATTGAACTTGTTGATGCTGCAAATAGTTCAATGCGGAGTTTGACATACCAGAGAAGCAGCATTTCAAATATAAGATGGTCACCCGACGGAAACAGGTTTGGTTTTCTAGCCAAGGATAATAAAACTAAAAAACCTCAATTATATATTATGCCCATGAACGGCGGTGATCCGGTTAAAATAACAGGTTCCAAAACAGGTATAAAAGAATTTACTTGGAGTCCGAACGGTAAAACAATTGCATTTGTTGCGCAGGACACCATTCCTAATCCAAAAGAGATTAAGCATCATGAAGATGCTATCCAGATTACAGATAATAACTATACGATACGAGAGATGGTTCAGCCATGGCACTTATGGATTGTGTCTGCTAACGGCGGGAAATCCAGACAACTAACAAAAGGTATATTTAGTCTTTGCACCGATCAGGAAACAAATTCATCTGTTGTATGGAATCCAGAGGGCAAATCGATTGTCTTTCAACGTTTTCCAAATGTTTGGGAAGGAAATTCTTGGCACTCGGTAATTGCTGAAGTTGATACAAATGGAAATGAAATCAAAACTGTAATTAATGAAGAAGGAGCAGGAATGCCAAAATATTCTGCTTCTCAAAATATTCTTGCATTTATGCGTGCAAGAAACGGAGATTTGAATAATGGAAATGCTGTTTATGTAAATATGAATGGGGAGGTGAAGGATGTTACCCATGAATTATCGCGTAATATAAACGGGTATGCATGGCTGCCGGGGGGAGAGTCTTTATTGCTTACGGGAGATAAAGGTACTAAGTCGGTATTTTGGAACCAGCCTTTAAATGGAAAAGCAGAACAAATTGACATCGGAGATGTAAATCCGGGTCCTGGATATTTGAGTGTCTCTAAAAATGGTGTAATTGCATTCACCGGCAGGACGTCATCACATCCCGTTGAATTATATCTTCTTGAATCATTAAAAAGTAAACCAAAACAGCTGACTAATTTAAATTCTTTTGTTGATTCATTAAGCGTGGGAAGATCAATAGGAATAGAATGGATAAGTGAAGACGGGTTTAAAGAGGATGGCGTAATTACTTACCCATCAGATTATAATAAAAATGAAAAGTATCCTTTGGTGCTGGTTATTCACGGGGGTCCTGAAGGTGCATCTATAGTCGAGTTTTCAGAGCTTGTGCAGTTATTTGCAGCAAAAGGTATTTTTGTCTTTCAACCTAATTACAGGGGAAGCATAAATCTTGGAGATAAATATCAGCATGCAATATTTAAAGATACCGGGGAGGGACCCGGCAAAGATGTTATGGCAGGTTTGAAAAAAATAGAAATAATGGGGATCATAGATACAAACCGGATTGGTGTTACAGGATGGTCCTACGGCGGATATATGACCTCATGGCTGAACGGAAGATACCCGACTAAATGGAAAGCTGCAGTTGAAGGTGCAGCACTTAATGACTGGGTAATGGATTATACCATAGCATACTATCAGTCATACGACCTATACTTTTTTGGAGGCTCGCCCTGGTTGAAAGAATATTGGAATATTTGGCGGCAGCAGTCTCCGATTGTTTTAGCTGAAAATGTAAAAGCTCCGACATTGATTCTCGGTGATGTGGGGGATCCGAACGTTCCCATAATAAACAGCTATGAAATGTACCATGCATTACGCGACAACGGAGTTAATACCGAATTCTATGCTTATCCCGTTGATACTCATTTCCCGCATGATATTGTCCGAAGAACAGATGTATACAAACGCTGGGTAGATTGGATAGTAAAATATGTTAAATAATATCCGCATTAACCACAGGGGAAACAGAGAAGACCCGGAGAAAACAGAGAAAAAAATCTTACTCCGCGATCTCTGTATAACTTCTGAGTTTTCTGTGGTAAAATACTCTATAATTTTATTGCGGATAGTGAAATATAATCAAGAAATTTTTAAATAATTTTCTTGAATGTAATAGCTCATTTTAAGTAGAGTTGATTCATCGAATTGATTGGCAAGCAGCTGCACACCTATTGGAAGTCCTTCCGAGCTTTTTGCGGCAGGAATATTTATTCCCGGTATGCCCGCTAAATTTGCAGAAGTTGTATAGATGTCACTTAAATACATCTCAAGAGGATCATTAGACTTCTCGCCGATTTTAAAAGCAGTAGTCGGGGAAGTAGGAGTTATAATCAAATCTACTTTTTCGAATGCTCTATCAAAATCATTTTTAATTAATCTTCTTGCTTTCTGCGCTTTCCTATAATAAGCATCATAATATCCTGCGGATAAAACGTACGTTCCAAGCATAATTCTTCTTTTTACTTCTTCACCGAAACCTTCCGACCTTGAGGATTTATACATATCAATTAATGACTGGTTGTCTTGGGATCTATAACCGTACCTTGCCCCGTCGTATCGTGCCAAATTAGATGATGCTTCTGCTGTAGTCAGAATATAATAAGTAGCTATGGTATAATCATTTAAAGGGAGATCAATATTGATTATTTCAAAACCGTCATTCTTTAATTTAGTAATCAAATTTTCAATTGATGTTTTTATTTCCGGGGATAAACCTTCTGTGAAATACTCTTTAGCTAGACCAATCTTTGGTTTCTTCCCGTTTAAATTTAATTCGTTGGAAAAACCAGGTACGGAAATATTATAAGAAGTTGAATCATTTTTATCTATACCGGAAATGACTTCAATGATCGCAGCTATATTTTCAACGTTATTGGCAAATGGTCCGATTGAATCGAAGGAGGATGCAAAAGCTGTTAAGCCATATCGTGAGACTCTACCGTAAGTAGGCTTCAGTCCATACACACCGCAAAAAGCTGCAGGCTGCCTTATTGAGCCGCCCGTATCTGTTCCAAGTGAAGCATCGCAAAGATTTGCTGCTACCGCTGCAGCGGAACCGCCGCTGGAGCCTCCCGGCACTCTTTCATTGTCCGCCGGGTTTAGTACATTTCCAAAGGCTGAATTTTCATTGGAAGAACCCATTGCAAATTCGTCGCAGTTTGTTTTCCCTATAATTATGGCATCTTCATTTATAAGTCTTTGAACTGCAGTTGCGGTAAATAATGCCTTAAAATCTTTTAAAATTTTTGAAGAACATGTGGTAGGTTTATTTTCAATTGATAGTACATCCTTAACGGCAACAACTAATCCTGCTAATTTACCGTGCTGGTCTTTTCTAATTTTCTCCTGAATTTTAACAGCCTGGTCTTTTGCTTCATCGTGAAAAACAAAATTAAATGCATTAAGGTGTTTATTCTCTTCAATCCTTTCCAGGAAAAAGTTAACGTTTTCAACTAATGAAATTTTATTGTGTTTTATCTTTTCGATTTTGTCGGAAAAGTTAGAGTATGGAGTCAAGGAGCGAACCTTCTTTAGAAATTAAAAGATTTTATGTTGCGGAAAAAACTTAAACTTTTTTAGAGTTAGAGCTATTTGCTTTAGTATCCGTGATCTTTATTTCGTCTTCTACTTCTTTCAGGCCTTTTTTGAATTCACGTATTCCTTTGCCGAAACCATGTGCAATATCAGGAATTTTTTTGGCTCCGAAAAAAATTAATATTCACAAGTAGAATAATTAATAATTCACCGAAACCGATATTCTCAAACATCTTACGCCTCTTTAAGAGATTTTATTTAAATTTTCAGTTATTTGCTTAGGTTCTGTTTTGGCTTCATTTTTATCGCTGGAATTTATTTCATCTTCAACATCACGTAAACCTTTTTTGAACTCACTTATACCTTTACCAAGCCCTTTAGCTAATTCAGGTATTCTTTTAGCACCAAACAGAACTAAGACTACAACAAGAATTATCAATAGTTCACCGAATCCGATATTCTCAAACATTACGCACCTCAATTTAAAAATATTTTATTTGAACATTAAGAATTTTTTTTATCTTCAGTTTTTTCTTCTTTGTCACTGGCTTTTATATCATTTTCAACTTCTTTTAACCCTTTTTTGAATTCACTCATTCCTTTACCAAGCCCTTTGGCTAATTCAGGAATTTTTTTTGCACCGAAAAGGATCAAAATAACCAGCAAAATAAGAATTATTTCACCTGCTCCAAGGTTTCCAAACATTTTTTCACCTATTAATTTAAGAATGAACTTGCTATGGAATTAAAGACTAATGAACCATCGGTTTTCCCGAGAATCGGATCGCAGCTTCTTTCTGGATGGGGCATTAATCCCAATACATTTTTTTCTTTATTTACAATCCCTGCAATGTCCATAACCGATCCGTTAGGATTAAAATTATTGCTATTATTTAATGACGCATACTTGAAAACGATTTGATTATTATCAATCAGCTCTTTTAAAGTTTCATCATCAGCAAAATAATTCCCTTCCCCATGGGCAACAGGAAATTTTAATTTATCTTTTGTATTAATACCTTTCGTAAAAACAGTATCTTTATTTTCGACTGAAAGATAAACATCTTTACACACAAATTGTAGAGATTTATTTTTCAATAAAACGCCTGGCAGTAAACCTGCTTCCAAAAGAATCTGAAACCCGTTGCATATTCCCATAACGTAGCCGCCTTTTTTTGCAAACTCAATTACCGGTTTCATTATGGGTGAAAACCTTGCTATAGCCCCGGTCCTTAAATAATCACCGTAGGAAAATCCGCCGGGAAGAACTATAACGTCGCAGTTTTCCAGGCTGGTATCTTTATGCCAGAGAAAAACTACATCAAAACCTAATACTTTTTTAAAGAATAATAAGCGTCGTGATCACAATTTGACCCTGGAAATACAACTACTCCAAATTTCGGTTTCATTTAGCTTCCCGTACTTGACTAGCAGTAGTGGAGATGGGTTCCAGAGAAAATTCATAATCTTCCATTATTGGGTTTGCCAGAAGCTTATGACAATATTCATTTACTTCATTTTCTGCAGAAGATTTATCGTTGGTATCTACGACAAATTCAATATACTTACCAATTCGTGTTTCTCTTATATTTTTTAATCCCAGGTGTTCGGCTCCTTTTTCAACAGCCTTACCCTGCGGATCTAAAATTGAAGGTCTTCTTTTTATAACGACTTTTGCTTTAAACATTTTTCTTATAATTTACTTTACTAATGGGGATAAAAATCTTTTATGATTCTAACTTTTTTTAGAAAATTTATTAAAAATATATCTAAAAATACCAAATAGAATCATGAAAACAAAAATATAAAATAAGGCTTTCCCCGAGGTGATAATGAGAATAGTAATTGCAGAAACAATAAAAATATACTGCACCGGTTTCCTTTTTATTCCTCTGAAAGAGGGTTTCGGTATTGTATCATATTTAACTTTACTTACCATTAGAAATGATAAAACAATAACGAGCGGGATGATAAAGCTTGTATACGGTGCAGCAAATCCCTGATTCCCTTCATAATAAGTCAGTACAAATGCAGCAATAGTAATTCCCGAAGAGGGAATAGGCAGCCCGGTGAAGTATTCTTTATCAAAACCGACTAACTGAACATTAAAGCGTGCAAGCCTAAATCCTCCTGCAATTAAAAGCAGAGAGCTTATAACTATTCCTGCAGCATTAAAATTATATAAGTAAGTCGAATAAATCAGAAAAGCCGGGGCAGCACCAAAACTAACGATATCGGAGAGCGAATCGAGCTCAACCCCAAGTTCACTGCTGGATTTTGTAAGTCTTGCCATTATTCCGTCGAGAGCATCAAAAACTGCTGCAATAATGATTAATATAGCCGCATAATAATATTTTCCCTGGGAAGCATTAATGATAGAAAGGAAGCCGGAAAACATATTCATCGCGGTGAAAAGATTCGGTATAACAGACCTGGTTACTCTAAATCGGTTCATTATTTATTATGTTCAAAAAGTATTGTCTCTCCTGCTTTGACTTTCTCATCTTTTTTTACCTTTTCCTGCCACTCATACGGTACAACAACATCAACCCTGCTCCCGAATTTTATCATGCCGAATCTTTTCCCGATAATGACACTATCCCCGGTTTTTATTTCGTATATTATCCTTCTTGCAACAAATCCTGCAACCTGAGTAAAAAAGACTTTCCCGTATTTGCTTATTATTCCAAATTCAGCTCTTTCATTTACTTCGGAGGCTTTATCTTCGAAAGCGGCAATATAATCACCGGGATAATATTTTAGATACTCAAGTTTCCCTGAAATTGGTATCCTGTTTACATGAACATCTAAAGGGGACATGAAGATAGAAACTTGTTTGGCTTTTCCATTTATAAATTTATTGTCTTCAACCTCTTTTACAAAAAGTACTTTGCCGTCTGCCGGTGAAACTACAACATTTTCTTCAGCCGGCGGTGTTCTATCCGGATCCCGGAAAAAATTTATAGAAAAAAGTAAAAAAAGTGCAGGAAAGATAATTAAAAATGCTTTTAAATATCCGTTACTGAAAAAAAAACTTGAAGAGATAAATAGGAATGCTACAACCGAAATTATTCCTAAAGTAGAATATCCATATTTAGTAAGCATCTATTGAACACTCATCAAATTATAAATCTGGTTAGTATAATTTTTAATTTGGGCAGATGTTGTGAGCTTATAAGGATCACTCCATTTATATTCATTATTAAGCGGAAAAACTTTCAAGCTTTTAGGAGTGAAATCATCGATCAAATAAATTTTTTCATTACTTTTGCCGAAATTACAGCAGACTTCAGCAAATAATAAATTTCTTCTTTCAAAAAAAGATTTGAGCACTGCGTTAATTTTGGAACATATCCTATTTATAAGTCTTAAATCATCATTAGTGCATAGGTTATAAGAAATTAAATGGCTTTCGGAAATGAGTGTATCTCTTCCATCTCCAAAATGAAATTCGTATAGCGGGATAACCAGGGGTTTTCCTTCTTTATCTCCAAAAATTTTAGCTGTTCTTTTATCGGCAACATTCAATATTTTTACAAAAAAAGGAAATTTTTCATATTTTATAAATTTGAGGCTGTTTTTGTCTACATTTTTAACAAACGCAGCCGGGATATGATATTCTTTCAAATAATCAAAAAAGAAAGCATTTATTGAAGCAAATTTTTCCCCAATATCTTTACTTTTTATTTTTTTTGAACTTCCGTCCTGAAAGTAATCACTGTATTCGTGAATGAGATATTCCGAATTATCTATCGGCAATTCTTTTTTCTGGAGTTCCTCGTATAAGGTGCGGTTGTTGTTAAATGTAGTTGTCAATATTCACTTGTAGTTATTTTAAACTAAGAAATTATGAAAATTAAGTATACAAAGTCAAATCAATATATTATATTTGGACAAAAATTAAAATAGTTTTTCGAAAAAAAGTTAAAAAATTTATAGGAGAAAATGGATGAAAGGCGGAATGCAAGGAATGCTGAAGCAAGTTCAGAAAATGCAGGCGGAAATGCAGAAGGTTCAAAGTGAACTGGGAAATTTGACGGTATCTGAAGAAGCTGGCGGAGGAATGATTAAAGCTACGGCAAATGGAAATAAAGAGATAATTTCAGTAGAAATTGACCCACAAGTCATAAAACAAGAAGAAAAAGAAATTTTGGAGGATTTGGTGGTTGCAGCCGTTAATAAAGCTCTGCAGTCTGCCGGTAAGCTGGCTGAAGAAGAAATGGCCAAGGTTACTAAAGGAATGATCCCGCCAGGATTAAATATTCCGGGATTGTAAAAATTGCAAATAGCCGAACCACTGCAAACTGCCATTGAAGAACTAAGTAAACTGCCGAGTATTGGAAAAAAAACTGCTCAAAGATTGGCGCTGCATATATTAAAGAGTGACACTCAAACAGTTGAAAATCTGGTGAAAGCCATCCATGAATTAAAAACCAAATTACGCTTTTGTTCGAGATGTTTTAATATATCAGTTGATGAGTTGTGTGAAATCTGCAAAAGTCCCAAAAGAGATAATTCTGTTATTTGTATTGTGGAAGAAGCTAGTGACGTAATTGCTATAGAAAGAACCCACGAATATAACGGCAAATATCATGTACTGGGAGGAGTTTTATCTCCTTTGTCAGGGATTGATCCCGAATCTTTGAAAATTAAAGAATTATTTAAAAGATTTGAAACGGAAGATATAAAAGAGGTTATTTTGGCTCTTAATCCTGATACCGAAGGCGAGGCTACTTCTTTATATCTTGCTAAATTAATTAAGCCCCTCGGAATTAGAGTATCAAGAATTGCAAGGGGATTACCTATCGGCGGAGACCTGGAGTTTGCCGATGAAGCTACTATCAGCAGGGCGGTTACAGGGAGAATTGAATTGTAGTTGCTGGTGGTTGGCAGTTTGCTGTGAGTCTGTTGCTGTTTGATCGTTGGAAATATTTTAACATGTTTATAATTTTAATCAATTCATCAACACTTTTCAAAATAAAAAATTCCCTATCTTATTAATTAATATTTTTATTACTGGGAGAATTCTTTGTTAAATCTAAGAATTAGGTTATATAACTTTAGGTAAATAGTAATAATTGATAATGCTCATCAAAAGATAAAGACTTTTAAAATATAAGTTTTAAGGTCTCATCGACATCAGGATTAAACCCGGTTTTAATAATGAATATGATAATTTTGTAAGCGTTTCAGCGGTTTCCCGGATGATTAATCAGCTTGGGGCTTTCTTATTTAAAAACTTTAACTTAATTATTTTCATTGGAATAAGCGGCTTGGCATAATTTTTCATTAAAATTGTCATGTTTCAAACAGAATTACAAGAGTAATAGATGGAAGAATGGTTCAAAGACTGGTTTAATACCGAAGAATATTTAAATGTATACAAGCATCGCAATGAACAAGATGCCAAAGAGTTAGTCGAATTAATCTTAGAAAGTATAGATTTACCTTGGAATGCGAAAGTACTCGATCTGGCATGCGGCCCGGGAAGGCATTCTATATTATTTGCGCAAAAAGGATATCAAGTATCTGCAGTTGATTTAAGTAAAAATCTTTTAAAAGTTGCAATGAATAGTGCGGCAAAGTCCAATGTGAATGTAAACTTTATTGAAGCTGATCTTAGGAGTCTTTGTATTAAGTCCAGGTTTGACCTGGTGGTTAATCTTTTTACAAGTTTCGGGTATTTTGAAGAAGACAAAGAAAATTTTAAATTATTTAAAAGGGCATTTCAATTCTTAAATGATAACGGGTACTTTGTCTTGGATTTTTTCAATAAGAATTACCTTGAAAAAAATATTGTTGCAAGATCCGAAGATTATATTGACCAAAGCAAAATTATCCAGGAAAGAAAGATAGAAGGGGACAGGGTAATAAAAAAAATTACTATATTAAATGATGATCATGAAAGACACTTCATGGAATCGGTTAGAATGTACAATTCATTTGAATTAATAAGTGAAATTGAAAGCAGGGGCTTTAATGTTGAATATATTTTCGGCGGAGTTAGAGGCAGAACTTTTGACTTAGAAACTTCCCCCAGAATAATTATAATTGCAAAGAAAAAATAATTTTTTTAATATCCGGCAATCAATTTTCTTGAACAGACCTAATTTTGTTTTCAAAAACAATTTCTTGAAGAAATTGGCTGTACTTTTAATCTCCTGTATTGTTATATCCGGCTGCGATATTTTTAACACAAGAGATGCCGAAAAACCTACACAACCGCGTTCGGATTTTGAACCGGCTGCAACGGTAGATATACTTATCCAGAATTTCATAAATTCTTTAAAAGATAAAGATGTTACAAATTATATGGCATGTTTGTCCGATACTTCTTTTACCGAAAAAAAATTCCATTTCATCCCGTCAAACGAAGCTATATCTACATATCCAACCCTAATGGATTGGGAAAAAAGAAATGAAGAACAGTATTTTACAAACATGTCGATTAAAGTTAATTCGAATAGCCAAATTGTTTTAACGTTAAAGGAAGGCGCGAGAAATAATTTCGGCGACAGTACATTTTATACAGCTTCTTATTCCTTAAATTTACCATTTGTTAATTCAAATTCGGAAATTACACCTGAAATTTACGAAGGGACTTTGACATTCAAGATGATAAGAGATTCGAGATCGGTGTGGAGCATATATTCATGGCAGGATAATAAAACTACTAATGCAAGCTTGAGCTGGAGCGATTTAAAAGGAAATCTTGCGAATTGAAATTTTTTCACAATAAATTTATTTACATTTTTTGGTTGGCCTTGATTTTAACCGGCTGTAAAAATCCTTTTTCACCATCTTATGATACTTCCGAAGGGAGCTCCTCATCAGCTCTCTCCGATCTTAAATCCATAGATGGTATATTCAAAAATTTTCAATATGCATATACATTTAAAGATACTTTAATTTATGGTCAGTTAATCAGCCAGGATTTTATTTTTACATACAGGGATTATGAGTTAAATTATGATGTCTCTTGGGGAAGAGATGAAGAGATGAAGACAACTTACGGTTTATTCCAAAATTCTCAAAGGCTGGATCTTATCTGGAATAATATATATTTATCAAGCGAGGATTCTTTAACTGCTACAATTGTTAGAGGATTTAATTTAACTGTCACACTTAGTTCAATTGATATTTTAAGAGTTGACGGCCGGGTTAATCTTTCTTTAAGAAAAAATCCTGATACTCAGAAATGGAAAATCACACGCTGGACTGATGAATCAATTTTTAAAGGTATAGGGTATAAGAGTATAGGGTATAAGGGAAGCCTTATACCATTATACCCTATTTTTTAACAAATTGTCTATGAACAACACATGATCACTTTTTGGTTTAAAGAAGCATTCAAATCCATCGGGAGGGCAAAATCATCATTTATACTCTCATTGATTTCTACAGTATTTCCGTTCTGCTTATAGTTTCTTCTATCATTTTAATACGCCTGTCAAACAGGTTTCAGACTAATTTAATAGAGAAGCTGAGCATAAATATTTTTCTTAAAGATTCTGTTTCAAAGAATTCAATAAACAATATCGGGGAAATATTAAACAGCAAAGAATATATAAATTCTATCAAATTCATTGATAAAAATGAAGCCGCAGAGAATTTTATTAAAGATACGGGTGAAGATTTCAGAAAAATCCTTGATTATAATCCATTGCCCGTTTCATACTCCATTACTTTGAAAGAAGAATTTGTAAAGAAAGAATCGATAGATAAAATTGTTTCCGAACTTTCCAAGATTAATGGAGTGGATGAAATTGTTTACCAGTATAAATTTGCGGATAAAGTTCTTTCATTTATTGACAGCATTAAAAAATATGTTTTCATTATAACTGCGGTATTATTCATCATTTCTCTCTATATTGTATATAGTACGGTTAAATTGGTTATCAGCTTAAAGCAGGAAGAATTTGAAACAATGAAATTAGTTGGGGCCAAATTATCTGCAATCAAAATGCCCGTAATTATAAACGGAATATTTATCGGATTTTTAGCCGGCATAATTGCATTAGGAATTTTCCTGTTTATACTTTCTTATTTTGGAAATTTTATAGCATTCAAAGCTTATTTCGATTCGGTTAAAATATATTTGGTTGTAATGTTACTAATTGGTCCCGTACTGGGATTTCTTGTAAGCACTTTTGCTCTTAGAAGAATTAATCTAAGAATTTGAAGTGATTCTGATATTTTTTAATTTTTGATGCAAATTCTTTAATATTTCACTATTCTTTAATGAACATAATTCAAACGAATTTAAAATCTCATTTTTCTTTTACAAACATAGGAAAAATTACTTTTTTACTTGTAATATTATTCTTTTTATTTTCCTCCCAGGTGATAAAATCACAAATTCAAAATTACCCGGGAGAAAGAATGCTCCCGCATTATAAGGAACGATATATCTCAAGGGACTCACTTCTTATAAATCAAAATATGACTGAAGATAATGAAAGCATTGATCCGGATGAATATATTGTCGGGCCTGGTGATAAAATTTTTATATCAATTAATGGATTGGAAGAGATACCCCTTACGGTTAGAATTAATCATGACGGCATTTTATATATACCAAAAGTTGGCGGAATAGACCTGAAAAATACAACTTTAACCGGGGCAAAAACCAAAATTCTTAATGCAATAAATAAGTACTACAAAAATGTTGATGTCTTTATTTCATTAATTAATATCAGGAAGATTAAAGGTGTCCCTGCTTGGAGATGTAGTTAAACCGGCATCCCTTATCCTTCCCGGTAATTCAAGGTTAATGGATTTGGTAAGCAATTCAAACGGATTAAATAAGACTGCAGATTTTCGTAATATTAAAATTATAGGTAAAGACAGCTCTGAGAAAAAGTATGACTTGCTTTCTTTTATAAGACTTGGAGATAGAAATGATAACCCCCTTTTAAAGGACGGTGATATAGTTTTGGTTGATAGAGTCGATAAAACAATTTCAATTGCGGGAGAAGTGAAATTCCCGGGAGTTTACGAATATGTAAATGGTGAAACTGTTGCTGATTTTATCGATGTAACAGGAGGTTTTTAAATGATGCCCGTACGGATACAATTGAAATTGTAAGTTTTAATCCCGACGGCAAAAGTGAAACAAGTAAATATTATTCATACGATGCACTTTTGGGGCAGCATGTATTATTAAAGAATAAAGATAAAATACTTGTCAGGGCTATACCTGATTATTACACTGAAAAATTTATTAGAATAAAAGGCTATGTAAAATTTCCGGGCTATTATAAAATTGTAGAGAACCAAACCACATTGATTGATGTAATTAATGAAGCGGGAGGATTTCGAAAAGAAGCTTCGCTTGCAGATGCATCGTTAACACGGACAGAGGGAACTAAAGTGGATGACCCGGAATACGACAGGTTAAAAACTCTTCCGAGAGCTGATATGACAGACGATGAATATAACTATCTGAAAGCTAAATCGCGCCAAAGAGTTGGGAGAGTTGTTGTCGATTTTGTGGAATTATTTAAAGGAACGATTTAAAGGAAAATGTTCTTTTAAGAAAAGGGGACAGCATATCGGTTCCGGAAGCCAGGAATTATGTTATACTTTTAGGTCAGGTAGTAAATCCAGGCAATGTAATTTATAGTCCGAAGCTTACTGTGGATGATTATATCCAATTAGCAGGCGGTTTCGGCTGGCGCGCCGAAAAGGGAGACGTGCGTGTAATTAAAGCGAACACCGGCGAATGGGTTGATGCCGATGACGTCGATTCTCTTGAAACAGGCGATACGATCTGGATACCCGAAACACCGCCCGGCCCGAAATTCTGGGATGTTTTTACTACTTCTCTTACAATTATAGGACAGGTTGCGTCAATAATTGCGGCTACTGCTGCAGTAATAATTGCTACAAGGAAATAATTAATTTGAGCTATCACGATATTCTTAATATTATAATCTTTAACAGGAATTCTATTATAAAAATTACCGGGATTGCTGTTTTGTTCATTTTTCTAATTTTAATCTTTGTTTACCCTGTTACATACAAATCAACTGTTACAGTCCTTCCGCCCGAAAAAAATAATGAGATGTCCGGTTTGAGCTCTTTATTGAGCGCCCAGGATTTTTCTGGTTTACTTACTTCAGGAGCAGGCAGCGCCAATTCCCAGCTGTACCAGCAAATTTTAGAAAGCAGGACAGCTTCGGTTTTTGTTGTGAATGAATTGGGCCTGACAAATTATTTTAATACCGATAATGTTTATATTGCCGCAAGTAAACTGGAAAATCATATTTCTGTCGAAGTAACTAAAGAAGGAATTATCAAACTTACATCGGAGTTGGCCACACCTTTCTTTCCAATATTTTCAAATAAAGATTCTGTCCGTAGTCTTGCAGCAAGAATATCCAACAGCTTTGTAGAAGGATTAGATAAAATTAACCGGGAAAAATTATCATCCAAGGCAAAGAAAGCCAGACTCTTTATTGAAGGACAAATTCAAAAGACTAAAATTAAACTAGATTCAGTAGAAAATATGCTGATGGTCTTTCAAAGATCAAATAAAGCAGTTTCATTACCTGAACAGGTTAATGCTGCTATCGATGCCGCAGCAAAATTAAAAGCTGAAATTATGAAGACCGAAGTAGAGCTTGGATTATTAGAACCGAATTTTAGGGAAGACAATAAGTCCCTTTTAGCTTTAAAAAATAAATTGAATAATCTGCAGGAACAGTATAACAAAATGGAGATGGGGAGCCAGGATTACCTGGTTGCCTTTAAAGAAGTACCGGAGCTTGGAAAACAGTTGGCAAACCTGTTGAGGGAAGTAAAAATACAGAACGAAGTTTACACAATGCTTCAACAGCAGTATTATAAGGAGAAAATACAGGAAAATAAAGATCTGCCGACTGTAGAAATTCTGGATGAAGCGATTCCTCCTTTAAATCCTGCGGGTCCAAGAGTTGTCTTTTCAACGATACTTGGAGGTATTTTTGTATTCCTGCTATCAAGCTTAATTTTTGTTATTAATGATAGAAAAATGTATATATTCAAAAATAAAAAGGAACAGAATGTCTAAATCTACTGCTGTAGTAACCGGAGGAGCCGGATTTTTAGGCTCACATTTATGCGACAGACTTTTATCCGAGGGTTTTAATGTTATCTGCGTTGATAATTTAATTACAGGTAACACAGATAATATTGCACATTTGATATATAACGAAAACTTCAAATTTGTTAAACATGATATAACAAATTATATCTATTTACCCGGAAGAATAGACTATATGCTCCATTTTGCTTCACCGGCAAGCCCGATTGATTATTTAAAGCTTCCTATACAAACATTGAAAGTCGGTTCACTAGGAACTCACAAAGCACTTGGATTGGCTAAAGAAAAGAAGGCCCGTTTCTTACTGGCTTCAACTTCAGAAGTCTATGGAGATCCTTCTATTCATCCGCAAAATGAAGATTACTGGGGGAATGTGAACCCGATCGGACCAAGAGGAGTATATGATGAAGCTAAAAGATTTGCCGAGGCAATGACAATGGCCTATCAAAGGTATCATGGAATTGAGACAAGAATTGTTAGAATATTTAATACATATGGACCACGGATGAGACTTGATGATGGAAGGGCTTTACCTGCTTTCGTCGGTCAAGCTTTACGCGGAGAAGATTTAACTGTTTTCGGAGACGGTTCGCAAACTAGAAGCTTTTGTTATGTATCCGATCTTGTAGACGGGATTTTTAAATTACTCATGTCAAATGAAAAAGAGCCGGTAAATATTGGGAACCCTTCAGAGATTACAATAAAGCAGTTTGCTGAAGAAGTTTTAAATTTAATTGAAACAAAGAGTAAAATAATATATAAAGATTTACCTGAAGATGATCCTAAAATCCGCCAGCCCGATATAACCAAAGCAAGAACAAAACTTGGCTGGGAACCCAAGGTAGATAGGAAAGAAGGATTAAAAATTACAATCGATTATTTTAAATCGGTAATCAAATCTTCATAAATTTTTGCTTCTCATTAATTTGGAAATTTTATAAAGTTACCATGTTCAAAATATTCGCCTGCCTTCTCATTATCATGAATCAGGTATCATTTATCCTGAATCCGGTATCAAGCACCCAGAATCTGGGAACTGATTCTCATGTCTAAAAAATTTGCTTCAACTGTAGCAGGGGCATCAATTATTATTATCTTTTTTACTATAATCGGTAGAGGATTAGGATTAATAAGAGAAGCTGCTTTTGCACATCAATTTGGTTTGAGTAAAGAATTTGATATTTACCTTATCGGGGCTGTAATTCCTGCTGTTATAAACAGCATCGTTATGTATCTCGGTCAAAATTATTTTATTCCTAACTATAAAAGATTCAAGTTTAAAGAAAAAGAGCAGTGAAGAATCTTCGAATTTTTTTACTACCGTGTTAATTCTATTTTTTGCCGGAAGTATATTTAATAACACTTCTTTTATTTTTATTCTCAAATAATATAATTGATATTTATCTTGGTAATGCACCAAAATTAAAATCGGTTGCAGTGAATATATTCCGGCTGTTTTTAATTACATTACCTCTCACAAGCGTAATATCTATTATTTCTGCATATCTTCAATCAGAATTTGAATTTAAAGCACCGGTAATCTCACAACTTTGGTTAAATATTTCTATAATTTTATTAGTCATTTTTTTTACAAAAGAACTAAATATTTATGCCATTCCCGCTGGATATATTTTAGGAACTATTATCCAGCTAATATATTTATCGGTAAAGCTTAAAGGAAGAATACAAGTAAATTTCAAATCTCTTAATAAGTCCTGGCTTGTTAACTTTTCATTCAATGCAATTTTATTAACGGTTGCAATAGAAGTAGTCGGGCAGCTTTATGTTGTAGTGGATAGATTTTTTTATAACAGGGTTGATACAGGCGGAATTGCAGCTTTAAATTCTGCCAATAATATTTTTGTTTTACCAATTGCAATTATTTCAATGGCATTTTCTACTGCCCTTTTCCCAAAGTTTTCACAGGAATTTTTTTCTGAGAATAAGGAGTCACTTATTAAGAGCTTTAACAATTCTTTAATTATTAATTCTTTTATTTTTATACCTATATCACTCATATTAATTTTTTATGGTGATATAATAACAAAAATATTCTATCAAAGAGGAGAATTTAAGGTAAATGATACAATTGTTACATTTAACATTTTAAGAATATATGCTTTATGTCTAATATTTTATTCATCTTATGCAGTTGTAAATAAGCTGCTTTACGGGATGAATGCGATTAAATTTTTAACATTTGTATCTATTATGGGGTTAGCAATTAAGATCACTTTCAGCTATATATTAGTTGATGAATATAAACAAAACGGTCTTGCAGTAAGTTCCGCCATGGCTTATACTTTTATATTTCTCATGGGATTTATAGGAAGTCTGAAAATGATTAAGATGCAGAATAAGATATTAATATTTAACGAATCTTTCATGCTTTTAGTAAACGGTTTGTTGTCTTTTTTAATTGTTAAAATTCTTTTTGAATTGATACATATACAAGACGGTTTTATTCAAATCATAAAAATCATTCTCTTTGTTTCTCTTTAT
Source organism: uncultured Ignavibacteria bacterium (assembly GCA_963739895.1). GTDB lineage: Bacteria > Bacteroidota > Ignavibacteria > Ignavibacteriales > Ignavibacteriaceae > CAVQBP01. Next base: position 17,349 of record CAVUCR010000034.1, on the reverse strand, counting down.
ATCTATAATTTAGATTTACTGAAACATAAATCTCTAATAATAATTAAGGATAATTTTAATTCATGGAAAAGTTCATTGGTGGTTAAATCTAATATCTAAAGATGAAATTTATAGATAATCTCAAAATGCCCGTATCATTGAAAAAGCTATATACTTTGTTTAAAGATAAGGAGTTCCTATTACTCGATGCCGGCTGCGGAAATCATTCTGCCTCAGTAACTAAAAAATATTTCCCTAAATGTAATTACTACGGTTTGGATAAAGATAATTACAATAATAGTGATTATGACTTTAGTCTAATGACCAAGTTCTACAAACTTGACCTTGAAAAAGACTCTTTAGATGAAATTCCTGATAACTTTTTTGATGTAGCTATTATGAATCATGTAATTGAGCATATTGATAATGGAATTGAAGCAGTGGGGATTATTTCAAAAAAAATAAAAAATAAAGGAAAAATTTATATTGAAACTCCTTCGATAAAATCCTTATCATTGCCGAGTCAGCCCGGTACGTTAAACTTTTGTGATGACGAAACTCATAAAAAGATTTATAATATAATTGATGTGGCAAATGTTCTTATTAAAAATAATTTTAGAATTATAAAGGCGGGGACTCGAAGAGACAAAGTCGGAATATTTTTCTCGCCTTATTTTATTCTAAAGAAAATTATTAAAAAAGAAAGCATGTCGGGCTTCAGCATTTGGGATATAACAGGATTTGCCTGGTTTATTTTTGCTGAGAAGAATGGGTGAGTAATTTCACAAAGTCTTCTGCTATTATATCACTATTGAAATTATTTTCTACGTAATTCTTCCCGTTTATACCCAATTGGAGACAAAGTTCTTTTGATTCGAATAATTCCATAATCTTATCTGAAAGAACATCAGAATTTTCCGGTTCAAAATACAAACCGCATTCTCCTTCATTTATGAACAATTCTTTCGCTTCACCATCAACTCCGAGTAAAATTGGTTTTCCTGATGCAAGTATCTCAAATATTTTTGAAGGAATTGCACCCTTAAACAATTCGATTTTTTTTAAGGGGATAATTGCTGCATTAACTGATTTTATTATCATGCTGATTTCGGTTTTAGGAACAGGCTGATAGAAAAAAACGTTATTTAATTTTAGTTTATCCTTAAGCAGAGTTAATTCCATTTTTTCAGGTCCGTCACCGAATATTAAAAATTTGATATTGGGATTGTCTTTTAATTTCTCTGCTGCATAAAGAATAACTTCCAACCCCTGTGCATACCCAAGAATTCCTGCATAAAAGCAGATGAAATCGTTTTTTTTATAATTATTTTTATCCCGCCAGGAATTGTCTGCCTTGATATTATTGAAAGAATTAATATCAACACCGTTTTTCAACCAGTAGACTTTTTTTTGAATGAATCTTTTTGAAATATTTTCAACTATGCCCTGCGTCTGCCCGGTAATTATAAAAGCATTTTTATAAATGTATTCTTCAAGTTTTGATGTAATATTTAATAGAAATTTATTCCTGATTAAACCTAGTTTTTCTGCACTTTCAGGCCACAAATCTGAAACATTAAATATTAATTTTGCTTTTTTAATTTTTGTTAAAATTATTCCGGTAATTCCAAGAAATAGGGGTGGCGATTCGCAAAAAATAATATCAAATCTTTGAGTTTTATATATCCCGATAATAAGTGAAGAAAATACAAATGAAAAATAGTTCAGTAATCTTAAGACTAAAGATTTTGATTTTTTAACAAATATATAGCAGCGGTGTATTTTCAGATTGTCAATCTCTTCATAACAATACAATTTATTCTCGTATCCTTTTTCAATTATCATTTGGGGGTAATTCGGCATAGCAGTCAATATCGAAACATCCATCCCTTTTTTTTGCAGCCGTTTAGCCAATTCAAACAAACGGTTTTGGGGTGCACCAACTTCTGGTGGGAAATATTGAGTAAGAAATAATATCTTTTGCATGGATTATTCTAAATTTTCATATTTATATTTAGTAATTTATATCTTTTTTTATACTTTTATTAAAATTATTATTATTTGTTTTTTAAATAGACAATTCAATTAATTTTATTTGACGACAAAATTTCATTATTGTATTTGAAAAAAACTATTAAAAATAAAAAATATTACAGCCAGGAGGGAATACTTGCAAAAGTTGAAAATTATTATCTGCCCGGCAAAGTAATACTCGCTTTTTTTGATTTTTTTTTCTATATCGTTAGAAAGTTAGTCTTTTCAAAAAATAAATCGGGAAATATAATCATCATTTCTCTGCACCGTTTAGGCGATACTGTTTTCACTATTCCGGCTGTAAAAGAAATCTTCAAAAATTATAAAGATTCAAACAAGACAATTCTTTGTTATCCTGAATCAAAAAATATATATAACCTTGTCTTTAAAGAAGAGATTCAAACAATAAATAAAAATGATTTTATATTCGGGGGGAGGTTTGCCGCTAAAATAATTAGAAAAAATTTGAAGAGTTTAAATCCTCAGTTAATTTTTGATTCTTACAGGCACTATATCGTCTGCTTCAATAATTTTTAATTCCAAGGCATCAAAGATTATAGGGATGAATGAAAGAATTTTTGAAAAACTATATACCGATTATATAAGAAGAAGAAAAATTCCTCATCTGATTGATACTTACCTGGATGTTGTAGGATTAATCACAAATTTTGAAAGGACAGAAGATACTTATCAATATAATACATTTGTCGATGGAAAAGGAAAAATATTAATTCATCCTTTCTCGGTCAACAAAGCAAAGGAATGGAATTTAAAAAAATTTATTTCTTTAGCAGAAAAGTTATCGGAAGAATATGATGTCGAATTGATCTCTCCGGATAATTCCTTGCCGATCGATATTAAAGAATATATTGCCCGGGAAAGAATCCCTGTATCTATTACTAAAACTATGGACGAACTTATTTCAAAAACTAAAGAATGTTCCGTATTCATATCCAACGATACAGGTCCGTTGTATATTGCTAATTTGCTGGGCAAACCTACATTCACAATTTATGGACCCACAAACCCTGAATTTAGTCTGCCTTTTGGAAAATATCATCATTTCATTCAAAAAAAAATAGAATGTTCGCCGGAACCGGGGCATCAATATTGTTTTACTCTTGCTGGTATTTATTGCCCGGTTTATGAATGTATGAATCAATTATCTGTTGAGGAGGTGTACAATGAGGTTACCAAATTTTTGACTAATATTAGTACTTTTTCTAACAAGGTTTTATAGATGCTTTCAAGTAACCTACTACTCAATTCTGTTTCTATTAGTTATAAAAATTCATTGCTCATAGCTATTATTATATCACTAGTTTCAATATTATTATTAAAAGTATCTTGGATTTTGATATTTATTCCGATATTAGTTTTTCTTGCTTTTTTGTTCGGGGAAAAGATTTTTATTTTTATGTCTATTATTTCTTTGCTGGTTCTAACGAGTACTATTAGTGTAGAATTAAGGATTGTAGTCCAGATTGTTAGTGTTCTAATATTATTTTATCTATTCTTTAAAGAATATGGTTTGAATTTTAGCACTTATCCCGAAATACCTAAAATTATCAGGTTGTTTTTGGCACTCTTATACATCTCAATGATAATTTCAACAATTTTCTCGGACTATTTTACGCTTGGAATTAAGGAGATAGCTAGATTATCGATTTTTTTATTAATCGTATATTCTTTTTTAGGATTATTAAAAACAGATAAAGATGTTAGATTATATTTGTATGCTCTCTTTGTTTCAGGTATTGTCTATTTCTTTAACGTTTTTTATGGTTTCGCACAAAATGATTTCAGCTTCTTTGCAGTTAATTTAGAGCAACTCATAAAACCAAAGGGAAACTATGTCAACTTAAACAGCATAGGTTCATTCTTTATTATAATAATTTCACTTTTATTGGGATATTTAATTGCTGTTAAAAATAAAAGAATAAAATTTAATATCACATTTTTAATAAGTATTTATATAATTGGACTCTTAATTGCCAACTCAAGAGCGGCGATTTTATCTTCAATTATAAGTGCTTTATTTATAATTTATTTTTATAATAAAAAAATATTTTATAGAACAATATTTGTAATAATTATTTTAATCCCGATTTTATTTGTTTCACCCCTCAATAATTATATAGATTTATATTTAAGAATCGATAGGCTTACTTCTGGAAGAAATTGGATTTGGGAAACAGTTTTCAATGTAATAAAAGATAATCCCATTTTGGGTGTCGGACCCGCTGGGACTAAATATGAAATGTTTAAAAATATTCCATTTATGCTAGGAACCACTGCAGAAAAATTATTCTCTTTCATTATAATGAAATAGAATTTGGCCATGCCCATAATTTTTATTTATTCTTTTTATCGGATTTAGGAATACCTGGCTTTATAGTATCACTAATGCTTCCTTATATTTTTATTAAAATGGGATTTCAGAATATGAAAAAGTTTATGGGTATTAGTAATGAACATTATTGGTTAACTGTGGGGATAACTGCAGCCGGTATAGGATTATTTATAAGAGGTTTTTTTGAATGGGGGAATTTAATTAGTTATGGTACCTTGGGAACAGCCTTCCTTTCTGGTTAACTTTTGCAATTTTAATTTATTTACATCAGAAAAAGGTTAATTATTATAGTAATCCGGATTTTAATAAATCTAATTAATTATAAATGAAAATTTTATTACTTGCGGACCCATCGTCTATTCATGTAATAAAGTGGGCGAATTCACTTAGTAAAAAAGGAATTAAGTTATCATTGTTCGGATTTTCTTCCTTCGAAAAATCTGTTTATGATAGTAATATTTCAATTAATTCTTTAAATATTGAATCTTATAAAATAACAAATAGTAATACAAATTTTCATAAGACTAAATATTTGATGTCAATTATTCATTTAAAGAAAGTATTAAAATCATTTAAACCGGATCTGGTACACGCTCATTATGCTTCTAGCTACGGGTTGATCGGAAGAATAATCGATTTTCACCCTTATTTTATATCAGTTTGGGGAAGTGATGTTTTTGAATTTCCCAAAAGATCATTCCTTTCAAAAAGAGTTTTAAATATAGTCTCAATGGAGCAGATAAAATATTTTCAACTAGTGGAATAATGGCAAATGAGTTAAAACATTATACAAATAAAGAAGTTGAAGTAGTTCCGTTTGGAATTAATTTAGATAAGTTTAAGCCTCTTTCTGAATATTATCATTCAAGAAAAAATTTCGTTATTGGAACTGTTAAATCACTCGAAACTATATATGGTATTGAGTATTTAATCAGGGCTTTTAAAATTATTAAAGATAAGTATTCACATATTGAGATAAATCTTTTAATAATTGGCGAGGGTTCTATTGAAATGAAATTAAAGAACTTATGTGACGAACTCCAAATAGAAAAGAGTGTAGAATTTACAGGGAAAATATTATCTGAAAAGCTGGTTAATTATTATAATCTGATGGATGTTGCGGTTTTCCTTTCTAAAACTGAGAGTTTTGGCGTATCAGTTCTTGAAGCTTCCGCATGTGAGAAGCCGGTTGTTGTGTCAAATGCCGGAGGCCTTCCTGAAGTTGTTGAAAATAATGTTACCGGTTTTGTAGTTGAAAAGGAAAATCCCGAAGCAGCGGCTTCAGCGATTGAAAAACTGCTGCTCGATCCTGATTTAAGAAAACAGATGGGTGCAAATGGCAGAAAAAGAGTTGAAAAATTTTATAACTGGAATGATAATGTCGATCAAATGATTAATATTTATTCAAATATATTGAATCGTGTTTAAATGGATGAATTAAAGCCCAAGGATGAAATCGATCAAATTAAAGAACGCTATGACAGGAGGAAGGAAATCTCCGGGGATCTTTATAATCCCATAAAAAATGATGTTATCTTTAGAAAACAGGAATTTGAACGAAACCTAATAAGGATATTAAGAAATAATCTTTCATATAATATTCAGAATTTGAATTTGTTGGAGATCGGATGCGGATACGGAATCAATCTATTAAAATTTTTAGAGCTCGGGTTTAAACCGGAGAATTTAATAGGGAACGAATTACTTAAGGAAAGGGTAGTTCAGGCCCGAAAAATTCTGCCTCCGGATATAAAAATTATTGAAGGTGATGCTCTGCAGCTGAAATTTGAACCCGGAACTTTCGATATAGTATTTCAATCAACTGTTTTTACTTCCATACTTAATGAAGAATTTAAACAAAACCTGGCGAAAAAAATTATGAATATGGTTAAACCGGGAGGAGGTATTTTATGGTACGATTTCATTTACAGCAATCCTAATAATCCGGATGTGAAAGGGATTTCAAAAAAAGAAATCAAAAAACTCTTTCCCGGAGCAAAAGTTCACTTTAAAAAAATAACATTAGCTCCGCCTTTAGGGAGAGCTGCAGTAAAAATAAATCCATCTTTATACCATCTATTTAATGTTTTCACATTTTTACGCACCCATCTTTTGTGCTGGATACAAAAATTGTAATTCATCTTATCTATTTTTTTAGTTAGTTTTAAATGTTGTACAAAAAATTTTGGAAATGCAGAATAAATTTATTCCTTTTCACAAGCCTTACATTACTTCAGATGAAATAAATGAAGTTATCGAAGCTGTTCAGTCAGGATGGTGGACTACCGGTCCTAAAACTTTAAAATTTGAAAATGAATTTCGTGATTTTATTGGTTCAAAATATTCTATTGTTGTAAGCTCCTGGACTGCCGCCGCTCACCTTGCTTTGGAAGCTATCGGTTTAAAAGCAGGGGATGAAGTTATAGTCCCATCAATGACTTTTACTGCTACAGCAGAAATCGTATGCTATTTTAATGCAAAGCCGGTTATTGTAGATGTTCAAAGGGATACATATAATATCGATCCGAAAGAAATAGAAAAAGCTATAACAAAAAAAACAAAAGCAATTATACCGGTTCATTACGGGGGACAGCCATGCGATATGGATGAAATTATCGATATTGCAAAAATGCATAATCTTTACGTTATAGAAGATGCTGCCCATGCTTTACCTTCTGTTTACAAAGGGAAAATTATCGGATCGTTAAGCGATGTCACATGTTTCAGCTTTTATGCAACTAAGACTTTAGCGACTGGTGAGGGAGGTATGATTTGCACTGATAATAAAGGAGTTGCAGACAGGTGTTCAATTATGCGTCTGCATGGAATAAATAAAGATGCATGGAAAAGATATTCCGAAGAAGGTTCATGGTATTATGAGGTAATTGCACCCGGTTATAAATACAACTTTACCGATATTCAGGCTGCACTTGGTTTGGCGCAGCTTAAAAAGATAAATGAAATGCACCAAAAAAGAAAAGAAATTTTTGATATTTATAATGAAGGTTTTAAGGATAATGAACTTATTAGACTTTATAAAGTAAAAGAAGATAGAATTTCATCTTATCATTTGTACCCGGTCGAATTAAACGTTAATCGATTAAAAATATCTAGATCGCATTTTATTGAAAAATTGAAGGAAAACGGAATTGGAGTAAGTGTTCATTTTATTCCTCTTTACAAGCACCCATATTATCAGAAAACATTTAATTTAAAACCGGAAGATTACCCTGTTTCAGAGCTTATTTATCCCGGGATAATTACTCTTCCGATTTGGCCTGGCATGAAAATTTCTCAAATTGAGCAAGTTATTGATAATGTGAGTTCTTTGATGAAAAAATTTACAAAATAATTCGAATTTAATAGTAAAATTTACTATTTATGATAAATTTGGTTTTTCTTTTTGAGAATTAATAGTTAATAATAATGTATTTTTTTGTTAAAAGAATTTTGGATATTTTAATAACATCAATTGGCATGATATTATTTTTTCCGGTAATAATAGTTATCTCTGTAATTATTTTAATTAGTTCCGGCTACCCCGTTTTTTACTTACAAGAAAGAGTGGGGAAAGATTGGAAAATATTTAAAATAATTAAGTTTAGGACGATGTTAAAGAATGCAGACAAAACGGGGATAAATTTATCTTCATATAATGATTCCCGGATTACAAGAATCGGTAAATTTTTAAGGAAATTTAAGCTTGATGAAATCCCTCAAATTTTTAATGTGCTGATGGGTAATATGAGTCTTGTCGGACCCAGACCTGAGTTATTAAAATATGCTGAATATTATGCAGACGATTACTCTGAAATCCTGAAAATGAAACCAGGTATTACTGATTATGCTTCCATTGAATTTAAAGACGAAAATATTCTCTTAAATAACATAAACGATAATGAAAAAATTTATCTAAATAAAATATTACCCGAGAAAATTTCGTTATATAAAAAATATTTAAAGGAAGTAAATCTTAAAACTGATCTGAAAATAATTTTTACTACATTTAAGGTGATTTTTCGATGAATAGATTTACAGACTGGTTACTTTATCCTTCTAATTTAAAACGCAAACTTCTTTTATTATTTCTTGATGCTGTCTCTTTTTCTTTAGCAATTTACCTCGCATTTTTAGTAAGAGCAGAATTACACGGGGGGGAAATAATAAACTCATATATATATTTAAGCATCCCATTTTTTCTAATAATAAAATTACTTGTATTCTCAACCTTTAAGCTGTACGATATTTCTTGGAAGTTTGTATCTCTCCAGGATCTTGCCAATATAGGTAAAGCGTGCCTTTTGAGTAACGGGATATTGTTTATTATAATATATGGATTTAATATACCGGCATTTCACGGTTTCCCGCGAAGCATCCTGCTAATTGATTTGGTGCTGAGTTTTCTTTTTTCTTCAGGGTTTAAAATTTCCAAACGGTTATACCTTGAAGTAATGAGACAAAGTATAATAAAACCCGAATTAAAACGTACCCTTATAGTCGGCGCCGGCAGCAGCGGTGAACAGCTTTTAAGGGATATAAACAGAAGCCAGACTAGAAGATTTTATCCTATTGGATTTGTTGATGATGATCCCTCCAAGCAAAAACTTTATTTGCAGGGGATTAGAGTTTTAGGACCGGTTATTAAGCTGCCTGATATAATAAAAAAATATAATGTCGAAACAATACTTATTTCTGTTTTATCCGCTGATCGTTTATTCCACAGAAAAGTATTGAATATCGCAAGGGAAAATGGCATAAATGACGTTAAAGTTGTTTCTACAATTAACGATATTTACAACTCCATTAGTGTCGGGATAAAAGATATCAGGGATATAGATTTAAGTGATTTGATTGGAAGACAGGCTGTTTCTATTAATACTAAAGATATTAGAAGCTATATTCAAAATAAACGTGTATTAATTACAGGCGCTGCCGGATTCGATCGGTTCGGAAATTTCCCGGCAGGTCACTTATTATGAACCTGCTGAAATAGCGATTCTTGATATAAATGAGAGTGATCTTACCAATCTTGAAATGGAGCTTTCAAGAATTCAAAAAACTGCAAAAGTCAAGATGTACTTATGTGATATTTCCAACAAGCATAAAGTAGATAAGATATTTGAAGATTTTCTGCCGGATGTTGTATTCCATGCAGCAGCATACAAACATGTTCCTGTTATGGAAAAATTTCCTGAAGAAGCCGTAAGAGTGAATATAATTGGAACTGATAATCTCGCAGATGCGGCAATAATATACGGGATTAAAAATTTCATTTTAATTTCAACGGATAAAGCTGTTAATCCTTCAAGTATTATGGGAGTTTCCAAAAGGATTGCGGAATATATTGTAACAAGTGCTGCAAAACGAAGCCTGTCTAATTTTGTTGCTGTAAGGTTTGGTAATGTTATTGGAAGCAGGGGAAGTGCTTTACCTGTTTTTATGGAACAATTGAAAAACGGCGGCCCGATTACAATTACCCACCCGGATATGAAAAGATATTTTATGACCATTCCGGAAGCAACAGCTTTGGTTCTCCAGGCTGCAACTACAGGAAAAAGCGGAGATGTTTTTGTACTTGATATGGGTGAACCCGTTAAGATACTTGACCTTGCCAGAGATCTTAATCCTTCTGCATAATCTTGTTCCTGATAAAGATATAAAGATTGAATTTACGGGAATAAGAGAAGGTGAAAAATTATTTGAGGAAGTTCTTACCGCAGAAGAAGGAGTTATTTCAACATCACATGAGAAAATATTTAAGGCACGTTTGGTTTGTATGCATACTGCTGAATCTATCGAATCAATGGTAAGAGAATTTGCAAGTATGAACGGAGGTACAACAAAAAGAGACTGGATAGAATTATTTAAATATTATGTGTCTACGTTTCAGGCTAATTACGAATCTGATATTTTTGAACCTGAAGAATTAAATTCAAAATTGATTGCACTTACGCTCCAGGCTTCCAAAGGTGCGTCTTCTAAGAAATTCCCAAGTTAATTATAAACTTTTTTGGATCAGAAATCTGTAGTCATAAATTTGAAATAGCAAATTACATTAAATTAAATCTTAAATTGCCGTCTACCATTTTCCATTTTCCATTTCCCATCTATTATTTCTCATTCCATTTATTTAAAATTAATAAATGAAAAAGATAAATTTTATTCTGTTGCCTCTCGGTTTTGTTATTATTTCGATTCTATTTTGTTTTGGCAGCTTAGTTGCACAGGTAGAGAATGTCCCGGCAGATAATCCGGTTTATCCTTTTTTAAAACGAATGCAGGTTCAAGGAATATTAAAAGACTATAATGATATAATTCTTCCCTTATCCAGGAAAAAAATCCTAGAGGATCTGCAGCAAATTGATAACAATAAAGAGAAAATAGGTGAAACCGATAGGGAATATTTGGAAAGACTGAAACAAAAGCTTGATTATTATGAAGAAAAAAATATTTCAAGTGAAACCGATAGCTCAACATCAGCAAGTATATTTGATAATTTCCCTCCGGATTTTTCAAAAAATTTATTTGCCGATTCCGGGAAACATTTGTACCGTTATAATGATAAGGATATTAATTTTTATGTAAACCCGGTTTTTGAATATAAATATATATATTCAAGCTTGAATAAAAATAACACCTCGCTTTTTAATCTAGGCGGTGTTTTCAGGGGAAGTTATGATGATTGGTTTGGATTTTATTTATTGGGAACAAACGGCATTGTATCGGGCAGCAGGAATGTTGCAGAACTGGATAGAAGAGTTTTACAAAATTACACCTTTAATAATACTAAAATTAATTACTTTCCGTATACCGAAGGCTATGCTAGACTGGAGAAAGGAATACTTAGCTTTCAAATAGGAAGGGAAAGAGTATTATGGGGGACCGGTTATATTAATAGAATGATTCTATCAGACAATCCGCCTCCGTTTGATTTTTTAAGGTTTAATATTTCGTATAAAAGCCTTTCGTATAATTTTATTCACGGCTGGCTGGTGCAAATGCCTACTTTCACGTTTATAGATTCACTTGCCGGGGACTTTAAAAATAAAGGTTCGAAATATATTGCTATGAGCAGGCTGGGTTTTCATCCGGGTAATAAATTATCTTTGGGAATTACACAAATGATTATTTATTCAAACCGTCCTTTAGAAGCCGCCTATTTAACTCCATTTTTATTTTTCGAATCTGCTCAGCGTTCACTGAATGACCTGGATAATTCATTCCTTTCATTCGACGGGAGATACCTTATTACAAACGGGATGGAAATAAATTCTTCAATTATTTTTGATGATATCAATTTTAAAAGATTGTTTAACGGTGAGTGGAACGGAAGCAACAACGGAACCGGATGGCAAGCCGGTGCAATAATAACCGACCCGCTATTATGGAACAACTTTGTGTTAAAAATAGAATATATTCAGTTAAGACCGTATATTTTTTCACATCCCGGTTTAAAAGGTGCTTTAACATATACAAGCAATGGCTACTTGTTAAGTCCCGACCTTCAGCCGAATTCTACCTTATTTTCTACCGAAATTGATTATAGATTTTCTCGTGAACTTTATGCACAATTGAATTTCAGTCATGAGCTTCATGGAGATAACATTTATGATTCCCAGGGAAATCTAGTTAGAAATGCCGGCGGTGATGTTTTTCAGAATTTAACTATATATGATTCTTATTATACAAATCTATTAGATGGTAAAAGGGAAACTGCAGACATTTTTTCTTTATCTCTAAATTACGAATTTTTATATGGCTTTTTTGGTAATTTTACCTATCAATATAAAAATAGATCTTCTGGTGATCTTAATACTTCTAATAATATTTTTTCAGCATCTTTAAAACTCGCATTTGAATAGTTGCACTTATTTTTATAGAAAAATAGTGGAAATCAAGTATGGATTTTAATGATTTTCCTGCCAATATGATGACTTTGACGGAACTATGCTGATTATTATCAGCATTTAACCGTCCTCCATTAGTTCTCAGTTTTTATAAATGATTTTATGAATTTAGGTTTTTTTTTCACCTTGAATAATCAGTATCAAAATTCTATGTTTGACCAAAAAATTTTTGTTGCCTGTGAATTTATATAGATATTTACCCCTCATATTCTTATTTACTTTTCCTGTCTTTGCACAGAATTATAAAATTTTAGAATCAACCTCTGAATACATTAAGCTTGAATTTAATTTCCAGAATTCCTTTACGGTTAAAGATACTGTAATTGACAATAAAAATTTTAATTATATCTCAGGTAAAAGTAACGGGGTAAGGAAAATTGGTGAGCCGTGGCTGCCGGGGGTTGTAATCAATTTGGGAATCCCGGCTAATTCAAATCCTCAAATCAGTATTCTGGGTGTTGATAAAAATAGTTATCCGAACAAATTTATTATACCTGTCCCTGAAAATGATCCTGCAGTTGCAAAACTTGATGTAAGCAAACTTGATCCAAAAACATATAACACCAATAGTTTTTTCCCGCGTGTTTTGGCGCAATTTAACCGGCCGTATACTATGAGGTTTGCCAGAGTAATTTCCCTCGAAGTTTCACCTTACCAGTTTAATCCTGTCAGCAGGGAATTGGTTTTTAACAAGAAAATTACTTTAAAAGTTAATTATAATAATAAAGGATTAAGTGGAAAAAATGTTCAGGATAAGTTTACCGAAGATTTTTTGAAATCATCGGTAGTAAATTATAATCAGGCATTAAATTGGATATCAAGGCCCGGAGTAATTTCGCTGCAGAAAACCGCCTCAAATTGGTATGATCCGGGTAAAGATTATTATAAAATATTTCTCAAAGAAAAAGGAGTCTACAAGTTAACTTTTGAACAATTGATTTCTGCAGGAATCCCTATCAGCGGCGGGGTTGCAAGTACAAAACTTGAAATTTTAAATATGGCAGCAGACATTCCAATCGAAATACATGACGGCGGTGATGGAATTTTTAACTCAGGAGATTATATTCAATTTATTGGTTTTCCTCCAAAACCATCTCCATATTGCTCTCAAAATATTTATAATTTGGATAATGTTTACTGGTTCTCATACCAGAGTGATACTCCTCCCGATACATTCAGTATAATTGACGGATTTCCCCATACTATAAACAAAAAAATAGGAAGCACTCTTTACACTGAACATTATGAAAAGGACTCCTTGTATGAAAGGTTAGGTTATGCTCCAGACGGAAACAGGGATTTCTGGTTTTGGGGCGGTGCGGATGGAACAAAAGGATCAGTAACGGATATATTTAGTACAACATTTCCTGCTATGAAAAATTGGGATACAGATTCCAACAAAATAATTTTACGCACTGACTTACACGGGCTTACCACCTATGATTCCCATAACCCGGACCATTTGGCAAAAATTTTTATTAACAACAATCAAGTGGGTACAAAAACCTGGGATGGAGAAACAAGGGCAACTTTTGAAGGAGACTTCATTGCCGGGGCTGATAACGTCCCTATTAATACTCAAAATATTTTTAAAGTGCAGGTTGATGGAGCCGAGATAAATAATAGTGATGTAATAAGAATAAACTGGTATGAAATCGAATACTGGAGGGATCTGAAAGCAGATCAGAATAATTTGATTTTTGAAAGTTCAGACGGCATGGCAGGAGTAAATACATACAGTATAACAAACTGGCAGCCTGATAATATGGAAATTTTTATTCCTCAAAGGGGAGAAATGATTTTAAATCCTCAATTGTTAAATGATACTTCCGGGACAGTTTTGTTTAATGATAATGTTATTGAAAAGACCGAATATTTCTGTATATCAAATGATTATTTCTTTTCCCCGGATTCAATTATAAAAGATAATTCTTCAGATTTAAGAAATGCACAAAACGGAGCTGATTATTTAATCATTACTCATCCGGATTTCTTGGGACCTGCAAATAAGCTGGCAAATTACCGCTCTCAGCATCTTGAAGGATTTTCAAATCCAAGAATTAAAGTTGTGAATTCCCAGGATATTTATGATGAATTTTCAGGCGGTTTATTAGACCCTTATGCAATTAAAGATTTTATTAAATATACTTTTAACAATTGGAGCGGTGCTCCGCCGGCATATGTAGCTTTGATTGGAGATATGAGCTATGATTACAGGCATGTTCTATCATCAAGCAGGTTGAATTATATTCCTTCAATTCCCTATCAGCAGATTCGTTACGGACAAGCAGTTTCCGATAATAATTTTGTTGCGATTTCAGGGAATGATGTTTTCCCCGATATGGCAATAGGAAGACTTTCATGTGAAACAACTGATGAGGCAAATGTTCTGGTTGATAAGATTATTCATTATCCTGCCGATAACGGCAAGGCTTGGAAACAGAACGTATTGCTTATTGGTGGCGGTGTTAGACGCTTCCGACGAGAATTTTTTCCGCTTTAATGATGAGAGCTTATATTTACAAAATAAATTAATTGTTCCGAAAGGCTATACAACAAGCAAGGTATTCCGGTATCCTAGAAATTCTCTCCAGCTTCCATTTCAGGGAGGCGGACCGGAAATAAGGAAGAAAATAGACAGCGGTAGTGTAATTGTAAATTATTACGGGCATGGCGGTGGATATCAATGGGATCTTGTTTTTCTTAATGATGATATTTATCAGCTCGAAAATGGGGGGCGTCTACCGATGATTTTCAGTGTTACTTGCTACACTGCGCATTTTGATAACCAGGATGTATTCGGCGAACAATTTAATAAAGTTCCGGGTAAAGGTTCAATTGGATTTTGGGGACATACCGGTATAACGTTTTGGGATTATGGTCTGGCATTAAATAACGAAGTATATAATCAAATTTTTATTAACAGCAAATATGTTATTGGCGACGCAATTTTAAATGCTAAATCCGTATACCTTGCAGATTCTTCAAAACTTATACAAGGGACAATATAGCTCTATTAACCCTTCTAGGCGATCCGGCGTTGGAATTGGCACTTCCGAAAGAACCTGATTTCTCTGTTAATCCTGAGGATATCATATTTACGCCGCAGTATCCTGTTTCAGGTCAGCCCTTAAATGTAAAGATTAGACTGCATAACCTTGGAAAGGTTTTTCCAAATGATAGTGTAAATGTAAAATTAATTGTTTCATCTAATGATACATCTTTTGTGTTAAAAAATATTTACAGGTCTAGCTTCGGTGAAAATGATTCTATTAGTTTTGATTGGACAACTCATTTAGTCGGAAATATTACTTTCAGATTGGGAGTGAATGAAAATAACAAGGTTCCGGAAATAGATCATTCTGATAATGTTGCAACACAATCCGTCTATATATTTAATCTTGGTCAGCCCGATATTATTTTTCCGTTTGACGGCTTCAGTTCTAATTTACCGGTAGTTAATTTTCTTTTCTCCGATATCGGCGAATACATAAATCAAAATCTGTCTTATTCGATCGAAATAGACACAGCATTAAATTTTAATTCTCCGCAATTAATCTCTACCGAAGTCTTTCCGGCTGACGGGACCTTGAAATGGAAATCACCCCAGCTTCCTGATGGTTATTATTTTTGGAGAGCAAGAGTTAAGGATTCACAGGGAAACATAGGCAGCTGGAGTACGGTTCGCACTTTTTCTATAAATCAGGAATCTAAAAAGGGCTTTTATGCTGAAAATAAATTGTTGAAGAATTTTGAGATATCAAATATGAATTATTCTGATATTTCAAATAGCCTCGAATTAAATAAAAATGTTCTTCCGCCGAGGCCTTCCGATGATAAATTTATTGAAGATGTAAATCTTAACAGCTCCATATTAGATAGTGTTAATTTAACTTCTATTACTACAGATGGTACATATATTTATTTAGCAAATATTGCTGATTATGCTTATGTATATAACCAAACTGGTAATTCGGAAATTTATAAAATTGGAACGGGATATAATAGTACGGTAAAAGGCCGATTTTATGGGGCAATTCCAAATTTTTATAATAAAATTGTAAATCAATTTTTTTATTATACTGATGGCTTTATTTATGTACCATATGGAAATAAGTATAAACTTCTCAAAGTATCTCCTAATTTAGGTGTTGTTGATACAATAACTATTCCTGATGGAATGATTAAGGAAAATATGAAGGGGGCGAAGCTTTCGATCTTGCTACTGATGGAAAATATGTATATAACCTAAGTATTGTAGATAGTCTTGGAGAGCAAAAATATACCGTTAGAATTTTTGATCCATCTAATGAATGGAAAAAAGTTAATAATGATTTCGTTTTATCCGGCGATAGTTATTCAGGCTACACAAATTTTTTTGTAGTAAACGGATATTTATTTGTTTACGAACATTATGAATCGGGTTTTATGCGAAGATATAATTTATCAACTGGAAATTTTGAAGAAGAATGGCTGACAAGAAAACCATTTCAAGGATTTTATGCTTGGTGTTATGATAAAAGTAATAACCTTGTTTATGCATCTGTGTTCTTTGGTTCGAATATTCCTAAAATAACTATATATGCTGGAAGTTATACAAGTGAAGTAGGAAAAATTACTACCCCATTAATCGGACCCGCCGTGAAATGGGATCTGATTAACATATCAAATTGAAAAAATCGGAAACCTGGGCGAAAGTAATATTATTATTATGGGTTATAAATATTACAAAATCACTTGATACTATATATACCAGTGTCACGGCAGATTTTTCACTTAAAGGAATTGACAGTACCAAGTATGAATATTTAAAGGTGAAATTTAGCAATACATTTGTAGTGTTATGTTTTTTTACTTGGTTCAGTTGGTGTTGCTCCACCGCGACTCCAACATCCGCGGGGCGCAACAAGCATTCCGAGGCGTGCAAGCCGTGACCCTGCCGCAGCCCCCGTCCGCACGTATCGCCCTGAACAACGAGTTCATGCGCGCCCGTTGCCAGGAGCTCAAGGCGCCGCTGCGGGGCATCGTATTTACTTGGCGATGCTTGCCAGCCGGCGCAGCGTGAGGGAGAGTGCG
>CAVUCR010000033.1:0-125829 GCA_963739895.1 uncultured Ignavibacteria bacterium | reverse complement strand
GGTCTGCTGGACAGATTACGTATTGCTACACCGCCTCGGGTTTGACCGCCTGTCGGGTGGCCTGTCATCGACCCCATCGGCCCGTGCTGTCATTGTCGGCAACACCTCAGGTTCAGCGTCGTCTGGCTTTAACCTGGGGTGTGGAGAGCGCTTTAATTGAAGCCATAAAAGAAACAGACAATATGGTTGAGGTTGCCGTCAGAGAGGTGCAGCGTTTCGGTCTTGCCGCATCCGGAGACACGATTGTCATTATTGCCGGCACACCGCCTCATGGGAAAAGCGGCCGCACCAATACATTCTGCCTCAAGAGTTAAATTTTTAAAATCCATGATTTCACCTAATAACTGATGAATAAAGGAAGTCTTATTTTTAGATCAAGACCGACAAATTGATTTGTCTGGAAAAAATTATATGTTGCCATTATTTCCATCATAAACATAGAGATTCCTACTCCCCCGCTTATTCCGATTTTTGAAGTTGTTTCAGTATAGTTTGCTTTATTTGCGGTAGGTTTAAATTCGTTTAATTTTTCTAAATACATATATGCTGCAGATACTTCCACAACCGGCATAAATAAAACAACATTCTCCAGCAGCGGAGCAAAATAATATCTTATTCCTAAATTAATAGGAATAGCCGTAGTAGAAAAGTTTGAGTAATCGGTTATTTTGTAAAAATCCTGTGAACCGGGAAACTGTTCATACCCAATTTTTGTGAATAAAAAGAAAGGCAGGTATTCATTATCCGTATATGAGAATTCTAAATTAAACCCGTAACCTAGATCGGATGAATTTGAGAAATAATTTATCGGTAATCGCGGACCAACTCCAAAAGATATAAATAAACCTCTAGCTTTTTCTGCAGGCGGGTTTTCCCCATATGAAAAGGATATAACTGAAAATATAAATAATACAGTAATTATTTTTTTCATAGTCAAAAATACAAAATATAACTAACTACCCAAATGATTGATACAACGTAATATCTGAAGAATTTTATCATCCTCTCAGCAGGAAATTTTAGAAGAAATATCTCTATTTTTAAAGATTTTTTCTTATACTATCTTAATAACGAAATTAATTTTTACTGGTTCTACAACAAATTATTATTTCCTCTCTTATTCATAAGAAAATTAAAAAACAATAAAATATTTAGTAGTAGTAAATTGGCAGGTAGAAGAAAACCTTTAAAATTCTTACTGACTGAAAAAAAACCTTCCCATGAATTGTATTGAGATGCAAAAAACAAGTTTATAATCATTTCCGAATTACTGCCGAATAAAAGAACATTTAACCACAAAACCGAAAAAGAAAAAAATACCAGCCAATATATATTCTGAAAGTATTTTATCAGGACCCGGCAATAGATGCAAAAAGAATTAATGATGCCAGGTGAAAATAATCAAAGCTCTCCTTACTAAACGGAATTAGTTCATAAGCAAAAAGTATAATAAAAATAAATGCAACTAATAAAAATTTGAATTTTGATGCCGAAACAGTAAGGATTAAGAATAAGAAGAAAAGCGCCAGTTGAGGTGAATTCCAAATAAGATAAACCGGGAAATCTATTATTGAAGAAATACCAAATTCATAAAAATGTTCCGGATCTCCAACCGAAACTTTCTTCAATATAAAAAGGATCACAAAAAGAATTAAAACGGGTACAATCAATAAATAAATAAAAATTAAATTTTTTTTATATGACGGATTTCTAAAAATATTTATGAAAAAATCTTTTCGCTCCTCCCTGAGGAGAATTAATACCGGCAGGAATAAGCTAATCTGAAACCGGAAACCGAAAAGGGTAAAATAAGTATAAAGACCGAAAAATTTTAATAAAATGCCGATTACATTTACAGTTATTAATATCAGAATGATTAAAGGAAACTTAATACCTTTGTTCACAATTTTATTTCCCGCCGGGCTTAGCATTTGAAGGCTTGATCTCCATCTTTTTTAAATCTGTACCTATTCCGTGCTTATAAACCAGCGCACCTCCGTGCTCGCCGGTTTCATAAATCAAAAATGCTCCGATTATTGAAAGGATAATGAATGAATATTTTATTGCACTTACAAATTTTTTTTTAATTACAGCCATTGTTCTTAATATAAGTAAGGCGGCAAAAAACCAGAGAGTAATGTTAGCATAATCTTCATGCTCATTTATTGCCTTAAAGGAGATTGATACTCCATCAGTACTAAGCTTGTGAGCGATATCTTTTGCCTGATTGCCGGTTAACACTGCT
This sequence comes from uncultured Ignavibacteria bacterium, assembly GCA_963739895.1. GTDB lineage: Bacteria > Bacteroidota > Ignavibacteria > Ignavibacteriales > Ignavibacteriaceae > CAVQBP01. The sequence goes on along the minus strand of CAVUCR010000033.1, from coordinate 123,584 downwards.
GCGATTAAACCTAGGACACCGAGAAATAAAAATAGATGAGCAGTTTTTGATAAAAATTCTTTCTTGAGAACGATTCCTAAAATTTCAAATAAAGCGTAACCCAATAAAAATGCTATAGGGAAATGGATTACCTCCGGGTGTATTTTTGCTAGAAATTCCATAAACTAAAAAATTAATTGATATTTAAAATAAGGTTGCATAATATTTTATCCCAGATTTGTCATTAGGTAATAATTTCTAATGGCCGCCATTAGAAAAAACATCACTTAACTTATTTAATTAGAATAAGTTAGATTTTTTTAAAAAATCATATTTTACTGATTTTTATGTATAAAAAAAATATAGTTTTGAGAATAATTTTATTCTGTAAGTTATGAAATCCTTCGTTTTCTAACGACAAATCTGGGTTTATTGAATAATACCAGATAAAATAGCATGGCATGCATGATTGCATGATTTTAAGAATCTTTTACACTTAAATTTTTCAATACTTAACCTTGTACAGAAACAAGCCTCTTGCAGGAACTGCCTCACCAGCAGCAATTCTATTTTTTGCAGAAAAAACCTCTTTTATATAACTATCACCAAAATCATTTTTTACGGCATTCAATAATGTCCCGATAATTGTTCTTACCATGCCGTGCAAATATCTATCTGCTTCAATTAAAAAGAATACCAATCCTTTTGATTCTTTCCATTTAATATTATAGACATTACAAATTTTATTTTCTGTATCGGATATAGTCCGGCAAAAAGAACTAAAATTTTTTTTACCGGTAAAAAAAATGCTCAGGCTATTCAGTTTGTCACAATCAATATTATCGTGATAAAAATAAGAGTATTTATCATAAAAAGGAGATTTATATTTTGTAAATAAATAAAGATACACCCTTTTATTTGCATCACCTCTCGCATTAAAGCTAAAATCTGCCTCTTCAAATTTAGTTACTGCAATATCTTTAGGAAGGATTGAATTCAATGAATAAACAAACCTGAAAATATCAATTCCCTTTTCAGTTTTAAAATTAGCGGTTTGTCCAATTGAATGAACCCCGGCATCTGTCCGGCCTGAACCAATTAAATTTATATCTTCTTTAGTTAAATTTTTAAAGTATCACTTAATACCTGCTGAACAGTGGGAGAGTTTCTCTGTATTTGCCAGCCGGAATAATTAGTTCCGTCATATTGAATTATTAGTTTGTAATTAGATACAGATTTTACCATAAAACAAACAAAATTGAACCGAAATAAATTAAATATAAAAAATTGTAAATCATATTTTAAAGTTTTCAGATTTCGAAAAATATTTCCTTTCCAAATGATGTATTTTTCTCACGTGTTTTATTTACAGATTGTGCGATTAAATAATAAACCGGCTTCATGTGATAATATACATTCACTAACATTGTTTTAAAATTTATTTTAATATCGAATCTATTATGAAGGTTTTATGCTTTGGGTAATTTTTGTTATGCTTTTAGTTGTTTGGTTATTAGGTATTATTACATCGCATACCTTCGGGGGATTTATTCATATTCTATTAGTAGTAACCCTAATAATACTTCTAGTAAGGATATTTCAAGGTAAAAAAACAATTTAGATTTTGGAAATGATAAATAATTACTCCACTTTAAAGAAATGTTATTATTAATAAATAAATGACAGCGACAAAAGAAACATATCCGAGCCCTTTAATAACTTGTTTACTTAATTCTTTAGCTCCCCAAATTACAGCAATAGCCGCTTTAAAAATCGAATTTGAAATTATTACAATAAGTAAAGCAATAGTCACTACATCTCCGGTTAATTTATGAAAAGTCAATTGGGTTAATGAAACAATTATAGCATCAATACTTGCTAATCCGCCTAATGCACTGGCCGCATATACTCCATTACTTCCCAAAAATATTTGTGCGGCTTTGGAAACAAAGATCATAATTGCAAATATCAACCCGAATAACAACGCCGACTTAAACTTAAATGGATTTTTGAAGTCTATAGCTTCCTGCAATTTATTGTGGTTGATATTTCTCATCATAAAATAACTAACAGCGACATTGGTAAATGTTAATATTACTAAAGGTATCCAAACTGACTTAATTAATGCACTATTTAAAACCAATATTATTATAAAGATTCTTGGAAACATTACCGCAGAAGCCAGAATAATTCCTAAAGCAAAATTCCCGGCAAGTACGCTATTTTCCTTACTCTTTTTTGCAAAAGAGAATGAAACTGCGGTACTTGAAACCAAACCGCCCATAAGACCTGTTATTGGAATACCTTTATTCTCACCAAAAATTTTTATAAAAATATACCCGATAAAGCTTATTCCCCCAATAAAAATTACCATTAACCAGATCATCCTGGGATTCAGAATATTAAGCGGTCCAATTTCCCGGTTTGGAAGCAAAGGGAGAATGATTACAGTAATTATTGCCAGTTTAATTGTTGCATAAAGATCCTCTTCACTTATTTTAATAACAAAACGATGCAATTGAATTTTTAGCGTTAAAAACGTAGCAGCTACCACCGCAATAATTGCAGCAAGCACAACAAAATTCCAGTAAACGAGTGAACCCAAAACAAATACCAGAAGAGCAGAGATTTCAGAAGTACCTCCTGGGCGTCCAATCTTTGCAGAAAAAACATATGCAGCAGTTATAAGTGAAGAATACCCGATAAAAATAGCGAAATAAATCCAGAATGAGGTTGCAGATGAAATTAATGCTGCCGCAAATCCTAAAATAGAAATTAATGGGAAGGTTCTTATCCCGGCAAAAGTTTTCTCTGTTGCCGACCTTGAATGTTCTCTTTCAAGACCGATTAAAGCTCCTATTAAAATCGCAATTACTAATTTTTGAAAGAGGATAAATAAATCCTCTTCACCCAAATGAGTTCCTGATGATGATAAATAATCGGGTAAAAAACTTATAGAATCCTGAACTGCCGGAGATATAAAATTTATTAAATTCAATTAAACCCAGTTAAAGATTAATTATTTTATATATACTGTTTTAATGTTTACAAATTCTTTAATTCCCAACAAAGAAAGTTCTCTGCCGTAACCGGATTCTTTTATTCCGCCGAACGGAAGCCTCGGGTCAGACTTAACAAATGTATTAACAAAGCAACTACCGGCATGTAATTTTGTTTCGGCAATTTTTTCACCTCTTTTATTATCGGCTGTAAAAACAGCAGCGCCTAACCCGAAGTTAGTATCATTAGCTACACATACTGCTTCTTCTTCATTAGCTACTTTTATTAAAGCAGCGACAGGTCCGAAAATTTCCTCATTATAAGCCGGCATTCCCTTTTTAACATCAGCTAAAACTGTTGGAGGGTAATATGCACCCTCGGTTTCCGGAATTTTTCCGCCTAATAAAAGTCTTGCACCTTTTTCAATACTTTTCTCAACCTGTTTATGCAGATCATCGCGAAGAGCTTTACTCGCTTGCGGTCCTAAATTAACATCCTTATCTAAAGGATCACCCATTTTCTTTTCTTTCATAAGCCGGATATACATCTCTTCAAATTTTTCATAAATTTTCTCGACAACAATAAAACGTTTTGCAGCTATGCAGCTTTGTCCGCCGTTAATCAATCTTGAATTAACACAAGCTTCAACAGAATCTTTAAGATTAGCATCCTCCAAAACAATGTATGGGTCACTCCCTCCCAATTCCAAAACTGTTTTCTTTAATGCGGAACCTGCAACAGAAGCAACAGATTTTCCAGCGGAGACACTCCCGGTTAAAGTAACAGCTTTAATATTCGGATTTCTAATTATTGGTTCCATCCTTTTTGATGGCACAATGATCGATCTAAATACGTATTCCGGGAAGCCTGCTTCTTTAAAAACCTCCTCTATGCCTAAAGCACAACCTGTTACATTGGAAGCATGCTTTAATACCCCCGTATTTCCAGCCATTAAATTCGGAGCAGCAAACCTGAATACTTGCCAGAAAGGAAAATTCCACGGCATAATTGCCAAAACAACACCTAAAGGCTGATAAGAAATATAACTTTTACCGGCATCCGTTTTAATTTCATCATTAGCAAGAAAATTTTCTGAATTCTCTGCAAAATATTTACAGACCCATGCACATTTTTCAACTTCCGAAATTGATTGTAAAATTGGTTTCCCCATTTCAAGGGTCATGATTTCTGCGAATTCATCTTTTCTTTTCAACAAAATATCATGGGCTTTATTCATTTTCTCGGCACGTTGAGAAAAACCGGTGGTTTGCCATTCAAGAAAGATTTTATTTGAATTCTCTAAAATTTCATTAATTTCATTTTCATTCATATCTGGATAATTCTTAATTTCTTCTCCCGTTGCCGGGTTTACAGACTTAGCCATTTTTCCCTCTTATTTATTGTACTCTATGAAATAAATAATGAAAATTATAAATTACTAAAAACAACATCGCCACATTTAAAACATATTTACATAAAATCTGAATTCGAAATCGTAAATCCGAAATTCAAAGGTTTCACTTAACTTTTCCATTCGGCTTCGCTGGACATGTTTTCCATTTTCCATTTTCCATTTTCCATTTAACATTTCGACCTGACCTAGCGCCTCTATTTAATCCTCTTGATAACAACCAAAGTTTTATCATCCGAATATTTTCCATTTTTTGAAAATTTAACTACATCATCAAGGATAGCATATATAATTCCTTTTGGAGAAAGATGTTTGTTTTTTTTCAGTTGATTTAATAAACGTTCTTCTCCGTAGTCCTTAAATTCCGAATTAGTTGATTCGGTAACTCCGTCTGAATAAATTAATAAAACATCTCCTATTTCAAAGTTGATATTATCTATTGAATATTTTGCATTCGGGACGGGGCCTAAAACCGGTCCGGTCGGATTTAAAGTTACAACTTCATCAGAATTACTTCTTATAAAGAAAGGCGGATTATGGCCTGCATTAGCATATAAAAATAAACCGCCTCTATCAGCCGATAATTCCCCGTAGAATAAAGAAGCAAATTTATCATCTGAAAAAATTTTATTTACAAGCAGGTTGGTTCTTTTAATTTAATGGAGAAATTTTAATTTCAAATGTTGTCGCCATTCTTAAAGCCCCTGCAATGTACATTGCCTCCGCAGCTGCCCCAACACCTTTACTTGCGGCATCGCCTACAGTCACTCCAAGCCTGTCACCTTCGTCACCTATTTCAAGATAATCAAAAAAATCACCGCCGACTATTTCAGCAGGATCAGTAACTCCGAAAAGTTCATAATTATGAAACCTGTATTCATGTTCCGGCAAAATACTTTTCTGAATTTCCCTTCCTTTATCAAGATCTGCTTTTAAAAATTTTGCCCGTTCAGAATATTTTCTCTGTTTTATCTGGGAAGTTAATGCAGTAGCAATAATATTTAATGTTAATCGGAATTCTTCATTAATATTTTTACTATTCAGCGCAAGGAGATAATCATAATAAATTTTCCCGTTCACCTTAATTTTATCACCTACACCGGATGAAGAAAACTTGAGAATCCCTTTTTGTTTTAAGATTTCATTAGTTTCCACACCGACAATTGTTCTCAGTTTAGCAATAAGATCAAAGATTGGGTATTCCTTAATTACTATCTCAAAATCAGGGTCAATCATTTTAACATTACCGGTTTGGAAAAGCAAATTATAAGTGCCCTTTTCAGGGGAAAGCTTCCAAATGCGGCCGCCATTAATATTTATATTTTCGTTCTCAATAATCTGGGTAACTACAGCAATAAGCATGTCTCTATCTGTAGCAAAATTTTGTGAGGCTATGGTCTCTACAGTTTTATATAATCTTCTTTGTTCCATATTTGTCCTTGTAGTTTTATATGAACTCATACAAATATAATTATAATAAAACCGAAAGAAATGTTTGAAAAATCGATGAAAGCCACTGGACCGGACATTAATAGGAAAGTTTTACTTTGAATAAAAATCTATCATCTCCTGGATTGCTCTTTTACAAACAACACAAAAATTATTTACTGAAATTGAGCGCATTTCACAATCTTCCATTGGGCGGTAAATACCTTTTTCAACATATCCTCCCCCTTCAAAAGCTCCTACAACATTTTTATATTCTGATATTTCCGGTGTAGGAATAGGAGTAAATTTTCCTACTAAATCTTTCCATTTAGATTTAAAATCAACCAGGGTAGTTAAATTCGGTTCTGTGGGTTCCACTTTATAATTATAGAAATTTATGTAGGGAGAATCTTTTTCAGAGTATTCATCAGCTAAATTAGCAAAGCCATGGCCGAATTCATGAACAAAGATGTACTCCGAATAAGGATTATCACTTGCACATAACGAATAATAATTGTAAATAGCTCCGCCGCCGTAATCATCGGTATTAACCAAAATATATATTTGATCATAAGGTGCATTGGATGCAATATCCCTCACTTTTTTGTTATCGGTTGTCATTAGATACCGTTTAAGATTTAAGGTATAAAATGAAGTGTTTAATAAAGTATTCTTCCAAACATGATCGGCAGGAATATCCGTCCCTTCATCTTCAGAAGGAGCCTCTATTCCCCAAATATTAAACTTATCTTTGTTTTCTTTAAATGGAGATGTAGCAAAGATATAACCGGAAACCTTTTTGCAATCATCTTTAAATTTAACTATTTCGTCTTTTGTATAGCCTTCCGGGATAATAACTATATCAACCTTTTCATGCAGGATTTCCAGAATATTGCACTTTGAATGATTTATATTCATTATCATTTTCTGTTTTAATGAAATAATTATCGGGATTAACTTTGTATGTAAATTTTTTAACAAAATTATTTTCCCAATCCCTGGCGAAGAATACGATTGTCACATTTCTTTTAGGAAACGGCATTATAAAAGTTTCTGAAAAGTTTTTGTGGTATTTCTTGCTTCTTCCGTTTTCTGCCATTCATGAAATAATGTTGAATAAGTCCTGGAATATATCTCTTTATTTGAAGAATCATCATAAACTTCAGCTTTATAGCTTCCATAGTTAAATTTATCAATAAGGTTAATATGTGAGCCGCCCCAATAAGGCTCTTCTTTTAATTCATCAATCGAGTAATAATCATCTGCGCTATCCCCAGTAAGATAATAATCGATCCGCAGAGTTTTGTTCTGAAAATAATCATCAAATTTTACCTGGGCAAAAAGAAAAGAGGAGAAAAGTATAAGAAGCAATATAGTTTTCATAAAAGTTTTAATAATTAGTTTTTTATAAGTGGTTTTTTGAATAGCACGTTTTTAAGGAGAAACACTGAGTCACAGAGAACATCAGAGAACCACTGAGGAAGTTATCCATCATTTGAATAAAAGATATAATATAAAAATGGAGAAAAAATGCTAAACAATATTCCTGCACCGCTGGAAATCGAAAAGCATTACAATATTTTCCTAGAACCAGGCTTTACTGAAAGGTATATTTTCGCGGCATAAGATACAATCTTCGGCAGCATGTGTATCGGCGTTTATTTGTAATGTTGTAAATAAAGGGGAATCGAATTTCACCTTTCCACCGCTTCTATCTACTATTGCACCAACCCCCACTACATTTGCTTTATGATTTTTAACGATATTAATAACTTCATAAACTGATCCGCCGGTTGTAATTACATCCTCACATACGAGAACTTTTTCATTTTCATGTAAACTGAAACCCCGCCTTAAAGTTAAGTTTTTATCCTCTCTTTCAGCAAAAATAAATCTTTTATTTAATTGTCTTGCTATTTCATACCCGACAATAATTCCGCCCATTGCCGGAGCAATAACTGTTTCAAATTCATAAGATTCAAACTGTTTTGCAATCAATTCACAAATCTGTTCAGTATAATCAGGGTATTGCAAAACCTTTGCACATTGGAAATAAACATTGCTATGTTTCCCAGAAGTTAGAAGAAAATGCCCTTCTAATAGTGCCCCGGTTTCACGGAAAATTCCAAATATTTCATTTTCATTTAACATACAATTGTTCTTACCCTGATTAATTTTTCAATAATTTATTTAAGTTTTCTATTTTTTCAGCAAGATTAAAATCTTTGCCCGTAACTCCGCCTTCACTATGTGTGGACAATGTAATTTTTACTTTATTATAAGAATGGATATTAATATCCGGATGATGATCCATTTTTTCCGCTTCATCTCCTAATTTATTAACAAAATTCAGAGCAGATCTAAAATCTTTTAAACTGAATTCTTTCTCAATTTGATTATTTTGATATTGCCACCCTATTAATGTATTTAATTTTTCATTTCTTTCAGTTTCACTTAGTATAGACATAATTACCTCCTAATAATAATATTCAACCATTAAATTTAAAATAAAAAAAGCGTCTTAACAATTTAAGACGCTTTTTATTAAGATTCTGTAATTTAAATTAAATGAATTGCCAAAAGTTAATTTATAATCTACTTTGATTCTCCCGAATCGGTTTTTTCTCTCTCTTCATCAGGAACTTTAACCTCAAGGTCTTCATCTATGAAAAAAAGTTCTTCTGTGTTCTCAACATGTTTTGCAACTATCTTAGTGCCATCTTTAAAAGATCCTCTTAAAATTTCTTCGGCAAGTGGATCTTCAACATATTTTTGAATTGCTCTTCTTAAAGGTCTTGCACCATATTTTTGATCGAATCCTTTTTCAACGAGAAAATTTTTAGCCGATTGATCAAGGGTAATTTCCATCTTATTTTCCTGTACATTTTTAACAAGATCTCTAAGTTCAATATCTATAATCTTTAAGATATCTTCTTTTTCAAGATTTCTAAATACAATAGTTTCATCAACTCTATTAAGAAATTCAGGATTAAATAATCGTCTCATTGCATCTTCGACAGTATTTTTTAAGCTGGCATATTTATTTTCCGCTTTATCCTCGCCAAATCCAAAAGAACCGATATTCTTTATATCTCTTGCTCCAATATTAGAAGTCATTATTATAATTGTATTCTTAAAATCGACTTTTCTTCCGAAGCTGTCTGTTAATACTCCATCATCCAGTACCTGCAGAAGAATACCGAAAATATCCGGGTGAGCTTTTTCAATTTCATCAAAAAGGACCACAGAATAAGGTCTTCTTCTTACTTTCTCGGTAAGCTGACCGCCTTCTTCATAACCGACATAACCCGGAGGCGCTCCAACTAACCTGGAAAGAGAGAATTTTTCCATATATTCACTCATATCCATTCTTATAAGAGCATCTTCGGAATCAAATAAATATCTAGCTAAAGCTTTACAAAGTTCAGTTTTTCCTACACCGGTAGGTCCTAAGAAATATAAAACTTCCTATTGGTCTATCAGGACTTTTCAACCCGGCTCTTGTTCTTCTGATAGCTTTAGTTAATTTTTGAACAGCCTCATTCTGGCCAACAATATAATTTTCAAGAGAGTCAGCCATTTTTAATAATTTTTCAGATTCAGTTTGTGCAACACGGTTAACAGGAATTCCTGTCATCATAGCGACAACAGTAGCAATATCCTCTTCGGTTACATCATGAACAATATCTCTTGTTTTCGCTTCCCATTCACGTTTAGCAATTTCAAGATCCGACTGTAAATTTCTTTCCCTATCTCTAAGCCTTGCAGCCTCTTCATAATCTTGTTTTTTAACAACTGCAGCTTTTTCCTGCCTTACTTTTTCAATGTTTTCCTCAAGCTGAAGAACTTCTTTCGGTACTTCAAAATTTCCCATATGAACTCTTGAACCTGCTTCATCGATAACATCTATTGCTTTATCGGGAAGATGTCTATCGGTGATATATCTATTGCTTAATTTAACTGCAGAATCAATAGCTTCTTTTGAATACCTGACATGATGATGTTCTTCATATTTGAATTTGATATTTTCCAATATTTGGATAGTCTCATCATAACTAGGGGGTTCAATCATAACTTTCTGAAATCTTCTATCCAGTGCGCCATCCGTTTCAATAAATTTCCTATACTCATCTAAAGTTGTAGCACCAATGCATTGTATATCCCCTCTTGCAAGCGCTGGCTTAAACATATTTGAAGCATCCAGTGACCCAGAAGCCCCGCCGGCACCTACAATTGTATGCAGCTCATCAATGAAAAGAATAACATCATTAGCTTTTTCAAGCTCATTCATTAAAGCTTTCATTCTCTCTTCAAATTGTCCTCTATATTTTGTGCCCGCAACCAGGCCGGCAAGGTCAAGAGTTACAACGCGCTTGTCCTGCAATATTCTCGGTACTTTCTTTTGAATAATTCTTAATGCTAATCCTTCGGCAATTGCAGTTTTCCCGACGCCGGGTTCACCGATTAAAACAGGATTATTCTTTTTTCGTCGGCTTAATACTTGAGCAACTCTTTCAATTTCCTTTTCACGGCCAACAACAGGGTCTAGTTTATCTTCGCCTGCAAGTTTAGTTAAATCCCTTCCAAAATTATCTAAAACAGGAGTTTTTGTTCTTTCGATCTTTTTATCCGGCGGCGGAACAGCCCCTGAAGGATCTTTAGAACTTTTGCTGCTTAACATAGAATTTAGCTCTGACCTGGCTGAATCGTAAGTTACATTAAACTGATGCAGTATTTGTGTTGCAATATTATCCTCATCTCTTAGTAAAGATAAAAGAAGATGTTCGGTTCCAATTACATCTGCTTTATAAATTTTTGATTCAATCTGAGTGATTTTTAAAACCTTTTCAGCTTGTTTAGTAAGGGGAATATTTCCAATAGTTAAAGTACCGCCGGAAGTTCTTACGGTATCTTCAACAGCTTTTTTCAATTTCATCAAATCACAATCCAAATTTCGTAAAATTCTAACAGCAACTCCCTGACCTTCCCTAATAATACCTAATAGAAGATGCTCAGTCCCAATATAATCATGTCCTAATCGAAGAGCTTCTTCCCGGCTTAATCTGATAACGTCTTGAAGTCTGTCAGAGAAATTTCCATCCATAATTATTTCCTCTTTTCTTAAATAGTTACTTTTTTAACAGCTTATACTGCCAATTAGTTTCATTAATATATAAATAGCTTATTCTTCATTCAAGATAGGCTTTGATAACCTAAAAATAAATACATTTAAAGTCAAAGAATTAAATTTTTATACTCGTTATTAATTTATAAAGACCAAATATTATACCAAGTTTAATAAGATATTTATTTAACTTAATTTTTGGGCAAAAACAATTTCTTTTAGTAACCGGTATAAAAATATCAACAAATGTTTAAAAATGCTGTCTTTTATATTACAATATTTGTACTGCGAATATACACTTTTTTTCAAAATAGTTGATTAAAGCATAAATAAATATTAAAATTAAGAATCAAATTCAAAAGGGAGAATTATGGAAGCAATAACTGGTTTATCGTTCGTCGTAATTATCATAATTATCTTTGTTTTAATCGTTTTTCTGTATTTTGTTCCAATCGGACTTTTCATTACCGCATATTTTTCCGGTGTAAAAGTAAAGATATTTAGAGACTTAGTAGGAATGAGACTAAGAAAAGTGCCACCGGTTGTAATTGTGCGAGGGATGATTACTGCCACAAAGGCTGGAATCAAATTAGACCAGGGAAAGCTGGAAGCGCATTTCTTGGCAGGTGGAAACGTTAACAGGGTAATAAACGCTTTAGTCTCAGCAGATAAAGCAAATTTAGGTCTGTCATTTGAGCGTGCAACTGCTATCGATTTGGCAGGCAGGGATGTACTTGAAGCGGTCAAAATGTCAGTTATACCAAAAGTCATCGAAACTCCGGTTGTTGCTGCAGTTGCAAAAGATGGAATCCAGCTGAAAGCAATTGCTAGAATAACTGTCCGGGCAAATATTGATAGATTAGTCGGAGGGGCAGGAGAAGCTACAATTCTTGCAAGAGTTGGTGAAGGTATAGTTTCTACTATAGGTTCAAGTGATAGTCATAAGCTAGTTCTCGAAAATCCTGACAGAATTTCCAAAAGTGTTCTAGCAAAAGGGCTTGATTCGGGTACTGCTTTTGAAATTTTATCCATTGATATTGCAGATGTGGATATCGGGCAAAATATAGGTGCAATTCTTCAAACCGACCAGGCAGAAGCAGACCTTAAAGTTGCTAGAGCAAAAGCTGAAGAAAGAAGAGCTGCCGCAGTAGCAAGCGAACAGGAAAATATTGCTGAAATTGCCAGGCAGAGATCCAGAGTTGTTGAGGCGGAAGCTGAGGTTCCAAAAGCAATGGCTGAAGCTTTTAGATCGGGAAATTTGGGAGTAATGGATTATTATAATATGAAAAATATTCAGGCTGATACTGAAATGAGAGATTCAATTTCCAAACCTGAAAAGAAAAAGGATAAGCCTGAATAACGAAGTATAAATAAAATCGAAGTTCAAGTGTAAGTTCAAGTATACGAACAAATTAAAGAGATTCATGGAAGATTTTATAAAAATATTAATCTGGGCAATAATAATTGTCAGCTTTATTAGTTCCATTTTCAGAAAGAAGAATAAAGGAAAACAAAAAGCAGATAAAACTCATCAGGGGGTTCCAGAAATTAGCTCTAATATTCCAATAAAAGTTGAACAACTGCATAAAAAAATTGAAGGTAAAGATGAAATAGATTCATATAATAACATGCTTTCTGAAATAGAAAATTTGTTTAAGATCAATGAAAATTCTGGCAAAACCGTATCCGAAAGAACTGAAATGGAGGACTCTCCAAAAGCAAAAACATCCGATAAAACGAAAATTCAAACACATGAAACCCAGAAAATGACAGCTCAATATGATCCGCAATGGCATAAGGAAACAGCGTCGGAACATACTCTAATTACCGATTGGAGCAAAGAGGAAAAAGTTCTGGAAAAAAAGCTGCGGTGGATTTCACTGTTGAGAATAAAGCTAAGAAATTTGAAGAAATGATGAATAAAAAGAGTGAGCCGATTGGTATATTCAAACATACAATAAAAGAAAAATTAAATCATCCGGAAACATTAAAAGATTATATTTTAATGTCTGAAATAATAGGAAAGCCAAAAGCTAAACGTAAATGATTCAAAAAAAATATAAGCTAAAACGTTTAGGAGATTCGGGCTTTACTAAAGAAAATATTGATGAAGCCCGTTTTTCAATTAATTATAAAACAGAATTAAATTCTTCACAATATGAAGCTGTATCGGCACTTGATGGAGCATATTTGATAATTGCCGGCGCCGGAACAGGAAAAACCAGAACACTTGTGTACCGCGTTGCCAGGCTGGTTGAAACGGGATACAAACCCGAATCAATTCTTCTTTTAACCTTTACACGCAAAGCTGCCAATGAAATGATGAACCGCGCATCAATTTTACTTGACAACAGGTGCGCAAAAATTCTGGGCGGAACTTTCCATTCGTTTGCAAATTTAACTTTACGCAAATATTCTAAAGCAGTAGGACTCGATTCTTCCTTTACAATTCTTGACCAGGGAGATTGTGAAGATGTTATAAATTTAATCCGCTCTCAGGCAGGTTTTATCTCCAAAGAAAAAAGATTCCCGAATAAACAAACTCTTAATAAAGTATTTAGCTTAAGTGTAAATACTGGAAGAAAAATATCAGAAATAATTGAAGACAATTATCCTCATTTCCTGGATGAACTAAATAAGATTCTGCAAATACAAACTGTCTTTCACGAGTATAAAAGAAAGAATAACCTCCTTGATTATGACGATTTGCTGGTATACTTAAGAGATTTTCTACTTGAATTTGGGCCTGCGGCCAAATCTCTTTTATCTACAATAAAATTTGTTATGGTTGATGAATACCAGGATACAAATAAGCTCCAGGCGGATATTGTCCGGGGATTGTGCCAAATAAATAAAAACGTTATGGTTGTCGGGGATGATTCCCAATCCATCTATTCTTTCCGTGGAGCAAATTTTAAGAATATAATAGAGTTCCCGGAACTTTTTGGCAATGTTAAAATTATCAAACTTGAAGAAAACTATAGAAGTGTTCAGCCAGTATTGGATTTTACAAATCATATTATTGCAAACTCTGTCGAGAAATATGAAAAACATCTTTATACACGAAAAAACGGGGGGGAATTACCTGTAATAATTGCAGCCGCTTCTGAAAATCTCCAATCAAAATTTATTGTTGAAAAGATTTTAGATTTACGCGAAGAAGGTGTTCCTTTAAAGGATATTGCTGTTTTATTCCGTTCTTCATTTTTTTCTTTTGATCTGGAAATTGAATTGACAAAAGCTAATATACCTTTTCAAAAATTCGGAGGGATGAAGTTTGTTGAAACCGCACATATAAAAGATGTGCTTGCTTTTTTAAGGATTGCGGTAAATCCCAAGGATGTTGTAAGCTGGTATAGGGTTCTCCTGCTTCACGAAGGAGTCGGACCTAAAACAGCTCAAAAAATCTTAGATGAATTAGCAACAGCACGTTTAACAATAAAAGCAAATCCGGATGCTCAAACTTCCTTTAGATATAATGATAAAATTGCAAACCTTTTTCAATTGCTTTATAAACTGCATACAGGCAAAGAACTCCCGTCTGAAAAAGTGCAGACGATTTTCGATTATTACTGGCCTTTATTTAAAGAAAAGTATGATGATTATAATAAAAGAAATAAAGACCTTGAGATCTTTCATAATATTTCTGAAAATTATAAATCATTAGACAGCCTGCTTGCCGATATGGCAATTGAACCAATAATTGATAGTGTTATTGATATTGATGCGCCGGACAAGGAAGAAGAATTTGTTACTCTTTCTACCATTCATTCAGCAAAAGGATTGGAATGGCATTCCGTCTTTATTATTCATGCAGTTGAAGGATATTTCCCATCAAGCAGATCTGTCGAGAACTTGGACTCATTGGAAGAGGAAAGACGATTAATGTATGTGGCTTCAACCAGAGCAAAGCAGAATCTATTTGTCACCTATCCAATGAATATGTTTGATAGAGAAGCAGGAATGACTTTGTCAAAACCTTCCCGTTTCATTTCCGAAATGAAACCGGAACTTGCCGAAGGTTGGCTGCTGGACGATGAGTTTTAAAAATTCTTCTCATATGTTTATTATAATAAATTCTTAATCTTGCTCTAATCGTATTCTTAATTTATTCACGACACTGATTATAAAATTTTACCTTAAAAATTATTTTTTTTGTTTTTCACAAAAATTCCAGATTTAAACTATTATAAGTGGGATTAAAAGGTGATATAGTTTTAAATCTATCCCAATACCTTCTTCAAAAGTATTCTTTAAAATCCCTTCATATCTTTTTACTACAAGAACAGATGTTGGTGAAAAGCGTGCTACTTTTTCAGGTATTTCACCAAACAGTATTTTATGAAATAAGGATTCCTTAGCGGCACCTATTACAACGAGATCATAATCCCGGCTGGTTTTTGCAATTCCGCCTGCAATAGATTTAGATTTAATTATTTTTTCACTCTGCACAATTTCTGAGTCAATATTATTTAATGTGGATTTTATACTTTGATTTCCAATTTTAATTTGTTCCTCCGAAGCATCTTCCTGTGTGATAAAACCCGCAGTAACGGATAATTTCAAATCCCTTGCAATTGCATTAAGAATTGTAGAAGCAAGCCTGGCATTTGGTCCGCCGGCCGTAGGTAAAAAACAATTTTTAATTTTACGCGACTCACCTATTTTCAGCATCATTAAATCGCACGGTGCAAAACGAATTACTCTATCCGCAATTTCACCAAAAATTCTATCGCGGGTTTTTGTATAACCCTTCCATCCCATAACTAATAAACTGGCATTGTGCCGATAAGCTGCTGCAAGTATTCCTTGCGAAGAATGATGCCCGATAACAATATCGGTTTCAATTTCAACCTTATATTCTTGCCCGATCTTTTTTGCTTTGTTCAATAAAGCTTCTTTATGATGAGTAAAACGCATCCCCTCATGAATAGGCATCTGCCGTGGAACTTCAACAACACTGATAGCAATTATTCTCTGGTCTCTCTGTTTTGCAACAGGAATAGCAAGCTTCAATAATATTTCGATAGTATCCGGATTATAAATTGCAACTATAACAGTTAGCTTATTCTCTATTTCAGGTAATGGTGCTCTCGGCAGAAGTACTTGCGGTTCAATTGCTGCAGCCTGCTTTTCAAAAATTGAATAATAGAGAAGAAGTCCAAAAGCTATCCAGCCTATAGTAACGTACCATGCAATCGGCTGGAAATCAAACTGAAATAATGCAAGAAATATGTTAAGTGCAAAACCAAGTAAAGGGACAAATGGGTAAAATGGCACCTTATATTTTCGCGGAATTTCGGGATGATTTCTACGTAAGACTATGACAGATAAATTTACAAGTGCAAATGTTAACAGGAACATTAAACTTGCGGCAGACCCGACCGTTTCAATCGGAAGAGTAACGGCCATAATCAATAAAATTGCACCGGTACTGTAAATAGCGATATGAGGTGTTCTTCGTACAGAATGAATTGCAGATATACGTTTTGGAAGCCAGAGGTCTCTGCCCATAGAAAATGCAACACGAGAAGCAGCCATTACGGTTGCATTCAGAGCGGATGAAGTGGACAGAATCCCACCGAATACAATTAACGCGACTCCGAATGCAGGCATGAAGTTTTCAGCAGCCCGTACAATTGCGGTTTCCTTAAATTTTCCGAGAAATTCCCAGCTTGGCATTCCTCCCGGATTAATTGCAGCAAGGGAAACAAATAGAATTAATAAGTACATAATTATTGTTATGCCAAGAGCAATGAAAGTAGCGCGGGGGATATTTTTTTCGGGAGATTTTATCTCCTCTGCAACTGTTGCTATTAAGTCATAGCCTTCAAAGGCTATAAATGTCAGACCCATTGCGACAAAGACTCCGCCCCATCCTTTCGTGAAAAAAGGTGTGAAGCTTTCTTTAACCAGGTGTGGATTTCCGAATATTTCACTTAATCCGAAGTAAACAAAAATTCCCAGAACTGTTAATTTTGATAGAGTAAGAACATTTTCAGCTTTGCCGGTTACCTCAGCACCGCGTGCATTAAGCCATATAAATATTGTTCCGATACACACCGTAACTATTAAAATGGGGGCTTTATTTCCTAACACAGAATAAAAACCTGCGGAAACAAAAGGAACATATTTATTAAGGAACTCCCAGAAATAACCTGAAAATCCAAGGGCATACAGGCTGCATGCAACCGTATATGCAAACCATAGCATCCACCCGGAAACAAACCCTACAGCCCCGGGATAAGCCATCTTGACGAAAGAATAGCCTCCCCCGGCTTTCGGAATAGCAGATGCAAGCTCTGCATAAGCAAAAGCGGTTAATAATGTAACTGCCCCATTTAAAGCAAATGCAAGTATGGATGCGGGTCCGGCTTCACCAGCTGCGATCCCGGTCAATACAAAAATTCCGGCACCTATCATTGCGCCCACACCGATCATTGTTGCATCAAAAAGCCCCAGATCTCTTGCAAATGTAGGCTGGCTTTCGGTCTTCCCTTTTTTATTCTGCATAATTCCTTAACTATAAAAAGCAAAATCCCTTAAAAGTAGTAAATTCAAGTTAACGAGTTGTAAATAAATTAGCAAAAAAGAGATTAGAAAAAATATTTATATTTTAGAGCAGATGCATTTATTTTTTAACAAGTTGAACGAAAACTATGATAAATTAGGTGATATTGAATGCTTCTACTTTTAAAATATACAATGTTCATAAAAAGTATTCGCTTATTTTACTTTATACACTACTTATTTAAAATTTTTTTATTTTTAATGTTCCAATATCCGTTATAAAAATATATTTATTACTATAATTTTTAGAAATGGCTTTATCTATTATCTTAATATTTTTATTTCTTTTATTATTTGTCAATATTTCTTTTGCTAGTATACTGAATAAAAAGTCTGCATTAGACCTGACTTTTCAAAAATATTTGGATTTTTCAATAATTATTGCTGCTAAGAATGAAGAACAAAATATTACCTCACTAATAAATTCATTTCAGAAATTAGATTATCCAAAAAAGAATTTTGAAGTTATTATTATTGACGATAATTCATCAGATAAGACTTATAAAATTACCGAAGAACTAATTCAAAATATTTGCAACTTTTATTTATTTGAAGCAAAAGATAAAGAGCTTACGGCAAAAAAAGGAGCCTTGAACTGCGGAATAAAAAAAGCGAGATATCCTTATATTCTTATTACCGATGCAGACTGCCGGCCTAAAGAAGACTGGTTAAAATTTTATTCGCAAAAGTTTCAGGATGCTTACGACTTTGTTTTCGGAAATGCTCCCTTTACACCGGATAATTCTTTTATAAACAAAATTTCATGTTTTGAAAATCTCAGGAGCTCTATTCTCTCATTTTCCTTAGCAAAAATTGGACTCCCATATTCTATTTCAGCCCGGAATTTTGGCTTCAAAAAATCTTCATTTGAAAAAATAAAAGGCTATTCCAATACAACGGAAACTTTAAGCGGTGATGATGACCTGCTTTTAAGAGAGGCTGTTAAAAATAAATTAAAAATTGACACTATCCTAGATAGAGATTCATTTGTTTATTCTTCAACAAAAAACAACTTAAAGGAATATCTCAATCAAAAAGCAAGACATACTAAAACCTCACTCTATTATTCTCCCGGAAGACAATTGTGGCTAGCTTCCTGGCATGTGATAAATTTATTCTTTTTGTTATCCCCCTTATTAATATTTTTTAATAATTTATTTATCTTGCTTTTTTTAATAAAATTAATAATCGATTTATTAGTAGTTAAATCACTTCAAAAAAAATTCGGTTATAAATTTAATATGTTTGAAATCCTTTACCTCCAGATAATTTACGAGTTTATGTTGATAGTTCATTTTATTAACGCTCTATTTATGAAAGATAAATGGAAGTAGAAGTCAAAAGTAAAAAGTCAAGAGTAAAAAATACTGCTTGGCTCAATCCTTATCACCCGAATTTTGAGAGATGGAAACGGGCAAGAGATCTTTCCATAGTCCGGGGATATTTTGTTAAATCAATTGTCGATCAATATTTAGATTGTAAAAATCTATCTGTACTCGATCTGGGTTCCGGTGAGGGTGGGACTTCAATTATATTTTCCGGACAAAATAAAGTTACAAGTTATGATTTTAATTTAATCAGGCTTGAAAGGCAAAAAGTCATTTCCAATAATATTTTCACAATAAATGGAGATGCATTAAAGCTTTCATTCAAAGATAGCTCATTTGATTTGATAATTCTTCAAGATGTTATTGAACATTTGCCCGATATTGCCATATTGATTAAAGAGCTTAAGAGGGTAGTGAAATCCGGCGGAATAATATATTTAAGTACTCCGAATAAGTATTCAATATATAATTTTATCGCTGATCCGCACTGGGGATTCCCATTTGTTTCAATCCTTAAAAGAGAAAGCATAAAAAAATATTTTCTAAATTATTTCAGGAAAAATGAGGTAGATAGAAAAGATATTCCTCAACTTCTTTCGCTAAAAGATGTATGCAAATATTTTGGGAATTATTTTGAGATTAATTTGGAGACCAAACATTCCGTAAACAGACTATTTTCCGGAGATAAAGGAATTGCCTGGAGCAATTTTCATTTGAGTATAATTAATTTTATAAGAAAAATTAAGTTGAAAAAGATGCTGCTTTTAGTCTCTAATAATAGATTCGGTATTATTAATAAGTTTTTTACTCCAACCTTTTATTTGATAATGCGGAAAATAAAATAAAATTTCTTTTGAATAATAAATCAAAACCAATATTTTTATTTTTACAATTTTTGAAAAATGAATTATAAACAATTAGCAGTTAAAGCTGTTGAAGCGAAAGATAAGGCACTTCCTACATATTCAAAATTTCATGTAGGAGCAGCATTACTTACTAAAAATAATAAAGTATACAAGGCTGGAAATATTGAAACAAGTTCTTACAGTTTAACTATTTGTGCGGAAAGAACTGCATTATTTAAAGCAATTTCGGAAGGTGAAAGAGAATTTAAAGCAATTGCCATCGCCAGTGATGATCCTAATTTCTGTCCGCCTTGCGGGGCATGCCGGCAGGTAATGAATGACCTCTGCGGCAATATTGATGTTATAATGATAAATCATCAAAATGAAATTAAGCAATTGAAACTTTCAGAATTATTCCCTTTTCCTTTTGGTGATGCCAATTTAAAATAAATTTTGAATTTATAACTTTGAATTTTGATGGAACCACTGCCACATTCGGAACCTAAAGAAACAGGATGGATTGAAGTAATTGCCGGCTGCATGTTCAGCGGCAAAACCGAAGAATTAATAAGAAGATTAAGACGGGCGCAAATTGCTAAACAAAATGTAAAAATTTTTAAGCCGAAAATAGATAACAGGTATTCGACAACTGCTATAGTCTCGCATAGTGATCAATTTCTTCCCTCCATATTAATTAATGATATAACCGAAGTTTTAGAACATTCATCCCCTGCACAAGTAATCGGGATTGATGAAGCACAATTTTTTTCAAACGATATCATTGAGATCTGTAATAAGCTTGCAAATGATGGAAAGCGTATAATTGTTGCAGGTCTTGACCAGGACTATAGAGGAAATCCTTTTGAACCAATGCCGCATTTATTGGCTATTGCGGAATATATAACTAAAACATTAGCAATATGTGTTGTATGCGGAAATCCTGCTGATAAAACACAAAGGAAAACAAAATCTTCCGAAAGAGTGATTGTAGGCGCTTCGGATATTTATGAAGCTCGCTGCAGAAAATGTCATTACATACCTGATGAATTATAAGGATAGTTTATGGATATAATTTCATTATTAAGGGGAATTTTAGGAATAATAATTCTCATCGGAATTGCTTTTCTTTTATCAAATAATAAAAAAACATTAATTGGAGATTAGTTGTATCCGGGCTCGGTTTGCAAATTGTTTTTGCAATTTTTATTCTTAAAGGAGAAGATTTAAAACTTATTTTTCAAACCTTTTGGTTGGCCGAAAGATTTTTTTAGTTGGATCAGCGGATTTTTTGTTTCTATTCTTAATTTTACAACCGAAGGAGCACAGTTTGTATTTGGTCATCTGGCAATTAGTCCCGGACAAGGACGGAAGTCTCGGAACCATTTTTCGCCTTCCAGGTTTTACCGACTATAATATTTTTTGCAAGCTTGACTTCAATTCTTTATTATCTTGGAATTTTGCAGCGGATTGTTCAGGGAATGGCATGGGTAATGGCAAAAGTTATGGGAACAAGCGGCGCGGAATCTCTATCATGCTACAGCCAATATTTTTGTCGGGCAAACTGAAGCCCCGCTTATTGATCAAACCTTTTATTAAAAGGAGCTGACCAACAGCGAAATTCTTACTATTATGGTCGGAGGAATGGCAACAATTGCCGGCGGAGTAATGGCAGCTTATATCCAGATACTCGGCAACTCTTATGCGGAAACTTTGAAAATTCCACTTGCACCAGGCGCAGCATCTGTTTGCAACGCAGCTGCTCGGTGCAAGTGTAATGGCTGCTCCGGCAGCTTTGTTAATTTCAAAAATATATGTTTCCCGAAACCGAGCGAGCCGGAAACAAAGGGAAAAGTAAAAATTGAAATTGAAAAGAATGCTTCGAATGTTGTTGAAGCCGCCGCAAACGGTGCCAGCGAAGGTTTATCACTTGCATTGAATGTCGGCGCTATGTTAATTGCTTTTATTGCTTTGATAGCTTTAATCAATTATATTCTTATCAGGATTGGCAATATTACCGGATGGAACGCGGCTTTAACAGCAACATACGGACAACCGTTAAATTTTCAGCTTATTATCGGGTTGTTTTAAGATATTTGGCTTTTGGTATCGGAGTTCCGTGGCATGATTCTTTACAATTTCGGAAGTTTGCTGGGTACAAAAGTAGTTCTTAAATGAATTTGTAGCTTATCTTGAAATGGGAAAGATGATTACTGCAAATACTTATAACGATCAGTAAAGCAATTCTAATGGCAACTTATGCTTTTTGCGGATTTGCCAATTTCAGTTCGATTGCAATTCAAATAGGAGGTATAGGACCTCTGCTCCTTAACAGAAAATCCGATATTGCAAGTCTCGGAATTAAAGCTGTAATCGGAGGTTCGCTTGCTACTTTAATGACAGCTACACTAGCCGGAATTCTGTATTAAATAAATTGATGAATTGTTTTATTCCTAATTGTTCCATATATTTACTCAGCAATTTTATTTAATCAAAAATTTAAAGAAGAATTTTTAGTTGATCATTTACACCGTTAACTTTGGAGATAATAATACTAATTCAATAATTGCTATCTTTTTATTAGGTATGTTACAGTTGTTCATTCATTGATTGATTTAGATTTTAAATATAAAAATTTATTAAAGTTTCTCGAAAAAAACTCGCCTTTTAAGCCGGATTTAGCGTTAGTCTTAGGCAGCGGACTAGGAGATTTTGCAGAAGGTATCGAATTAACCAAATCGATTTCTACAATCAATTTACCAAGCTACCCGGCTTCAACAGTTGTGGGGCATAACGGCAAAATTATTTTCGGGCAATATAGAGGGAAAAAATTACTTCTGTTCCAGGGAAGGATTCACTTCTATGAGGGATATCTCTTATCTGAATGTATCCTGCCGGCATTAATCACCTATAAATCCGGCTGCAAGAAAATAATTTTAACAAATGCTGCCGGAGGTGTTAATTGTGAATTTCACCCGGGTAATTTAATGCTTGCCGATTCTTTTAACGGAATTTATATAAAAAAAGAAGTAACAGATTTGCTAGGTCTCTCAGGAATTCGAAAAAAAAGACAATTTTTTAAATTTCCCGTCATTCGGACTTAATAAATTGATAAAAAAAGCAGCTGCCCAAAATAAAATAGACCTAAAAGAAGGGATTTATTGGTACACCAAAGGCCCCAGCTATGAAACCCCCGCAGAAATCAGAATGATCTCAAAATTTGGCGGAGATGCTGTAGGAATGTCTACCGTTCATGAAGCAATTTTCGCTGCTTCCAAGGGCATGGAAATATCTTCAATTTCTTGCATTACTAATTATGCGGCAGGTATTTCGAATAAAAAATTAGACCACCAGGAAGTTATGCTTACTGCAAATCTGGTTAAAGAAAAATTCGAAAATTTAATAAAGGGAACCATAGAACTTTTGTAATGTATTATTCTTAAAAATTGATAATTATTAGTGAATATTTAGTGTAGTGAACTGTTATTTTAATTGACTTTCTTTACCTTTACAGGTAATTTTAACGTTTAATAAATTTTAAAATCTCACTTATCAGGTCTTATGAAAGAACTTAGATTTAGACTTATATTGATTCTCGGTGCAATCGCATTGAGTGTTTATTTGCTTTACCCAACCTATGTTGATTACAGAAATTCACAGAAACTCTCTAAAATCCTGGAGAAAAGGAGAGAACAGATTGTCGAAGTGCAGCCTCAATTAACGAAGCAGCAGGTAGATTTAAGAGTAACTGTAATTGAAGATAGCATTAAAGCAGCAGATCCTTCAATACAAAATGCAAGAGCAAAACGAATAAAGCTGGGATTAGATCTGCAGGTGGAATGAGAGTAGTTCTGGAGGTAAATACTGCCGAGCTTCTTCAAAAAATTGCACAAAATCCTGATGAGACATTTCAAAAAAGTTCTTGCAGCTGCAGAAAAAGAGGCAGAAACTTCCAATGAATCAGTTGTCGATATTGTTGGAAGAATGTTTGATGAAAGAGGGATAAGATTAAGCAGGTATTTTGGGAATATTAGACAGTCAGACTCTCAGATATTAAGCGACATTAAAAAAGATGCAGAAGATGCTGTATCAAGAGCTATGGAAATCATCAGAAACAAGGTCTATTGAATATGGTGTTTCCGAACCTTCCATACAGCGACAGGGTTCAAGGAGAATAATTGTAGAACTTCCTGGTGTTGCACGCGAAGAAGAAGCTAAGCAACTACTCCAGGGCACTGCACTTCTTGAATTTGAATTAGTTAAGGACCCTCAAATGTCCATTTCAGTTATGTACAGTATTGATAATGTCTTATCTGGAAAAAGTATCAGTGATTCCACACAATCGGATACTACAACAAATCAAGGTAAAAATAAAAATAATAGTACAACAGCTAAAAATGATACAAGTATTGAGGATACGTCCAAACAGCTTTCAAAGGAAGAATTTGCCAAGGAACATCCTTTTTTCTCTATTGTAGTGCCGAACAGAACTCAATTGTAGGTATGTAAATACAATTGATATGGATAAGCTTTAACTCATACTTAATAGATTTGATGTGAAAAAGCTATGCCCCGGATAAATGTACGATTTGTTTTTGATGCGAAACCTGTTACAATAGGGACGGAGAGAAGTTTCTTATAGGATGCTATTCAGTTAAATAAAACGCCTAATTGACTGGCGGTGTAGTTACTGGATGTCACAGGCTACAATTGATCCCCAGACTTCTTCGCCAATTGTTACAATAGGAAATGAATATTCGGAAGGTCCCAACTGAATGGTCTAGAATTACAGGAGCTAATATCGGGAAAAGGATTGCTATAATTCTGGATGGAGTTGTTTATTCAGCTCCAAATGTAAGAGGTAAAATACCCGGGGGGAGATCCCAAATAGAAGGGATGGCAAATATGGAAGAAGCCAAACTTTTAAGTATTGTATTAAAAGCCAGGCGCACTTCCAGCACCTGTTAATATTATTGAAGAGAGAACTGTTGGTCCATCACTTGGTCAAGAATCAATTAATGGCGGATTTAACTCGGCGCTTATAGGTTATTTACTGGTCGGTATTTTCATGATTATTTATTACCGGAAAGCCGGTATAATTGCCGCCGCTTCTTTAACATTCACCATGCTTTTTATTCTTGGGGTACTTGCAGGTTTCAATGCAACACTTACCCTTCCAGGTATAGCCGGTATTATTTTAACAATTGGTATGGCGGTAGACGCCAATGTACTTATCTATGAAAGAATTAGGGAAGAACTAGGTACCGGTAAAACCATAAAAGCTTCTGTAGACAGCGGTTTTTCAAAAGCATATTCAGCTATAATCGACTCTAATATAACCACTTTCTTTACAGGCATTATACTTTACCAGTTTGGTACCGGTCCCGTTCAAGGTTTTGCTTTAACCCTGATGATTGGAATTGTAGCAAGTTTATTTAGTGCATTAATTGTAGCACGCGTACTTTTTGATTACCTGATTATTAAGGGTTCTAAAATTACCGTTGGTTAATTATTCAGCTTTAAGGAGCATATTTATAAATGAGAATTTTTGAAAATCTTCAAGTTGATTTCTTAGGAAAAAGAAATTTTTTTTATATCGTATCTGCGTCTCTTTTTTTATTCGGTTTCCTCAATATGGCTTTTCGCGGATTGCAATTCGGAATAGACTTTAAAGGCGGAACTGAAATAGTCCTTCAGTTTCAAAAACCTGTTCAAATTTCTGAAATTAGAAATGACATTGAAAATATAGGATTGGGAAATCTGGAGTTAAAAACTTTTGGTTCTGAAACAGGTGTTTTGGCAAGAACTGAATTGCAGCAGATACCAAGATCAATTTATCCTAAAGTAGTCGCTAATATTAATAAAGCCATTGATAATATTATTCCCGGTCTTGATGCAAAGATTATAGACAGTTCATCTGCAAGTTCTGTAACTTATTCTTTACCAAATCCTGATACTACAAATATATTGGTTGATAAATTATTTTCTGCGGGTTTTCAGACCGGCAAAATATCAGAAGAACAGAATAATACTCAAATGGTTGTTAGGGTTGGAATATCCGATTGGATAAAAAGCAATTTAAGGGATAAAATTAAAGATAATTCTTTTAAAGTGATAAGGGAAGAACTGGTAGGTCCAAAAATTGGTAATGAATTAAAACAGGATGCTGTTATTGCTATTTTTCTTTCACTTGTTGTTATCTTAATTTATCTCGCATTTAGGTTTAAATTTATTTTTGCTTTTGGAGCGGTAGTAGCACTCTTCCACGATGTTCTTATAACTATGGGGCTTTATGCTGTTTTATACGGAGTTATCCCCGGACTTAATCTGGAGATTGACCTTACAGTTGTCGCTGCATTTTTAACTCTAATCGGTTACTCTATAAATGATACCGTTATTGTATTTGATAGAGTAAGAGAGGAAATGAAAATACACAAAACAACTCCTTTAAAAGAAGTTATGAATATGGGGATCAATAAAACAATGAGCCGTACAATTTTAACAGGTGGTACAACCTTAATGTCTGTATTTGTTCTTCTGTTATTCGGCGGTGAAGTATTGAGGGCTTTTGCATTTACACTATTCTTTGGAATTATAATTGGTACTTATTCTTCAATTTTTGTGGCAAGCGCTTTGGTTCTGGAATACGCCAACCGGACAAAAAAGAAGATCCAGTTTTAATTATACTGTTAACTTACCTTAAAAAAGCCGGCATTCACAACCGGTTTTTTTATAAAAAATTATTTCGGGAACCTTTAACTTTCTTTTGGGTAAATTTTATTTATTCATTTTACTTATTATTTTAAAATTATTAAATTCTAGCTATATGTTTAGAATATAGCGATTT
Organism: uncultured Ignavibacteria bacterium; assembly: GCA_963739895.1. Taxonomy (GTDB): domain Bacteria; phylum Bacteroidota; class Ignavibacteria; order Ignavibacteriales; family Ignavibacteriaceae; genus CAVQBP01. The sequence continues at coordinate 97,054 of CAVUCR010000033.1, read as the reverse complement.
CCTGCTCCAAATTACATTTTCTTCCGATGTATACTTTAATTCTTTTGTAAATCATCTGTGATATTTCTGTGATAAACTACTATTATTTTTATATAAGAGAATTAGGACAGAAAAATGAAACAAGTATTAGTAATTGAAGATGATAAATCTATTTCAGATTTAATCGAAATTCATTTGATAGATTTAAATTGCCAGGTAACAAAAGCATTTGATGGTGAGAAGGGATTAAAATTAGCGTTGGAAAACAACTATGATTTAATCGTTCTTGATTTGATGCTGCCGAAATTAGACGGTCTGGAAATATGCAAGGAAGTACGGAAACAAGAGATCTATACTCCTATCTTAATGCTGACTGCAAAATCAGAAGAATTTGATAAAGTAATCGGATTGGAATTTGGTGCTGATGACTACCTTACCAAACCATTTGGAATAAGAGAATTTATAGCAAGGGTAAAGGCAATATTCAGAAGAATTCAAGTTATGCAGAAAGAAACTGTGAATAACTCTGATATTATTGTAGGTGATCTGGTTATAGAAATCGCAAAAAGAAGAGTAACCTTAAATGGTGAACGAATTGAGCTTACTCCCAAAGAGTTTGATTTACTTTATCTTCTTGCATCACATCCGGGTACTACTTATACGAGGGAACAACTGTTAAATATTTTATGGGGGTACCAATATAATGGTTATGAACACACCGTTAATTCACACATAAATAGATTAAGAACAAAAATCGAAAAAAATCTTTCTGACCCAAGATATATATTAACATCCTGGGGAGTAGGTTATAGATTTAATGATATCGAAAATATAGTAAATACATAATGAAAAAAAGATTCTTTAACAGTTTGTATTGGAAAATCAGCGCTGTTTTTCTAATAATTCTGATAATACTTTCCTGTGCATATTCTTATATTGCTCTGTTTACGGCCGAGATGTATTTCCAGGAAGCCAACCAAAAATTAGATACGGATATTGCTCCCCATATTGCATCAGAGAATAAATGCTTCATAGACGGTAAAGCTAATGATGCAGTATTAAAAAATGTTTTTCATAATGTAATGATTATTAATCCAAGTTTAGAAGTATACCTTCTAAATACCGATGGGAAAATTTTAACTTATTATGCGCCAAATAAAACAATTTTACTGAAATACATTCCATTATCCCCCATTAGAGAATTTATTTCAGATAAAGGGAAAAAATTTATTTTAGGTGCTGATCCAAAAAAGGATAATACAGAGAAAGTATTCTCAGCTGCGCAGGTTATAGAAAACGGGAAATTAATGGGATACATTTATATTATTCTAGGTGGTGAAGAATATGAAAACGCCGCTAATTTAGTCCTGGGAAGTTATATACTTCGACTTGGAGTCCGTTCAATGGGATTTACATTAATTGCAACTGCAATAATCGGATTGATTGTCCTCGGCTTTATTACAAGAAATATCAGAAAAACTATTGCTGTAATTCGTGAATTTAAGAATGGAAACTTGAATGCCAGGATAAAATTAAAAGGGAAAAGTGAACTTAGTGAGTTTGCAGATTCATTTAACGAGATGGCAGATACTATTGTGGCAAACATAGAAGAAATGAAAACAATGGATAATCTTCGAAGGGAATTGGTTGCAAATGTTTCACATGATTTAAGAACTCCTTTGGCTACTATCCAGGGGTATTTAGAAACAATTTTAATTAAGGCTGATACTTTATCGGAAGAAGATAGAAAAAAATATATGCAGACTATTTGGGGAAGCACCGAACGGCTTAAAAAATTGGTAGAAGAACTATTTGAGCTTTCAAAATTAGAAGCCAGGGAAACAAAACCGAAGCCTGAGGCTTTTTCCATCGCCGAGCTTGTCCAGGATGTTCAGCAAAAAAATTTGATATTAGCTGAATCGAAAAAAATTGAGCTGCTTTTAAAATTTCCTTATGATCTTCCTTTGGTTTTTGCAGATATTGGAATGATAGAAAAGGTATTGCAGAACCTAATAGATAATGCAATAAAATTTACTCCCGAAGAGGGTAAAATAGTCATACAACTAAAACTTCAAAATGAGGAAGTTTTAGCATCAATAAGTGATACAGGTATTGGAATCAGTTCAAAGGAATTGCCACATATTTTTGATCGGTACAACCAGGGAAAAAGGACTCAATCAAAGAAGAAACAAGGACTTGGTCTTGGGTTAGCAATAGTAAAAAAAATCCTGGAAGTACATAACCTTGATATTCAGGTTGAAAGCATTGAAGGTAAAGGGACAAGTTTTTATTTTAAAGTTCCAATATACAAGAGTACTTCTATTAAAGATAAAGCCATCAAGTATAGTTAATAATTTTATTTACAAAAAATCGAACAGTATATCTGTTTTATTATTTAATTTTTACTATTTCCACTCGTCTGTTTTTACTTCTTCCTTCCGGTGTAGAATTAGATGCTACCGGCGATTCATCACCTAAACCTAAAACCTGGAATTGGAATGAAGGCAAACCTTTAGATATAAAATATTTCATTACTGCATCAGCTTCTTCATAAGATATTGATAATTTTCTTTCCTCCTGGGTTTGGTTATCAACATAGCCTAATATTTTCCATTGTGTCCAGGGATCCTTTTTAAAAAAGTTAACTATATTATCTAAATTAGAATAAGCAGATGCTTTAATTTTGCCGGTACCGGGTTCAAATGTATCATCGGCATTTATTGTTATTTTACTAGTATTTGAGGCAAATGAGGACACATTCTCTCGTTTAGTTTGCGTTGGTGGTATTGAAATGTTTTCACTTGGTTTAACCGGAGTTGTTTCCCTTGGTTTTTCATTTTGTCTTGAAGATTCCCTAAGCTGAGTTTTCTCTTGAATTTCACAACCAGTTTGGTCAACTTTCGTTCCTGCAGGTGTTCCTGGACATTTATCCAGATAGTCAGGTACTCCATCTCCATCAGAATCAAGGGCGCATCCATTTTCATCAACCTTTACACCTAAAGGTGTATTTGCACATTTATCCAAATAATCAGGAACACCATCTTCATCACTATCAAAAGGACACCCGTTTCTATCCACATTAATTCCTACAGGAGTGTTGGGACATTTATCCAAATAATCGGGGACACCATCTTTGTCCGAATCCACCGGACAGCCATCCTTGTCGACCTTGGCACCTAATTGAGTTTTAGGACACTTATCCAAATAATCCGGCACTCCATCACCATCCATATCTGAGGGACAGCCGTTTTCATCAATCAGTACTCCATATGGTGTATTTGGACATAAATCCCTTGAATCCGGGATGCCATCTCCATCGCTATCTTTTTGTCCTGATAAAGAAAATGACACACCAATTAAAGCTGTAGCATAAAAATCATCATGAGGTCCGGCAGGGAAATCACCTAAATCTATTTGAGATGCAGGTGAAACATCATCTAAATAATCACTTTGAACAAAGTGGATTGCACCCGAGGTGAATATACTCCAATCGTCATTTAATTTAAACCTGAAACCTGCTTCAACATCATAGGATAAAGCATTTTTACTATATATTCCTGCTTTATTATGCGGAGCTTTTTCACCGGTGCTTGATAACGGATTAAACAAATTTATTGATGCACCACCGAATACATAAGGAAAGACCACATCATTGATTGAATACATATAGCTGATACCCAGTCCAATATTTTGAATATCAGTTGAAAATTCAGCGGGACTATTAGGGGCTCTCCTATCATCTTTTCCTTTAAATTAGCGGCTCCGCCTATAAGTCGCAGTCCAAAAATATTTTGATCTCTCGTAGGGAAAAAATACTCAACCAATCCATTAACGTTATAACTGTTTATGGTTGACATATAATCTGTTTTTCCTGCCGCCAAACCACCTTCTAAAGACAAAACCCATCTGCCTGAAAAAGGATGATGTTTAATTTCTTGCGCTTTGGATAAACTAATTGTAAAAAGAAGTGCAATAAAAGTGAAGAATATATTCCGCATTACAACTCCCTACTATATAGCCTTGTATTCTGGTATTTAATGTATAAAGCATTAAATTATTATTTAGCAAATATCTTAGAATAAGATATGGGCTAATTATTTAGATAAAATATATTCAAATAATTCAAGAAAAATCCAGGGTTATTTGAAAAAATCCCCCTCCAAAAATTTTGTTATTCGAAATTACTAATTCAAATCTCAAAAAGCTACATATTTTAATAATTAAATATTTTTTTTATAATAGTTAAATTATCAATAAATTTAGCCTTGATTTTCAAATTCCAATTAACAATTTTTTTTACAGAGATTTTATTAAATTTTCTTAATTATAAGTATCATAATTAATGCCAAAAAAATACTTTATTCTCATCTTTGTTTTTTCCCTTTCCATTTCCCCGATATATTCTCAAAGCACTGAATCCGGTTCAGGTTTTACAATTGCAAAGTATGCCGGGGAATTTATGGCAATTGGCGTAGGCGGAAGACCGCTGGGAATGGGAGGTGCATATGTGGCTATTGCAAATGATGTGACTGCAGGATATTATAATCCGGCTGGATTAGCACACCTGGATTATCCTCAAATAGCACTTATGCATGATGAAAGGTTCGGAAGCCTGGTAAATTATGATTATGCTGCGGTTGCTATACCATATGGTAAAGATATGAGTTTCGGATTAAGCGTGATGAGGCTGGGTGTTGATGGTATTCCCGATACACGCAATGCCTTAGTAGATCCGAATGGGAATGTTTTACATGATCCCAATGCAATCACGGACCCGAAAAATAGAATTAATCCTTCTCTTGTTACTGAGTTTAGTAACCAGGATTGGGCTTTTTATTTAAGCTTTGCAAAAAGGCATTCTGAAAATTTTTATTACGGTGCAAACATAAAAATTATCAGGAGAAGCATTGCCGAATATAGCGCCTGGGGAGTCGGCTTTGATGTAGGGGCATGGTACTCACCGGTAGAGGATCTTTCACTTGGAGTAAATCTTCAGGATATTACAACTACATTAATTGCATGGAATACCGGGACAAATGAACTTGTATCTCCAACTGCCAAATTAGGTGCAGGTTATTCTTTTGAATTTCTAGGAGGTAAAATTACTCCTGCTGTCGATTTCGATGTTAGATTTGAAAACAGGCAATTTGCTTCCAATTTCCATTTAGGTCCTGTTAGTTTTGATATGCATTCCGGGCTGGAATATAATTACAAAAATTTATTTTCAATAAGGGGCGGGTATAACGATGTAAAGCAATTTACTATCGGTGCAGGGATTAAGCTACCAAAGCTTAATATTGACTATTCCTTTGCACGATTTAATATGTCCGCAGAAGACAGGCTTGATGATACGCATCGAATCTCGTTAACATTAACTTTGGAAGAGCCGAAATTTTTGAGGGGAAATTGATTTAATAATACTCTCTGTAATAAAATTTTCTAATTACCTTTGCATGTGGGATTCGGGTTAATCCTTTACCATATTCAGGAGAGTTTCCATTAAATAGCTGTTGCTTACCGGTTTTGTTAGAAAAATATCAACACCGGCTTTTAGAGCATTTTCTTTATCCTGCTGAAATGCATGAGCCGTTAAGCATACAACCGGGATATTTTTAAATCTTGCATTATTTTTAATTTCTTTAGTAAGCTGCAAGCCGTCTTTCTGGCCGCGCAAGGATATATCCATTAAAATCACATTTACCTGGTAATTGTTGAGATATTTATAAAACGACTCCTCTGAGTCGCAAACAAAGACAATAAATTTCTTCCTTAAAAATAATTGCAGAAATCTCTGATTCTCGTAATCATCTTCAACTATTAATATTTTAGGTTTTGCTGATTCATCCATATTAAGATGGTTTCTTTCTCTAGCAAATATATCAAATTTATGAAGTTAAGAAACTTTTCTTATCACAGTTAATAATATTTGCAGTTTTTAACTTTATTAAAAGCAGAAAATTTTATAATATTTACTATAGTAAAATAAAAATAATTCTATTATGCTCCCGGAATTTAATCAAATAGGAAAATTATTAATTTTTGCAGGAATATTTATCCTAGTATTGGGAGTTGTATTTATTTTTGGAGACAAAATTCCGTTCATAGGAAGACTTCCAGGTGATATAATAATCAAGAAAAAAAATTTTACTTTTTATTTTCCGGTCGTCACATCTATAATATTAAGTTTAGTCATCTCCTTCATTTTATTCTTGCTAAAAAAATAGACTGAAACTGAAAAAGTTCCTAATAACTTCTGCTAACTTAATATTTCTTTTATCTTACTTTCATAATCTGATTTTGGAACCAAACCAATATGCTTATCCACTATTTTCCCTTCCTTGTTAATAACGAAAGAAGTTGGGATAGCATTTATTGAACCGTACTCCATTACAACCTGGTTGTCGCCATAAACTATAGGATAGTTGATCCCGTATTTTTTCATAAAGGGTATTACATCAGATTTTGTATCCTGGTCTAATGAAATTCCTATAACCACAAGATTATCTTTGAATTCCTTCTGAAGTTCAATTAAGTCCGGGATGCCTTTCCGGCACGGCGGACACCATGTAGCCCAAAAATCAACAATAACTACTTTACCTCTAAAATCCGACAATTTAATATTTTTACCATCTGTACTCGTCAAAACAAAATTGGGAGCGGCTTCGGAAGATTCTGTTTTTTCCACAGCAGGGTTTGACATTTCTGCAGAAGGTTCAACTTTTACATTTTTTTTGCATCCGGTAACACTTAAACCAAATACAACTAATAAAAATAAAATCAAATTTTTTCGCATTTTTTCTCCTTCAATTACTGATGCTGACTGTTTGTATCTTTTGCACTTAAACCGTATAACTCAGGGTTCAACGAAGTATTTGGATTTTCATGTTTTGCCGGATCATAATTCGGAGGGTAAGGGCCTCTTTCCGGTACACTCCTTGTATTATTCACTATAAAAAATATTATAAGAATAATAACAATCACAGCCGTCCAAAATGTATTCTTATACTTAGGATCAATTAAATGCTTCTTTTGAGGCTGTTGTTTTTTACCAATTTGTCTTTCTCTTGGTTTATTTTTTTTACTTGCCATTATCTCGCTCTACCTAAATTATTTAAACACAAAGTTAAGAAAATTTATAATTAAAAAAGTGACTTTATTTTAACATCAGTATAACATTTATATAAACATTTCCAATTGATTATTGGTGTTTTTTCTGAAATGTTCTAAAAATAAACGATAATTTTTTTTATCCAGCCCGTATTTTTTACAGCTTATGTTAAATAAGTTTTTTATTGTTTCTGCAAATTCTCCGTCACATGTAAATCTTTTGCCAAATTCCGAATTATTTAATTTTCCGCCCCTTATATTCTTTATCCGGTTGATGATTTTATTTTCTTTTTGAGGAAATTCATCATGTAGCCATTTTAAAAAAATCTTTAACGGAATACGGTAATCTTAACAAAATATGGCTGGCAAATTGTGCTCCTCTTTCCGAAGCAGCTTTAAGTATAGCCGGTATTTCTTCATCATTCAAGCCAGGTATAATCGGAGCAACATTTACTCCAACCGGGATATTATTTTCAGCCAATTTTTCTATTGTTTCTAACCGTTTTAAAGGCACGGAAGTACGCGGTTCCATTTTTCCGGTTAAAGATTTATCCATACTGGTTATAGTAAGTGTAACAGAAACCAGATCCTTTTTACTCATTTCCCGTAAAATGTCTAACTCTCTCTGCACTAAAGAATTTTTTGTAATCAAACCAACCGGATTGCCGTATTCTAAACATACTTTTAGAGCTTTTCTAGTTAATTTTAATTTTGATTCAATAGGCTGATAACAGTCGGTATTACCTGAAAAAATTATAATATCTGGTTTGTAGCTTTTCTTTTTTAATTCCGCTTCAAGCAGTCCAGCAGCATCTTCTTTAACTATGATTTTTGTTTCGAAATCCAATCATGAAGAGAAACCTAGAAATTCATGAGTTGGCCTCGCATAACAGTAAATACAACCATGTTCACATCCGCGGTAAGGATTAAATGAATAGTTAAAACCGATATCATAACTACTATTTATAGAAATGACCGTTCTTGAATTATCTTTAAAATATTGAGTTCCGATTTTTACTTTTGTTTCCCCTGAAAAATGAACATCAATCTCATCATCATTAAAGTTCACAATATGCAGTCTTTCAAACCTGTTCTTCGGATTAGAGCGGGCGCCGCGTCCTTTTATTTTTTCATCTATCATCTTCTAAATTCAAATTTATTCAGCAAATATAATTATCAGTAATGCTTATATACGTGATCTGGTTTATGATTTGTTTTCATTTTTGTTTACTAAAGAATAATATATTCAGAATTAATTTAAACCCAACAAATTTTACACCTGGAGATTAAAATTCAAATAAAGAAAACGAATTAATAGAAATGAAGTGTTTTTTGATTACGAAAGCGAGCCTTCAACTGAAAAGATATGACTATTATAAGATTTTAACTCAATAAAAAGACCTGTATCTAAAATTTCATCTACTCTACGGAAATATTTCTGATCATTTAACAAATCGATTAGAACAATATTTTCAAGAGACGAATTTACCTGAAATTTCAGCCGACATTGGGATGTAAAATCTGCATAATTAATGACAATAATTCTGTAGCTATCATTTAACATCCATTGCCAGGCAAAAAAATATTAGTAAACGAATAGTTTTTATCATTAACAGGGATTGGCTTCAGCAGGCTCCATTCACCGTAAATAAAAATTTCATCTTTGGTTATTTTTAATAATTTAGTGTAGAATGATTTTTTAGTCTCGGAAACTTTTTCATTGGGTTCCCTGCCTAATTGTACCGGCAGTTTTATTTTTTTTCCTTCAAACTGACCATCAAGATAGAATTTCATTCCCTGAATCGTACTAATAACAGCAGCAGCAGCCAACGATTTTTGTTTACCAAATTTAATTATTGCTCTTTTTTCATCATGATTCTCTAAAAACCTTACGGATTTAAGCTGGAAGGATTTATCGGCTTTTAAATGATCAATTACACTCTGTATACTGTTTGCAGCCAGCCGATCGGTTAATCTTTTGTCATATGTAAAATCAAAACCAAGCTGCTGAAGATCCCATTCAAGGTCCCAGTAGCTCTCAGCCATGAAAATAAACCCGGGAGATTCTGTTTTAACTTTTTCAATTGCAGTTTTCCAAAATTCATCATTAGGCTTTTTATATCCAAGTTTATTTAATACTCCGGACCAAGTATTATGAAATACATTATTTAAAGGAAGCATTGCCATATCGCATCTTACACCGTCACACATCTCCTGGAAATTTTAATTAGTTGTTCGATTAAAAAATCTCTAGCTTCCTCTTTAAAAGAAGTTTACCTGTATGGTATCTCTCCACGCGGGGAAAAGGGATCGCGTCCATGGGCAAAAATTTTCATACAATCTTCCAAGTCCGAATTTAAAATATCTGGTTTAAAAAAAGTGTAAGCATCCTTCATCATTATTTCTTCATCTACTTCCAGAAAAATCCCTGGATTAGTTTTTATGAGAGTAGAATCGGCGCTAAAATGGTTTGGAATAAAATCAAGAAAGAGTTTTATTCCTATGCTATTCAGCTTCTTTTTTAATTCGAGAAGATTGTCGGCTTTACCCAAAATGGGGTTAATATCATAAACGTCGATTGCAAATGGTGAACCGATTACATCATCTTTATTCCAGTCTTTTAGACTTTTATTATATGAGGAAACAAGGTCAACTTCGAAGCAATATTTTTCAATTGTTGAGGGGCAAGTTTTCCATATACCCATTAACCATACAATATTAATGCCTAAATCGGATAAGTCCTGGAAAACATTCAATGGGATAGAATTTAATTTTACTTTCTCCCCAAATTGTTTTATCCAAACCCTGGTATTAAATTTCATAAAGTTTTGGATTTAACATTGTATATTACTTATGAAATATTTTTTTTAAGTTTTATATCTCTTTAAATAGAAAAGAATCTTATTTGTACCAGTCAATTAACTATTTCAAAATAGATTATTTTTATATTTATTAGCAAAGATAATAATTTTTAATATATAAATTAGATAAGTTTATCTATTATTTTGTGAATTTTGTATAAAGTTTTATAATTTTCGATTTTACAGAACTTTTAAATAATTGAACGTATTTTTTATAATTCAGATTCTCTGAGGTATTAATGCAAAACAAAATAAATAAACTTTCACCCGATGATGAAGCTAAGCTTAAGCGATTCCCGGATATCTTTGAAAAAGACGGACTTGAAGAAGAATTAGAGAGTTACACCCAGGCTGCCGTTGAAAAAATAAAATTTACGTTAATTATTAAACCGGCATTAATTTCATTTGTTGCATTAATAATTTCTTTCTTTTTGGATATTTCATATGTCCCTTTCTTAGGAAATATTTCAGTTAAAATAGCCACAGCACTTTTCCCTGCTTGGAAACCTTCCGAAGCTATGATTGCCCCTTACAGCTTCTGGTGGCTGCCTGTTTTTGTATACTTTTTCTTTCTGTTTCTTTCCTATCTGGCATATTCAAAATTAAAAGTGGAAATAATCAGGACACCCGCTTCAGAAACGATTGACCGTATAATTACTTCATATACCACAGTTGTTGATAGCATATCTACAGCATTACCATTAATTGGTGCCGCAATATTATTAATAAGCATAAAGCTCGGTGAAGAAGTATTTTTAGGCTTATCTGTTCCTTTTGAAGTAAAAGCCTTAATAGTTCTTGCAATCGGAAAGCTTTTTGAACCGGTGCTTGATCAGCTCAGCGTTGATTTTCAGAATATAGTAAACCATGTAAAAGATATTAAAGATCGATATTTTTCAAGACTACAGCTTGAAAATTCTAAAAATATACTGAAACAAATAGGGGGACAGGAGTTCAAAACACCCGAATTCACATTAAAAGATATTGAGCAGTATAAAAACTTAATAGAAAATACCAGCCATTTAAGTGAATCGATTCTCAATAATTTTAATATGATACATTCGGTTCTTGAAAAAATTAATAGCTCTCAGAATATCAGCACAGAAAAAATTGACGAATTAAAGGCACTTGCCGAATCAATTTCAAAAGCATCTAATTCATTAGGTGACGAAAAAACATTATTAGGATTAAAACATCTTGAAAACATTGTTATAAAAAAATGAGCTAAAAGATGATAAAAAAAGAAAGAGACAGTAAGTTTATAATCTACCAGGTTTTATACATTTTTGTTATTACTGTATTAGCATTAAAAGGAGCCGACCTCGACCTTAACAAAGTTGTTTTAAGTAAAGAAGCGGTAAGAAAAAGCGTTCGCGACTCGCTGGTTGCAGTAATTGATTCCCTTTATGCTAAAGGGATAAATTTCGATATAAAAATTGAAGGAAATATTGCTGAACAAAATGTGGCCTTGAAAGAAAAACTGGCTACTATGAAGAAAGAATTATATTCCCTTACTGAAAAAATAAAAGAAACTCCGCCCGAAAATAATGAACCTCCAAAGGAAGAGCCTGTGAAGGAACAGACTTTACTGCAGTCCCCATTATCTGTTAGTCAGACTTTTATTCAATATACCTGGAATAAAGCAAAAAACAATGGAAATGTGCCGTCAGGGATTTATGATCCTGATAATATGAGTACACCTTTAATTGTTATTCCTCCTGGCCAGGAAAAAATATTTAATTTAACAAACCAGAAAGAAGTTGTTGTAAAATTCGGCAGTCAGGAACAAAGGATTAAAGTTCTGCCAAATAAACCACCTGAAGTAAAGATAGAAAGAGTTACTACTAAAATGAATTCTTCCGATATATATGTACAGGATCTTCAAAGGATTACAGTATTTAAAGTGACAATAATCGATGAGCGGCCTGAACAACTAAAAATAAATTATACCGGTCCGATATCGGTTTCAAAACCTGCAAAAGATAATAAAGGTGATATTGTTTATAATGTTTCTTTGAATATAGCTCCAACGGAAAATAGGTTCGAACAATGGCTGGACCGCAATAGAACTTTAAGAGAAGCTGACGGCAGATATAAAGTCAATTTCTTTTTTACTGTTGCGGATGAAATATCCAAAGACAGGGTTCAAGTAGGAGATTCTTTTTATTTTACTGATTTTTCAAGATAATCCAGTAAAAATCGCTAAATGAAAAATCTTCTGTTTAAGTTTTTACCTCTGTTGTTACTCCCATTAAGTTTTGTATTTGGGCAGCAACAAGAACCTCTAAAATATTTCCAGATGGATCCGTTTGATGACAGTTTGTTTGTTAAGATCCAGGAAGAAGTATTTATTGAACCGCCCGATCCAAAAGCTGAGATAATAGTAGACTTACGGGATCCGAATAATCAGACAATGTCAATAGGAGGAACTTTATATCCTTTTTTAGCTTTTACACCCGAAACAAGAGCGAAAATTCAAACCTATCCTTTTAAAGTAAACCTGGAACATCAAATAAACTTTGGAAGTGTTTATACGGAAGTTGCAAAAAATTTAAATTTAAGTAAAATTATTTCGCCACCGACCTTGCATCAAATTTCTTCCACTCTGAGTTACATTAATCCGTTCTTTCAGCTTTTCGGAGGAGAAAGGCTTGGAATGCCGATTAAATCCGACATAGGAATTTCCATTGGTGTCGGAACTCCTTATTCGGGTACAATTGAAACAAACTGGGTTGAAGCTAATTTCAACATTTTAGGCTTTAGAGTGGGTGCCTTTAGTTCTGCTGATGGAATTACGGATCTATTGAACATAGGAACAAGATACAATAATCTTTATGCTGCAGGTTTAGGATATCAAATTGGCTATGTTTTACCCCTTGGAAATTTCTTTGAAATAAGCTACCAGGGTGTATTCAAAGCTCCAACTGATCTGACTATACAATCATATCTTGCCAAAGATACTTCCAAATATATTCCCAAAGTGATCACGCATGATTATTTTAGTTGGGAATTAAGATATCCAATAAGTATTTTAGGCTCTACAAGAAGTAAATTTTATATGGCCAAGTTTGTTGGTGAACTCCATTTTGGTTTTACCGGCAGAGAAATTTCTTTGGGAGGTAGTACGTTTGATTTTAGATTTGATGCCATGACCCATAGCGATGTTAGGCAACCTGAATATTTGTTTGAATTATTAATTCAGAGGATATTTGACAAATGGGCTTTTAGTGCTTTTGCGGTCGGACCTTCAATTATGTGCTCAACAACTAAATCAGGTGGATTCGGTATAATCACTCTATTTATTAATGCAAGAATAAAGTTAGGAACATCATTATAAAATATTTAGCCAGGAATGATTTTATATGACCAAGAAAAAAATATTGTTTAGTTTTCTTTTTGTTTTTATTTGTCTTTCAGCCAGGCCTTTAATGGCTCAACAGGAAGAGCCTGTAAAATACTATCAAATGGAGCCTCTCGATGATAGTCTTTTTATTCATATCCAGCAGGAAGTTTTTATAGATCCTCCGGATCCCAAAGCCGAGATAATAGTTGATTTACGTGATCCAAATAATCAAACAGTTTCTATAAAAGGGACACTGTATCCTTTTTTGGCATTCAAACCTGAAACAAGGGCCAAAATTCAAACGTATCCCTTTAAAATTAATCTTGAAGAAAATATAACTTATACGAGTGTTTTTACAAGAATTATCAACAGGTTAAATCTAGGTAAAATTTTTGCTCCGCCTAGTTACTATCAAATTTCCCCAACCTTAGGTTATATAAATCCTTTTTTCCAATTGTTTGGTGGTGAAAGGTTCGGAATACCGATCAAAAATGATTTAGGTATTTCTTTTGGATTGGGAACCCAATACTCGGGTCCTCTTGAAACTAATTTCTTAGAAGCCAGGCTTCATATTTTAGGATTTTATGCCGGGGGATTTACACACAATGATGCATTTACAAGTATTAAAGGTGATAATAACCTAAATAATCTTTATGCAACATCAGGTTTTGAGATTGGTTATGTGATTCCTTTGGGTAATTTTCTCGAAGTCAGTTATCTTGATGCATCTGAAAAACCATCTGATGCAACTATTGCTCAATATATGAAAAATGATACATTAACTAATCATGTTAACTTTGTTCAAGGCTCTTATTTTAACTGGGAGCTGCGCTACCCTTTCAGTTTTCTTGGTTCCACAAGAGGGAAATTCTATTTTGCTAAATACCTTGATGAGCTGCACGTTGGATATACCGGCAGAGAACTGTCTATGGCGGGAAGCACGTTCGATTTCAGGTTTGATGCTTTATTTAAAAGTAATTATCGCAATCCACAATATGTTTTAGATATTCTTGTACAAAAAATTGCCGAATCATGGGGCTTTAGTGCATTTGCCATGGGCCCTGCCGTAATATTCAGCAAGACTGATAAAGGATCATTCGGAATTACATCCATTTTTGTTAATATCAGGATAAAAGTCGGGACATCTTTATAAATTATAAAACCGATGCAGCTTCTTCATCGATCCACCATTCGGAATATCCATATATGTTTCTAATAGTTGAAGGCGGGTAATTATTACTTGAGGGAGTTTCCTTAATTATTTCGGAAAGAATTTTTGATTTCTTATTCCCTGTAACCAGGAATAAAATTTTTTCAGAATTACATATAACATCTCTTGTCAACGAAATTCTTTTTTGAATATTTTTTCCGTTTTTGGAAGAGATTGTTTTTTCAGCAACCCCGCAAATATTTTGGGCAACTGCGTATAATTCTTTTCCTGGGAATAACGAAGCAGTATGGCCATCTTCTCCCAATCCCAGCAATACACAATCAAACACTGGCAAATCATGTTCAATAGTTACAGAATCTCTTATTTCATTTGAATATCTAGATGCTTCTTCCTCCGGCACTGCTTCCCCTTTTATTCTATGTATATTTTCTTCAGGAATTCCAATTTTATCAAGTAAAAGATTTTTAGTCATTCCATAATTACTTTCTGTATCCTCCGGCGGTACACACCGCTCATCTCCCCAGAATAAATGCAAATATTTCCATTTTATATCTTTCGAAAACGGGGGTTCTGCGAGAATTTTATATAATAATTTTGGAGTAGTTCCACCCGAAAGAGATAAATTATACTTTTTATTAATTATTGATTTTTTTTCAATATCTTCTTTTAAATCTAGAGCAAGCTCCTCTGCCAGGTCTTCAGCTGTTTTGAATTTTCTAATTCGGTAGTCCATTTATTTTAAATTTTATGATTTCAATACTTAAAGCGTTGGTAACATTATTTAATATATAAATTATTTAACTTTACTATACTAAAAATAATTATTCCGCCCTTAACTGAAATTGATATGAAACAATCATTAATATTATGGATAGGTGCATTTGTAATTTGTTTTCTTTTCGGATTCTGGAACAGGTTAGCTTCCCCTGAATACCCTGTAACCGGTTCATTTGGAATAAATATGAAGAAGGTTACTTTCAAATTTGAAAAAATATATAGGGGAAAAAATGATTACAAAATTGCAGTCGTAACCGAAGCGGATAGCTTAAACGGCAGTATATTTTGGCGGTTAAAGAACAGTAACTCTGGGTGGAATGTTATACCGATGAAACTATCAGACAATACTCTTTCCGGAGAAATTCCACACCAGTCTCCTTCAACCCTGGTCGAATACAGGGTAAAAGTATGGAAGGATAGTAAGATATTTTATCTTCCCCGCAGCGGAAAAATTACTTTAAAGTATTTAAGCAATGTTCCCTCTTCAATAATGTTCTTTTACTTTTTGACTTTGTATCTTGCTTTGATTTTTAGTGTAAGAACAGGGCTGGATTATTTCAACGAAAATCAAAAGATTAAAAAGCTTTCGCTTTTCACAATAATGATCTGGATAGCGAATGTTATTGTCTTTAACCCGGTAAAACACTCATATGAATTAAGCACCAGGATTGGAGGCACAATTCTCCGCATTACGGATTTATTCGATATCCTGCATGTAACTCTTCTTTTGATTTGGATATTAGGTGTAATATTAATATTCAATTTGAAAAACTATAAAAACCTGGGCAGCGATTATTGCTGCAGTCACCCTAATAGCATTTATATTTGTAAAATAGCGCTTTTGTCCTATTGTAATATCTATATGATAACTTAATCAAATTGAAAAGGATCTTATATTCTTACCAACAGGTTAGTTTAAAATTTTAATTACTTCATCATGGATATTTTTTGAAGTTGCGATTATGCTGTTACCTTTAATGGGATCGCCTCCGTGATAATCGGTAATTATTCCTCCAGCACCTTTTATGATTGGTATTAAAGCTGCAGTATCCCAAAGATTCATAATAGGATCAAGCTTTATATCGGCAAAACCGGTAGCGACCAAATAGTAGCCGTAACAGTCACCCCAGCCCCGTACATATCTAACTTTTTTAATTAGCTGATGAAACTTATTTATATCCTGGTATTTTTCGATATTAGGATAGTCAGTTATTAATAAAACTGCATCCGATAGATTTTTACAATCCCTTACCTGGACTTTATTCCCATTTAATTCTGCTGAGATATTATCTCCAATTAAAAATTCATTAAGAACAGGATGGTTTATTACTCCTAAAATAGGTTCACCGTTTTTAAGCAAACCGATCAAAGTCCCGAAAGATATTGCCCCGCAGATAAAGCTGACGGTCCCGTCTATCGGATCTAGAATCCATTTATATTCAGCATCTTCATTATGAGAAGGAAATTCTTCGCCTATGATTCCGTGTTCGGGAAACTCTTTCATTATATTTTCACGCATAAGTTCTTCTGCCTTTTTATCTGCAATAGTTACAGGGGAAGCGTCTTTTTTTGAATCGACAGAGATTTTTGTTCTAAAATAACTTCTGATGATATTTCCGCTTAAATCAGATAAATGTTTAGCGAATTTTTTTAATTCATTACTATTTTCCATTTAACCACAGTTTTGTTAATTAATTTAAAGGATAAATTTAGTTTTATATGCAAAGATTTACAAATAACAACAAAACACACTAAATAAAAAGAAAATAAATTGAAGAAAAGGTTAACCTGGGACTTTGTTTTCAATTATCAGCTCTTTTACTTTTAAAGTGCCAACTTCTACTTCTCCAATATATAATTTTTTAATTCGTCCGCTCCTGATTGCGATATGCTTTATTGCAACAGCTCCTATTGCAATAGCACCCACTGAAATAGAGCCAATGCTTACCACGGCAAGTGCCGTAGCTATCCGTGCAAAAGCACCCTGTGCAGCAAAATATTTTGTAATCTTCATTATTTATCCAAAATATTAAAAATTATATTTTCTAATATATTGTTAATTTCAAATAAGAAAAATCGAGGGAGATTTATAAAAATATTTCAATATGTATGATGGAAACAATAAATTTATATTTGAATTTTAAAGATATTTTATGGTAAGACAGAATGGAAGAACTGAAAGGACTAATTGAACCCGGCAGATTAATCATTTTATCAAAAATGATCCTGTTCAATAATTATTATGCAGAATATTTACTAAGCTTACAAAAATTTAAAAGAAAAAATAAATTTTTCAAAAAATCATCTGTTTTGGTCTAATAAAAACGAATTACTGGAATCTAAGAACGTTGGTATTTACGGTTTTAATAAATCTGAATCATGGGAAAATCTCATGGAAGATGATCAATTAAAACCTTTACTAGTAAGTTATCTCGGCATTAAAGCAATTATGCAGAATGACACGAGGATCTTTGAACATTGGCAGTTATCTTTTGATAACCTTGCGGAAGAATTAAATAATTCAGTTAATAAGCTGAAAATTATTCCCGAAGAGGAATTAATAAGATTAAATAAAATAATAAATGAGATTAAGAATCAGAGGAACTTTTCAGTGAATGAAGAATAGAAACTAATATTTGTTTGTACCCAAATTCAGTTCCATTTACAAATTGAATCAATATAATCAGCTGACCCGTCTCTTAACCACCCATCTAATTGTGCAGGTTCCTTTAATTGCTGACCTCTAAATCTGGGGACTGCTAAATATTGACAATTCATAGAAGGCAGAGCTGTCATATCACCCCATAATTTTTCAAACTGAACCACCGGGTAAATGTCTTCCTGCCCCTTCCCCCATCTTTTTTTAACATCTTTTATAGTTATGTACGTGGGCATTTTTACTGCTATGTTTCTTACAGATTCCAGTACAAGCTTTTCATTCTCCAGATCATCCCTTTTTAATGAGAACAGCTCCAATAATTTATCAATATCGATCCATGAAGTAAGAGTGTTATAATATGTCAGATCAAATTCAATTTCTTCTTTCGGTAAAGCTAAACCTTCAACCAGCCGTAAGTTTCCGTTGACCTGTGCTAACCCGCCTCCTCTATCATCTATGCGTTTTGTAATTACTTCCATTGAAAGAGTTTTATTATTCAATATGTGATAACCTAAAATGTACGGGTCCAAGTTTGCGCCGAGAGTATCTATGTTATGCGACATCAAGTATTTCAAATCAGGATTTTCATTTATCATTTTATGCAAGGTACCGTTTATAAACATATTGGGTATTTCATACCAATGCCCAACAGGATGTAAACATTGATTGGGTAAATTGTCCGTATAATCGGATCCCTGTCCCATGTTTTCGACCCAATTTAAAAGTGCGCCGCGCAAACTCTCCAATACCTTCTGGGCCTGTTCATCTAACAATTGCTGCTGCAATTCTTCCCAAAGATAGCGTAAGTCCCTTTTCATAGGAATCATTCTTAATCCTATAAACTTACCTTGCGATACATAAAGTTCGCCGTCATAATTATAGTTGTTATTCAACTTTAATTTATTTTCTATGGGTAAATGTGTTAAATAACTTGTAGTAAATACGTGCTGAATTTTTTTATTGCACAATTCACCGGTTCTCCGGCTTTTTGCAAGATGAATTTCTATAAAACTTTTGTGTTTTCCGTTAAGTTTGCAGAACGGATTCAATGCTTTAACAACACCGGCTCCTTTAGTCCATCTGCTACCTATACCGCCTGCAAATGAAACAACCGCAATCTCTCCTTTTTTCAATGCCGATAAACCTGCTTTTTTATATTTATCATTAGTTACAGTAAAAATATCTTCAACATCATTCAAATTTACATCACTTATTTGAGTGCTTACAGGAAGTTTATTTTGTGATAATCCGATTCTTCCGCTTTTTAGATCCGACCTAATCTGTTCATGCTGAACTGAATCAAAACCATATTTTTTTAATAATTCGGGTAAATTTTCTTTTGTTTCACTGCTCGATACTTTTTGTGGTAAAATTATATCAAATAAAGAATTGAGTAAACCGGAATAATTCTTATCCATGCGGGCAATATTACTCAATTCTTCCAATTCAGTTCTTTGCACCGCCGATAATTCATGACTTTCTTTTTTTATAAGTCCTGGAGTAATAATAGAATAATAACCGCCCGGCATAATTGCTTTTTCATTTTCAAATAATTCCGCAAAGGAACCTTTTTCATTTATCTCAAAGTCATAAACGACCGGTTCCATTGCAAATGGAACCGAATCCTTCAAATCATTTTTTAATTCAGACATTATATGACGGATATCGGCTTGTGCCTTCTTTTTAGATTTAGGATTAAAGATAAATCCCATGCCGCCGCCTGACATCCCCCCCATCATCCAGAATCCCCAAAAATCAGGACCATATTTTTTCTTAATTCTTTGTATCAGAGATTCAGTAAACAAATTTGTTGACCAAGGAATAATTGTCTGGATAGGTCCGAAAAAATTTTTCTGGGTTAATTTCCCGATTGATCGCACATTACCTTTCTTAAGGTCACGCAGGATCGAATCGAAGATACTCATTGCTTCTTTTCTTCCAAGCCATTCAGCTTTTGATCTCAACAAATATTTTTCAGTTACCATCTCCAGGATTGGACCGACGTCTTGAGCCATACCGCCATGAACAATAATGAGGCTGTTCTGAAGAAGCTTTCTAGTTTGCTTGGAAACATCTTTATAGTCTAATACTCTATGTTTAGGTAATAGACAGCCTTTACTAATCCCAAATTCAGGATCACCGTCTGAAGCATTCACACCCTTAATCAATTTCATCCCGGGCCACACACCGCCGCTATCCTGCCATCCTCCTCCCGAACCAGCAAGCCATTCTCCCAAAATAGCCCTTGCAGCTACAATCCTTCTATCAATCTCTTCCAACTCCCCGGTTAAATTTTTGATTTGTCCTGTACCCCGCATGCATATTGAGATTAATGAAGCAAGTAAATTAGTAGAAACAGCCAGTCGTGAACCCTTTGGAATATTATTTACTTTACTTACAATTTCTAACCCGTATCCCGGCTTAATTAATCTTGCCAATAATTGAGATAAAGGCTGACCGGCTCCTTCCATCCCGGGCGGTATAATTCCCGATGCTATAACTGCGGCTTTTAATAAACCCAAATAATCTTTTGCAAAATCAAAGATCTCATCAACTGTATTAATATCAGAAGTAACACCTAAATCAACACTAGTAAGTCTAAGCAAAGGTTTATCAATTATTCTAAGATATGTTTCGATGGGGGGCTGCGGTTTACTATTTTGACCATCAATAAGCACTGATAAGTTTACTGAGACATTAAGCACCCGCGCACCTTGCGGGAAATCCATTCCCAAAAAAAATATATCACTCCAGCCGCTGTGCGATAAATCCATACGCACAGGGGTCTGTTCGTGTAGAACCGGGAATAAATTTTTTCCGGAAGTATATGCATATAATTCTTTTTTTATTCTTAAAGGATGATCATCCGGGTGCCCGATTCTAAACATCCAGTTGTTTCCATTAATCGATTTTACACTTCTTCTAACCTGGTCCGCTAATGTTTGGAATCCTAAACTTTGATATGTTTTTGCAAGAGCGCTGGAGATACCGTCATTTAAACCGTTCTTTGCGATGGAACCGCGGAAGACATCAATTGCTTCGGTATACCTTCTATTTAAAAGATGATCATAACCCTCAAATGGTATTAAACCTTTTGTCTTAATTCCTTTTTCGGTTAAATGGAACCTGTATATTGCATAAAGAAAAAATAATGCCCTAACCCTTTCATACAGGTTATTGCTTTTCCTCCAAAATTCTTCAAGAGTTTCACATTCTTTCAACAGATCATTCAAAGATAAATTTTTGCAGTAATCATCTAATGCAGTGTTTCTTATTTGAGGATCCTGGGAAGTTATTAGTTCTGTTAGACTGCTCATTGATAAAAATTTTAATCAACTTGTTTAGTAAAATAGTTTAGTTCTTTTTGTGCCAGTAACTCAAGCATTTTGGTAAGAACAAAATCCCTGTCTTTTCCATTTAACGCCAGGGCAATTTGAGCAGTAAACAATCCATATTTTGATCCGATATCATATCTCATACCCGGATGTTCGAAAGCCAAATATTGTTCTTTTTTTGATAATTCATTTAATGCGCATGATAGAGTTACATTCTTAGGATCATTACTTTTCTTGAGCTCAAATCCTAAAACATCAAAAACAGAAGGGGTTAAAACATGAATACCAAAAAAACACAGATAATGGCTTGAGCGCAAACCCGGAATTATTAAACTTTGTTCTGCTTCGGTAGGTGTCGGTTTTTCCACGACTTTATCAACCTTATATAAGCCTTTTTTCCCTTGAATTCTTTTCCCCCCAATCGTTCCGTAAAAGGGTAATTGTGTTTCTGAAGTCGATTGGACAGCTGATACTGTGCATGCTTCTTTTTCCGCGATTTTTACTAATTTTTCGGAGCAGCCTTCAGGCTGCGAGCTTACATTTAGATGATCTCCAACAAGATGCAGTATAGAAGAATTTTCCGAAAATTCCTTTGCACAATAAATTGCATGACCATAGCCAAGCGGCTCAGATTGATATATAAAATTTATTCTATTCCTATAATCTTTTACAACTTCCTTGTACCTGTCTTCATCTTCAGGATTTATTACAATGCCAATCTCTTCAACACCAGCGACAAAAGTTTCTTCTATTATTATTTCAAGAACGGATTTTTCAATCCCGTCACGATCAACAAGAGTTTGCAGCGGCAGGTTTCTTTGCTTTTTACCGGCAGCGGTTATTACAGCTTTTTTTGTTTTCATCTAGTTTATTTATTCTAAATTAAAAAATTTCAACTCCCCCAACATTACTATTTGAAGATTGGAATTTACTAAGTATGAAAAATAGCTAAATCTACTTTAAAATGTAAAGACGTAAAAAAATGGAATGTTTGGCAAGGATTCAATTTATGCCGTAGGTTTTTTGAAGTATAAAATTAAGCTTATTGTATACCTCTACTTTGTAAAATTTTTTTTGACCTGTTCAGATTCCAGCAAATAGACAATTAATATTATGAATAATATAAAATTTTTATAGAGTATTCTTAAGAAATTTCCGGAATCAAATAAAAGGAAACGATTAACGCCTATCCTAATCATTACATAATCAACTAAAAATAGGATGAAATGGACAACCAAGAAAATAATTAAAAATTTCGGGAATGAATATCTTCTCCTTGTATTAATCAGGCATTCACTATAACAGCAAGGAGGTTTTTTCATTACCCCGCTCTGCACTATAAATAATAGTCCAATATCTTATATTTTCAAATTTTAGTTCGTAGATTCATATATATTTTAATAATATATTTTGAAACTAAGTTCTACCAATAATGATGAACACTTTCACGAATATATTTATCATAAATATTTTTGACTTCTTCCATTTGTGCTACAGAAATAGGCGGTAAATCTGCAGCATTTATATTTTCAACTGCCTGATCTGGCCGCTTTGCGCCCGGGATGGCGCAGGTTACGGCATCAAACATTAAAATCCATCTCAAAGCAAATTGAGTTAAGCTCATTCCTTCAGGACAAATTTTCTTCAATTCATCAACGGCGTTTAGACTGGTATTATAATCAACACCTGAAAAAGTTTCTCCTCTGTCAAAGCTTTCGCCATTCCTGTTAAAATTTCTATGATCGTCAGGTTCAAAAGTAGAATCACTTTTTAATTTACCGGTAAGCATCCCCGAGGCAAGAGGTACTCTTGCCAGTATGCCCACATTACGTTTTTTTGCCTGTTCAAAAAAAAGTTCGTTGGGACGGTGGCGGAACATGTTAAATATTATTTGAACACTTTGTACATTGGGAAATTCAATTGCTTTAAGAGCTTCTTCAACTTTTTGAACACTTACTCCGTAAAATCTTAATTTTCCTGCTTTTACAAAATCATCAAGAATATCAAACACTTCAGGCGTATAATAAATTTCCATTGGAGGACAATGGAGCTGTAGTAAATCGATTGCATCGGTATTTAAATTCCTTAAACTGCGTTCCACAAAAGCAGTTAAATTTTTCCGGTTATATCCCTCCGCTGTATGGGGACTTAATCTCCTACCTGCTTTTGTTGCAATATAGAAATTCCCGTTGCTATCATTGCGTAATTTAGCAAGCAGCTTTTCACTGCGGCCGTCACCGTAAACATCCGCAGTATCAAAAAAATTTACTCCTAACTCCAAGGCTTGATGCAAGGCTTTAATCGAATCATTATCGTCCACTCTCCCCCATGCACTTCCTATTGCCCACGTTCCAAAGCCAACTTCTGATATTTCCCAGCTGGTCCGGCCTAATTTTCTGTATTTCATTTATTTCCTCAAATATTTTCTAAATGAAGGTAAATAATTAATTATGGTCAATTTTGAATGAGTTTAATATTTACCGGATTATTTTTCCACTGTTACGGTTATTATTACGGCATTAATTAAATGCATTTTTTTTGACCTTTAAAAATAATAATTTTAACTGTTTCAATTTTTAAATTAGTAAACAAATCTGATATTTTTTCAAATTTTGATTGAATCTAGGATGATATGGAATATTTAAGATCGGTATTTAATTTAGAAAATAAAGTAGCAATAATCACCGGAGGAAGCGGTATAATCGGAAGTGAAATTGCCAAAGGTTTATTAAATGCCGGTGCTAAGGTTATATTACTTGCCCGTGATGAAACAAATCTTAATGAAAAAGTTGAACAATTCAAAAAATTAAATGGCGAAATAATCGGTTTAAAATGCAATGTATTGGATGAAGAAAATATAAGAATCGTTAATCGAGAAATATTAGACAGATTTTCTCAAATAGATATTTTAATAAATGCTGCCGGCGGCAATATACCCGGGGCTACAATCGGCATTGACCAGAGTATTTTTGATATTGAAATTAAACAGTTTGAAAAAGTTACAGATTTAAATTTAAAGGAACTGTTTTACCTACTTTGATCTTTGGAAGAACTATGGCTGAACAGAAAAAAGGTTCAATTATTAATATCTCTTCAATGGCCGCATATAGAGCTATTACACGTGTAGTTGGATATTCTGCAGCAAAAGCTGCTATCGACAATTTTACCCGCTGGATGGCAGTAGAAATGGCTCTTAAATTTGGAAACGGTATTAGAGTAAATGCGATTGCTCCCGGTTTTCTATTAACAAAGCAGAACAAACACCTGCTTACTAATGAAGACGGTTCACTTACTGAAAGAGCAAAAACAATTATAAGTATTACACCTTTCAAAAGGTTCGGAGAACCTGAAGAAATTATAGGAACCGCACTTTGGCTTGCCAGCGATGCTTCTAAATTTGTAACAGGTACTATAATCCCGGTCGATGGAGGATTTAGTGCATTCAGCGGCGTCTGATTGGAATTCAAACATTTGTACTTTTTCATTATTATTTAATAATTTTTAATTTATACCCGCATGGCATTGGAACAAACATGGAGATGGTTCGGATCAAATGATCCGGTTAAACTTACCGAGGTTAAACAAGCCGGTGCTACCGGTATAGTTACTGCTTTACACCATATACCGGTCGGTGAAATTTGGACTGTAGATGAAATAAGGAAAAGAAAAGAGATCATTGAATCGGAAGGCTTAAAATGGTCCGTTGCAGAAAGCGTCCCGGTTCATGAGAATATAAAAAAGAGAAAAGATAATTATCAGCAGATTATAAATAATTATAAAGAATCGATTAGAAATTTGGGTAAATGCGGTGTGAATAATGTATGCTATAATTTTATGCCGGTTCTTGACTGGTCTCGTACAAATCTAAAAGTAATATTTAAAGATAACTCGATAACTACCAGGTTTGAAGCAAAAGCTCTTGCTGCTTTTGATCTCTTTTTATTGAAGAGAAAAAATGCAGAAAAGAATTACAATGAATTCCAAATAAATGCAGCCGAACAATATTTAAAAAGTTTGAACAACAGCCTGAAAGAAAAACTAGTAGAGACTATTCTTCTCGGACTGCCCGGTTCACTAGAATCATATACCCTGGAAGAATTTAAATCAGCTATACAAGAATATGATGAAATCGGGGATGCGGATCTTCGTTATAACTTATATTCATTTATAAAAGAAATAATTCCTGCCGCTGAAGAGGCAGGGATTTTATTAGGAATTCATCCAGATGATCCCCCCTGGTCTTTATTCGGCCTGCCGAGGATTGTCAGTAATAAAAATGATCTGGAACAAATTATAAATGTAATAGATTCACCTTCTAACGGACTTACTGTCTGCACCGGTTCATTAGGGGTCGGCTATAAAAATGATCTTGTAGATATAGTGCAAAGTGTTGCCAGGAGAATCAATTTTGTTCATTTACGTAACGTATCAAGGAATATTGACGGCGATTTTATGGAGGAAAATCACCTTGAAGGTGATATAGATATTTATGGTGTAATGAAAGCACTTATCATTGAACAAAAAAGACGAAAAGATGAGGGGAGAAAAGACTACCATATACCTATGCGACCTGATCACGGACACCTTATGCTGCCTGATCAAAATAAAGAAGGGATCTATCCTGGTTATTCATTATTCGGAAGGATGAGAGGTTTATCCGAATTACGGGGGTTGGAGATGGGAATAGAATTATCTCTGGGATTATAATTCACATTAAAGCGGGATTTCATTAATATTTAAAGACGCTTCTTTTTAAGTTTATGCTTTTTTTGATACTAGTGCATAGTTATATTTATTAATAAGAATTGAAAGATTCAATTTGAAAACATTGGTATTCTTAATATTATTCGGGTTATTAACTTACGGTCAAAAGAAGCAGGTTTGTTTTTCATTTGATGATTTACCGGTTGTTAGTTACGGTATTCCCGATACTGTTTTTCAAAAGGGATTAATCGATAATCTCATATCCGGACTTAAAAAGAATGAAATTCCTGCGATAGGATTTGTGAATGAGAAAAAACTTTACAATAAAAAAGGAGAGATAAATCAATTTCAGGTGGAACTGCTTAAAAACTGGGTAGGTCATGCCCTGGAATTAGGCAATCATACTTTTTCTCATCCTGATTATAATGTAGTTTCATTTAAAGATTTTACACAGGATGTATTGAAAGGAGAAATTATTACAAAAGAAATACTTTCCCAGGATCGCAAAACAATCAAATATTTCAGACATCCTTTTCTTCACCTGGGAAATACAAAAGAGAAAGCTGATTCGCTTGATAATTTTCTTTCAGATCATGGATATATAACTGCCCCGGTAACAATCGATAATGAAGACTATCTTTTTGCCGTGGCATATAAAAGAGCTAAAGTAAAAAATGACACTCTCCTTACAAAACAAATAGGACATGATTTTGTTAATTATATTGAGAAGAAATTAAAGTATTATGAAATGCAGTCCAACCGTTTGTTTGGAAGAGACATAAAGCAGATATTATTATTACATGCAAGCTGGCTTAATTCCGATTATATTGATTCACTTGCAACTATGTTCACGAAGAATAATTATGAATTTGTTACCATGGACCAGGCACTTGAAGACAATATTTATAAAACCGGAATAACTGTTTATGGAAATTGGGGAATATCATGGATGGACAGATGGGCATTATCCAAAGGGGAAAAAAGAGATTTTTTTAATGATGAACCTGAAACACCAGCGTACATAAAAGAATTATCAAAATAATATTTTACACAATTGGTTAAGATATGATAAAAACAAAAAATATTATACTGATTTTACTATTCCTGATTTTCAGAGTTCAATTTTTATCAGGACAAACAATAAATATTTCTGATGGATTAACTGCAATTAAAATAGCTGAAGGTGTTTATATCCACACATACGATAACAGCAACGGAATTATTATTGTTAATAATGGTGAAGCAATAATTGTTTCAACACCGCCATCTGATGATGCAACTCTTAAATTAATTGATTGGGCAAAAGAAAACCTTAAAGCAAATATAACAGGCTATGTGATTGACATGTGGCATCCCGATGCTATGGAAGGGTTAGATGTTGTACAAAAGTTAGGAATAAAATCATATTCTTCTGAATTGACAAGAACAATTGCAAAAGAAAAGGGACTGCCTATTCCTGATATAGGATTTGATTCAAAATTGGAATTGAAAGCAGGGAATGAAAAACTTATTTGCTGGTATTTCGGACCGGCACATACAAAGGATGGAATCGCAGTCTGGATACCAAAAGAGAAAATTTTGTTTGGTGGAAATGAAATAAGAAATTTTAATGGCTGGGTTGGTAATATTGCGGATGCCGATCTGAATGAATGGTCGAAAACTATCGAGAAAGTTAAAAAGGAATTTGGTTCTGCAAAAATCGTTATTCCGGGGCATGGTAAATTCGGCGGACCTGAATTAATAGATTATACAATAAAACTTTACAAGCCGAATAAATGGAGTAAAATACTGCATGTTCAAAATATTCAACGACTTCCTATATTTAAAGATTATGGAGATATATTTGAGATTGCTGAAAAAGATTCAGTCAAAGGGAATACCAGATTTTTAAAGGATGCCGTTGTATTTGTGGATAATAATAAACGCTATATACAAGTTGAATCGCCTTTAATTGAGCATAATGTTGAAAATAAAAGTATCAAATCCAATTATGGAAGGTTGAGAATTTATTATAAATCGGAGGGAATTGATATCCCCGCAACTGATTTATATTATAACGGTTTAACCATTAATTTGCGGTATGATGAAGTCGGGATAGTAATAGTTGTTAAGGAAATGATAAGATAATAATAGACATAAAAAGAATTGATACCTGCCAGGACTTAATCAGAAACAAATGTGGTTAGGCTTGATGAATCCAATATTGTACTAAAACTTCCGGCTGAAACAGGAATTATTTCTGCCTTTTCACAATTTTTTGAAATTGAAGTAGTGTATGGAGTAAAGCTATTAAAGCTGCCGTTCTCGATTATGTATGTTTGTTTAATTGAAGAGCCCTCATTTATGGAAACAATAACTAGCTTAGAATTACTTTTATAAGCCGTTGCAAATACTAATTCCTGGGGATTACTTGTTGCTTCAACTCTGTAAAATCCGGGGCAAATAAACCTGGCATACTGAGACATAACATACCCTCTTTTAGTAACATTTCCATCTTCATCAATTGGTCCATAAAATCTTCTTATATACCACCACAAATAAGCGCTCATACCATAATACCAAATGCTTTATATATTTGATCGGTAGTCAAATCAGGGATCCAGCCGGGCATATTTACACTCCCGAATCCCCTGATAAGTTGCTGAGTACTATTCAAATCAATATATGCCGCATTTGGTATTTTATCTTGAGACTCATCAACAGAATTTTCTTCTTTTGAACATCCGGTAATTATTAGCACCGGTACTAAGACCAAATAAAAAAAAATTCATTTTTTGCCGAAATTATTAAGAACTATTCCCCATTTATTAATACATCTAAACCGAGTAATACCCTACATTCAACAGAAAAATTATTTTATTTCATTTAATCATTTTATTTTCCCCCAATATAACTGCTGAATTGAAGTTGTTTATTTTTATCGTACAGAGCCTTCAATTCAAAAAAATTATTATCAACATTTTTCATTAATTCACAGACATTATCCATAAGTGTTAAGTGAGCAGAATTTAAATTATTAACATTCATTGTGGTATCGGCAGAAATTGGAGGACGATTATAATATATATACTCGTTTCCCAAAACCGAGGCTAAATCATGACACAACACATCAAGAATCGGATGTGCTCCCCACCAGTTTGGTACTCCATAAGTTTCAGGCTTTAAGTTACGTTGTTGATATTTTTTCCATGCATCACATGCAAATTCAAACTGCTGAGATGTCAGACCTATCATCTGCCTGTCAGGATCAACTAATATCCATCTTTTTTCGTTCTTATTCCAAACCTCGCAAATAACATGATAAATGTGGTATCCAGGGTAAGGATATGAAGCAAATCCATATCTCACTCTTGTAGGAATTCCCCGGTGTTTTAGTATTGAAGCCAGCAATATAGCATGATAACGGCACGAAACAACCAGACGTTCTTCCGGTTTACGGTTAATTATTAATCCATCGGGATTATAATCTTTTAATCCCGCTAGAATTGTCTTTACTGTCGGGTACTTTAAATCTTCATATGATCTTTCAGGTGGAATAAGATCCCGGTATTTGGGTAAATCCACTATTGGATGAATCAATTGAGATTTTATTAATCTGCATAAATCAGCCAGAGAATCGGGCAGATTTTCATACATAGATTCATATTTACCCGGATCAGTATAAAAACTATAACCTGAATAAAATTCCAATATTTCTGGACTGACAGAATGATTTAAGCTATTATTTTTATTTATACTTGTCTTTTGCAATTCGTGAAAAGACCCGGAATTATCATTTTGTGCTTTTAACATATTTGAAGGAAAAGAGATGAACAACACCAGAATAATTATTAAATACTTCATTTTTACTCCCTTTAAATTTTTGATTTCGCTCTTAAACTTAAATATGATTTATAAGTGAAGAAAGAATTGTGTGATGAGATGTAAAATTATGTTACGAAATGCATCCGGGTTAAATACTTGAAGTTATCAGTTTTCTGAACTCTTTTATTCTATTTCTTGAGACAGGAACTACTTTGTCGGTAAGTTTCAAATGTAATTTCAAACCCTGTGAATCACCTGTTATTTTTTCTATCGTTTGCAGATTAACAAGATACGATCTGTGAGGTTTATAAATCACCTTTGCTTCTTTTATTTTATGTTCGATATTTGTAATTGTATCGCGGACAGTTATTTTCTTTACACCGTTATCAATATAGAATACATTAATATAATTACCGAAAGCTTCAACATAAATAATATTTTCAATTTCAATATTTACTTTTTTAAATTTATCAACTTCAAACTCCAATTGTTTTACTAATGAATCCTGATTGTCTGATTTTTCGGATATTTTTTTTTCTTTCTCAAGTTCGGGAGAGATACCTCGTTTATCAATCGAATCTTTTTGAAAATTTTGGATTAATGAAGCTTTAAATGAAGAATTTATGCTGTCGGCGGCTTTAAGATGTTTTTTAAGGAGATAATACTGGTTGATTAAATTAATAATTATCCCCAAAGGCAATCCGAATATTAATTGAAGATATACCCACCACAAATAGTTTTCAAATGTAAAATTCCGGTTATTGTTAAAATGGTAAATACTGTATATATTAAACGAAAAAAACATCAATGTTGCAAAGATAAAAAAGATGTATCCATTCCAGATAAAATTTCTTTTTAATGTCCATTTTGATTCATTAAAATAACTTGGAAAGAAGTAAGGAATTATTACGGTTGTCAATAATCCTATAACTGTCCCGGAAAAGCTGACGTATGCAGAAGTCAAAATATAATCGGGATCCCCTTCTAACCCAAAGGGTTTAAATAGTAATAAGAATACAAAAACAAATAAGCCGATGGGTACAAGCTGTTTAATTCTTCTTGAGGGCTGAAAAGAGAATGGGTAAGGACAGTTTAGAAAATCTAACATCAGAATGATTTATCATATTCAATAAAATTTGCTATAAAATATAATCAATACTTGAAATTTTTTCTAATGTTTAACTTAATTATTCACCCCAACGTTAAATTCAATGTTCTTAAGTTCATCTATAAAGTTTGTGCTTACCCAATAAATAAAACCGGTATTAGTATCAAATTGAGTTTAGTAAAAACATATATTTAGTGCCGGACCTAAATGAGATCTTTCCAAATGCATGATTTCACTTTCAATATTTTGAGTCTATTTACTCATCTAAATTAAAACTTTTTGCCTGCACCGCATTTTCCAAAACTATATCTTCCGGATATGCTTTAAGGAAATTTTTTGATTCGGTGGCAAAATCTTCAGGAGGAATATGTTTAGCCACTATATATTTTGGTTTTATAACCTCGCTTATATATTTTTTTGAAACTTCCGAAATATCAGAATAGGGAACGAACATAATATCAATCTTCTCTCTTTAACGGAGCAGTATTATTTTTTGAATAAAGACAGCTTTTTCAGCTTCAAATCTTACAAAATATATTCCACTTGGAGCCTGCTGACCATTATCACCAATACTATTCCAACTAACAGAATGATTGCCTGCATCAAATAAATTATCAGCAAGCAGACGAACTTGTTTCCCGATCAAATTATAAATAGTCAAAATAACTCTCGAATTTTTAGGTACATCAAAATCAATATTGGTGGAAGGATTAAAAGGATCCGGATAGTTGTGGTATAATTTAAATTTAGAAATTTGTGAAATATTATCTTTAACAGATGTCACATTAGTAAGTGCAATTGTTTCCCCATGTCTGATGATTAATTTGTTAGCTGGAGTAAACCGGGAGACAATATTTTCATTAAAATTATCAGGTGGTGGTTCCGTATGTATAGGAACGCTATATTCAGCATTAATCATATCTGCAGCTTCAGTCCCTTCTTCAGGTGTCATAGTGTAAATCCCTTCAACAGGAAGTAAAGCAAAAGTTATATTGCTATCAGCCAGTGCCTGCATTTCCTGAATTTTTCCAGTATCTCCTGCATGATAAATTTTAATTCCATTTACCGTTATAATATATCCAACACATTGAGACTTGTTATGGTTTTGGTTGTAAGCTGACACTGCGCTTATTTTAATTTTTCCTAAAGAAAAATTCTTATACACACCATTAACGTTAGCATCTGAATAAGTAATAATCCTGCATCCGGATTTTTGTTTGACAAGACTTAAATTATTGTGATCTGAATGGGCATGAGTAATTAGAACAACATCTGCAGAATCTTTGTAGTTGCCGGGTTGATAAGGATCAATGTATATGATTTTTCCATCTTGAGTTTTTATTTTAACACTTGCATGGCCGATAAATAGCAATGAATCGGCATCTACGTCTCCTTTAACTGCTTCAAGAAACAGCATTGAAAGAATAAATGCCAATAATAAAATGGTATATTTTATTTTTCCCATTATTCCCTCCCGGTAAAAGATACTATTCATTTAGTTCTAATAATAATACAGTTGTTTTGCCAAAT
Source organism: uncultured Ignavibacteria bacterium (assembly GCA_963739895.1). GTDB lineage: Bacteria > Bacteroidota > Ignavibacteria > Ignavibacteriales > Ignavibacteriaceae > CAVQBP01. The sequence continues at coordinate 64,676 of CAVUCR010000033.1, read as the reverse complement.
ACTCTACTTATATAAATAAAATTTATTTCTACTAAGATGTTGAATCATTTCACAGGAAGGAATTATAGAAATGCTTAAGATACTATTTATATTCAAAGTTTTTACCTCGGGCGCTATTCCCTATATGTAGTGGATTTGTATTTTTATTCGTATCTCAATGCCCGGATAGGATTTGCCGTTGCAGCTTTAATTGCCTGGAAACTAATAGTAAATATAGAGATAGCCAAAGCAATAATACCTGATGCAGCAAAAATCCACAAGCTTATATCTATTCTATATGCAAATCCTTGTAACCACTTACTCATAATAAAATATGCAGCAGGCCATGCAATAATATTGGCAATCAGAATCCACTTGGTAAAATCTTTAGTTAACATGAAAAGGACGTTAATAATAGAGGCACCTAATACTTTTCTTATGCCGATTTCCTTTGTACGCTGTTCACTTGAAAAAATTGCTAGTCCGAACAAACCAAGACAGGAAAGAAAGATTGCCAGTATAGCAATAAACATTGTCAACTTTCCTGTCATTTGTTCTGTTTTATAAAGACTATCTATTTGTTTATCTAAAAAGTGATATTCGAATGGATCGTCTGGAACAATTTTCTTTATAGTATTTTTTATTGATTGTATTTCACCTGCTATATTTGCCGATGAAATTCTTAGGCAAAGATAATTAGCAGTATTTGTGGGAATAAGAACAACCGGTGCCATTTCATTCTTAAGAGATTCCGTATTAAAATCACTTACTACACCAACAATTTTCCCTTTCCTCCCGAACCAGGTTGTTAATTTTTTATTAATAGGATCTTTTAAAATCATTGCTTTTACGGCAGCTTCATTAATAACAAAAGCATCAGACATATCGGTTGTGAAATCTTTTGAAAAGAATCTTCCTTCCTTCATTTTAATTTGAAATGTTTTTGCAAAATCGTCATCAACAAAATCAAACCCCACTTCCACAACCTTATCCGATGTTTTTCCCTGCCAGTCAACCGGACCTGTTCCCGCACCTTCGAAGCTGGTTAAATCAGTAGCCGATATTGCTGCACTTTGAACAAATAGAAATTTGAGTAATTCTTCTTCCACTACTGAAACCTTTTGCTGTAATGCTCCCCTTGTACTGATCATTAAAACATGATTTTTATTAAAGCCCAGGTTTTTAGATTGCAGAAAATTTAATTGTTTTCCAATTAGTAATACACAGCAAATTATAAATATTGAGAATGAAAACTGAGCTATCACCAATATTCTTCTTAAAATATATGAATGCTTTTCCCCCTTTGAATTTCTATTATTTAATATCAGCATTGGATTGAATGATGAAAGATAAATTGCCGGGTAGCTTCCCGATATTAAACCCGTTAAAAGTGTTACTCCCAGTAATATCAAAATAACGCCTATTGAATAATCCATAACAATATTAATTTCCAGCAGATTATTTAAATAAGGAAGAAAGAGCTCAATTAAACCAATTGCCAGTAAAAGCGAGATGAATGATAATGATAAAGTCTCTGTCATAAACTGTTTAATTAATTCTACTCGGGAAGAGCCTACAGTCTTTTTTATTCCGATTTCCTTCATCCGTTTTTCAGAACGTGCAGTTGAAAGATTCATGAAATTAATGCATGCAACTATCAACACTAAAATTCCGAATAAAGAAAATATATAAATATAAATTATCGGACCGCCGCCGCCCGGTTCATACAAATGGATATTCAAGAGCGGAATCAAATACAGGACATTTTCCAGGTTGGATTAAATTTATCCATTAAACCGGAGATTTTATTTTTTACATCATCAAAGGAAGCATTCTTCTTGAGCAATACAAAAGTCTGAACACATTTCCTGTCCCACATTTTCATCCAGTCGGGAGTATTCGAAAATGGCATAGCAAAATCAAATTGTAACGATGATATTTTGGGAACATCCGAAAAAACACCTGTTACTAAATATCCGGATTGATCATTTAACTTAATAGTCTTCCCGACCGGATCGTCCTGACCAAAAATTTTTTCAGATAAAGATTTTGAAATTACTATTGAATTAGGTGCTTCAAGAATGTTATTCTGATCTCCTTCTTCAAGATGAAATGAAAACATCCTGAAAAAATCCGGACTTACAATAGAACCCGTACTAAAGAAACCCTTTGTATCAAGAGATAGTTTGTTTTTAAATTCCGAATAGACTGTCGCGCCTTCTATTTCAGGAAAATTATCCTTAAGATATTTTGCCAAAGGACCCGGCTGATAAGAACCATAGTATTCTTTTTGTGCAGTTGTAAAATCCACCCTGAAAAGCCGATCGGGATTTTTATTGAATTTATCATAGCTCAATTCATACCTGACCCACAGCATAATAAGAACTGCACAGGCAATACCGACTGCAAGTCCGGTAATATTAATAAAAGAATAAGTTTTATATCTAAGTAGATTTCGGAAAGTGATCTTAAAATAGTTTTTTAGCATTTTGCTACCCTAATAATATTTGTAAAGCGCATCCGGCTTCACCTTTTTGAATTGATCTATAAGAGGAGTATGATAAATTTAATTTGATTTAGTATCTAAACTCAAAGATTATGCCTGTAAATACCTTTGAATTAAATTCCTAAAAACAAATTTTCTGAAAATTCAATCGTCCAGTTGCGAACATAAGTGAACGCAGCCGGACAATCACAAAGATCTAGCATAAAAGTTATGACAAATAAATTAATTAACTTCAAGATCTGCAAATTATTACCCCTGATTTGAGAAATTTCGAATTGTTTAAAATGAAGAAGAAAAATTTTATCTCGTCTCATAAATTTCACCTTATTTTATTGGAGAATATGCTCCGACATAATGATTCCCGTCTTCATACTGACCAAGCAGTTCTCCAATTTTAACCGGAAGCTGGGTTCCTGATTCAGCTGCAGGAAATTCCTGCAACAAATGAAAATTATCTAATTCCGGGCTTTTAAATAAAGGTCCATGATAATTCAAGAAGTATTTACTTTGTGAAGAAAATTCCGGATGAAGTTTATGTAAAGTTTCCGGGGAATCTAATGCTACCTGGCAATTATTATTTTCTGCCGGACTCCAATATATCAGAGGACTAGAGGTATCATCGAACGTACGGACATATATATTGTAATCAAGTTCTTTCAATTGGAAATTATTAATTTTATCACATATTGATTCAGGCTGCCATACAAAAAGAAGAGGCTTATTAAAATTTTTATCTGCAGCAATCAAGTTGTTTTTAAATATATGACCATCCCGTTCATCAAGACCAGGTCCGGTTTTGGGATGCCAGTCAAAGTGATCTCCCTTTGCCGTTCTACCGTCGCGATCAATTAAAACCTGACTATTTACGAATGTGTTTTGATATACCTCAACATTTGAAGAGTTGCGCAAATGAATTCCCGCATCACAATTAATAAAAACGTTCCCGGTACAAATAGCTCCCTTTGAAATTTCAAAAAAGAACCCGGCACCAATCGGATATACATCATTTGGCTTGCGGTATGTTTCATTATAATGAATATCTTCAAGCCAATTATTAATAAACACGCCATCCACATTCCCTACATCATACCAGATACCTATTGAATTCTGCTGGTCAATAACCAAATTATCGCGGCAGGTAATGCGGTAGCACTGGTTGAAGATCTTAACTGCTGCAGGATAGTATCCCTGAAGATGTTCCATGTTATTTCGTTTGAAAATATTTTTTTCAAGAAGTACATCCGATGAAGCAATAATATAGATGCCTTCAGTGCTGGTATCGCTTATCTTGCAATGACGAAATATCATATGATCACCCTTAAAATAGCCTGCAACACGTGAACAGTATGAAATTGTACAATTTTCAAAGGTTGAACCTACAACATCTTTACCATGATTTTTTTCAAGATCCAAACCTTCAGGATAATATCCTTCAATTTCAATTGCACGGTATGCATATTGTGTTAACGTTATTCCACGTATTGTAAGCCCTATTTTATCTGAAATTTTTCCAGTTACGTCTTTGATTGTTCTTAATAATCCGATATTGAAAGCAGTTATCTCTACTAATTTATTAGTAGGATCAAAATCGATGTAAACCGTGCTGTCTTCATAATCTATATAATATGAATTTGTGTCCAGTTTACCTTCCCAACCGACAGATTGCAGAAACCGACCATTCACAAAAACCATGTCATTATTAAAGCGGTTTAGAGGAACATCTGAACCATGACGGTAACGGCGCCACCAGCTATCTGGTTTTGATGGAAAGAGATATTTCCATTTAGTGACCCACAATCCATTTTCCTGCTTTCTCCAGTCTTTGGCAATATAAGTTCCTTTAAGTACTGGTTGTTCATCTTTATATGGCTGGATTGTTATTCCTTGATTAAATACAAGGTTTCCAGTACGATAAGTCCCTCCCCTAAGAACAATAGCATCACCAGTTTTAACACGCTCTATTGCCGTTTTAATTGTCGTCGGTTGAGGAACTGATTCACCGGTTGCATCCGCTTTTCCGTCAGGTGCTACATAATAGATTTTACCTTTTACTTTTGGCAGATCATAATTTTGCTGGACTGGACCGTAAGGACCACCGGAAGGTTGAGCTACAGTGGATGATAAATCAAATAATATGAGGAAAATAAAACCTAAATAAAATTTCTTAAAAAATTTCATTTTTTATCAGCCTATTTGATTATGATTTTTTAAATTATGTTTATTTTTTCCTAATAAGTGTCACTTCATTTAATTTACTTCTCATTTAACAATATTTTAATATTAAATAATAATATAACTTTATTCAAGAATATGAATCAAGAAAGTTTTCACATGTTACATATTTTTAAGTAAAAATACGATTATTGTTTAATCAATAGGATATGGATTTGAGGTAAATTTGTTTAAAGCATGCAGTAAAACGTGATAGGTATTTAAATCCGAATATATAGTCTAAATCGATAGTGTAATATGATGATCAATAATTGTAAATTTGATAGATATGAAAATGGAAAAACGTTTATATTTTACTTCTTTTCATCAATATTAAATTGAGCTGTTGCCCCTTGTAATTCCTTTGCCATTGAAGATAACTGCAAAGCTACTGTATTTACTTTTTCATTTTGAGTATAGACTTTCTCCGTTTCGGAAGAAATATCCTGGATTGTGGATGCATTTGTTTTACTTATTTCGGAAACATTCATGATTGTATCGAGTGTTGTCTGCATATTCTCTTTAACATCAACAGTAGACTTCATATTTCTTTCAATTTCTTTTGTAACTCCTTCGATGGCCAATTGTAATTCCCCTGACAATTTTGTCGCCAGTGCATTAGCATCTTCCATTGCCTTGATTTTATCGTTCATAGAAGTGGAATTATTCAATAATTTTTTCAATGCATCACCCGATTGATTAGCTAAAATAATTCCTTCATTAACCCCGGCAACGAGTTTTTCAATATGCAAATTTGATTCATCAATATTCTTTTTTACATTATTAATCATTGTAGAAGTTTCTTTTGTTGCTTTGGCAGACTTTTCCGCAAGCACTCTGACTTCATCTGCAACAACAGCAAAACCTTGCCCCTTTTCACCTGCTCTTGCCGCTTCAATAGCTGCATTTAGAGCAAGTAAATTCGTCTGTTCCGAAATGTTTTCAATTGTAGCAACGATTGATCCAATGTGTTCAGACTGTGCACTCATTTCTTTTATTTTATCGGAAAAAATCTTAACAGCATTTTGAATATTAACAATCTGCTTCAGGTTTTCCATAACAGATTCAGCCCCTTTTTTAGCTGTTTCTATAGATTCGGAGGAGGCTTTAGAAACAAGTTGTGCATTTTCACTAGCTGAATTGATAGATTGACAAATTTTATCCGCTGCAGCTGCAGCATTCTTTGCAGTTCTTTGCTGTTCTATTGCACCCTTAACAGTGTTTTCAATTTCTTTATTTATTTGATGAATATGTTCTGTTGCCCTATGAACAGAGGAATCCTCATCCTTAAGGCTTGCGGCCATTTCATGAATAGCGCTTGCATTATATTGTGAAGCTTCAACTGAGCTTTTTACGGCATCTCCCAGGTTTTCACTTATTGAAATGAGCTGATTTGCTCTTTGAGCTAAAGTTGAAAACAGATCTCTAAAGCTTATAGGCTCAGCGTTAAATGTAGCGACCGGAATTCCCTCCGATACTGCATCGTTGATATAAGGAATAAGATTTTGATCAAATACAGCTACAGCAATTGCATTATATTTTTTCGCAACAGCAGATTTAATTGCCGGGCCATAAACTTCAACACTCAAATTTTTACTCCCTTTTTGATTCACTCCTTCCGGTAATATCCATTCCACAAAACCATTATAGTCTCTTAATTCATTAGATGCAGACGTAACACCTTTTTTTACCGATTCCCAAAAAGGATTTAGTTCCCTGCCTATATAAGCTATTCTAATTAATCGTGAAGATCTTTCAACCGGCTTAGGCCGGCGTTCTCTCATAAAATCAGATTCAATAACTCCCACACCATCTTTCCAGAACTGCTGGTAATTTTCCATAGTTATCAGATCATTAGTCGTTAATAATCTTGGCTGGGTGGGACGCCATTTTTTTACAATATAGTTAAACAAGTGGATTACCGGGTCATGCCCCTGAGCAAAAGTATCCTGACCTAAAGTAGCTGTAACTATCCCTTTCTTTATGTAGCCCATGGTTTCATCGGCCAGATCATGACAATAAAGAAGAATTTTTTTAGCATAATGTGTATCTTCAATTGCTTTGGCTACCTTAGCACCAAGGGCAAATGTAATGTAGAACGCAGATAAATCAGGATATTTTTTTATCATATCTAATGATTTTTGATAAATAATATCTTCTGATTCAAAAGTTTCTATAGATTCCAAAATTTGGATTCTAGAATATTTTTCCCTTATAATATTTATGAATCCTTTACGACGTAATTCAAGCCCGGAAGCAGAGAAACTACCAGTTATTATTACTATCTTTCCTTTCCCGTTTAGGGTTTTGCCGGCATAATCGCCAAGCGCCCTTCCTTCAAGGTAAGAATCGGCACCAACATAGCATAATCTCTGGCATGGCTTATAGGTAGCAGAATTATATTCTTTTGATGCTTCATGCATTTTAGCGGATATAAGATTTATACTATTAGCCAGGTTTCTAATTTCATCTGCAGCTTTGATATGTTCAAAATTAGAATTAACAGAAATTTTTTCGGTTAGGTTACCATGCGATAATTCTGTTAATGCACTGACCAGTGATGTAAAATCCTTTTCAGCAATCTGCTTAGCATAAACATTTAATTTAGCGATCGGTTTTATATATAAAGTTCCTATATAAAATAGAATTAGAAATGAGATAAACACAAATCCTAAATTTCCTACTATAAATGTGAATCCATTATTGGCGGGGATAAAAGTTTTAATTTGCTCATATCCAAAATATTGTAAAACTGCACAGGATAAGAGAAGTATAATCCCTATGAATAATCTGTATTTTGATATTTTACTTAAAATCGAATTAAACATTTGCTAAATCTAAATTTTCTCAATTATTACTATTATCGCATATTTATTTAAAAAATTTAAATTTCATAGATTTTTACGAATTATTTTCTTTAAATATTTACAGAGTAATAATTAACTTTTCTTCGAAATACAGAGGGAATTGTTAGAATATAAATGGGAAAAAGTTGAAAAACGCTTGAATTATAAGAGATTTTTAGGTAAAATTTGGTTAATTCAAAAACAACAATGGTATGAAAAAACTTATTCTCTTCTTATCTTTAATAGTCTTCATTTCTGTAAGTAATGCTCAAAAAATCGCTGCCTTTGAAGTAGAACTTACTCAACCAACTAATGGCTTGGATATTCCGGTAAGTGCTAATCTTGATAAGATTACAAACCTTCCGGGAACAAAACTCAGCCTCATTGAAACTACTAACGGGAAAGCTATACCTATTCCTTTCCAGGTTGATATAAAAAATGAAAGAATATTAAACTGGATTATTAAGACTTATGACAGCAAGCAAAAAAACTTTACTTATGAACTGGAAGAGAGAACACCTGAAAAAGCCGAACAAATTATTGCAGACAAAAAAGAGGGTGATTTAATTATTCATACTAAAGATAAAAACCTGCTTAGTTACTTTTATAAGACTGTTTACCCTCCCAAAGGAATAGATACAGCTTTTAAAAGAAGCGGATTTATACACCCTTTATGGTCCCCGCATGGACAGGTATTAACACGCATTCAGCCTCCTGATCATTATCATCACTATGGAATCTGGAATCCATGGACACATGTTTTGTTTGAAGGAGACACTGTTGATTTCTGGAATATTGGAGATAAAAAGGGGACTGTCCGTTTTGGTGATTTTGTTTCAATTGAAAACGGACCTGTTTTTTCGGAATATGAAGCTCTTCATAAACATATTGTATTTGAAAAAAATGGAGGTGAAAAAACCGCAATAGATGAATTGCAATCAGTTAAAGTCTATCTTCCCAGTGATAAACAGGATTATTATATCATGGATATTGATATCGAATTAAATTGTGCTACAAAATCTCCTGTATTACTTCTCAAGTACCGTTACGGCGGATTGGGATGGAGAGCAACTGAAGAATGGAATAAGGATAATAGTGAAGTCTTAACTTCCGAAGGAAAAACCAGGAAGGATGCAGACGGATCCAGAGCCCGCTGGTGTATAGTTCAGGGTACAGTAGATAATGGAAATGATTACACCGGTATTGCCTAGCTTTCTTATCCGTCAAATCATGATTCTCCCGAACCGCTTAGAATCTGGCCTGAAAATGCAAATAATCGGGGTGATGTATTTGTAAATTTTTCCCCGACTAAGGATAAAGACTGGCTTTTGGAACCGGGTAAAAAATACCTGCTAAGATATAGATTTATTGTTTTTAATAATCATTTCACAAAAAACAAAGCCGAGAGCGCATGGGAATATTTTGCTAATCCGCCGGCTGTAAATATAAACTTAAATCAATAATAGTATATTATATTGCTGAATTTTTAATTTCACCATTAACCAATCGCCATATACCAAGAGGATTGCCGCTTTTTAATTCATCAGGCAGAAGTTCATCGGGAAAATTCTGATAACAAACTGGTCTTGTAAAGCGATTAACTGCCATTGTACCGACTGATGTTGTTTTGCTGTCGGTTGTAGCAGGGAAAGGTCCGCCATGAACCATTGAATGGCAGACTTCAACTCCCGTTGGATATCCATTTATAATTAATCTCCCTGCTTTCCTTTCCAGTATTTCAACTAATTCTTTATAATTTTTCAAATCTTCCTCGGTTGCATGCAGAGTAGCAGTTAAATGTCCTTTTAAATTTTTAGCAGCCTTAATTAATTCAGATTTACTATTTGCAGTTACATTTAATGTAGAGGGTCCAAAAATTTCTTCTTCAAATTTTTCATTTGATAAAAAATCCGATGCATCGGCCTGCATCAGGTATGCAGTTCCTTCAAAATCGCCTCCGCCATGTTTTCCTTCCGCCAATAAATTAATTCCATCATTCTTTCTAATATTTTCAATTCCGTTTTTATATGCATTTTGAATTCCTTTAGTAAGCATTGTACCCGCAGCAATTTCGGTAAAACTATTTATAGCAGTTTCCTGGAATTTTATTGCATCCTCGGAATTTTCATAAAACACAAGACCGGGATTTGTGCAAAATTGACCGACTCCTAAAGTAACCGAAGCAGTTAATCCTTTTGCAATTTCTTCTTTCTTTTCTTTTAATGCACCGGGTAAAATAAAGACAGGATTAGTACTTCCCATTTCAGCATAAACAGGTATTGGCTCAGGTCTTTGTACGGCGGCATCATATATAGCTTTGCCTCCTCTGAATGAGCCGGTAAATCCAATTGCTTTAATTAATGAATGATTGACAATTGATATTCCGACTTCAATTGAGCGGCCATGCACCATAGAAAAAGTACCGTCAGGCATATGTGTTTTCTGAACAGCTTTTCTAATTGCATTAGCTATCATTTCACAAGTTCCTGGATGGGCAGGATGAGCTTTTACAACTATTGTACATCCTGCCGCAAGTGCAGAAGCCGTATCTCCTCCTGCAACAGAAAAAGCTAACGGGAAATTACTTGCTCCGAATATTCCAACCGGGCCCAAAGCCTTTTTCATACTCCTTATATCAGGTTTCGGAATTGGCTTTCTTTCCGGTTCGGCTGTCTCGATCCTTGCATCAACCCATGAACCTTCTCTTAGCAATCCAGCAAATAATTTTAATTGATTAATTGTTCTACCTCTTTCGCCTGTAATTCTTGCTTGAGGCAAACCGGTTTCTTCACAGCATCTTTTAATTAAAATATCACCTAGCTCTAATATTTCAACTGCAATTGTATCAAGAAAAACAGCCTTTTCCTTGCCGCTTTTATTCCGATATTCATTAAAAGCTTCTTCTGCTCTTTTAACAGCATCATTAATTTCTTCCTTTGTTGCTTCATGAAATTCAGGTGATATAATCTGATTATTTGCCGGGTTCACTGCATCAAAAACTTCTTTCCCTTTCCCCGATAATTCATTTCCTATAAAATTTAAACCTTTTAATTCCATTTTATTCCACCATATTTATTAAAGTTCCAATTGATTCAATTGTAATTAAAATTTCATCACCGCTTTTTAAAGTAAAATCACTAGCAGGGACAATTCCAGTTCCAGTCATCAGCGTACTGCCGTTCGGGAAAGAACATTCCCTGTATAAAAACGAAACTAACTCTTTTAATTTTCTTTTCATTTGATTTATTTCAACATTTCCTTCAAATACCTGCACAGTATTTCGTTTTATTTCCAGGTGAATAATTGAATTACCCGGAAGAGGATCTTCAGTTACAAAAACACATGGTCCTAATGCTGCACAGCCGTCATAAGTTTTTGCCTGGGGGAGATAGAGAGGATTTTCTCCCTCAATACTTCTAGAACTCATATCATTGCCGATTGTATATCCGACAATCTTCCCCGATGAAGTAATTACTAATGTAAGTTCAGGTTCAGGTACATTCCATGTTGAATCTTTTCTTATTCTTACTTTACCGCCAGGATTAACAATCCGGTTCCGGTTGCCTTTAAAGAATAATTCAGGGCGTTCTGCTTCATATACTCTAGCATAAAAATCTCCGCCTCCTGCATCTTTTGATTCTTCCTGTCTTTCTTCCTTACTTTTTGAATATGTAACACCGGCAGCCCATAATTCCTGCGATTGTATAGGCGCTTCCAGGTTATTTAATATATTTCCAGCATTATCAATTGGATTATTATTTCCGATGATTCGAATTATTTTCTCAGATAGATTATCATCATTAATAAATGAATCCCAGTTTTCATCATTTAAGAGAAAAAACTTTTCATTTTGTTCTATAACAATTCCGTTGTTTGTTTTATATAATTTCATATAAGTATTTCAGACTATTATTAAATAAAAAATAAATACAATTACCGCAGCTGAAGTGCCTAAAACGAATGTCCCTAAACTATATAAACGATAACCGGATTTCACATCAATTCCGGAAAGTTGGGTAACAACCCAGAAGAAGCTGTCGTTTGCATGCGAAAACACAGCCGAACCGGCACCAATCGCAATAACCACAAAAACCTTTTCTATTTCGGAAACAAATCCAAGAGTATTCATCATAGGCATCATGATCGAAGCTGTGGTAATCAATGATACTGTTGAAGAACCCTGTGCTGTTTTAATAGCGGCGGCAAGTAAAAAAGGGAGCCAGATTCCCATATGAACGTGTCCTAATGTTTCTCCTATTACATTTGCTATCCCGGAATTCTGTAAGACTTTTCCAAAAATGCCTCCGGCACCCGTAATTAAAATAATAGTAGCTGAATCACTTAAAGCTTTACCAACCCATCCTGATGTGGAAAACATTTTTTCAAAGTGTAATTTTTTCGGCAGAAGAAATGAAAGAAACATTCCAATTGTAAGAGCAATTACCGGCTCACCAATAAAAGATATAAAAGCAACAAAAGTTTCATCAAAGTTTATTCCGAAAGAATTTATAACAGACTTCAAAATAATTAAAAAAATCGGGACAAAAATAGGGAGTGAAGATTTAAGCGCCCCTGGAGCTTCTTTCATTCGTTCATCTATTTCAGCTTCACTTACTTCAGGATTCGGATCGATGTAGGTTCTGGATACAAATTTTATTGAATAATATAAAGACGGAACTAAAGCTAATGCACTTATAATTAATCCCCACAAAATTACCAAACCTAAATCCGCATTTAATATACCGGCTGCAGCGATTGGTCCCGGCGTTGGAGGAACAAGAGTATGAGTGGCCATTAGCCCCAAGCTTAGTGCAACTGCCGAACCCGTAAGAGAAATTCCGGCTTTTTTAGATAAACTTTTATTAAGAGGTGAAAGGAGAATAAAACCGCTGTCGGCAAAGACCGGTATTGAAACAAAATATCCGATTATTCCCATTGCAACGGTAACTCTTTTTTTCCCGATTATTTTCAGGATTTTTTCTGCCATTGTATATGCAGCACCTGAATTTTCCAGAAAAGAGCCAATGATAATACCAAGAATAATTATTAAACCGATCTTTCCAAGCGTATCCCCAAATCCCTGGTTTATTGAAGTAATAATTAAATCCAGGGACATCCCGGCAAAAAATCCGTACAACAGAGCAACTATAAATAGAGCAATAAAAGGATGGATTTTTAATTTTGTAGATAGGAAAATAATCAGGATGACACTAATAAGAAGGTAGATGACGACCATAAAATATGGGGTTTAATTAATAAAAATTTTAGATAGAATACTTAATAAGTATAATAACTATAGTGAATAGCTAAATTGTTATATTGATTTATTCTTGAGAAGGTTGTCGAATAACAATACAGCAATTTAACAATAAAGCGATTAAAAACATTTTATTTGTTTAATTTAATTTATTCCAACGCTGATTTTTTTAGTGAAGATCTCTTTCTACTTTTGAACCTGATTTTCCGACCAAAATATCAAAGTCTGCACCTTTATCAGCCTGCTGAATATGATCAAGATAAAGCCTTACATATCCTCTTTCCAATTGAAGCTCAGGCGGTATCCATTCGGATTTCCGTTTCTCTAATTCTTCATCCGCTATATCGAGATGCAGTCTTCGGTTTTCCACATCAAGCTCGATCATATCGCCATTCTTGACTAAAGCTAGATTACCACCAATGGAAGATTCGGGAGAAATATGCAGAACAACAGTACCATAAGCAGTACCGCTCATTCTTCCATCTGAAATTCGAACCATATCTTTTATCCCTTTTTTTATTAATTTTTCAGGAAGATCTACATTTCCGACTTCAGGCATCCCGGGATACCCTTTCGGACCAACTCCTTTAAGTACAATTACCGATGACTCATCAATATCCAGGTCAGGATCATCTACACGGTTATGATAATCTTCCATACTCTCAAAAACCACTGCTTTCCCTCTATGCTTCATTAATTTTGGTGTCGCTGCCGAAGGTTTAATTACAGCACCTTTCTCGCAAAGGTTTCCTTTTAATACTGCAATTCCTGAATCTATTTGGAAAGGCTTTTCAATTTTTGCTATAACATCTTCATTATAGCATTTAGCATTTTTATTATTTTCTTTTATACTTTTTCCATTTACAGTTAAAACATCCTGGTGCAGGAGATTTCCAAGCTCTTTTATTACAACAGGCAGGCCGCCGGCATAAAAATAGTCTTCCATTAAATATTTCCCGGAAGGCATAAGGTTTACCAGTAAAGGGATTTTACTTCCCAGCTTATCAAAATCTTCAAGATTTAAGTCTACTCCAATTCTTCCGGCAATTGCCAGGAAGATGAATTAATAAATTTGTTGAACCGCCTACCGCTGCATTTACTATAATTGAATTTTCAAAAGCGTTTCTTGTAAGTATTTTTGATAATTTCAAATCTTCCTTCACCATCTCAACAATTCTTCTTCCGGACATTTGGGCTAAGACTTTTTTACGTGAATCAACAGCAGGTATTGCCGATATTCCGGGTAATGTTAAGCCTAACGCTTCAACCATAGTGGCCATTGTTGATGCAGTTCCCATTGTATTGCAGTGCCCGCTGCTTCTTGCCGCACAAATTTCTGCTTCAAGCATATCTTCACCGGAAAACCCTTCGGTTTTCTGCTTCGGTTTTATCATCCAATTAAACGAGCCGGAACCGATTAATTCTCCTTGAAATCTGCCGTTGAGCATTGGTCCTCCAGGAACAACAATTGTTGGCAGGTCAACACTGCATGCACCCATTAAAGTAGAAGGAGTAGTTTTGTCGCAGCCGGTTAAAAGCACAACTCCGTCAAGGGGATTAGCACGTATCGATTCTTCAACATCCATACTGGCGAGGTTGCGGAACAACATTGTGGTCGGTCGCATGATAGTCTCGCCCAAAGACATTACAGGAAATTCAAGTGGAAAGCCGCCGGCTTCAAGCACTCCTTTTTTTACTATTTCGGCAAAATCTCTTAAATGTCCGTTGCATGGAGTTAATTCGGACCAGGTGTTGCAAATACCTATCACAGGTTTCCCCTGGAAATAATCATTGGGATATCCCTGGTTTCTTAACCATGAACGATGCACAAATCCCATTTTATCCTGGCCGCCGAACCATTCCTGGCTTCTTAATTTTTTTTCTTTTTTACTCATTTTTATTTAAATGTTAATTTGAAATTTTTTCATGTTAAGATTTTTCATTCCCATTGAAATGCAAAATACATGCAGGCATTTTTACCAATATTATTTAAAGCATGAGGAATATTTGATTTAAGAAAAATCAGATCACCTTTCTCAGCTTTTTGATGAGTTTTATCAATTTGCATATCTGCACTGCCGTCAATCATTAAAACAATTTCAGCAGCTTTGTGAGTATGCGGTTCATGACTCTTTAAACCCGGATTAAGAGTGGTAACATGCATTTCAAATCTTTGAAACATTGATGTTGATTGTTTAAAATAGTTTCTGATCCCTCCTTTATCATGAGGTTTAAAAACAATGTCATTCCAATCTATCATAAAAGAACCATCTGTGCCGGCTCCTCTTTGAATATCTGCGGGTGTATTTGTTTCATATTTCAAGACATAAAAAGCTGCAGCATTATTACTTTTATTTTCAAGATTAATTTCACTACCGGGTAATAAATAAGCGATGCTTCCATTAGATAAATTTTTAGCGCTGTCTTTTATTTCAACCTTAAGTTCTCCTTCTTTTAAATATAATCAAGGTCTCATAATCATTTTTTATTTTTTGAGATTTCCCGGGATCAATAGTTTCAGCATAAACATCAAAATCTTTAAGTCCGTATGTTACTCCTTTAAAAATTTCTTTTTTGTTAATATCTTTTAATTGTTCCGCTTTCAAGCCTTTCCATTTATATACTTTAGAAACAATTGAATCACTTTGTGCGATAAGACATGAAACGAAGATAGTTGTAAAAACTACGGTTAATATCTTTTTCATTTTTATACATTCTAGTTATAAAAAATTTTTCTTCTTTTATTATAATATACTTATTTCTTTTTTGAGGATATTAACACCCTCAATTGTTCCCTTGCTTCCAGGTTGTCCGCCGCCGACAGATAATTCAAACTTCCCGGGAATAATTATTCTTTCATTACTATCATTAATAATTGAAAAAGCATCAGGATTGACAATAAATTCAACTCTTTTATTTTCACCCGGCTTCAAATGAACTCTCTTAAATCCTTTTAATGAACGGATAGGAGCCGGGACAGTTGCATTTAAATCAGAAATATATAACTGGACAACCTCATCTCCGGCTATCTTTCCAGTATTTTTAATATTTGCAGATACTTTAACGGAATCTCCAATTTTATATTTATCATTTAGATTCATGTTTTCATATTTAAAAGTGGTATAGCTTAATCCATAACCAAACGGATATATAGGTTCGCCTTTAAAATACCTGTAAGTTTGCTTAGTCATATCGTACTGCTCGAATGATGGAAGATCTTTAACTGATTTATAAAAAGTAACCGGTAATCTTCCCCCGGGATTATAATCACCAAACAAGACGTTGGCAATTGCGCTTCCGGCAGCCTGCCCGGGATACCAGGCTTCAACAATTGCAGGAATATTTTTTTCTTCCCAGTTTACTGCAAGCGCACTGCCGTTTAACAATACCAGAACAACCGGTTTGCCCAGAGAACTAATTTCTTTTATTAATTCTTCCTGGACATCCGGTAAAACCAAATTTGTTCTATCACCATGATCAAAACCTTTTATATCGATATCCATCTGTTCACCTTCCAGCCTTGCCGTAAGTCCCATACATAAAATTACTACATCAGCTTTTTTAGCAACATCAAGTGCTTCTTTCTTTAATTCTTCTTTAGGATCATCTTTAGGAACAGCCCAAACAAGCTGTATTTGTGCATCCCCATAGGTTTCTACTGCGGTTACTTTTATATAATATCTTTTACCGGCTTCTAATTGAATCGAGGCGGATTTTCTCAGACGAGGGTCATTATATTCATCTCTAAAATGATAGGATGTGTTTGCTATAAGTGAGTCATTTAAAAAAAGATTAACATTACAAGTAGTAATTATGCCTAACTGGTAAAAACCGGATTTGTGTGGTTTAAGTTCTCCGCTCCATACAACTCCAAAGTTGTCATCGTCCATATCCTCCCTTGGTGCTCCATCACCCCAATTAGAATTTAAAACTTCATCGACTGAAGAAAAGAGAATAGGTCCATTTAAATTAGTGCTATTATAATAATCAACTTTGAGACCTTTTTTATCCCCACCATGCGAAAATGCTTCAGCAGGAATCATTTCAAATTTAGGAACTCCTTCTGCTAACTCGCTTCCTTGTGCATATAAAATTTTAGAGTAACCGGATAATTTTTCATTTATGCCTCGCAAGGGAGTAATTGGATCAGAGGGAATCCCGTTGTAATTACCAAGCAGCATCATCCATTCATCTGAATTAGGACCAATAACCGCAACAGTCCCAATATCTTTTTTTAACGGCAAAATATTATTTTCATTTTTTAATAAAACTATTGATTCTTGTGCGGCTTTTAATGCTAAAGCATGATGTTCTTTGCTATCAACAACACTGTAAGGAATTTTAGTGTACTTCACCATTTCAGGGGGATCAAACATCCCGAGTTTCATACGTGCAACAAATAGTCTTTTCACAGCAGTATCAATTTCAGCTTCAGAAATTAATTTTTCTTTTACAGCATCATTCAAATATTCATAAGTTGTTGCACATTCAAGATCGCAGCCGGATTTAACAGCAAGAGCCGCAGCCTCAGCAGGAGTCTGAACAATTTTGTGATGCTGATATATATCCCCGATTGCACCGCAATCGGAAACGACATAGCCTTTAAAGTTCCACTCATTTCTTAATATATCAACTAATAATCTTTTACTTCCGCAGCAGGCTTCTCCTTCATACCTGTTATAAGCACACATCACCGAATATGCTTTCCCTTCTTTAATTCCCATTTCAAACTGTGGAAGGTACGTTTCCCTGAAATCTCTTTCATTTGTCATTGCATCAAAGTAATGACGTTCTTTTTCAGGTCCGCTGTGAACCGCAAAATGTTTAACGGTTGCGATGGTTTTAAAATCTTTTGGATCATCACCCTGCAGACCTCTTATAAATTGTACTGCTAATCTTCCCGTTAAATAAGGATCTTCACCGTAAGTTTCCTGCCCTCTTCCCCATCTCGGATCACGAAAGATATTAATATTGGGAGACCAGAAAGTTAAACCCTGATAGATATATCTTTTACCTTTGCTTGAGAAATCATGATATTTTGCTCTTGCTTCATCAGAAATTGCTGAAGAAACCTGCAGCATAAGTGCCTCGTCCCAGGTTGCCCCCAAACCTATTGCCTGAGGAAAAACAGTAGCTAATCCGGCTCTTGCAACCCCATGCAGACATTCATTCCACCAGTTATATTCAGGTATTCCAAGTCTTTCTATTGCCGGAGCAGCATTCATCATCTGCCCGATTTTTTCATGAAGGGTCATTTTGCTTACTAAATCATCGACCCTTTTATCAATACTTAAATTCGTATTTAAATAAGGGAAATCCTTCTTATCCTGTGCATCTGTATTTGAAATAACCATTAACATAAAAACACCTATTAATTTTACAAGAAAAGATTCTGCAGAAACAGATATTATTTTCTTCATCAATAAATATCCTCTTTTATTTAACAAATCAATAAATAAAAAATTGATATAAAGACATAATATTTAATTCACAGTTTAAAGAAAAAGATATTACGAGTATGTTCATATAATAAGATAAGTAAGATTAAATATTTTTTGACACTAAAAATATTTTAACAAGGGATTTTCCGGTTTAAAAAAATATGCATAGCAAATTTGTAATGCAAATTTTCAACCGCATGGGAATTAAATAAAAATATTAAAAAGTCTTTGTTTTATAATTACGCCCGGTTTCCATGAATGCTTGGATATTTTCCTTTGGAACTTCCTGAGGTAAATCGCAACCAGTGCTTAAAACAAAATTGGGATATGCTTCCATATTTTTAAGTAAATGGAGAACATCATTTTCCACATCATTAGGATTTCCATTGAGAAGTGCTCCAATCGGACTGATATTTCCAATAATGATTATATCCTGAGAAACTTGTTTAGCTACCGCAGGAAGATCAACTCCTATTTCCGGGGAATCGAGACTTAAAGCATCTACACCGGAATCTGCCATTTTCTTTATTAGATGCATCGTATTTCCGCAAATATGATAAATTGTAGAAACTCCTGAAAATTTACAGCTTTCAACAATTTGATGAACATACTGACTCGAAAATTGTTCGAATTGTTCGGGTCCCAGCATAACTGCACTTGGTTCAAGTATACAAATCATTTGTGCGCCGGACGCAATCAGCAGTCTGACATATTCCAATATTTTCTCAGTCATGAACTGGCAAATAGTATGCAATTTGTCAATATTCATAACTGTCGCCATAGCTGCATCATCTGCACCCATTAATAATGCTGAAAGTGTATATGGCCCGGTTATATATGCACCTCTTAATATATCTGGAGATAACCCGATCCTCATCAATTTTAAAGTTTCAACATAACCTAAAAGACGTGTGTCAAAAGCAATATTAATTTCTTTTGCCGAATTGAGATTATCAGTATCAAATACATCCCTTATAACCGTAGCGGATTCCTGTTCAGGAAATATTGTGTACCTGCCTAAAGCATTTGCTTCAACAGACAGATCCATTAATGGGAAAATTCCATCCGGCTTATATGCTTCAGCTATGGCCTTTAAAACTTTAAAATGCTCTCCATAATTTTGCTGGGCCAGCTTTATTGTACTCCCGGTAATATTAAGACCGGGGAATCCGATTAAAGGTATTAACAAACGCCGGTTTTCATTTTGAGTTTTTTTAAATAATTGGAGAAATGGTTTTTCCATTGTTCAAATTTTTTAATTTCTATAAATATGAAACAACATCCCCCTACTGCAAAAATCATTTTGATAAGCTATCTTCATATCACCAAATATCTGTAAAGAATTTATTGTACTAAAATCATATCAGTCTTTTCAATACTACTCCCTTGTGAGACAGTTTCGATCGAAATCCTTATTTTAAAAGAACCATTTTATTAATCCGTGAAAATTTATTTACAGTAATCTTATAGAAATATGCACCTGAGGGGACATTTTGAGCATTCCATATAATATTATGAATACCTGCCTGCATCGTTTTATTGACTAATGTCTCTATCTTTTGTCCAAGAGAATTATAAATTTCTAATTTAACATGACCACCTTCCGGCATTGTATAACTTATTGTTGTAGACGGATTGAATGGATTCGGATAGTTTTGACATAAATTATAATTTTCAACCAATTTCAATTTTACTTCTATAGCTCTTGAATAGGTATATGAACCATCATAGTCAATTTGTTTTAATCTATATTTGATTAAATTTCCAAAAACATTTCTTTCCGTAAAAGTATAATTTGAAGCTTCTGTCGTAGTTCCGTGCCCATTAATAAACCCTATTTTATTCCAATGATTATTGTACTTCTCGATTTCAAAGCCCCGGTTATTTGTTTCTGTCTTAGTTTCCCAATGTAATTCAACACTATTGCTTTTTAATTTTGCTGTAAAACTTGTCAATTCAACTGGTAAAATAATTAAATCAGCGCCATCACCAACTATTTCAATTTCATTCATTTTATTTGTTCCAGTTCCTAATTGGTTCAGCAAGTACAAATGATTATCGCATTCCCCCTCATCAGGATTCGGCAAAGGAATTTTTTCTGCACCCGGATCAATTCCCATAAAATAGGCGCAAACACTATCGGTGGCAACCGGGTCTTTTCCGGCTAACAATACATGATCCTCCGATACCTGGAAAGTGGGGTTCCATGTACCTTCTCCACCTCTTGCATTCATAATACCATCTATAATAGCCAGGTTAACAGGACGGGCAAAATTAAGGTCACAAATAGACCTTGGTAAATGAGCTTTTGAGGAACCCCCTGTTGTATTATGAAGTGCTGCCCGGTTCCCCTGATTGGTAGGTATTGTGTAATAATCCTTTGGAACTATGCCTATCTGGTTTTTAAGTGAACAGGTAATCCCGGCTTCATAATGCTGCTTCATCTTGGGTATTGAAATATAGACGTCTACATCGGAAAGGATTTGATTCAATGTGAACGAACTAAAATTAAAGCTGGTAGATCCAACTTCCTTTTGTATAAAATTATCATAGGGATCCGGCTTATTCAGATCCACAAGCTTCGCACCCAAACTGTTTTGAACATCTTTATACCCATAGTTATTATAAGATGAATCACTCCAAATTGCTTCAACGATATAAAGATCTTCCGACTTAACACCGCAATCTAGAACAAGCTCACCTACAGCTCTAAGGACTTCAGGGTGGGTCCACATGTTATAAGGTACCGAACTACCGCCACCTGTCAGGTTTATTTTAATAGCTACTTTGTCGCCTGGTTTTACAATATCAGTAATTCCATCTATCATTTCAAAAAGATACTGCACTTTTTCTTTTATAAAGGTGCGGTCATAATTATCTGCTTTTGTTATTGCTACTTTAGTAAGGAATGAAGATTTTTCTTCCCTTCCAAACGCTAAAATGTTTGACGGAGTAATGTATGGTGCAACAAGCAGACCGGCAGATGTTGTACCAATAGTTCTTAGAAATGACCGCCTGGTAAATTTCCTTTTTGATGATTTATCCTCTTTATTTTCTCCCATTTTTTTCCCGCTTTTTTTTAATATTTATTAATTTACATAGATTTTAATTACCGATACTATCCCTTGTCGGGATAGTATCGGTTTGAAATCACTTTAAAAGAACCATTTTATTTACTTGTGAAAAATTGTTGACAGTAATTTTATAGAAATATATTCCTGATGGAAGATTTTGTGCATTCCAAGTTACTGTATAACTCCCTACCTGCATCTCTTTATTAATTAAATCTGCTATTTCCTGACCAAGTGAATTATATACTTTTATTTTCACGTAACCATCATTGGGTATTGTATACTTTATGGTTGTTATTGGATTAAACGGATTCGGATAATTCTGGCTTAATTCATATTTACTTACATAATTTGAATTTATTTCTACCACTTCAGAATATTTATATGTACCATCATAATCTATCTGCTTTATCCTGTATTTTATTAAATTTTGACTGATGTTCTTATCAACAAAAGAATATTTAGAGATCTTAGTCGTAGTTCCTTTTCCTTTAATGAATCCAATACTATTCCATTTATCATTATCAAATTTTTCAATCCCAAAACCGTGACTATTGGTTTCCGTTTTTGTTTCCCAATTGAGTTCAACATTATTTCCACTAAGTTTAGCAGTAAAGCTAGTTAACTCAACAGGTACTACAGGACTTTCTATTTTAGTATAGCTTACCCCGTCATACCATGTTCGGGCAACATCTCCTATCAGAGTATTGGATGTTCCGGTTCGGATTGCATAATCATCAACAAAAATATTTACAGAATCATTAGCAGAAACTTCGACCCGTCCAAGATACGCCTGATAAAGAGAAGTATTACCGGTACCGGTTAAAACTAAAGAAGTATTATGATCTCCATCCATAACTGATTTGCATGCCATCTGTCGAAATATTTGCATATTACTTTCACTTAACCCGGCTTTAATTCTCCAATCAGCACCGGAACTTCCCCAAAAGTTAACCCAAATATCATAAGTTCCCGATTCGGGTAAAGTAATTTTTGTTTTTATTTCAGGTGCATCTTCACCACCAACTTCAGCTGAAGTTAAAACCGAGCCTCCGTTACCATAACCAGTTCTAATATGCCACTTACCATCAGCAGCGCCGGCATTCGACTCGGGTCCGGTTGCTACCAACGGACCGCCGGAAGCTAGAGTAGTATTGGTATCTGTAGCATCTACATATATCATTTTTCCTTCTGTTTCAAGATGACTATCAATGATGCCAACAATGGAAGCGTCAAAGCTTTGAGCAGCAATGTATGTACCGCGGCACCAGAGCAGAACGGTGTTGTCTTTATTCCATGCTGGAACAATTGGGCGAACATTATCCCGGGAAGAATTCTGAGTAATTGGTGTCCATAACCAGGTCTTCCCATTATCGGAAGTTACACCTTTAAATATCTCTCGTACTCCAAGATTTATTGTGGTATCACGAGGATCATAAGGTGTAGAAATATAGAGGGTATTGGGATCATTAGGACATAAAGCTCCCAGCCCGACATAATCCGCTTCGGATGAGTAAAATTTTAGACCTGCCTTATCCAAATAAGTATATGACCAGTTGGTACTGTCAAATCGGCAATAAATAAAATCATGCTGAGGATTTACCTGATTATCAGGATATCCGTAACTTATACTTTGATTTGAACGGGCGGTTATAATTGCAGCAATTGTACCATCATCATATCTCATCAAGTCAGACTGCCAGCACCGGTATTCTGTTTTATCACCTATGGTAGTTCCATTACCGAATACCTTAGTAAAATTCCAGTAAGCCGGGATGTATGTTGTATCCAAAATATTGTCATCTACAACTGTTCCATCAGAACTGTAAGCTTTATCGTCCTTAATATATCCATGGTAAATGCTTGTAAGTGTATCACGAGGATGCTGCTCTGTAAAAATAAAATCTATTCTATCAACACCATTACTCCAGTATTTATAATAACCTTTATTATATGAATTACTGGTATTAGTAGTTAATTGCCCGCCGAAAGTCCATGTATCTCCCATATCACTTGAAATTATAAAATTAGGACTGCGATGATTCGCCCTGGAAAAGTCATACACCCGGTTTTCTGCAGAAAGATAGTAAACATTGTTATATGCTATCGTATAATCTGAACCGCCGGGTCTTTTTGTCCAATCATAAGCTTGTTCAGAAGACCATATATTGCCGTTAAAAATACGGTAACGGTTTTTGTAATAATCATAGTGCTCGGAATACATTGCCAGATATTTACCGTCAGGCCGTATCATAAATCCCGGGGCATTATGATCGTCGCAACCGGTTTTCCATAATTGATATTTTTGATGTTCCCCGGATTTTAAATCATATATTACAGCACCTATTATTCCATTCCGCGCTGAACCTCCAATACCTGTCTGGCTTTCATCGAAGCCAATAATTATTTTCCCATTTGTTTCATCGACAACAGCTCTTTCATCCTGAAACCAGCACCAGAGTCCGTTGTCATTAAACTGAATCAAATTCCCGTTAACAATGTCCTTTTGTCCCTGGCTAAAAGCAAAATTTCCTGTCACCAATATTATTGCAGCAAAAAAAAGAATTGAAAAAAAGTAAAATTTTGTAACCATATGTACCCTTAATAATATGTAAGTATAAAGCGGAATATTTTCCCTTTTTATCGCTTTCCCTTTGTGTAAGTGTAATTATATTGAAACAAGTTACTTCTAATTTTTCATAAATGCCAGATGGCGATCTGCAAAATTTAAGAACTGCAGCCAGTCGTATTTATTCAATCCATGTCCTCCTTTTCTTTTATGAAAACCGATAAAATCGCCAACCGGATTTTCTACATTCGGCATATTGTCAACACCAAGTCCTTTTTTATTAAATAGAATATATACAGGCTCAGCATATTTAGCAGCAAGAAATGATCCTTTCTGGTCTCCCCAATAATCTTCCTCTGCTGTAGCAATATAAACGGGTCTTGGGGCCATAAGTGCAATCAACATGTGCCAATCTACCGGTAATTCATTCACATTATTATTGAATTTTTTAAAATTATCATCAAACCAATGAGGAAATTTTTCATTTATTGCTTTGATAGTTTCCCCGATTCCTCTCCTGATTATAGTTGCACCACCACAACCCGATTCACAGGAGAATACAGCTGCAAATCTCTGATCCTGAGCACCGGCCCACATAACTGATTTTCCAAAACGTGATAACCCCATAATACAGACTTTACTTGAATCAATATCAGGATCATTTTCAACATAATCCATTACACGGCTTAAAGACCATGACCATACGGCAATTGTACCCCAGTCATCCGACTGACTTTTACCAGTATAATAAAAATTAAGAATACTTTTTTTATCAGTATCTTTCATTTTATCGGGCTGTATTTTTCTCGGATCAAAATGAATTAAAATATACCCTCTTTTTATTAATAGTTTTCGATTATTCATCCAACCCGGAACAATAAATGCCGGCAGAGGTTTACTACCTTTTTCCGGTATAATTATTTCCAGTTGAATTTTAGGATCAGATTTTCTATCCCCTAAAAAAATAGTTACATTTTTTTTCACTGCGGCAGTATAATAAATACCTTCACAAGATTTAATTTCCCATGATATTCTTGGAAGTTTTTTAACAGGAACCCTGCCATATACATAAGTTTCAAAAAGTCTAAGTATTTCTTTTCTTCTTTTATTTATCCAGTCATTTTTACTTAATATTTTTGAACCATCCAAGCAGATCAAAGGATCAGGCAATGAATAAACCGGTACTTTGGATTCATCATATAAGGCATCAGGATAATCAACAGGAAGAACAGCTTGCTTTATAAAAGACACTTATATACTAGCCTCCGGGATTCGTTTTAAAAGATCCAGCATTTGACTATTACTTTCCTGCCCTATTGTAAAAGCATCGACAAAATCGAGACCAAGAACGTAACGTAGACAATCATCCGGTTTACCTGTTAGGCGTCCTCCTCCAAAAATTTTCATACCGACTATTCCTTTCCCCTGCTTGTGCATTTTCTGCAGCACTTTTACAACTACCGGAACATCATCATCCATTAGTACACCTTCAGGGTTTATCCTTGCAAGATCAATTTGAACCCAATCAGAATTGGATGCTGCTTCCAATGCTCCTATAGTATGGCACGAAACTCCGTGAGCACGTATTATTCCTTCTTTTTGTGCTTTAGCCAGGACTTCCATAGCCCCCTGCTTTTCTTCCGGCCAGTCGGAACTCCTCATTAAATGGAGTAATAATATATCAATATAATCGGTACCCAGTTCTTTAAGGAAACGGTTAAGATCCGATTTCATTTCATCTGCTGTAGTCGCTTCAGTTTTGGTTAATATAACTACCTTTTCCCGTTTTATATGTTTTAAAGCTTCTTTTAAATGAGGATGGGTGCCATATTGATCCGCAGAATCCCAGAAATTGATACCCTGCTCGTAAGCAGTAATTAACAGATCTGCAAGTCCTTTAATACCAAGTTCTTCAGTTTGGTCTGATCTATGCGCAACACCTTGGGTTCCTGTACCCATTGCCAGCCGGGATGCTTTTATGCCGGTCTTGCCAAGCGTTACAATATCATTTGCATATTTTTTTTCATTTAGGAAAGCATCTTCACCAGAAAATATTCTTGCATAAGGTGAGACTGTCATTGCTCCTGCAGTTAATGCAGTATATTTAAAAAACTCACGCCTTTTCATAATTACACCTTAAATTTCATATAAAATATTCTTATTCAACTTATTATTTCTATATTGTTATAGGCTCATCTGCCTATGGCGGATATTGGTATATTGTTATACTTTCAATTGTTGTATTTTTGGTTAGTCCTTATTCAACTTTTGGTATAAACCTTTTTCCACCATATTGTACAAATTCAAAACCTGTAACTTTCCCGCTAACATCTTTTTTAAAATGGGCATTATTGAAAGACCCTTTAGTATAAAAATCTTTATCAGATTCGGCTGAAAGAGAAATTTTTATATTCCCCGGAGCCATAAAAACCAAATGACCCTTATCTATTACAATTTTGATTTTATTATTAAGATCAAACTGATAGGTTCCTGTGTATTGCTTTAAAACATCATCAGAAAGAGTTAAAGAAGGACGGCTGAATGCAAATTGCAGTCCCCTTGAATATCCTTCGGCTTTAGCACCTGAATGTCCCATTCCTTCAATTACATTACTTTGAAATTCCATACCTTCAAAGTTCATCCCTTTTAACTTATCTATAAAATTCTGAAAAGCTTCAACATCTTCATAACCGCCAAATGCAATATAAACCTTAACCGGCAGCTTCGAGTTTTTTTCAGCATATTCTTTTTCAATTTTACTGATAACACCATCGTCAAATGTTATTGCAGGACTCGTTAATACATATTGATTAAATACTTTTGTCTCATTAAAAAGAGTGTACAAAGTAAAAAGTCCCCCGTAAGAGCTTCCCATTAAAGTCCTATTTGAGGAGACTCTGTAATTCTTCGCTATAAAAGGAATAATTTCATCTTTAATAGATTTAAGAAAATTCGGAGCATTGCCAAACTTGGATGTTTGGTTCATAGTAGTGGGAGTAAAATCCCTTGCTCTCAATGAATCATAATTAGGATTTTCTCCGCTCCAGGTAATCCCGACAACAACTGATGAAGGTAAGAAACCATCATAATACTGTTCACCGTAGATAGCTGAAACTAAAGGGAAATCCCATTGAGCATCGATAAGGTAAACAACTGGAAAAGTTCTATCTGATTTATAATAATCTCCCGGTAAATTTATATAAAGATCATAATCTTCATTGTTTATATTTGAATGTATATGTCTTAATTGAGTACCTGCAATTGCAACTCCAGGCAATGATGAATTATTGTTTTCCTGAGCAAAAATATTTCCAATAAAGAGAAAGGATATAAGGAGAAAAATCATATTTTTTTTTAACATACCTGAGCCTCCAGAAGTATTTGTTTACAATTAATTCTGTTAGAAAATATAGCTCTAAGAAGCAATAGTTTGGTTTAGGAAGGTCACAGCACCTTGCGGATCAGCTGAGTAACTATCTGCACCCATTTTATTAGCTGCATCCAGCGATACCGGTGCGCCACCAACTATAATCTTTGTATCGGGGAATTGAGATTTTATTTCCTGAACGGTTTTGGTCATATTAGCCATAGTAGTTGTTAACAAAGCACTCAATCCGACAGTACAACCGGGATTATCTTTTATAGTTTGTAGAAATTTTGGAATTTTCACATCAACTCCCAAATCAATCACTTCCCAGCCGTTACCTTCTACAACCATTGACACAAGGTTTTTGCCTATATCATGCAAATCACCTGAAACAGTACCCAAAATAAATTTACCTTTGGCTTTAACACTGCCTAGCTGGAAATATGGTTTTAGGTGCTTCATTACTGCTTTCATAGCATTAGCCGACATTAGTAATTCCGGGACAAATACTTCATTCCGGCTGAATCTCTCTCCAATCTTCAGCATACCATCGTTGCATGCCTGCAGAATGACATCAGGTTTTACACCTTGTTCAAGTGCCAAATGTGACAGCTCATCGGCTCCATCTTCACCCTTCATATTAGAGGGATAAGATGATGATTTATTAATTTTTCCCTTTTCTATACATATACTGATTTTTTCGACTAATTCATCCATTTATTTCGCAATTTTTTTATAAAATAAATTTTTATTCAAAAATTATTGTTTTCTTCCCGTGAACCAAGATTCTATGTTCCGAATGAAAATATAAAGTTCTGGCAAGGATCAAACGTTCTAAGTCCCTTCCTTTCCGGATTAAATCTTTAACAGTATCCTTATGAGAGATCCGGATAATATCCTGTTCAATGATTGGGCCGTCATCCAGCTCTTTTGTCACATAATGACTGGTCGCACCAATAATCTTAACTCCCCGTTCGTATGCCTGTTTATAAGGATTACTGCCTATAAAAGCAGGTAAAAAAGAATGATGAATATTTATAACCTGGTTTTTATATTTATCAACGATTTGCGTTGTTAAAATTTGCATGTATCGGGCTAATATAATAGTA
This sequence comes from uncultured Ignavibacteria bacterium, assembly GCA_963739895.1. Taxonomy (GTDB): domain Bacteria; phylum Bacteroidota; class Ignavibacteria; order Ignavibacteriales; family Ignavibacteriaceae; genus CAVQBP01. The sequence continues at coordinate 36,320 of CAVUCR010000033.1, read as the reverse complement.
TCAATTTTATTTTCTTTTAATAAAGCCAATTCATTCTTTTCCTGTTCATGCTTATTTTCTTCGGTGACTGGAAAAACGAAATACGGTATGCCATACTGTTCGGCTAAGGGTTTTAAATCCTCGTGATTCGAAATTATTAGAGGTATATCAATATTGAATTCACCTAATCTTTGACGCCATAAAATTTCACGTAAACAATGATCGAATTTAGAGACAAAGATTCCTACCCGTAAATTTTTGCCGGTAAAATTAATTCTCCAGGTTGCATTAAATTCTTTTGCCAGAGGAGTAAAAGCCTCAACAACTTCAGTTGCCGGGATAGAAAAATTTTTCATATCCCAGGCGATACGAACAAAAAAATATTTTTCATCCATATCAACATGTTCATCCAAATCGATGATATTTCCCCCTCTTTCAAAAACGAAATGGGCTATTCTTGAAACTAGTCCAATCCGATCCTTACAGGAAAGTAATAATATTGCCGTTAAGTTATTTTCAGACACTTTATTTGTAAATCATTATTTAGTTATTAAAATGAAAACAATTGTTTACTGCATAATTATTAATTTCATTATTGCCGGTTCCATTCAAATAATCCCTGGAATTTTTGGTGAGCTTGGTATCAATTTTATTTTCTAAAGATTTAAAAGAATTATCAACTATTTGCCGAGGGTATAAGAAAGAAGCAAATAACATAATGAATACCAAAATTATCCCTGCAATAAAAAGTAATTTTACCCTGTGGTCTGTATAATTTATTTCCTTCATGTAACTCCCATCATTAAAACATATTTATACTATTATTTATAGACTTTATCCTCTCCTTTGTATTTGAACCAGCCAAAATCAACAATATTGTCAGAAGGTTTTCCTGATGAAGTTGCATACAACGCAAACATGCATCCAACAAATCCACCGGCAATTTTTGTACTTAAGAACTCAGCATCGACACTATCCTTAAGCGTTTGCCAGTTACTTGGTTCGAATGAATATTGAAATGAATACAGGTTTTCGTCAGCTTTAATCTGCAAAAGCAATTCTTTATTATTATCATCATTCACTAATTCTTTTGAAGCTAATAATTCCATATAATCCGAAACCTCTGGGGTTTTTGACTTAAATAATTGAATTACCGGTTTATTATTTTCCATGGATTTACATAAAAAATAAAAATGATTTTCATTCTGAAAAATCAAAAGTCCTGCTTTTTCATTTTCAGATTTGGGAGAAAAATTTATTAAAGTTGAAGCAGAACAATTTAAATGCTACTGCCTGTGTCCTAAAAAACTTGGATTCATATTCCCTGCACAAGTCTCCGGTCTTAATTGAATTGTTAAAAAACCTTTTTTATCATTCAAGCTATACCATTTTTCATGCGGTGTTCTTAAAAAAATCCAATCTTTGCCGAGCTGATCATTATTGAAATTATCTGTAAGAGTGAAATTTCCGCTGTATGGTGTAAATGAACTATCATTTAAGGATTTAATTGGAACCGGGTAATAATATTGAACTTTTTCCTTACCAGATGTAATTACCGGCCACCCATCTTCCCATGACACTGGTGCTAAAAACGTTTCCCTTCCGGTATTATAATATCCTTCCATAAAAGGTTTGTATGGCCGACAACCGAGGAACACTGCCCACCAGCTGCCGTCTTCAGTCTGGACAAAATCTGCATGACCAGTAGATGTAATAGGATATTCTCTGCCGGGATTTAAATTCCTTTGAGTTAATATTGGATTGTTCTTATAAGAGATATATGGACCGAAAACATTTGGACTTCTAAAGACAACCTCTGAATGATTTTCAGCAGTACCGCCTTCAGCAGCAATCAGGAAATAAAAACCATCTTTTTAAAAATATGCGGTCCTTCAATCCAAACAGGCTTTTTACTTACATCTGTTCCGCCATTTATTAGTATGTGTTCCTTCCCTACAACTTTAAGACTATCTGTATCAAACTCATATATTCTAATTGTCCGATGCCCATTATAAAGCGGTTTATTATTAGGAGCAACACTGTTATACACTATATATGCTTTATCCGCGTCATCAGCATCAAAAAATAATGAAGGATCTATTCCGTTTATTTGCGGAATCCAAACAGGATTGGACCATGGTCCTTGAGGTGATTTTGAAGTAACAATAAAATTACCTCCTTTGTCTACAAGAGTACATGTCACATAAAATGTACCTTGATTATACCTGATAGCCGGAGCAAAAATACCTCGAGAAACACCTAAACTGTCCAGGTCAATTGTTCAGTGCGGTTCATAACATCAGTAATATGTTCCCAATGTACGAGATCTTTGCTATAAAAAAGGGGGATACCCGGGAAATAGGAAAATGTAGAGTTCACAAGATAATAGCCAGCACTAACCCTGCATATGCTCGGATCCGGGTAAAACCCCGCTAAAATTGGATTTGAAAAAACTTTGCTGTCGTGACCGAACAATGTCCCGGTTTTAAATGAGACGGAGAGTAAAAAAATAAGCGTAACAAAAAAATGATGAATCCTGCTCATTTTGACTCTCCGTTTCCGAACTGGAGGAGACGAGGTAAGACGGAAATTCTTAATAAAAAATTATAAAACACAATAATTATTTACTTTATTAATTTACTATGAAAACTCTCCGGTGGTCCCAAATAACTGGATTTTACACCGCCAGCATCAACTACAATTTTTTCAAGAACAACACCAGGATCAACCATCCATATTTTTAAACTATGATAACCAGGTTTTGAAATGAAATGTTTTGTATGACTATACCTGGCATTGTTTACAACAGCTCTTTCCCAATCCCTGTTTCCATTTTGTGATCTATATTCAGCAGGAACAAGAGTAACTATTTGTGGAGAATCACTATCAAATGAAACTGCATACTGCAATGGGCGACCGGCCATAAAGTTTAATGTAGGTGAAAAAATTCCTTTCACATCAACACTATCTTTTTCGAATAAATACATCTTGTATTCAAGACAGGGGAATCTTTTCCAGGAACTGCCGGAAGAGCATCTGCAGGGGAGATAGTTCTCATCCCGGAAAGTGTACGGCCATAATTTTCTATTTTTATCCAGTGCCTGGATCCGGTATCTGTTTTTCTTGTGTAATGTTCTGCTTCTATCGAAACATAACCTTCTCCTTCAAAAAAGCCATCTAGAGATTTCCGGTTTACTTCAGTTGGATTGAATGATTCAATTTTAACCACAACATCTTTATTTGTTCCGGAAATTTTCACTATGCCGCTACCTTTATCTTTAGGAGTTTTATCCCAATCAATACTAATCCAAATACGTTTTTCTTTTTCAACAGCACCATTTGTTTCGCTTACTTTAATCCAGGGATTACTTGCGCTTGCCGTAAATTTAAAGGGACTTTTCCTTTATTAAAAATGTCGATATAATGACTCTGCTGATTGAATACATCAAAAGACGGTAAGACTGCCTCGTTCTGTTCTCCCGGCCAAACGGCTTCAGATCCTTCAATTGCAACACCTAAAATTGCTGAATCAGGTATTTTAATCTCCTTAAGGTCTATTGCCTTAAGACTATTATGCGGCGGATCATTCCAGCTAGTATATCCGAGATGGGTTTGATCCATAAAATGATTCCATTTGCCATTGAGGAAGGAGCGGTTAAAATATCCCATCATAGTTGTGTCATCTTTAAAAAGCGAACGTGTTTCGTCCGCCATATCATTGGTACTAGATCTTTCTTGCTTTGCATATAACTCATTTCTGCCAGCAGAATAATATAATTGATTCACAATGGCACATGCTTTTGCAGGGAATAATACTAGTTCATAAAATGAAGCACGTTTTTCCTCGGGGAGTAAATTATAAATTTCTTCTGCTTTTGCAGCAATTGCATTATAATCTTTAACTACTGTCTCGGCTTCCCTGTAATTAATTAAGCTATAAGTAGAAGGACTAAGCAATTCAGGCTTCCGCCGACCATTGTACCTGGTATAATTTTCAATAATATCAGCTATTTCTTTTGCATATTTCGGTCCGAATTGGAATTCAACCCACTGGCGTGTATATTCATTTATATTTTCATTTGTCCATTTTCCAGTATCCCAAGCTAGATTCATAAAATATTCAAGAGGGAACTCATACCCTTTGAAATGACCGGCATTGACAATCCAGATTCTATCTGCTCCATATTGTTTTGAAAGAGACATCTGGTCCCAAATTTTTGAAATCGGATTTGTGTTTATCCACTGATAACTTCTTGGTCCTCCATGATAATCGAAATGATAATATACTCCAGCACTTCCGCTCCGTTTACGTTCTTCAGCAGTCGGTAAACGTCTAACATTACCCCAATTATCTTCAGCCCAAAGAAGGGTTACATCATCGGGTACTCGCATACCTGCATTATAAAAGTCCTGTACTTCTTTATAAAGACACCACATCTGAGGAATTTTGGTAACATCTTTTTTAGTTTCCTCACTTATAATTTTCCGCTGTACGTTAACAATTTTTTCAAGAAGCTCCATATTAGCTTCAGGGCCACCAGGGGCCATAGGCGTGTCATTTGCACCTCTCAGCCCAATTGTTATAATATTTTCATAATTTTTATTCCGCTTTATCCCCTCACGCCAAAATTTATTAAGAGTATCAGGAAACTTGATATAGTTCCATGTTCCTAGAGTTTTGATATACCTCCGGTCCCATTCCTTTTGAGCGCGTATCATAGGCTCCTGATGTGAAGTGCCCATAACGATTCCATACTCATCGGCAAGCTTTGGGTTTTCAGGATCATCTTCATTAAATGCATTATTCCACATTGCAGGCCAATAGATAATTACCCCTTAACCTGAGAATTAACTCAAATAATTTTGTATAAAACAAGTGATTATAATTTGCTACACCTTCAGGAATCGGCGGATTTTTTTGTTGAGTTACAAATCCGTATTTATCAATTATCCAGTTTGTAAGATCGGGATACTCATCATTCAAAAAGATTCCTCTGTATTTTACAGATGGCGGTCCTTGTATGTATCTATCCGGATTTACATATAAATTGCCTTTATGTTCTACAGGTACATCGGCCCACCAATACCAGGGTGAAACACCAATATTACGCGAAAGATCATATATACCGTAAATTGTCCCGCGTTTATCACTTCCGGTTATAACTAAGGCTCGCTCCACTCCCTGTGCAGGCTTTTCAACGACCTGGATTAAGTATGATTCCCATTGACCTTTAATATTCTTAATATTTAACTTTTTCTGCTTCACTAGCCGATCTATAACCCGATTTTTACCCAATGTTCCAACAATAACAATTTGTTTTCCTTCAGGTATATTATCAATAGAAAGAGTGGGTTCTGCGTTAGTAACTTTTCTTATATCCGTTTGAAGATCTCTGAGTGCGCGGATAACCCCCGGATAATCATTGGAACTTATATAAAGGGGAGCCGACTTTCCCAATTCGGAAAGAGTAAAATCTCCAGTTTCCTTTACAGTGGTAATATATGATTTAGAAGATCCATCATCATTGAAGTTATCTTTTAAAGATCTTACTGCCGGATATAAATCCGGAATTGCAGAAATAATAAATAGTAAAGTAAGGAATACTAACTCGGATGATTGTTTATATATTTTCAACTTATAATTTTTATCTAATAAAGAATTCATAAATCTTACCTTTATAGATTCTTATTATTTTCTAAGAGTTCTCTAAAATCGATAACAAAAATTTATTACAACTATAAAACTTAATTTTTTTAATTATTACCTGTTACTTTTAATTATTTCAAAGAAGGACAATTTAGGCTTACCGTTCCTATCAAATATTAATGGGTAATTTGTTCTTCCGGGGATGGGCCAGTTATTCAGCCATGAATCGGAATTCCGCGCTCCCCAGAATGTAATGCGTTTAATATCGTCTTTATATTTCATGAAAGTTTTAAATAATTTATTGTAATTTTCATCCAGCCTCGTCGCAACGGAATCGGGAATACCGTCTTTATATGGATTCATTGCCGGCGATAATTTTTTGAAATTAATCGAAATATCTCCGCCCCTGTTTCCACCGGGATACGGAAGTACACCCATATCCAGTTCGGTTCCCATAACTTTGATGCCGTTCGACTTAAAATCATTAAGCATGGAATCTACTTCCGAAAGGCTAAAAGCAGGCATCCAGAAATGCATCTGGCAGCCAAAACCGCGGTAATAGGTATTCCTTTAGCTCTTAAGTCTTTGTATATTTTTATCGCGCCCTCTCTTTTTGCTTTGTTGGTCATCGAATAATCATTATAGTACAACTCAGCATCAGGATCCGCTTCATGCGCGTATTCAAATGCCTTTTCAATAAAATCGGGACCGATGATTTTAAGCCAGGGAGATTCTCTTAAAGTGCCGTCTTCGTTCAATGCTTCGTTAACCACATCCCAGCCTTTTATTTTTCCTTTATATCTTCCTACAACCTTCATTATATGATCTCGCATCCTCTTTAAGAGTTCTTTTCGATCGGCCGGTTTACCGTCCTTACCCTCAAATACCCATCTGGGAGTCTGATGATGCCATACTAAAGTATGTCCGATTATAAACATATGATGCTTTTCCCCGAAAGCCACGTATTGATCGCCGGGTTCGAAATTGTATTTATCCGGCTCCCGGTTGAATGATCTGCCATTTCAGAACATTTTCCGGAGATACCGAATTAAACTGAGTCGCTATTATACGATCGCCAACAGTATCTCTACCGGTGAATTGAAAACTATTTACCGCAACACCGATAAGGAAATCCTTTTTAAACACGTCTCTTAATACCGGTTGGGCTTGAGCAATAGATATTCTGGCCGTAAGCGATTATTGAAACAAACATTAAAAGTTTTCCGGAATATTTTGAGTCATTACTTTTATAAACTTCAGAATATCCTGTTCCGGTACTTAATTAATTTTAAATATCAATCTTTATTATATTAAATATTTTATTAAATTTATTTTTCAATTTAATTTTATCTGTCGACCGTACACTTTTTTATAATCGATCTTATTTAAAATCATCGGTGCGGAACGGCGAAGCAGGAAGTCCTTCCTTATTATATAAATTGGCTCCTTCCGGGATCATCTGCCCATGCATATCTTACCGCAACCGGATGAGTAATTTTATCACTCCACACAACTACTTTTTTACCTTCAATCTTTGCTTTTGCCCAGACAAAATGTTTATCCGGCCCGGCTATTGCAAAACTTTTGAGCTCAGCCCTCCTTTTGCCATCAGACCTTTGCCGGTATTAGTAAATGATAATATTATTTTATCTCCTTCTATTTTCATCGATTCATAAATTGGCCCCGAATAAACAACATTGTTATCTCCGTATGCTACTTTCTCAGCCGCAAGCGCAAGGCGTTTCCCTACGTCCTTTTTATCAACGGGATGGATATCGTTCCATTCGCCTATATCTATAGTTACCGCCATTCCGGTATTCGGAACGGATAAGGTTTTCAACTGGCTTCTCGCAGCAAAGCCCAGTCGCTTTCAGAAGGTTCACTTTTCGCTTTCATAAAATTAGGAAGTTGAACAAAGAGAAACGGGAAATTGCCTTCATCCCATTTGTTTCTCCAGTCTTGAATCATCGCGGAGAAAAGTTTTCTATATTCGGCGGGTCTGTCAGCATTGGATTCGCCCTGGTACCATATTACACCTTTAATTCTGTAATTTAATAAAGGCGCTATCATCGCGTTGTATAAACCCACCGGCTTCCATCTTATGAAAGTCTGCCTGCCAAGCGGGTTCATTTCATCTCCGAGCCTTATATTTCCATTCACCTTTTAAATCTAACAGCTTTCATCTACCGGCCACAATTTCATACGGCTTGTCGGGAACAAATCCCCCTTTGCCGATATTACTGATTACACGGATAACAACCGTATTTTCGCCTTCTTTTAAAAGATTGGGAGGAATGTCGTATCGTCCGGCGCGGATAGAGATAGCTTGTTGTTCCTACAAACTCTCCGTTAATAAAAACTGAATCAGCATCGACAATTCTTCCTAAAATTATTTTCGCCGGTTTGCCCGTCATTGAAGAAGGAATATTCACTTTCTTTCTAAACCATATTACTCCGTTAACCGGACCGAGTTTTGTTTCATCGGCCCAGTACCCCGGAATTTTCATTGTATCCCAGCCAGATGTATTTAAGGAGGATCAGACCAGATGTTTCCGTTATTTTTTTCGCCTTTATCTTTCTGCCATCGAATAAATTGTACCATTCGCTGCATCCTTTTATCGTCACTTGCATAATTCTGTTTAATTAAAGTACTGTCTTTAAACTTTTGAGCTTCTTCATAATATTTTGGAAATTCTTTTATAGCATCTTCGCTTAACCATGATTCAGCGGGAGATCCGCCAAGGCTGGAATTTATCAAACCGACAGGAACTTTATATTTATCATAAATATATTTTCCGAAGAAATATGCAACAGCTGAAAAGTCTGAGAACGTTTTCAGGATTTGCAACCTTCCAGCTCCCGGAAGAGAAATCTCTCTGAGGAGTATTGAAGTTATATGCTTCAGGAACATTAAATTCACTGATATATTCATTCTTGGAATTCTGCAATTTCATTTTTATAAACCCAGCTGAACGATTCCATGTTATGTTCCATATTCGACTGCCCGGAACATACCCATACATCGCCGACCATTATATTATTTATTGTTATGGTTTTGCTCGCAGTAATTTTCATTGAATACGGTCCGCCGGCTTCTAAATTAAAAACAGATATACTCCAGTTACCATTGTTATCGGCTGTTATATTGTAAGTTGAATTAATAAAGCTCAATGATATTTTTTCATTTTTTGCGGCCCATCCCCATATCTTTACCGTGGCATTACGCTGTAGAACCATTCCATCGCTGATAAGCTTTGGTAATTTTACCTGGCTAAAAGCAGTTACTGAAATAAACAGAAAAAAAATAAAAATCAGCTTACTCAATTTTAAACTATAATTCATCATTTTAATTCAAATTAAAATTATAATATTTTATATATTCTAAAGTTTCCGCTTACCTGGAGCATTCCCAGCATGTAGAGCATTCCATCATAATACCGGTAGTGACCCATTGGAATTGAAACGTTCCATAATTCTTCCACGAAATCCTTCCTATTAATATTTGTTGAAGCAAGGCAGGCCGCAGCGTTCGCTGAGACTAATCCAGTGCTGTGGTCTTGAGCTAATTCTTTCCCATTTAATGTATATTGATTCCCATACTTATCAATTCCTTGTGAATAAAAGAAATCAAGCAGCTTATTGCATTCTTTTACTTCCCATTCGTCTTTTGCAAACCATTCATAATCAACAGCAACATTCATTGCAACTCGCCACGCATCAAAACGAAAATCACCTTTTTCTCCGCCCCACGGATCTATTGGAGAACCATCGAAATGAGCATAATCAGGGGCTAACCCTGTAACAGCATTGGCTGCTCTTTCTAAAAATTTTCTGCTGGTATCTGCAGCACTATACCAAAAGTCTTTATTTTTATCAGTCCATCTGCCCCAGAGTTCGTAATAGTGAGGTAAATGGTAGGACGGATCCGTAAAATCATCTGCTTCACCGGAAGGGACAAAAACTACCTGTTTATCCTTTTTGTTAAACATGTTTGTCACAACATTTCTTTCATCAGAAGATTCTTTTTTATTCAGCATTGCATTTAGAATATTTTGAGCTTCAGCTCGGTAATTATAAATCCCTTCGCCGTTACCCCAGCGGGCAGAAGCAAAAAATAAAGACGTTACAAACCATTCCTCGCCGTCGGAAGCTGAATTGGAATCAATGATAGAACCATCAGTTTTGCAATGCCATGAGAAATAATATTTGCCAGGACCCGAGCTATTCTGCATATAAGTTTTTGTCCATTTCCAAAGCCTGTCGAACTCTGTTTTTTTATTTAACTGGACTGCTATCATCATTCCATAAGACATTCCTTCGGTACGGACATCCCCATTTCCAATATCTTCAATATATGCCATATCTTCTTTTGCAGGATAATAAACACGCTGCGTAATATCATCTCCATAAAACAATTGATGAAATGCCGAATCGATTTTAGCTTTTATTTCCGGTTCAGTTTTACTTAAAAGGTCGTTAAAAAGATTTTCATATTTGCCGGAATAATATGCTCCTTTTGTTTCTATTTGATTTTCAGATGGGTTTGCACAGCCAGTCAAACTAAGCTTCAATAAAATGAATCCGGAAGAAATTAAAAAAATAAATATGCCTCTATCTTTCATTTATATTTTTCTTGGTTTAAATTTTATAAACCGTTATAAATAGAGGTGCGAATCTTCTGTATTGAGGCAGCAAAATTCCAATAAAAAAATTAAAATTTTCAAAGGCTCATCAACTCTTAATCTCTTTAGCATTCAAAATCAAAATAATAATTCATATGAAATTTGGAATTTACTTTCAAAGAGTTCAAATCAAGATTTAGTATCAATAACCGCTTAAATATAAAATCACCTCTATTTAATTATTTAATTTTAAGTTAAGTAAGCTGAGCCTCCTCAACCGCATCGTTTCCGCGCCTGGCTGTTAAATCTTCTTCAATTTTAACCATTATTTTATTAGTAAGCGGATAGAATATCATTATTAGACCGCCTATGATTCCAAATACTGCCGGATAAAAACTCATAAGCATTTGAATTCCATCCATAGATTGAGGCGACTGGGCAGCATTAGCAACATACCCGTGGTAAGCCAGGACCCAACCAACCAATGCACCACCGAGCGAAAGCCCGAGTTTAAGTGCAAACAATGAAGCTGCCATAATCAATCCGGTTGCACGACGATTATTTTTCCATTCAGAAAAATCCGCAGCATCTGTATACATAGCCCATTGGAGAACAGATACAGGACCAAAGAAAAAGGAAACAAGAAGATTTAACATATACATTATTGTAATGTCTTGCGGAGTGAGGAAATAGAATGCGGCACACAAAATAGCACTGAATATTAAAAATCCTAAATATGTAACCTTCTTATCGAAAATATTTGAAAACCATTTTGTAAGGATCGCACCGATGACAGTAGCAATAGTACCAGACATTAAAAACGAAGATGTGAAATCATTAATTGACATATGAAAAACATGACCAAACAAGTTCCAATGCTGATCACCGATATAATACTTAAAATAATAAGCAATAGAAGAACTGCGCATTACTATATAAATAAGCTGAAAAACCGTTGCACCAGCAATCATTAACCATGGTTTGTTTGAAAACAGATCTTTAAGATCTACCTTAAACTGAGTTTTTTGTTCTTTAGGAGGTTGACTCTTTCTTTAGTAGTAAGAAAAGTGATCATAAAGAGAACAAAAGCTAACCCCGCAATAGCTGACATAGCAAGCTGCCACCCAAGCTGTACATTTCCATTTCCAAAATAACTAACTAGATATAAAGTAGTACCTTGCACTATGAAACCGCCGGAAAAAGCAGCAACAAACCTGAAAGATGAAAGGATTACACGCTGCTCGGAATTTGAAGTAATAACACCCATCAAAGCAGAATATGGGACATTGATTGCCGAATAAAACATCATCATTAATGAATAGCTTATATAAGCATATATCAGCTTACCTGTAGTATCAAAACCTGGTGTTGTAAAAGTTAAAACGCCAATGATAGCGAAAGGAAGAGCAAACCAGAGAAGATAAGGACGGAACTTACCCCAGCGTGTCTGGGTACGATCTGAAATGATTCCGATTACCGGATCAAAGAAAGCATCCCAAATTCGGGTAATCAGGAACATAGTTCCGACAGCTGCGGCCGGTAATCCAAAAACATCAGTGTAAAAAATTAAAAGGAAAAGTATAAAGGTTTGAAAGAATAGGTTTGATGCACAATCACCTAAACTAAATCCAATTTTTTCCTTTATTGATAATTTTTCGTTAGTGTTCTGCACAGTTCACCCCAAAGAATTTTTAGTTTTTATTATACCAAATCAAAGAAAATTTTTTATAATGATTTCATTACATACCATGAATTTATCTTTTAATTTCTTCAATTCAAGCTTTATTTATAATGAACAGTTAAAGCATAACTTATGAACTGACATTCAATGAAATTTTTTTAAGATCTTCATCCCTTGAAGAATTTCCGACCATTATTTCAAATTCTCCGGGTTCAACAACAAATTCCATATCGATATTATGAAAAGCAAGTTCTTCGGGAGTGATTTCAAGTGTAACGGTTTTGGTTTCCCCGGGTTTTAATGATATTCGTCTGGAATCCTTTCAATTCCTTAACAGGACGAGTAACAGAACTAACTTTATCGCGGATATACATCTGAACAATTTCATTACCGGCTATTTTTCCCGTGTTTGTTACTTCAACGGAAACTTTTGTCGATTCATTGATTTCGATTTATTCTTTTTCAAGTTTCGAGGCTGACCATATTCAAATGTTGTATAGCTTAAACCAAAGCCGAAATGGAATAAAGGATTAATATCCTGGGAAATATAATCTAAAAATTGGGCACCTGTGTTTATGATTATAATATATAGGTAATTGGCCTACAGATTTAGGAACGGTAATAGTAATTTACCTGAAGGATTTACATCACCGAAATATTATATCGGCTGCAGCAGTACCTGTTTCCTGTCCCATATACCATCCTTCAATAATCGCTGGTACTTTTTCAACAAGTTTATTTACCGAAAGAGGGCGACCATTAGTTAAATAAACAATAACAGGTTTACCCAGTTCAACAATAGAATCAACCAATTCATTCTGTTCACCGAATAGGTCCAAAGTCATGTTATCACCGATATGGATCTTGGCCCATCCTTCGCGGCAGAGATGGTCATTTTCACCAATTGCAAGAATTATTATTTCTGCTTCTTTTGCAACAGTAACCGCATCTTTAATGAGTTCCAGGTTTTCTTCTCTTGTAGCAAATTTGATCTCATCAAATTTCCAATTGAAAAAGCTAGTGGTAGTATTAGTAGTTAATTTACAACCCTGCGCAAATAGAACTTCAGCATTATTACCGACTTTTTTCTTTATGCCATCCAACAAGCTAACTTTTTCATACGGTTCACCCGAATATCCGCCGAAATATAAATCCTTGGCGCAAGGTCCGATTACAGCTATTTTTTTATATTTATCTTTCGGGATAGGAAGTAAATTATCGTTTTTAAGCAGCACAATAGATTCCCGTGCACTTCTTAAAGCCAATTCCTTATGTTCAGGTTTTTTACTAACAGAATCTGCGATCTCAGCATCAACAAATGGGTTTTTAAAAAGTCCGAGTTCAAATTTCAACTTCAGAGTTTGTTCAACTGCTTTATCAATATCTTCCTCTTTGATTTTACCTTCCTCCAGCAACTCAGGTAAAAATTTATAAAGATTTGCTTGCGGAAATTCAAATTGAACACCGCTGTTGAAAGCGATTCTTGCCGCATCTTTTCCATTATTTGCAACAAATTCTTTTGTATAAAGCTGATCAATTGCAAAGTAATCTGCAACAACGAGACCTTCAAATCCCAGCTCATTTCTTAGTATATCTTTAATTAACCATTTATTGGCGTGGGAAGGTACTCCATCAATTTCATTGTAGGAAGGCATGACGGATACAGGTTTTACTTTATCTATACACATTTTAAAGGGGAACATATGATAATCAAATAGTACACGTGCAGAATAATTAGCCGGCCCTTGATTCTGTCCGCCTTCCGGCTGCCCGTGACCGGCAAAATGTTTTAGTGTAGCTGCGACGTGGTTATCGGCAACACTGCCGTCGGTTGTCCCCTGCAAGCCTTTAACAGCAGCGCACGAGAGAACTCCGTTCAAGTAAGGATCTTCTCCATATGTCTCTTCGACTCTTCCCCATCTAGGTTCCCTGCAAACATCAATAACTGGTGATAAAGCATGATGGGTTCCGCGTGAACGCATCTCATAGGCAATTACACTGTATATTTCTTCAAATAGACCGGGGTTCCAGGAACATGCCATCCCGATTGCCTGCGGGAATACAGTTGAATCAGGTCTCATAATTCCATGTTGTCCTTCATCAACAAACAATGCCGGAATTCCAAGTCTTGTTTCTTCAATCAGATATTTTTGAATTTTATTTCTTAGTTCTACAGTATCTTTTAAACCTAATGAAGAAGGGTGAATTGAATTGCATCCGTTTCCGAATATCTCTTTCATTTTTACGGGATCGTTAAAAATTTCTTTCTGAAAATCTTCAACTCCTCCGTTCCAAAGACCCATTCAGCTGTGCAACTTTCTCTTCCAGAGTCATATGATTTAATAAATCGGAAACTCTTTTATCGATAGGTTGCTGGGGATTTTTGTAATCAAACAGAGCTTCTTGGTTTAATGTTTCATTGCGGTAGATTTTTTCAGCCATTCCTGGTCCTGCTATTTATGTGAGAATGACAAATTTTTATTGAAATTAGTCATAGTTATAGTTAAGTTCAATTAAAATTGAACCGATTTAATATAATAAATTATCGTTCTAAATGTCAACAAAAAAATAGTTCTAATTCATGTATTAATTTGGTTTGAGATATACAAATAAAACTATTTAGCACCGAATTTTTTGGGGTTACCTAGTTTAATATAAATAAGCAACAAAACTTTCAGCTGCAATATTTTTCATTATTTCCCAAAATACTTCTCTGCAAACTTTATAAAAGTCAGCCAATTAGGAAGTGTAGTATGCCCTCCAAAATGCTGTCTGAAACCGATATCGCCATTAATCAATACAGTTCCCATAGGCGGCATTTCAGTAGCTCCCAAGTCTTTTTTACCAAGAAGTTTATAAACCGGTCCTGCGGCAACTGCTGCCAAGAACTGTCCTTTGTCATCAACCCAGTTGCCTTCAACTTTTGGTGAACCGCAGCTGATAAAGACCGGGCGCGGTGCACACATTGCTATTAATTCATGAGCATCAACAGGAAGATCGTTGGGTGTTAACGGCCCGGCATATTTTATAAAATCAGGAGCAAACCAGTGATACTCATAGGATGAAGCCAGATTTTCAACCTGTTCCCCGAATACACGCCGGAGTATTTTTGTTCCGCCCGCACCAGATGAGCCGATAAACCCGATTGCAAAACGCTTATCATAAGCCATAGTAACAATGGCAGCTTTACCATAACGTGAAAGTCCTTCGATACCGATACGCTCTGCATCAACATCCTTATCAGTTTCAAAATAATCTAACGCGCGGCTTGCACCCCAGGCCCATGCACGAAGAGTTCCCCAATCATCGAGTTTCCTGGGCTGCCCCTTATTTACGAGACCAATAATCCCTTCTCTCAATCCGGCACCGTTATCTGCCTGAAAACTTGTGGGAATCAAAATAGCATAACCCCACCCTTTTGATAAGACCAAAGGCTGCCAGCTTGACATTGAATCAATTAAATTTTTCATTCTCTCATTCATTTTGAATCCGGCAGGAAATTTAAAACCGAATTCCATAATTACAGGAACAGGTTTTTTAATATTTGCAGGGGTTATAAGTGACAACTGAATATTAACATTTATTGCCGGATAAGAAGAATTGTCAACATGCCCTACAAGAGCTTTTACATGAGCCGGATTCTTGCCAATCATCGTATCTTTTTGACTAACTATTTCCCATTTAACTGCCGGAACATTTGCCGGTACTCTTCCATAAATTTCCTTATCAAAATCTTCTTTTATTTCCTTTCGCCGTTTCTCCCATTGGGCAGGTGTAGTAACTTTTGTCCCGTTGTTGAAAATGAGTGGGTCGGGTAGACTTGTATAAGGTGAAGCTTTGGATTCATCGGAGTTCGCTGCATTTGGTGCATTCGGATCACCCGATGGTCCCGGCCGTAATTCTTTAATTCCTAATTCTTTCATCATTAATTGATGATCTTCATTGTTTGCCTGGTTAATACTATCCCTTTGATGCTGCGAAGACTGAGCAAATGCTTGGATAGTTAAGAAAATAAAAATTACTGCCTGATAAATAAATTTTTCATAATATTATCATTAATTTTATGTGAATGAATAATTTAATTTGATATTTAACAATTCTCAATTTAGATACAATATTATAACAACTTGACATTAGTTATAACAAATCATCCAACACAGTTTAATAACCAAATACACTGCATATCCTAATCCAGAGTATTTCAAAGTAGAATTTATTTCTTAATAAGATTAATTAGATACAGTATTATTTTAGTAATAAAAGTTTTTTTGTTTCCACAAAATTACCAGCTTTTAGCTGATAGAAGTAAACACCGCTGGCTAATGAAAAATGGGAATGCGGAGAAGCCATGCCTTCGGCAGAAAATGGAATACAGTATTCACCCGGCGGTAATTCTTTCTCTATCACAGTTGCTACTTCTCTTCCCAATAAGTCATATATTTTCAGACTTACTAATCCGAATTCCGCAATCCGAAATTCGAAATTGGTTGTAGGATTAAAGGGATTGGGATAGTTCTGTTGTAAGTCATATTTAACCGGAATTGTAGTAAGTTTCGGCTCTTCCACATTTGTTAAAATATCAATCGGATTGCCCATATCAATCTTAACATCACGTAATATCATTGCAGTTGTGGTGTTGCCACTATCAAGAGCAAATGCTATGCAGTTAAACTTATCTGTCGCAACCGGACTGTGATTATCAATGATCTTCCCCGAAAAGATATAACTGCTGTCTTCCTTTATCAGAGTATATCTTATTTCGCTTGTCCCGTTGTTTTTGGGTGAAACAGATATTGCAAAGATATATTTTCCTGCAGTTGCTGCTGTGTTTTGAGGAGATTGAAGGAAACTGCCAAGAGCATAGTTGTTTGCACCACCTGACTTGAACCATACATCTCCTTTGACTGCTCCTGTCGTTCCCTGCATACCATTATTCCAATCTGCAATCGCCTTCGTTCCGCTTGGCGGAATAAACAAGTATCCATCATAATGATCTGTTTCGTTTCCGGACCAATGGGTAGAGTCTACGATTGAGTCCACTACAAAATCTGTACTATTGCTTTGAAAAATCCCAAACCGAAAACTATTAGGTGCTTCAAAACCACCGCCGACAAATTCAACTTTACCCCGGACAATTAATGCTTTGTTTGTATCGGGAGTGAAAGAATCAACAAATCCGCCGCGAATTGCCGACCAATCTTTGTTTGGTGTAGCACCGGATATTCCAGCATTACCAATCATTTGATCTGGATCAGGAGTAAACTTCCAGCCTCCAAATCTATTCCCAACTATTCCCCAACTAGCGATATATGATGAATAAACAATATCACATTCCGGGCAAGGGGGAAATGACAAATCAACTTTTACATTAGTGAGCTTTAACGATCTAAGATTTGGATTTGGGCTGCTGCTGATGTTTTGAACTGCAAAACAAACACCATTAAAGATCGGAAGAATATTTGTGGTGTCTGTAACAGATCCAACATACCAATACGTTGTTGGAATCCTTTGCTTTATTAAGTAGAACTTTAATTTTTTGGTTCCATCTAACTGAGGCTGGACTGAAATGCCGAAATCATATTTTCCTGCAGCTGCAACTGCATTTACAGGTTTTTTGAAAAATTACGCCAAGACTGAGATTGGGACCATAGGTACTGAGCCAGTTTCCATACCTTATCACACCTTGCGTTCCATTTCCGGAATTTGTCCAGCTTACCTGATCGTTCGTCCCGCTATGAGGTGCGAACATGTAACCGTAAGCCTTATTTTCATAACCTGTCCATCGTGCAGAATCAGTTCCTACATTAGTCAGTGATCCTGCACTATCATGATAGAATAGCCCATACCGAAGACCGCTCCAATTCTCAAAACCGGCTCCGATAAATTCCATTGTACCAGTAACTACTATTGGTTTTTCATATGTCGCCGTTACCGTGTTAAAACCGCCACGAATTGCTGACCATGTGTCAAATACAATTGATGTGTCTCCACCGATACTGGTATTGCCGGATAGTGTATCTACGGAAACCTGCCAGCCGCCTGTTCTTCCTCCAATAAATCCCCATTGTGAAACATAGAATGGAATTTGAGCATTGACAATAATGGCGTTGAAAACAATGTAGAGAATTATTGAATCGAAAAATAAAATGATCTTCTTCTTCATTAAAATTATTTTCTCTATTTTGTTAATAGACAGTTGAATTACTTTTCTATTTCAATAATAAAGATTTTTTAGTTTCGACAAAGTTATCAGTATTCATTCGATAAAAATAAATTCCGCTTGACAATTCTCTTCCATTAAATGTGGCTGTGTAATTTCCCGTTTGCCGTGCACCATCAAACAATGTTGCTACTTCCTGTCCAAGAAGATTATAAACTTTCAGAGTAATGTGGCTAATCTTTGGAATTGAATATTTAATTTGTGTTATCGGGTTAAAGGGATTCGGGTAATTCTGATACAATTTATATTCACTTGGTAAAGATTCATCAGTATTCGATTCTATATCCGTTGTTAAATCATCGCTTCCGGGCGATCCGTTTATCTTACTCGAAATTCCCCAATACGACGGATCGTTTGGGTCGCCGGTTGGATTTGCCTCTTTTGATACTAATGAATATCCTCCGCCATCTGCAGCAGTCGGCCAGGGAAATTCATCATCATATCTTACAGATATTAAAGTATCCGATTGTGGAGAGAGAATAACTAACTCCTCACCGCTATTGTCTAATGCTCCGCCGTATTCATCAAAAGGGGAGAAACTATAACGGCTAGTAAAGCTTTCCTTGTTAGAAGCGAGCACAATAAAACTTCCGGAATCAACAACAGTACTTTGAGGAAATGTATATAAAATCCCGCTGGTGAATTGAACTCCGCCGATATCAATTTCATTTCCAGTATTTTTCAATTCAATAAACTCAAAGTCCTTTCCGTTCAATGAATCACTTACCAGAGGATGGTAGTTAATCTCTGTTATTTTTAATTGTTGAAAATCTGAGGATATAGAAACAGCAATATCGATCAAAGGGCTCCACTCATCTCTGTAGAATCTTCTGATTTTTAAATGGGTATAATTTGATATAATTATTGGTGTAGTATAAACAGCAGCGGTATTAGACGGTTCCCCTAAAATTTCAGGATCATTTCCATCAATTGTATAGTATACTGTGCCGCCGAGGAATGACATTGTTAACATATCCCCTTCCTTAACCAAGTCTGAGGTTAATGGGCTATCATTAATAAAAACTTGAGGCGCGTTTATATTTGGAAACATCCCCGCATCTTTTAGCTGGGTAATAAATGTCGCAGTTCTATTTGGAAAGTATGTATTTAAAAGGAAAGATTGTTCATTAAGCCAGAATTGCCTGTCATACAAATAAAAAGGTCCAGCAGAAGTGAACCGGTGAACGTCTCGCCGGTAATCCCCCCAACGTGCAGACTCAGCAATAATTGCTGTGTCAATTTCATCAGCTCTTTTGCATCCATCTGGCTTTGACAACCTCTTGCGTAAGAGCTCCCCCGTTAAAGCAATGTTTTTGTATTCTGTCCGCAAAGAACTGTTTAAATTCTAAATTTTCTAATAGCAACTGAAATAGTTCGCTCGGGTTACCGTTGTTATTCTCACTAAGAATATTGGATGAAACATCTTCCAAAATATGTTCAGCATCCCAACTGAAAAATTGGAAACCTTTTCCGGGATCTGTCCGGTTTCTTATCACGATCCAATTATGGTGATCCCAGTCCCAATTTGCTCCATAAAAATTGATAATCATATAGTCAATAAGATTTTCTATGTTAACATAAGCAGGGTATAAAGGATTTATTGTCCCGTCAAGATTTTTTCCTTGAATTTTTTGGTAGTTTGTGTTGCCAGCAAGTCCCGCACGTGCAAGTGTAAACATCGCATTCCATGCTTTTTTATCTCCGGAGACTATTTCTCCGTAATCTTTGATAATATCGTAATTGCTTTTATCATCCCCTAAATACGTTTCGGCAAAATCTTCATCAATGTGTTCTGTAGGATTATAGATGCCCCAATATAAACCATTGATGTACAAATGAACAAAGTCCCCACGACCCGCAGGCCATCCCATATCATGCTGAGTATCTTTAGCCCACAAGTCACGTATCAATTGAGCATGTTTCCGTTCACTGTTGTTCATGTGCAGCCACGTATTTCCATAGGTAGCACGAAGCACAATTGAATTAAATTCATCTGCTGCATCTTTGCCAAACAAAGGATACCGCAATCTGGACATACCATACTTATCCCGGAATACTATAGTGAGAGAATGTTTTGGAGTTTTTTCCGGACGCCGGCTATGACCTCCGTGAATTTTCAATCCGCAATTCACATGGAATTCATTTGTGCCTTTTCTATCAAAATATTCCACTGATGCAGGACGTTCCCAACCATTTCCCAAAACAGGTACATCATTATTTCCCGGTGCACCAGTATATATGTAAATTCCTCCCTTTAATGAATCAGGGATTCTGGAAAAAATATTATCCTTATCCGTTACTATTGAGATAGTGGGTATTGAAAGTAATGCTTCTTCCATTAATCCCGAGTATTTTGGATCCCGGGTTATTTCCGGATCCATCTCGTAATCCGCAATTGCAGTATCTTCTATTGCTGTGTAAGGTCCCCATTTTGAGGGATATCCAGGCGGATTATTTGATTGATTAATAACATCATTTAAAAATAAATAAGTTGCAGTCGTTATACTGCTTGGCAACATTCCCTCATTTATTGAAACTGCCCGCAACACAGTAGTAGTTGTAATCGAAATGGGCTGATGTGTATAAAATTCCGGTTGACTCACTTGGAGTATCTCCATTTGTTGTGTAATAAATTTTCGCATATGAAAATTCAGATGTAATTGCAACATCAAATGATGTTTTATAAAAACCATGGTTTTTACTAAAAACAGGAGCCGGCATTGGTTGTATTGAAGGTAATATATTCTCTGTACCGGGTGATGGATTTTCGCTGAACAAAAAAGTATCATTGTAATAAGCATACGAGATATCTGTTTGTTGCGGCGGAAAGTCAGGGCTGAATATAGTTGCTGCATTTCCGGAAGGATCAAACAAACCCAGGTATTCACCGGAACCACTTAATTTAAAGTTAGTATGTAACTGATACCCACTTCTCGAAATATTTTTATCAGATGCAAATACAATAAGATAACTGTTTGGGGAGAGTATTTCTTCTGGAAATTTCCATTTATCAATTTTTGTTGAATCATCCGTCAACGACCAGTTTAATAAATTTACTGCTGATGCAGTAGGATTATAGATTTCAATCCAATCAGAATAGACACCATCGCTATCCGGCAAGACCGTAGAATTTAAAGCCATAAATTCATTAATCCGAATAGTATCATTTTGCGCATATACGGTTGCAAAAAGAATTAAAAAAGTTGTCAAAATTTTTAGCTTATGAACCAAAAGACCCCTTTTTTTACTATAACTACATCTAAATGGTAACACGATTCTTATTAATTATAAAACCATGATTACTCTCAGTGTGATTATTACTTATTCAATTCAATATTTTTCAGATGTTCCCGTTTTCAATATAAACATTTTATTTTAACAAAATCAGTTTCTTTATATCCATAAAATTCTTAATATGGATACTCTAAAAATATATTACACTTGATATTTTCTTTTCATATTTCCCTACCTTTTATATCAAAGAGGAATTTTATTTAGTAAGAACAAACTTTTTAGAGATAGAAATTTTTTCTGACTGTAACCGATATAAATAAACTCCACTTGCAAATTCTCTTTCATCAAATAGTGCTTCATAATTTCCTGCATGTATGTAAGCTTCAAACATAGTTACTATTTTCTTACCAAGAAAATTATATACCTTCAGAGATATTTAAGCATCCTCCCATGTCTTCTTTTGGTTTTGATGTTTTCAATTTGATACAAACGTTGTTATGCTTGACGGTTCCAAGGTATAAGTAAAAATACCATCGGTTACATTAAATGAACTTCCCTGTTCACAATTCTTTGAAGCAGAAGTTGTGTAAGGAATGAAAGTTGTCATGTTTGTCCCATTCTGAAATTTAATCACTGTCTCAATTTCGGTAGAAGCTGTATTTGTGGCTACAATAACAATTTTAGAGGATGAAGAGTCTTTATAGGCTGTTATATCAATACCAGTTAAAGGCGGATATAAACTGCTTTCAACTCTATAATAACCCGGACGAATAAATCTGGCAAACTGCGACATAATGTAACCGCGCTTTGTAACTTCACCTTTCTTAGCAAAATTTTCATTTGGATATGCTGTGCTGGTTTCTCCATCACCTATTGGTCCATAATATCTTACAATATACCACCACACATAGGCACTCATATTAGCCTCCATTACATGCTGCATTTCTGTTCCGACAGCAAGGGCTAAAGGCCAGGTATTTGCAGAATGTTGGCTATCGGTATAATGCTCGGTCATCCACACTTCTTTTCCTTTTTCCTCCGCCAACGGATATGCAGCTAAACCGCTGCCGTATATGTGTCCGCCAACAATATCTAAATTTGCACAAGCAATAGAATCATTTAAAATAGGATCGGAATACTGTGTCTAAACTGAAACGACTCGGGAGCAATTACTCTGGTTTGAATATTTTGTGCATTATTCTTCATAAATTCAGCATTTCATCAGCTGTCCATCTGGTCCAATCTCCGTAATCCGGTTCATTTTGAACAGAAACACCATATAAAGGCACACCATTATTTGCCATATATGTATTAAAGGAATTAAGATGCGCAGCATATTCATTATATTTATCATAGCGAAGATGATTTTGGTTATTCACGGTTTCAAGCATACTGGAAGGGGGATTCCAGGGTGAAGCAAAAATAAGTACTCCCATATCCTGAGCTTTCTTTGCAGTTGTTATATTCATACTCCACTGATTGCTATCAGGCTGAATCATCAGTCTTAGAATCGAGAATCCAAGTTGTCCATCACCTGTACCAAATGCTGTCTGAATTTCAGAATCAGTCATATCAGGACGCCAGGGGAGTATATTAGCAACTCCAAATCCCCTTATAATTTGTTGCAGGCTGTCAAAATCAACTATAGCTGTTGGCAAATAATTTAGTGAAAAATTAATAGTTGTATCATTATGTATAACTACATTTTCTAATTTATCAGGGACTATCACAGGTAGAGTAGTATTTGTATTTTCTACTCGAATTGTGAAGGTATTACCTTGAACACTTTCTGTTTTGTTTATTTTTGATGAATATGGCTTTTCTGTTGAGAGATATGAATGCGGAAATACAAAAAGGTTCTTTCCATTCTGATTAAAGACCATTTTTTTAACCTGGGATTCACCATCGGCATTCAGCCTGTAAAAGTATACTCCACTTGCAACTCTTTGTCCAAAGTTGTTACGTCCGTCCCATAAAACATTATGAGTTCCAACCGATTGCATGCCAACATCAAAATTGCGAACAATTCTGCCAAGGATATCATATATATTCACTTGAATATTAGATTCTTTATTTAACCCATAGGAAATATCTGTATTAGACGAAAATGGATTAGGATAGTTTTGTTCTAGTTCAAATTTTGTTGGAAGACTATTAGCGGTATTAACTGAAGTTATACTTAGGTTTATCTCGTAATTTCCCGAAGCATCGGTTACTGTGGAATATTTGATTGTGGATATCTGCATTATCGATAAAAGCAACCGAGGCATTTTGCACCGGGTATCTTGATGCAGCTAATCTCCCTTTTATCGATATTGTTTGAGCATATACTTGAAATGAAAATATTATTTGATAAAAGCAAAAAATAAGAAAAAAAAGGTGTTCTTTTTTTTCATTTAATATGGTAACTAATTTTCCTGTCATTTTAGTCCTAATTATAATTATTATTCAATTTTTTTAAATTGAGTCTCTCTTATTATTTATCAAAACATCGCATATAGTAAAATCATTTTTGATAACTATTAAATACCGCATAAGGTTGATGTAAGTCTGGAACAGCATTATTAAATCCCTTGAATTATTAAAACAACCTTCATGGCCGGGATAAAAAAAACTTACCAGCAATGAAGGGAAAAATGAAAAATGATCTTTGCCCCGGTTACTTAACCAGCATTAGTTTCTTTGTTGCTACAAAGCTTCCTGCATTTATATGATATAAATAAACCCCGCTGGCAAAATTCAGTGCATTGAACGAAACAATATATTTACCAGGAGACTGTACGGTATTTACTAAAGTTTTAACCTCTCTACCAAGAATATCATATACTTTTAAAGTTACTTTAGAAGTTTTAACTATACTGTATCTAATATTTGTTGAAGGATTAAAAGGATTGGGAAAATTTTGTTCCAATTCATATTTAGTCGGTAAAACTGATGCTGTTTCATTTGCGCCGGTCGGATTATCTTTAACATATTGAGCCAGCCAGAATAATGCTGGTCTTGCTGTGCCATCAGCCCGAACTAAGTAAGTAGCAGGGAAATATCCTATCATTCCCTCTTTATAACCCCATATAGTAATCCCTTTTACACCGGGATTTTTCCACACAAGAGGAAATACCCGCTGGTATTCTGCAAGCTGCGTTGAATCATTTACAATATTATTAGGTGCAACATCCATCTCGGAAATATAAACCGGGATTCCTGTAGCAGTGAGTTTATTTAGATTACTACTCAAAGTAGTCAAGGTTTGATTTTCCCATTGATCGCGATGCCCCTGAACTCCAATCCCATCAATTAAACCTCTTATCTTTAGTGTATCGACAAGCTCAATATAGACTTGTGTGGAATAACCGTTCATTATATTATACTCATTTAAAATAAGTTTTGCATTCGGCATATACTGCCTTGCTTTTTGAAAAGCCCAAATAACCCAGCCCCAAGTAGTAGTACTATCACCTAATGCATTTTTATAAGAAGGTTGGCTGTGACCAGGCATTGCTTCATTTACAACATCAACAATGTCCATCTTAGGATATCTTTCCCCTACCTTTCTAATCCAGGTTTCAACTGCCTCTGCCTGCTGGGCACGATCCATTCCAGATAGCCATGAAGGTTGTTGTGATCCCCATATTAGACAATGTTCTTTAAAAATTAAATTGTTATTAATTGCATAATTATAAGCGACATCCAAAGGCCCCCAATTCCATGTAGATGTATCTGGAGAGATAGCAACAGAACCAAATTTGCCTGAATTTTCGGGTGTGAGTTGTGTCCAATAATTTTTGAAATCAGTGTCCGAACCTGAATATGCACAACCCAGGAATTTATCCTGACCTTCTGCCAATGCTGGCCCTTTATAAATATTACCCGTATCTGCAGGTGTATATGCGGTTATTCGAAGGTTATCTATATAAATAGGATTTTCCATATTACCCGAATAACTGAAATGAATTGGCGCACGAATTACAGTTTGGTTGTCATTCACAGTAAACTGCATTGTAAATTTTTTCCATTGCGTAGTAAGATTAGCAGGACGTATTACTTTATATTCACTATATGAATAATTGCCTACAGTAAAAGCCACCTGAGCACCTGCTTTGTCTGTCTTAGCCCAAATAGAATAATCATATGTAATACCTGGGATAATATGTAAGCTGTCCGCAACTATCTGGACATTCCATGGATTTGAACCGAGGCCATGCACAGTAACCTTCAAGGCTCGATTTCCCTCCTCAACTGTATCGCTGACAACTTCAAATACCGGGGCCGGAGTAATTCCTTGGGCAAAAATTATCCAGCCTTTAATACCTGTACTATCAACAACTCCCGTATTTGAGCTTTCAAAACCTCCGTTTATTGCGACCTTTCCCGTATCAGCGGGCGGTGGATTATTAATATTGGGTACAAGTGTCACATCATCGGCGTACCATGTTGTTGTATCCCCGTCAGCTTCACCCGAACAGTTTATACCAAAAGCTATATAAATTGTATCTGAAAATGCTGAAGTATTACTTATATTAATACCTATATTTTCCCATGCAGTGGAGGCTCCTTTTGCTCGATCGTATAAACCAAGTGTATCTGTGTCGAGAAAATGACCTGTCGGTTTTGTTTGATAGGCCTGGGCTACAATACCTTTATAGGCTATATCTCCCTTTTCAAAATAACCTTTAAAAGTGAGAGAATCATAATCGGCCAGAGTTTTTCCCTGCGGCAAGACAAACATCAGAACCGGTGCTGCATTATAATTATGGACTACATTTTCCATAACTTTGTTCCCGCTAGCGAGCGGATCATCTAAAACTGCGGTTTGAATGTCATAAGGACTCCAGCCTATATGAGCTGTAGAATCTCCAATATTATAACTTTCAAAATCCCATGATAAAACACTCTGTGCCTTAAGCGTACCTGCAATAATAACCACGAAAGCAATTGTAAAATATTTTGATAAAGATAAATATTCTTTCAATAATTCATCGAAACGAGCAATAAAGTATGATGGTTTTTTGTATATATTAACCATTCTTTCCTCCGTATTAGTGAATAGTATTAAGAATTATCTAATCAGAAATTAAATGTAATATCAATTTGAATAAATACATTTTTTTCCCCATTTCGATTTATCAGCATTTAAAGATTATTATTTTTCCTGACTTGTGACAATTAGTATGACAGCAAAATTTTTGGGAAATAATCTTTGAATTTAAGTCTTAAGAGACATTTTTTCTAGAAGCTGCTTGAGTTCATTTTCAACTTCAGAACGTAAGGTAAATTCTTCACCAGTTGTTAATTCAACCAATCTGGCATCTGTAACCCCTTTCATTAATTTCAATATCGCTTTAGTTGATCTTCCAGTTTTTAGTTCCATATATTTGCAGACAGCTAAAGCCATAAAGCAAATTAGAATATGTACTTGGATCATCTTTTCTTTAAAGTGATAAATTGGCCGTATCTGTAAATCACTTTTTGTAATGCGAAAAGCCTGCTCAACATGCCAGAGATTATGATAATGCTCGATGATAAGTTGATTGGTTGCTTCTGATCTTGATAGATTTGTGTAATAGCCCTTAATGCCAAGCAGCAACTTAGTCTTCTCTATTAATGCTTTATTTAGAGTATAAACTTCATGGTGAGATGTAATAAATTTTGCTCGTTTGATGCGGCCTGGGCTTTTGAGAAGCTTTTCTGCTTTAGCGATATAATTTTCCATCTCCCTTTTATCTTTGGCATATCTTTTCGCAGAAAATTCACAAACTAAATCACCATATTCTGTTTCTATACGTATTGTCGCTCCATTGTGATTATCAAGTTTGGTGCTTATAGTTTTAATAGAATCTATTGATAGGTTTGCTGCCCTCGCACCGACTATATAATTAAGTTTAGCTGAACTAAGAGCAATAATATTATCACTGCTAATCATGGCAGCATCAGCAACAACCGTAAACTTCGAAATTTTATGTTTTTGCTTAAATCTTAATATAACAGGTATCAAAGTATGCCCTTCAAATTTTTTCCCCTCAAATATTTGATACCCTATTGGAAAACCTTTTTCGCTGACTAAGAGACCCAAAACTATTTGTGGTTGATTGAATTTGTTATCCTTCGAAAATCCACATTGACGGAGTTCGTCTGAGTCTGAACTCTCAAAATAAAGTGTAGTTACATCATAAAAGACAAGAGAAAAATCAAATTCAAATTCGTTTCTTGCTACACTCAGAATCTTTGATTCAACTTTATTCTTTACATTTAGAAATTCTGATAATTGTCGGTAAAAATATTCTCGCCGATGTTCTATTCCCATGAATTCTTTGAGAAATTCTATCGACTGAAGTTTTGAACTTGGCTCTATAATACGTGCAATAACTAAATCTATCAACAACTTATTTCTTAGAAGATGAAACTTAAATTGCTTACACAACTGATATAAACTCTCGTATACTAAACCATAGCGGAATCCAATATACTTATACTGTTTGTCAAGTGATACTGATTCTTTGGGAAAAAGCGACTGCTGTTTATTTGTTTGTTCTATCCAGTTGGATGCAATTATTTTTAACTTCTTAAGCTCTTTATTTTCATGAGCACTGCCTATGTGTTTAACGATAATTAATTTTCTATTTTGATATCGAACGATTTGTACTGCAGTAGCTTTGGAAGAAGTTTTCGTCGTGCGAATGTGAAACATGCTCTTTTATGGTTCTTAGTATGACAAGCGATAATTTAATATAAGCATTTTAACCCAATTTGGCATGTTTTCTCATACTGTCACAAGTCAGGAAATTGTGTAATCTTCTATTTTTCCATCGATCTTCAAAGTCCCGGCATAATCTCCATAATCGGAGTAAGCCGGTGTATATGCATATCCTAAGGCAACACCTATCCATATAGTTGTAAGCCTGCTGAAATAAACACCTCCGTTTAATATTGTCGTTTTGCCGAAGCTGATTTGTGTTGGTACCGGTATTCCTTCGGAACGGTAAGCATTTAAAATAACATTATAGTATTCCGTGGCAATATTAGTTGATGTATTAGTATATCCGATTGAAATAAACGGCTTATATAACAAAGGATATTTTATCGCTGGTACTTGGGCATTTGTACTGCTTATTAAGACAGTCATTATTATAAAAAATATATATCGCTTTTTCATTATTCTACTTTTTATTAAAAAAACTTTAACTCTAATTCTACTGCATTTTTTTCGGGAGTTAGAACCTGAAGACCCGAAATCGCACTTGTTAGTTTACAGACAACCTTTAGTGTATGCATACCGCTCCATCCTCCGGCACTTCTGAATTGCAGCATATTACCGCTTAAGTAAACCATACAATTATAATCCGGATCAGGAGTCACCCATCCATTTTGGAAATAAGGTGATTTAGTTAATAAAACAGAATCTATATAAAGGCCCGTAATAACTAAATGATTTGTGCTGGAATCCGGAACAACCATAAGTTTAGTGCTGCCGGTGATTTGATCTCCATCTGTATATATATCTTTTGTATTATAATCACTTAAACGTACTCCGCCTAACGTATGCTGTGCAGTTTTGTTATAATATATTCCCGGTCCCGTTAGATAATCACACGATTCGACAACAAATATTGAGAATAAAACAATGAAAATTCTCAGTAGGAATTTCTTTGATAATTTATGAACAATTGACATTAATTTACCTGTTAGTTATGGTGAAGCATTAAAATTTTTATTTACTGGAATTTTTACTTCTTGATTGTGATAATTTCCCTTGTAACTATAACCCATCTCCCCCTAATTAGCTCAAAAAAAACACAAATTTATCCTATTTCTTAACATATCCAGATCTGTTTTAAAAGTATCTTTTATTCACTTTCAAAAATTAAACCAATGAAAATCTGGTTTTTCTTCCTTAAAATTTTCACGGCTTTTATATAATCTTCATGATAATTTTCTGATATTTATTCAATGAGATCAGCAATCACTGCAGCCCGGTTATCTTTATTTTATGATTTGAAAAAGTCTTGTTACTTTCCCCCCAGCCGGTAACTCCCTTAAGCATTACCTCAAATTCTAAGACTCGTTCCTTTTCTCCCATAAAAAAAATTTTAAAAGTTTAATCTCAATATAGACAATTTAATAAATATAGTGTACATTTGTACACTAATTTTATGGAGGTTTAAATATGGAAGATTTTAAGGAAAAATATGACGATTTATTAAAAAGAGGATATGATATCGGTTTTTATGAAAATGAAAATTATAATTTGTTCACTAAAACCTTAGAAAAGGTATATTATGTATCAATACAAAAAGACGGCAGAGAATTATTTCACTTCCCTTCGAGAATTTCCCCGCAGAAAGCCTTTTTAAATGCTTATAATCAAATTCCAAAATTTGAAGAATTTTTTTTCGGGGCTTCTTCAAATAATTTTTAATTTTTCATTTTTAATTTATTACGAATAACGACCAGACTCAGGCGGATAAGGAACATTTTTCAAAAAAGAATCCGTCATCCTTTATTTAGCATTTTGGTTTTTAGGACAGTACCTAAAAATATAAACCTTTTTAATAAATATTTTTTAATTTATAAATGAGGACGCAGTTGGGGAGTCGTTCGAAGCCGTTTTGGCATTAAAGTATGCTCTCTCCTCTTCTCTTAACCTCTCCAGTCTCATTGAATCAGTTCTGAATTTGGGTATGATAATAGAGAGGAAGTAACTCCTTATTATAAACCACCAAAAGCTTCTCTCAAGGAGTATAGGATCTATATTATGTTCAATTTCCTTGTGAGCTTCCGGAACTTTACTCCAATGCAGTCCGGCTTTGTGATGGTGTATTGTATGTAAGCCGTTATTAAAAAGAAGAAAATTGAGTAAACCCGTAAAATTTCTGGAATGATTCCACTCAGATTCTTCATTGGCGTGAACATGCTGCACGTAATTGAAAATTAAAACACTGAACAGGGATACTTGTTGGGGTATAATAACAAAAAGCAATGCTTTATGCCAATCTATTAATAAAGCTACGGCTAACCATAAAATAAGTACGACGTATTGAGAAATACTGATCCAGTATTTTTCTTTGTTCTTCGCTTTCATCTCCTTCAAATAGCTGAAGATAGCTTTTTGCTGATAATAACCGCTTATAGATGGGTATGAAACGAGAGTAAGAAAGTTATTCTTTTCACTTATCCTGTATGTAATAGAATCATCACCTTCACGATTATTAAAACGGTGGTGATTTTTATTGTGGGTAGGTATCCAGGCAAATACAGGGAAACCATAAAACACGGTTAACCACCAGCCTGTAAGTATATTCAGTTTTTTAGAACTCCACATTGGAAGGTGGTTGTGATTATGCGTCATTACAGATACGGCAACGGACATAAACAAATACCATGCATAGATGAAGGGATTTACGCCAATCCAAACCCATTGTATAATTAACATGGCTGTGGTAATAAATATATAGACAAGACTCTTTATGTCTGCTTTGTTTTTTAGCTTTAGGCTCATTTCAATGAATCAAATTTGTTAAATTATAAATTTATACAATCTCTAATCATTATTCAAATGTATATGTTCTTAATCTAGTCATAAAATTTTTTTAATTATCTAATCAACTTAAATTTCAATTCTTATTTATCGATTTCTTGATAGACAAACCATACCTCCAAAGTATGAATTGTGGATTAATCCATTTGATTTAGCAGCAAACGTGGTTTCCAGGTATAATAATAATTACTTTGCATTCTGGATAGAAGCGATATAGAAAAAAGCCGGGAGAAAATTGAGACAAGATTTATATAAACAGGGATGATGAGCTGAAAGAATTTATCGGGATGAAAAAAATTTACAAAATAGAGAAGTTGAAGTATATTTTAAAAGTCGACAACCATTTCCAAGTAGTGCTCGTTTAACAATCGACAAGATCAGAAAATTAATTTCGAATGCGTAAACAGTCTGCCCTGACTCTTGCAGGCTGTTAGAAGTTAATACACTGAAATATATGTTGGTATAATGCCGTCTTGTTGTTCTTCCTAAGGAAAACCTTTGGTGGATGGACCCCTTCAGAGGTTTCCATGTGCTCCGATACATTGTTAAACTAGCAATAATTCAGTAAATTTTATCAAGCTTAGCTGGGGTCCAGAGTTAAACTAACATGTAAATAAAATTTTTAACTAATGATTATCGCAATTTTAACTATACAAACAATATTTTAATAATGAGGGATAAAAAATGGAAAATAATACACATCCAAGCAAATCAGCAGACAATATTAACGATGAAAGTAAGTGCCCGTTTACAGGACACAGCGCAGGCGGCGGTAGAAAAACCGTGACTGGTGGCCGAATAAATTAAATTTAAACATCCTCCGTCAGCACTCTTCCAAATCTAATCCGATGGGAGAGGAGTTTAACTACGCTGAAGAATTCAAGAAACTCAATCTGGATGCAGTGAAAAAAGATATCTTCGATCTGATGACCAATTCACAGGACTGGTGGCCGGCCGACTTCGGTCATTACGGACCGTTCTTCATTCGGATGGCCTGGCACAGCGCGGGTACTTACCGAATTTCTGACGGACGTGGCGGCGGCGGTACAGGCGCCCAACGTTTTGAGCCGCTCAACAGCTGGCCCGACAATGTCAACCTCGACAAAGCACGCAGGCTGCTTGGCCGGTAAAACAGAAATACGGAAAGAAAATTTCGTGGGCCGACCTGATAATTCTTGCCGGTAACTGTGCGCTTGAATCGATGGGCTTTAAGACTTTCGGTTTCGGCGGCGGACGTGAAGATGTCTGGGAATCACTGGAAGACATTTACTGGGGTTCGGAAGGCGAATGGCTGGATGACAAACGTTATACAGGCGACCGGGATCTCGAAAATCCTCTTGCCGCTGTTCAGATGGGCCTGATCTACGTGAATCCCGAAGGTCCGAACGGAAATCCTGATCCGCTAGCTGCGGCCAGTGACATACGCGAAACATTCGGCCGCATGGCAATGAATGACGAAGAAACAGTTGCGCTTATCGCAGGCGGACACACATTCGGCAAAGCCACGGTGCAGGCGATCCGGACAAATATGTTGGTCCGGAACCGGCAGCGGCGGGAATTGAGGAGCAGGGCCTGGGCTGGAAAAACAGTTTTGGCACGGGTAAAGGCGGTGACACTATTGGCGGCGGCCCGGAAGTTACCTGGACTACTACGCCGACTAAGTGGAGCAACAACTTCTTCGAGAACCTCTTCGGCTACGAATGGGAATTAACGAAAAGTCCGGCAGGTGCGCAGCAGTGGGTAGCAAAGAATGCGTCCAAGTACAGTTCCGGATGCTGCCGATGCTTCAAAGAAACACTTACCGACAATGCTTACTACCGACCTCTCCTTGAGGTTCGATCCCGCTTACGAAAAAATTTCAAGACGCTTCTATGAGAATCCTGATGAATTTGCTGACGCGTTCGCCCGTGCATGGTTTAAACTAACTCACCGCGATATGGGCCCGATAGCGCGCTATCTTGGTCCGGAAGTGCCGAAGGAAGACCTGATCTGGCAGGATCCTATCCCGGCAGTTACACATAAACTAATCAACGATAAAGATATCGCTGAACTGAAAAATAAAATACTTGATTCAGGATTATCGGTGTCACAACTGGTATCTACTGCCTGGGCATCAGCATCAACATTCCGCGGTTCTGATAAACGGGGCGGGGCAAACGGTGCCCGAATTCGTCTTGCACCGCAGAAAGATTGGGAAGTTAACAATCCGGAACAACTTGCGAAAGTGCTGAAGAAGCTTAAGAGTATCCAGAAAGAATTTAATAACGCACAATCCGGCGATAAGAAGTTTCACTGGCTGACCTGATTGTTTTGGGAGGATGTGCGGGAGTCGAAAAGGCTGCAAAGAAGGCCGGCTACGATATAACCGTTCCTTTTTTACCGGGACGAGGCGATGCACGCAGGAGCAAACCGATGTAGAATCATTCGAGGTGCTGGAGCCAGCAGCCGACGGTTTCCGTAATTATTTGAAAACCAAATACTGCCATCGACCGA
Organism: uncultured Ignavibacteria bacterium; assembly: GCA_963739895.1. Taxonomy (GTDB): domain Bacteria; phylum Bacteroidota; class Ignavibacteria; order Ignavibacteriales; family Ignavibacteriaceae; genus CAVQBP01. The sequence continues at coordinate 2,912 of CAVUCR010000033.1, read as the reverse complement.
AGAAATGCTGGTTGACCGTGCACAGCTTTTAACACTAACCGCGCCGGAGATGACTGTTCTCCTTGGCGGCATGCGTGTCCTTAACACAAACTTCGATGGGTCCAAACACGGCGTGTTTACAAAGCATCCGGGGACACTAACCAATGACTTCTTTGTTAATCTGCTGGATTTGGGCACAACATGGAAGGCAGCTTCAGAGTCCAAGGATGTTTTTGAAGGTCGTGACCGTGCAACAGGCGAACTCAAGTGGACTGGTACCCGTGTCGATCTCATCTTCGGTTCGAATTCAGAACTTCGGGCTCTTGCTGAAGTCTACGCATGTGCGGACGCTCAAAAGAAATTCGTGCAGGACTTCGTGGCGGCATGGGACAAAGTAATGAACCTTGATCGATTCGATCTGGCCTGATTTCAGAACCTTCCAGCAGGCCGTAATACTGCAGAAGCGGTTGCATAGTTATTTATTGTCAAGAGGTGGTCTGGCAACAGGCCACCTTTTTTAATTCTCATCCCCTTGTCTAACAATCGATACGACCTAATCCAAAAGGACATACTCGATGCCGATAGTTCACTAACTGCCTGGAACCTAACAAGGAGATTCAATCTTTCTTAAAAATAAAACATAGACATGTTTTACGCCTGAACGTAGCTTTACCAAAATACTTTCATTTTTAAATATGTTTAATTCATAATTAAATGTTAATAATAGTTATAAAGAGGTATGCGCCTTTAACAATTTAAAGGATCAACACGCTTTTATTCAACTGATTTATATATTCCTTTTCTATAAATTTCGTCTGATAAACAATTATGGTTATATCATCATATTAATCCAATTTTCCCTTCAACTATAAACAAATAATATCCAAACTCTAAAGTGCATTGCATTTTTTTTTTTTTTCATCATTTTTGTAAATTCAATTGCTTTAAAATTCTTCATAGCTTCATATTTTCGGCGGAAGACTGATCTATATCACTCAGACCATCGGTGGTCACAAAATAAAAAGATATGTTTTACTTTAATATTAACAATACACTCTTCAAGATTGTCATGCAGTTTTTTTACCTTATCCAACCCCCTCCTCAAGTTGGGTCCCTGGCTTTTATAATATCTAAATACAACACCTACGGATTCATAGACAATTAAAGGCTCATGACCAGCCCTTGCAAAAGTTAAAGTATTGTTAACAGTATTAAGAATCGCGTAAATAGCTGTAATAAAAGATTTGTTATCCAGCATGGTAAAAATAAGTGAATTAGCCTTAACAAATAATTCAGCAGTACAGGTGCACTCATAAGCAAGAGTCTGAAAAATACCTTTTATTAACGTGGTGTAAATGGCAGCACCCAAACCTTTACCTGAAACATCACCCATAATTATTCCGTGCCTATTTTCATCAAGTTCAAAGAAATCATAAAAATCACCGCCGACTTGTTTGGCTGGTCTGAACAGAGTAGAGATTTCGTAGTTTTTAAATTACGCAAATTTTGAGGCATCAAGCTTGCCTGGATTTCCTGTGCAATGTTAAGTTCATTTTCGAGCCGTTTTTTCTCAAGTTCATTTTCTAAGTCTTTAAAATGTCACAAGGGTGTATAGATTATTTCTTAATTTAAATTTTGAGGCAAAAACGGAAATATTTTTTTCTTTGGCACCGATATAAAATCTTGCAGTCTTCTCATGCCCGATTTCAAGATCATCAAGCAGATATTTCAAGTAATCTTTTTCTTTCTTTATCTTATATATACTTTCCATATCCCCCATATTCAGCAGTCTTTTTGCTGCATGATTTATTCACTCGATTAGTCCATTTTCTTTTTATAGGAAATTATTCCCAAAGGCACCTGCTGGATCAGGCTGACGATTGCTGAAGATTTCTCTTCGGCTCTTAATTTTATGACAAATTACCGTAAGTCGCAACAAATGAACTGTAAAGGTCTCTTGTAAGAATTTCCGAAATTCTTTTGCAGGTAAGTTTGAGTAAAATAGGAATATTTGATTGAAGTTAAAAACCTTTTTAAGTCACGGTTTATTTTATAGGATAAATTTAAATAATGAGAATGTTTGATAGATTGCAGTAATAAAAAATAAAACCGATCTGGACCATACTTTAAACTTTTCCCATATAATTAATCCCGCAGATAAAAAAGCAAAGATCAAAATAATCTTTAAAGTGAACACTCAGACTCTGAACCGGTTCATACACTATTTGAATTATTTTACCAAGCAAAAAATATCAATTTAGATATAGTAATTTAATTATTTTTTGACTTATAATATTTAAAAGACAGTGATACAGTTAGAAGTACCCGGTAAAAAATTTTATCGTATATTTTGCTCTATCTTCACTTACGTTTGAAAATTCTATCTCAAGGGGATATGGAATTTTATTTAAATGTAAATAATCATTATGAGTGGTGATTTTGCTGCTGGATGATCATCCAAAAGCAGGAAATATCAGGACTACAATAAGTTATCCTTTGACATAGTGAGGCAAACCAAGACTATTTACGTTGTCACTACAATCGGTCTTTGATTGAAGCAAATTTAGATTCCAACTATCATATATAAACCAGTGTGCTTTAAAATACATACTTAAAATATACATCATTTATGATGTTTAATTCTTCTCAACCCTAAATGGTATTTTAATGATGTTTCGCAGCCTAAATGTACTATGATTGAGTTTTTAAAGAGATTCTCAGTCCAGATTCTATTCCAGATTTAACTCCTTAAAAACTTTACACTATAACCATGATTATTATTTTTTCAATCGTATTAAGTTGAAAGCAAAATCATCTTGTGCATTTTTCTTTTCTCTAATTTAATCATCTCATTCGTTTTGTAACAAAAAATAATCAGGAGGTGTGATGAAAAGAATTTCCCAGGTACTGCTTTCTCTTATACTATGCGGTCT
>CAVUCR010000032.1:0-84973 GCA_963739895.1 uncultured Ignavibacteria bacterium | reverse complement strand
TGGATTCAAGTAAAATTAGAAGGATTTTGTAAGAGATTATAATAACTTTTATACTGGAATGGAATAACGTTTTAGGCAGGCGATAACTTTTGAAAGTATAAAAAATAAATTTATTATGAGCCGTATTCTTTATTGCAAGTATTTTTGACAGGATTAAAGACCATATGAAGTTACGCTCTTTAGATAATATTAATTTAGAACAAGCCAATCCGGTATTGTCCCGGGAACAGTAAATTGTTCCTCTCCAATACAAGGAACCGGGTCTGCCTCACGTTCTTCTTTAGTAATGATTGCTGCCTGGCGCGACGGAACACCACGCGCATGGTATAAATCGAACACTTCATCGGTCATTGCTTCAAAGTAGGAAACCAGATTTCCATTATCTTTCCCCTTATAAGTTAGTGCAATATCCGACATAGTAAATGAGGAAGCATGTTTTCCGAGATGATCACCTGCATGTATCCACCCACCTTTTATAATTTCCGAATCAATATTGACATGAAATATTGCAACAAAGAAAACTGGTTGACTGATGGTTCTAATCCTAACCTGGTATCCCCAATGACCATCTATTTGAAGTCCCATAATTGTACCTGTTACCGGCGAATAAATATCAACACTAGTCCAATCTACACTACTTTTTGGTTCAAAATAATGCTTCATGCTTCGGCATGTCTCTGTACTGTCGCTGTCAGTATAGCTGTGTCCGACAGTAGAGCGAAAGCGTGAAATTCGTCCTATCTTGGACAAATCAATGTAATTTGCATTCAATATCTTAGGTACACCCAGGTTTTTAATATCATACGTTGCTGCACCAGCATAAATTACTACTTTTGTGGTTTTACCTCCTGCATTTGCCGTCAAAGTTGCCTGCCCGACTCCATTTGCATTTATACGGCCATCTGCCTGGATGCTAACTACTTTATCATCAGAACTGGAATAAGTTGGTACGACATCCAAAATTCCGGCTCCTGAAGTATCACGGGCCGTAATAGTTAGAGTGATAGCATCTCCTACTAAAGCTACTAATGTGTCCGGAAAGAGAGAGAAGTATGATAAAGGAGGATTGTTTACAGCAGGAGGTGATGCATCATTTACATCGGCAGATTTATTACAAGAAATTAAAAACAGGCTCGATACAATAAAAAGGCTGTACCAAAAAATTTTATAGAAATTTCTATTATATAATTCTTTATGAAAAAAAAACATATACCAACCCGATTTTATTTTTTAAATAACCGGCAGCTAAAGTGAAGAATATACGGGTACTATCAAAAAGGACCGAATATTATGAAGGAAGAAGAAAATTGATTAGGTCCTATTTTATTTAATTCAAAAGTAATTACAATTTAAAAGAACATTTGTTTTTAAAACCGTGTTTTTAATCACAGGTTTGGGAATTGCATATTATTTCAGAGATAATAAAAGGGCATCTTACCCCAGAAGTTCCGATTATCAAGGGAATGATTGATGCAGTCCGGGGAATGTTTAATCATTCCAATTATGGCCTTCATATTAGTTCTAAGTTCCCTCATGGAAGTTACTTTAAACAATTTAATTCTGCATTTCGTACAAAGGAAAAAAACATAAGCCGCATAACCTCTTTAGTAAACAAAATGTAATTGGTTAATAGAAATAATTAATATTTGAATTAATCTGTTGTACTTTATCTTTAGTACTAAGTCTAAATTAGTTTAAAAATTCTCATGGGAATCATTGCAGAAAAAAATAAAATGGCATTGACTTATTGTGTCAATGCCCTATTTAATGGATACATGATTTAGGGTCATTTAATATATTCTTGAATTTCCGGATAAAGTCTATTGTTCATCAAATGTTCATCAAAAAAGCCTTGCTTAATCAATAATCCAACTTATAAAAATTAAGCAAGGTTTTTTTACCCGGTGGAATAGGGTAACTCATTTCAGGATTTACTGATAAAGATGAAAAAAATATTTGCGAGCGAGATAAGTTTCGTTTGAGCGAGCAATTATTTTTTGACAGAATTCTTATTAAACGATTAAATGAAAATGGGATTGTGAAAGGTAGGGATGATTATAAATATTTTTCCTTTAATTATCTCTAAGGTACGACCAATAAAAACAATTCTCCTTAATCTTATTCGTTTTGACAGGTTTCTGGGAGGTGTTCTTTCCAAAAGCCTTGCTTAACCAACAGCTTGAATGTTATTGTTAGTTGCTTAACTTTTAACTATGTTTTAATTTAATTTATAAAATCGTTTTTTAAGAATATTCTTTTTATAAATATTCTTTTTCTCTTAATATTTCTTCAACTTTATCCGAATCTGCAACTGTAAAACCAGTTCTAATTTTTTTGTTTTTATAAGTAATAAAAAATATTTCCTTTCTGATCGGTCTAAACAAATCAATCGGAAACCAAACTGTTAAACTTCCAGTACCCCAGATTCTCCATTTACCATTTATCAAAGTCGGTTCTTTAGTTTTTATTGTTTCTATATTAGTAAATAAAATCTTTTTTGATATAAATGGGAAATAATAATGTTTAAGTATAATTGAATTATTTCTTATTTCAATCAAATTGTCTTGATATAACGTTTCCTCTTCCATCAATATTTCTGAATAAGTTTTTTTTGTTAATGTCGAATTAAGTTATAAAATAAAGGTTAGAGAATATTTTATTTCTTTTAAACATTTTGTAATAATTTTTATGTAGAATCAATTTAAATAATTTTTAATTAATTGGAAACCTTGTATAACTTAGCAGCTAACTTATTATTAAGCTGAATCAGAAATTCTCTATCTATGTCTATATATAGTCATTTTCTGTTTACATTTGTACATTTTTTTTTATGAATGTCTAGATGTAGACACATATTTATGTCTAAATACAGACAACCTCATATCACAGAATTATGGATTAAATAAGTTCTTCCGATTTCCTCCCCGAAAAAAACTTATGACCATTTCAACTTAAATCCTTTTTTTACCAAAGGCAAGAAAATTCCACTACCGATGTTTCTCAAAAAAAGCCTTGCTTAATCTATAATCTAACTTATTAAAATTAAGCAAGGTTTTTTTATTAGGCGGAATAGGTAATTCATTTCAAGATTTACTGAAAAAATGAAAAAAATATTTGCGAGCGAGATAAGACTCGTTTGAGCGAGCAATTATTTTTTGACTGGATGAAAATAAAAGGTGATATCTCCTCCTAAGAAAAGATATCACCTTTTATAATTTCTTTACTTCAGCAAAACAAATTTTTTAGTAGATATAAAACTCCCTGCCTGCATTCTGTAAAAATAAACACCGCTTGGAAGATTGCTTGAATTGAAATCGACAGAATAATTTCCTGCTGATTTCCTTTCATTTACTAAAGTTGCAATTTCTTTTCCAAGAACATCGTAGACTTTAATTGTTACAAATGATTCTTTTGGAATTGCATACTGTATTGTTGTTGTTGGATTAAATGGATTGGGATAATTTTGACTGAGTAAAAATTGATGAACCGAAGTGTTATTATATTCATCAACAAAAGTAATCCCACCATTATCAGTTGTATAATATCTTCCAAAATCTCCAACTAAATAGCCGATTGAATCGTTAATTATACTGATTGATTCAAATCCAAGATACTCATCTTTCGGAGTTTCATCAATCCAGGTATTGCCGCCATCTGTAGTCTTCGCAACGAATGAAGGTCCGTTATTGATACCCGTAAACCAGCCGGTTTTGGAATCTATCATATGAATTTCTCTTAAACTGCAAGCCGTAATATTTGCTGGATTTGTAGAATCAATCCAAGTTTTTCCACCATCTGTAGTTCTCAGGATAATTGAAGAACCTGCAATTCCACCTACCGCCCAGCCGCTATCCTTTGTAGTAAATTGTATATCCTTTAAAGGAACATGATAAAAGCTGACCGCACTACTATCCTGAAATGACCAACTGTATCCGCCATCCGTTGTATAAAATATTTCTCCATAATATGATGCGGCCCAACCCTGCAGAGAATCCAAAAAACTTACTTTTTCAAAATCCCATCCATTCTTTCCCAAATAGTCATCAAATATTTTTGTCCAGGTTTTCCCTTTATCTATGGTTCTGTATAGACTAGAGCTATCTCCAGAACCACCAGCCGCAAATCCTAAATTAGAATTAACAAAATTAAAACTTACTATATCCTTTTTTGTACTGTCAGTAGTATACCAGCTATTTCCACCGTCACTTGTTCTCCGTATTCCTCTTTTATAATCAAAGTAAATTACAGTTGTATCATCAAACGCATGAAGTCCTCTCCAAGCACTCCAAACGCTATCCTTAACTAACCACGTACTACCGGCATCTGTAGTCTTAAAGATATGTTTAGAACCAAGTATCCACCCAATTTCCGGAGAAACAAATCTTATTACAAAAAGATTTTCATTAGAAGGAAAAGATCGCTTTATCCACTGACCGTTAACAGTAATAGATAAAAGAAATAAAAAAGATAATATCCATTTAATAGTTTTAGGAATATTCATTTCACGCCTCGTTTGAATTAATTTGATATTCTTTTAATTCTTAACTTAATATTCTTAATAATTACTCAAAAAAAAGAGAATTTATAAATCCTAATCATTTTTAAAATTGTGTTTTTGCAAAAAAATAATCGCTCTCCGCCTGAAAAATTTCCATCCATTTCAACTTAATTTAATTTCTGATTATTAGCAATCTATTTTTACTGTATATCGTCCTTCCAAAAAAGCCTTGCTCATCCAACAGCTTTCCATAAAAATTAAGCAAGGTTTGTTTACAAGTTGGAATAGGTAATTCATTTCAGGATTTAATGATAAGATTAAAAAATAGTTGCGAGCGAGATAAGACTCGCCCGCCAAAAGTGGCAGGTAAATTTGAGTGAGCAATTATTTTTTTTATTGGATTGGAAATGCCAAGTTTAAATTGATGTCTGATTTAGACGATGATGAAATAAAAATGGCATTGATTATTTGCGTCAATGCCCCGTAATAAGTAAGGGATTATAAGGTTATTAATATAATCGAAAGATTTCAGAAAAAATTTATAGAAATAAAAAAGGTTGTCATTTTATATAACTGCATTTTACAATCAAGAAGCTGAAAATCTCAACCGGGATCAAAAAAATCAAATCAAAGTGGAAGTGAGAGGAGTGTTGGATAGCATTATGACCAGGTTTGTAAATCTCGATGCTGATACAACCCGAATTCCCCCTTTTAAATTTCCTAATCTTCTCCTCCATTTCTTTTTTCAAAAAAAATTACTAATACAATTTCTAATGCTCACCGAAATTGTAAAATAATTATAATGAGTTATTGAGTAGATACTAAGACTATGGATTGCGAGTTTAAATATTTTGCTTTAGTTTATAAATAAGTTTGTAATTAAAATCCTTGAGGCTGTTAAATGAACTTTTTAAAGATATTGAAACAACCGAGCGCTTTTCTTCCTATATCAATGTCTTTCGGAGCCCTCATCACGGTGCTGGTTCATGTTTTCATTTACGGCGTTGTCCGTGAAGCTGATGAGGGCGCTGCTGCCCATATCTTCCAACTGCTCATTGTTGCAGAAATACCAATTATTACATTCTTTGCTTTCAAATGGCTGCCACGAACCCCAAAGCAGGCACTTCAAGTACTGTTGCTGCAATTCAGTGCTGTTCTGGCAGCACTTGCACCTGTGTTCTTTCTTAACCTTTAATCCGTGAGCTCATTTTTTTTATTAATCGAAAGTTTAAGAAAAATATCAACCTAATTCTCTTTTTTGGACATGTAAAATTCTATAAATTAAATTAAAATTCGTTCCGGCTGATAACACGAAACTTTATCCCGGTTTTATGCTGGTTTTATTTATCCTCTATTTCTGTCAACACAATATTTTCTTATTTATGAACTATCCCATTCAATATGAAAAAAATATTTGCGAGCGAGATAAGACTCGTTTGAGCGAGCAATTATTTTTTGATGGAAATGTAAATTGTGAAATTTAGTTCAAAGAAGTGAGGAATTTAGAGATTGTAGTTTGAATCTATTAAATTTCCCAAAAAATTGTACATGTGTATTAACTAAGGATTTACGTGTTTGGGCTGTCTGTTTGAATTGCTTTGTTAACTGCACCTTTTGTTTTAATATTATTTAGCTACTAAAATCATTGTACATTCTGCGAAAATATTTTTTGGAACCATTCTTTTTCTTTAAATATTTCTTCCACTGTCGCCGAATCTTCAACTGTAAATCCGCTCTTTATCCTTTGATTTTTATAAGTAATTAAAAATATTTTATCTCTTGTACCTCTTAATAAATCAAATGGAAACCATGTTAATTGATCTCCAATTATTCCAAAACCAAATAGTCTCCAAATAAAGAGGGAGAAAACTAGTACAGTTTCCATAAAGGATGATTCTCTGGTTTCTATCGTTTCAATATTTGTAAATGAAATTACTTTTGATATAAATGGCAGATAATAATGCTTGAGTATAATTGAATCATCTAAAATTCTAATTAGATTATCTTCATATGAAACTTCTTTTTTCACTAATACGATACAATCCTTTTCAATTTGAGTAAAAATTTATAATCCTGAAAATGCAGAGTACGTATACTCTGCTTAATTGTTTTTTAGGCGGTAAAATATTACTATTTCAATTCAAGAATCCATTTAGATATAAGACTTAATGCATCCGGTGACATTGTTTCTTCAATTGTACCGTACTCATATTCTGATCCGGTTTTTGCTGTTTGAAATAAATGATTAAGTCCGGGTAATTCTCTGACAATAAAATTCTGATTACCTCCTTTAATCAGCGCTTCTTTAATATACGGCAGATTCTTGCCCGAAGAAACTTGCATGTCTTTTTCTCCATTGGCAGCAAGAACGGGGCATTGAATTTGTGAAAGGGTTTTTCCAGGTTGATATGAAAGTGCAAAATGCCACCATGGACTAAGAGATCTCTTTATCTCAAAATCTAATCTTCCTTGCGGCCAGTTTAGCCTCTTTATTTTTTCTTCACTAAGTTTTGAATAGAGTTTTCTCATTTTGTTTGCAATAGCTGCAGAATCCAAATTTTGTTTAAACAGACCATAAATTTTCTGCCGCCATGAACGCTGCAGTTCGATATCTTCCTGAGATACTCCTTCCAACTTTAACTGTTCCAGAACCTGAAAAATCACCGCTTCATCAAAACCGATACCGGGTGCAGCCATGAGGACAATAAAAGCAATATCAGTAGATTTTTCAGCAGCAATCAGTGCTATCATTCCACCCTCACTATGTCCTATCAACCCGATTTTATTGGTATCAATTTCCATACGGGTTTTAAGATATTCTACTCCTGCAATCGCATCATCAGCAAAGTCCCCGCTTGTAGATTGTTCAAAATTACCTGTACTACCGCCGATACCCCGATCATCCGCACGCAGGACTGCTATTCCATGTCTGGTAAGATAATCAGCCAGGACTAAAAATGGTTTATGGCCTGAAACTTCCCAATTGCGCTTCTGCTGTCCGGATCCGGGAATTAATAGCACAGCCGGTAAAGGATTCTTTGAATTAGGAAAAGTCAATGTAGCCGCGATTTTTATACCTGCTTTCTTATTCAAATATTCCACCTCTTCCTCATTGTACGGAAAAGGTTTTTTAGGTTCTTGAGGTCTCTGTAATACATGCATTTTATTAACATGTTTCAGATGTATAGGGAATTTACCGCCGCCCTGACGAAATTCAATTTCAATATTGTTATTCTCAAAATTCGGCTTTCCCTCTATTTCTATTCCTAAGTGACTAATCTTAAGGAATAGATTATCCTTATCATATACCACCTGATCACAGGGGATATCACCGGTATTCTGGTCAATTATTCTCAAAGACGCGTTCAGCTTCCCATCTTGATCTTCTGTAACAGTTATTCCTATTCTTAATTCAGCTGCATTAGGAATAACTAAGGATACCAACCCAAATCCCTTCCAGTAATTTGCTATTATCAACCTGAGCTGTAACCTGCAGATAAAACATGATATAAATAGAAAACACAGAGAAATGGAGCAGATAGATCTCTATTTTTTTATTCATGGAACGACCTCCAATTATTTCATTTATTTCTTTTGAACAAAATACCCCTAACTTATTATTAAGCTGGTTTCCGAATTACTTCTATGTGTCTATATATCCATGTTGTATATATATCCATTTTTTAATAATGTCTAAACTTAGACATAAAATAATGGCTAAATATAGACGTACTATTTTCGCATTTATGGATTAAATAAGTGATTATAATTTTTCTCCCCAAAAAACTTAGGTTGAGGTTAAATTAATTCTATTTTTTATTAAAGGCAAGAATATTTTATCTACTGTTCTTTATAAACATCCTTGATCGGTGCCACCCATAGTAAATGTACAGCCATTTACTTTTATCATCTCAAAGCGATGATGATTATGTAAAGCTCCGGGTGAAATAAAAAACGGGAATATGAAAGTAATCAAGAAAGAAATGAAAGACATATCCAAAGAGTCCTTCCGTTATTTCGTTGATGGTGGTTATCGTACCTAACTTATTATTATAATGCTATCTGCCAGCATCCTATAAAACTAAATTCCGCCTGGAAGATTGCATAATCAGCTTATTTTTATTCCAATTTCCTTTTGTGGATAATTCTGGTATTCTCTTTCCTTGGTTGTCCAATCCCCATCCAAATCATCTCATCTTCTTTAAGGGTCACATTCCACTCGCTATCATCACCATCTACGTCACTATCAATGAATAAAACAGATTTTTCATTATTTACTCTCCATTTTCCTGTATTTCTTCCAAATGGGTCTCCATCACTAATATAAGTTCCATCCTCATTGAATTTTATCCATCTGTTATTATTTGGATTATGCTTAGCTGTAACATCAGTATCGAACTCATAAACTTTTTCCATAGTCCATTCCCCAATTATTTTTTTGTTCAGTTTTTCTGAAGCAACACATGAAACTAATATGAAAAGAGTTATGATTGAAATAATATATTTGTTCATTTTATCATAATTAGTTTATTCAATGAATTTCCGCCACCTTTCATGTTTAAGCACATAACCATGCACTTAAGTCTCAGCCTATAAGGAATGCAAAATAGTCTATCCCAATTTGTCGGGGCAAAGCAGAAAACAAAAGCTGAACCTCCGATTATTATCTTACCATAACCAGTTTCAATGAATAATAATCCGCGCAGCCTGCTAAACTATGAAATATTAATTAAGCTATAAAAATCATTAATAGACAATTTTCACCAGGGAAACTGCTTGACGCGGCAATTGCATTTTTATGGTTGCCCCGGTATTGATGATTTTTATTTCTTCAGGTTCTGAAAGTGTTTCCAGCTGCCCTGCTTTTTCAAGTGTGTCAATTTGATCGGCTGTCGGATTCTGTGGTGATCCCATCTTCTTCCAAATTTCATAGGAATTGCTATGGCCGCTGTCTACCCGGTACTGGGTAAGGATTGCTTTCTCAGCAGGGAGCCCTAGGATGTTAAGTACTACTGGAGAACCAATATCCTGAATATCCAGATCGAAATAATTCCAAATTAAAACAGTAACGGTATTTTTATCCTTACAGGCTAAAGCGTTTATATCGGTTTGTTTACCTCTGACGCTTGAATCGCAAATAGTCTTAAAGTCATATCTCAGGTTTCCTGAAACTTCGACACGATCTCCGGACATCATTCCTAACATCCGAAACACATTAAGCACAGGCTTATCTACACCATTGGTGGCTAAGCTGCGAAATCCGGCAAACCAAGGCTGGTTCTCAAACTCAAACGACCAGTTAACAGCGCCAATCAGGTTAATACCATAATAGTCTGCCATATCATATATGCGTGCAACAGATGCAGCCGTGTAACTTGAATATAGTGTGCCGTTACGATAAGCATTTTCAGGATTTGTATTCATGCCGCAGGCCGCACAGCCCTCCGGATCAGATTCTCCAATAATAACCGGAATTTTTTTGATTTTGGAGAATGAGGTAATTACCGAGAAATTATCTTTTATATTATTCAATTGCGAATTTATTCCCATGCGTACGACACCATCTATAATGTCAGGAGAACCTTTTGCATGAAATGCCACAAAATCAAGAGGAGCTCCGATCTCTCCCGTTACTGAATTGGTATCCATTAAGCAGTGCCGGATAAAGGAACGCAGAAAACCAGCGCCGCCGCCTGTAGTATGAGGGCCACCCATCCGGGCTGTCGGCAATGCCCGTTTTACTGCAACTGATGCATAATCATACATTCTGCAATATTCCTTAACTTTATCAGGGGACTTTAAATAAGCGCCGTCAGGTTCATTCCATAATTCCCAATACCAGCTTTCGACTTCTTCTTTCCCATATCGTTCAACACTATGCTTCACCCATTGATATATGAGTTCAGCCCATTTTTTATAATCTTTGGGCGGATATGCCCAACCTGTTTCTATCTTGCTATAGGAAACACCGGGCGTCCAATGATGCTGATATGGTTCAGGGTGGGTTGAAAGCGCTTCTGGCATGAAACCGATTTCTACGAGCGGCTTCATTTTTCGTTCAATATAAGTATCGAATATTTTATCAATAATTGTCCAATTGTAAACAGGGTTGCCGAGACTGTCTTCCGTATACATGTTGGTAGAGCCCCATTTAAGTGCAGGTATTCCGTCACCCGATGTCATTAGATTATGAGTGCGAACATGAACCGGGACAGGGCTTAAAGCTGATATTTCTGATAATAGCTTTTTCCCGTTTTTCATATAAGTATAATTTGGTTCATCATACCCGAACCATGACCAGATATGTTTCATAGGTCCTATCTCTTTTGTAATATCTACGGTGATTGAAACTGATTCGGTTTGGGAAAATGCACTTGTACATAAACAAATAAAAAGCAGTAATATTTGATATTTCATTTTTTTAAATTTTTTAGTTATAGAATTTAAAACTCCAAATATAAAATTATTATTCAAGCTTAGTTGAAAGGATTTTTAAAACCGGAGTAAATAATTAAGCAATTTTTAGTAATAATATCGTTGCATTTATAAAGTCGCTTAATCTTAACTTTTTAAACTATATTGTTTTATTTATTATTCCTACACTCAAATTCTTTAAAATTCATTATAAATTTCGTGCACATGTATTTCCATATCATTTCAAAAAAGCGTCAGGTCAACTGCCTCTGCAATCATCCGGTGACCTGTTTCATTGGGATGGAGGTGATCGCCTGAGTCAGCTGCAGGTAAGAAGTGCAGCGGATTTGCCGGATCACGTAATGCAGAATCGAGATCAATAACAGCGTCAAAGTAACCGCTGGTCCGAATCCAATGGTTCACTTTCTTCCACACTGATTCACGATCAGACGTATCGTAAAACGAGCCTCCGAAGGGAGTCAGTGTGGCTCCATAAACACGGATCCCTTTAGCGTGCGCGCTATCGATCATTTGTTTATAGGCAGCGATCAGATCACTCGCCATTTTGTCTGCACCATCCGCTCCGCGAACCTGACCTATGTCGTTTATCCCCTCGAGGATGATTAGCCAACGTACTTTCGCCTGTTTAATAACATCACGCTCAAAACGGCTTAAGGCTGAGGGACCTAGGCAATTACGAAGTACGCAATTCCCTCCGATCCCTTCGTTCAGAACAGCTACTTGCCGGGTAGCGGGATTTTCCTGAAGGCGGCGGGCTAGTTCATCCGGCCAGCGATCTTGTTTATTCGTGCCCGAGCCGCGTCCATCAGTAATAGAGTTGCCGAGCACAACAACAGCACCTGCAGAATCCGGCGCTACTACATCGATACCATTGATTATGTACCAATGATCTGTCCGGGAAGCACCGTGAAAGTCCGCTGCAGAAACCTCATTCCCGGGAAGCAGGTATGAGGTGGTTCGCGACCCTGGATGTCCGGTTACATCCGGTGACGTGTCGCCGAAGTAAATCGTAATTGTTACATCGGATCGAGGTTTCAATGCGAATTGGAAAGGATCCGACGTAATTGCAGTTCCCGGTTCAATGGTGACCTCCGGTTTTCCGCTGAATTTTATTGCCTGGTCAGTGTTCGGATCAATTGCGCTGCTTTCGGCCGAGACGGCAATATGCACGGCATTCATTGTAACAGGACTCGCGCTGAATTCGTTTGAAAATCTCACCCGCAAACTGTCTCCGCCAAGTGAAACACGGCTTACCTGACGCAATGTATTGTGACTCAATCCGGGTTCCGGAGGTAAATTACGAAATTCCACGAGCTGTGGTGCTGTACTCCAGGTTCCGACCCATTCTCCAGTAGGATTGGATATGTCTTTCGGTTCAGCTTTACATATAGAGAAAAAAATAAGAGTAAGAAGTACCAGCGAATGGTTTAGAGACATGAAAAACTTGTATATAGAAATTCTTTTTGCAGAAGGTTTATAAGCCATTATTGCATATGCTCCTTTATTGTTTTAACACTTCAGGTAAACTTATTTCGTATAATTTACTCTTTAGGTTAAAGTGAGTTGTCTATTAAAAATTTTTCATAAAAATGAAAATTATAGGAATAACTAAATATTTTTAAAAATCTCTCTCAAAAATCTTAGATTGGTTTCAACTTAATCATATTTTCAGATGCTATCAAACGAACAATTATTTTTTTGATAGAATTGCCAATAAAAAAGACGACATCTTTTCTCTCAAAAATGATATAAAAAGAAGCTGCCATTTATAATTTCAACTATTTGAGTAGCATCATCTTTTTTGATTGATGAAAATTATCTGTGCTTAATGTATAAAAATAAATTCCGCTTGAAAATGCCTTGCCGTCAAAAAGGACGGAATATTGGCCGGAAGTCTGCTCTTTATTCACTAAAGTTTTTACCAGTCTCCCGAGTTCATCGGTAATTGTAAGTTTTACGCTTGTTATATGCGGAATGTAATATCGAATAACCGTAACCGGATTAAACGGATTCGGATAGTTCTGTTCAAGCTGGTACTGATGCGGACTGATATTCTCTGCAACACTTGTAATAGTTAAATCTTTAAGGATAAAATTATTCGGATCAAAAGTTACCTGTACCGGCTTTTCTTTTAATGAAATATTAAATTCCTGTTCGAGTTTATCATTGAAAACAGTTACCGTAGAGTCTCCTGTATTAGTAATAATTTTGAACTGAACCGGCATAGTAAAATATGCGGATTGCTTCGCTGCTCCTGCTCAACATTTAATGCTACGCTGTATGTTCCTCTGCCGTTATCAAGGAAATTCCAACTTAACCTGTAACGCGGATAATCAATTCCGTAAATCCATTCACTAAAAAAATAATCTAAGTTCTAAACCTGAAACATTTTCCGCAATTGCCCTGGAAGTCTGATGTGGAAGCCGAATTATAAGCGAACCTCGGGTCACTGATGTAAGTTCTTAATATTTTAAAGAACGTAGAGTCTCCTACTATGCCGCTGAGCATATGAAGTACAATACCTCCTTTAACATATGGTGTGGTGTATTCTGAATATTCTACTCAACTGGACTAATGTCATTTACGTAGACCGAATACATTGAGTCCTATTTTGCCCATTCCATTTCCTGGTCAATAAATCTCTCATATTATCTCTTTGCCGTATTCACCTTCATAATAAATACCTTCGGAGTAAGTCGCGAATCCTTCATTAAGCCATATATCATTCCATGTTTTGCATGTCACCTTATCTCCAAACCACTGATGGGCAAGCTCGTGAACAAGCACATATTCGGAAAAATCGCTGACTGAAGTAATAGTCTGATGTTCCATTCCGCCTCCAATTCCAAATTGAGCATAGCCGTATTTCTCTTTAATAAACGGATAGGGGCCATATCGTTCGGAAAATATCTTTATCATATCCGGTACACGATCGAGCATATCTTTTGTGTTTTGGGTATAACTATTCTGCCATATATAATTGGAAATAAGAAGTGAATCTGTTGAACTATATTTATAGTAAACATTATATCCTTTGTAATTTGCTATTGCCATTGAAATAAGGTACGGTGCTATTGGATACCTGTTTTTCCATTTGAAATGTTTGTGTGCCGTCTCCGTTGTCCATCACCTCCTGAAGTATACCGTTTGAAACAGCTGTTAAACCGTTTTCAACAGTAATCCAGACATCGGATGAATCCGCTTTATCTGCAGGAGTATCTTTGCACGGCCACCAGTCGCTTGCACCGTAAGGTTCGCTAATGTATAAATTGCTTTTCCTCCTGCATCATCCTCCCAAAAGTAAAACTGCCGAAACCTGAAGAATAGGGAGTTCCGAAGTAATAAATATCAACGCTTGCTTCTTCATCCAGGTTTATACGGGAGGGAAGATTTATTTCAGCTTTGTTCCTGATCCCGCCGGTGAAAAATTGAGACTGCTTCCGTTCAATTTAACAGAATCAACTATCATTGTGTTTTCAGATCGAGGTAAAAAGAAGTGAGGTCTGCAGATTTACTTTTAAATGAAACAGTTACAATCCCCTTTAATTTTTTTACATCGTAATCTCATGCCAGGTTTAGTTTATAATAAGACAATATCAATATTGGAATCACCCGGGTACTCAATCCTCGAAAGTTTATTCATGTTTTCAAAATAAGCTTTCTCTTTATTTACCAGGTCTTTTCTAAAATTCTTGGGATAAATGAATAAGATCGGGAGAAGAACTAATATTAAAATTCCTGAAATAATTTTCATTCAAATGAATCTCCTATATTCCTCTGAAAGATTAAATTTTTACGATACTATGAAGTTTACATATTTTTCACTAGATGCGAAACATTTTTTTTGTCAATTCATTTTTTGCATCAATGTAAACTTCTTTGCTTATATCTTTGCAGAACATATCAATATTGAGATTACCTATTTTGCCGGAACTCAATTTTATCATCCCAAATTTCAAAGAATAAATATCCAGCATAGTTTTTCCAAGAATTAACCTGGTTTTCTTAAGACATTTCCAAAGCTGCCAAAGAGATGACAAATATGATTATTCCGAATCATCAGCTGAATTTGGGTACTTTGGAATAAATATTCACACAACTTTGAAGTTGTGGGGATAATGAATTAACAAATCAATATCCAGTGATGAATTTAGTTTCATTGATGCAAAAGATAGTAGTGATTTAAAAGATATAGTGACCTGGAGTGTTGATAAAACTAGGAAGAAGTTGACAATTAAATTCAAAAAGGGTTTTGGTGATTTCGATACAGGAAATGGTGTTGAAGTTAAAATCAAATCATTAGCAATCTCAGGCCAACTAAAAAAAGCTATTATACTATAGATTTCTACAGAAATCTAATTTGATATCTTTAGCAGAATAAATTCCTAATTCTCCCTCCCCAACCTCCCAATCTTCTCCTCCATCTCTTTTTTCAGCATACTCACTTCTTCTATTTCTAAATTCAACCAGGTGGATTTTACAAATTCGCGATTTAAGTATTTTTAAATTATTTATTGCTCTTAAAGTATCTTATAATTAATTTTATTTGATATTAGAAACAGCATTCATAATTTTAATTGAGGGTCAAATGTTTGCAGTAGTAAACCATCTTCAGTTTTCAAAACCAGTTGAAAAATTTCGTGAATCTCTGGAGAATGAATGGCTACGCCTTTTAGCAAGTAACAAAAGCTTCATAGATTTTCATTTTGTAAAAGCGGCTGATGATAAAGCAATTGTATTGATTCTCTGGGAGGATGAAGAGAGTGCACAGTCCGGGGCAAAGTCATTCGGTCCGACCTGGTTTGCTAAAAACTTCAAACCATATTTGATTGGACCTGAACAGAGAAGTGTAGATGAAGTCATCCTAAGTTATAACAAATAACCCGCACAACCAGCATTTTACTTTTAAAAAATTACTGCCGCAACATGCGAATTACTAGCTGCAATTATTACTACTCTAATTGGATCCAATTGCAAATATTATTCAACAATGAAAATCCCTAATTCTCCCTCCAAAACCTCCTAATCTTCTCCTCCATCACTTCTTTCAGCGCATCCATTTAATCTAATAATATATTTATACTATATAATGTACATCCGAAAAATTTTACTTTATCTGCAAAACTTATTTGAAAATTAAATTATTTCAATTTATTTTGAAATTGTCATGAAAAAAAGTGAGCAACTATTCTTCTCTAATTCGATTATGCGAGAAAAAATCTTATAAATAAATAATAAAGAGTGTGTCTCGGTGTGCTAAGCTGAGGCGAAATAGAATTTTATAAAAATTTACCGGGGGAATAATTTTTATGAAAGATTATATACCATTAATTATCTTTTTAGGAATCTTTTCCATTAGCTTTGTTTTTAGGTATTTAGCTTCTATTTGTGGAAGATGGTAAAGACAACAGTAAGAGAAATAGAAAGTAGTGAAGGAGTACTAATAGTAGATGATACAATAGAAGAAAAGCCAAGCACAGATGAGAATGAAATAGTCAGTTGGCATTATGATCATAGTAAAGGCAGCTCAGTCAAAGGAATAAATATTATATCAACACTTTATTATAGCAAAGGAATCAGAGTCCCAGTATCATTTGATTTAGTCAGGAAAACAAAGACGATATTCGATAAAAAGACAGGAGAAGAAAAAAGAGTAAGTGAGAAGACAAAAAACGAACAATATCGGAAAATGTTAAAGATATGTATAAAGAATAACATAAAATTTGGATATGTTCTAAATGATGTATGCTACGCATCCAGCGAGAATATGATGTTTGTGAAAAAAGAGCATAAAAAAGATTTTATAATGCCAATAAAGACCAATAGGAAAATAGCCTTAAGTAAAAGGGATAAACTAAATGGTAAATATGTTACAGTAAGTGAACTAGAACTAAAAGAGGGCATCGGTTATAAAATATATTTAGAAGCAGTAGAGTTTCCGCTTTTGTTAATAAAGCAAATCTTCAAAAACGATGATTCAAGTCAAGGTGTTCTTTATTTAGTTAGCAGTGACCTAACACTAACATATGATAACTTAGTAGCAATCTATCAGAAAAGATGGAAAGTAGAAGAGTATCACAAATCATTAAAGCAGCATGTTTGTTTATGTAAGTCTCCAACCAAAAGAGTTCGCACACAAAGCAATCATATTTTTGCAGCAATCTATGCATTTTTCAAGTTAGAGTTTTTGAGTATAAAAGCAAAAGTAAACCAGACTGCTCTGAGATCCAAAATATATATATCAGCAAATCGTGCTGCTTTTGATGAACTTGAAAATTTGAAAGCTTGCTTTGCTATGAAATTCTAAAATTAAAAATCTTAAATATTAAGTTTTTGCGTAACGTGAGTAAATAATTTAGATGTCAAGGTAATTGATTATTTTACCGAATATAAAGATTCGGTTACTGACCCCAGTGTAAATGAAATTACTATAAAACATTTACTTACAATGTCTTCCGGTATTGATGAAATTCCGACAATGTTTGGTAAAAATGAAACTAATCCTAATAAGTCAACACTTGAAAAGAAATTAATCTTTGATCCTGGTTCGGGTTTCAAATACAGCAGTCCTTCTTCACATTTATTGTCGGGAATATTAAATAGGACAACACGTATTTCAGTATTGAAATTTGCTGAAGAAAATTTATTTCTACCATTGGGCATTTATAAAGTGATCTGGTATACTGACAGAAACGGGTTACATTTGGGATGCGGCAGTTCTTTATGGCGGGCCCGGGATTTACTAAAATTCGGTCAATTGTATTTGAATAACGGGAAATGGAATGGAAAAGAATTAATACCTTCAGCATATATTGATGAATCAACTAAAATACATTCATCCGGAGATTTTTATGGTAAGCATGTAGATTATGGATATTTATGGTGGATAAGTAATATTTCAGGTTATCATATATTCAGCGCCGAAGGATACGGGAGTCAAATTTTAAGAGTTATTCCTGAACTTAATTTAGTAATCTTATTTACATCTGATTGGAAAAAACCTGTATATCCCGAACATGAATCAATAGTTAAAGATTATATTATCCCTGCAGTGATTTCAAAATAAACCCGGCGCTTATGATTAGCTCAAAAAAGATCAATTAATAATTGGAGAAATGTTGAAAAGAGTATCGGTATTTGTAGACGTACAGAATATATATTATACGGTTAAGCAAATATATAATTGTCACTTCAACTATAACCAGTTTATTTCTGGTGTAACTAGTAACAGGGAATTTAATAAAAGCTATAGCTTATGCAATTGACAAAGGAGATGAAAAACAGATTAAATTCCAAAAGATCCTGGAGAATATAGGTTTCGATGTAAAGCTTAAACCGTTTATTCAAAGGAGTGATGGTTCAAGAAAGGGAGATTGGGATATAGGAATAACAATTGACATACTTGATTTTGTAAAACAATCTGATATAATAGTGCTGGCATCCGGTGACGGTGATTTCGGTTTACTGCTAGATAAGATAAAAAAGGAGTATAGTGTTATTGTTGAGGTATATGGAGTTCAAGAACTAACAGCAGCGTCGCTGATTAATCATGCAACGAAGTTTATTCCAATCAAAGGAAATTTGCTGCTGCAGCAATAAAAATAATTTTTTATGTAACTTTTTGCTAGTACAAACAATAATACTTAGCAGGGGTTTTAAACCGATTATGGCCTGTTATACTCATTGGCTGAGCTTTTCTGTCCAGGTTAGAACAAACGAATTAGGTATTGTGTTATTGATGATAGCTGACATTAATGGAGCATATCAATGAATGAGCCTGAAGCAAATATTGCTGCAAACCCAATAAAGATTCCAACTATTCAGAATGCTAAGAATTTGTTCCTCATATCCCTGGCTTCCGTTGCTCTTATGGGCGGTTTGATGCAGAAATATAATTTTTGGATTGGATTATCCTTAAGGGAAATATTATTAATACTGCTGCCGACTCTTGTGTTTATGATAAAAGGTAAGTTTTCTCCGCGGCGCGTCTTAAGGCTGAATTACCCGGGACTTACTGCTTTGCTGATCGGAGTTATGCTTGGACTGTGTGTTTGGCCTTTGGGATTGTGGATACAAATAAATCTTATAAATCTATTTTCCTCGAAGAGCCCTAACATCTTAAGCGCGCTTTCGGAAATCAGAAATTCAAATATGGTTTATCGTTTGTTAGTAATGGGTATTTTAGCCTGCTTTTGTGAAGAGATTCTTTTCCGCGGTTATTTACAGACTGCAATCGAAAATAAATTGGGAGTTAAGCAAAGTATTTTATGGACTTCCGTTCTATTTTCGGTTTATCACCTAGTTCCGGCGACAATGATTGCTATACTGCCCAGTGCACTATTAATGTGCTGGATTTGCTGGAAATTCAATTCAATATTTCCTGCAATGCTTATTCATTTCTCTAATAATTTCTTAGCTCCATATTTATATGTAAAATATGTGCCTGAAACTATTCCATGGTTTAATACCATAATGATTGGAGCTGTTTTTCTTATTATAATAATTACTTTGCAGCAAAAAAATTAGGTCCGGCTGAAAAACACAATAGCAGTGTTTATTCTTTACGATGAAGAAATATTTTTTTCAATCAATTTAATTATTCAATATGCGGAATCTGCTTAAATAAAAATTACGCACAGTCTGTCTGATCTTTTACAGTTGTAATTAAACCGTTGGAGATTATTATGAAACAAAATTTTTGCTGTTTCGTTTTAATATTCTGTTCCTTTTTATTTTTTAAAAATTTGTCTGCAAATTATATACAAAAAGAAGATTATAAAGCCTATCTGGCAGTATCGTTTCAAAACCCCGGGATGTTCAAGGATAGTACTTCGAAGAAGACTATAGAGTCAAATATAGAAAATATATTTGAAAATGAAGGAATTGATATTATTCATTTAGAAAAACCGGAAGAATATAAATTAAATATTAATATTATTATTAAGGATAGTCTAATAATCTATGCAGAGAGTATAGGCATAGGAGGAGGGGACTCAGTAATTAAAGTGAAGCATCCCCGGATGACATATCCATATAAAAATGAAACAGAAATTTATAATTCAATTAAAAAATATATTAGAGAAAATTTGTAGAAAATATTAGATTACAAAAATTCTAAAAGTTGAGGTATATTTTTGATATGAATTCTTTTTAATTACTCAAGTTGACCGCCAATTAGGTAAACCGTTAAAACGGTTATAAATATTGATGCTTTCACATTAACCTCGGAATTAATTCCGAGGTTAATATGAGCCCAAAAAAAGATTATTAACTGATTTAACAGTTTTTTCATCTTTAGCGGTCAACTTGAGATAATTAATTAATCTGTAGACCATTCATGTAAGAAAGCTGAACTCGCTTTGTATAATCCTTGTCCTTTTGAAATATGGTATATACGGTTTATTTGCAGTTCCTAAGGCAACAATAAATAAGATGCTGCCTTTTATAAAATATCAAATTCGAAAAAGAATATGAGTTTTAATATGGATACACTTATCCATTATTGGCTTCAATTCGGACACCTCGAAAAAGATCAAATTAATTTAGTGAAATCAAATAATATTTAACATTTGTAAATTAAATATCTAAATCATTAATATTTAATCAAAGTAATAGTATTTAAATTGGAAAATTCTAAGTATAACGTCAGTATTAAAGCGGCCCGCAAATCGAAATTTCGAAATCTTATCATACATCTTTCCGGATTGACTTACCTAATAAAAAAAGCCTATCTATCGGGCGACAGACAGGCCTTAACTCTTTTAAGATTATAAGGAGGAGGGCTTCCTCATAATCAAAGTCAATTAAAATATAATGATTTTTTAGGATTAAACAATGAGAGTAATTTTAAGATGTGTTTCCGGTGAGAAAGAAAGTGAAAAAGACGAATACATTTATCTCTATTTGTGTACAAAATAGAATAAATAAAAATGGTACAATATATGTTCGGAAATATGAAATTAGTTTGTATCACAATAAAAAAAAATAAGAAATAAAATTTTGTAAGTGTATTAAGATTAATTTATAATTGGAACATTATTTTAAAAGATAAGCTATGATGAATAAATTAGATTTACGATGAAGAAGTAAATGCCCGCTCAGAAAGCGGGCATTTTTATTTTAAATAGAAATAGAATAGTGTATTTGCATAATTAAAAAGACAAACTCCTCATAAAATAATTTAGTGTTGATTTTCAACTCCCTGGGTAATTCTAATTATTAATTTAATTTCCAATAAAGATTCAAATATCTATATCAGTTTTATATCTTTTCTAATTATATAAGCTCTCCCTTATTCTCTAAATAAATATTAACATTTCTATTCTGATAGTCTTCAATCATTTCATTTCTATTTTTAAAATCTGTATCCCTCTTATTCAAATATTCTCTCAAAAATTATTCATACAAATTTTAAAATTAAGGAGCAGAGTAGTGCAAAATGGTTTTTTGCTGAATAATATTCCTTGTGCTTTCCGTTTAATGATTATTGGTAGCCTTTTCCTGGAGGCGTAGGACCTGCACCAGATTATGTTATGAGCTTGAATTAAAAAGGACAGAAAAAAAACTTGAAAATAATCTTAAGAAGAACCTGCCGGCTGATGATAAAAGAATAATTAATATTACTGCCAGGACGTTGGCAGTAAAAGGAACAGCCTAAGCTGGAACATAACCCGGTCAACTAGAGAAGTCTGTTAATCTTCTCAATCGTCAACGGTGCACTTCCCTCATAGTGATTATTAACATTTAAATATACATCGACATCTCTATTCTCTAAGTCCTTAATCATTTCAATTATATCCCTCAATTCTTCATCACGATTTATATAAATCTTATTCCAATTTTCTGCGGATATTTTTTCTATACCGCTTCTGTCCGGGCCATGCAGTCTTATGATAGTTTGATTTTTTATATATTCTTTATATTTATTATACAATCCAACAATCGGCGGCATAAAATACCCTTGAAGAAAAACATTAGTAAGATTTATATCCTTTAGAAACTTAAAATAAGAGCTATTTAAGTAATAAGGATTTCGGATTTCGATTGACATCGGCGGTACATCTGACGGAAGGGAAGTGAAGAACTGATGGAGGCGTCTCTGCAGTTCAGAAAGCGAAGTCATCTTTTCCTTATTCAAGTATTCGAATTGAAAGATAAAGGAAGCGACCTGATTTCTTATCGGCTTTAAACTTTGAAGGAATTCTTCGAATAAATCAACTGATAAGAAATACGGATTTTTTCTTATTGGCTCGGTTTTACTTTTTCTATAGTAATGAGTTAAAGTTATCGAATTGGGAACTTTAATAATAAATTTAAAATCTTTGGGTACGGATGCTTTATAATCTTCTACAGTCTTTCTGTCCGGAAGTTTTACAATATCAAACAATGACCAAAACCACTGATCAACCTCAACGGAATTGTAATGCTTTGCATACTCTTCCAGGTAATTTATCTTTTCCTCGTTTGAGTAGATTATTCCTTTCCATGAATCATATTTCCAGCTGCAGGTTCCTATTTGTAATTTATGCATGAAATAAATTTAAATTAAAAATTATATACAAAAATTTTTTCAACTTTGGACACATGATTAAAAGCATTAAAAAGTCTCTATAGAAATAGAGGCTGAATATAGTTGCGTGTTACTACGGACACAAATATATTTTTTTTAATCACTTAATTTAGGTCAAGAAATCCCAATTCCCATTCCGGTATTTCTTACTCCCTTTTATTGTTAGATATAAAATATAGATAGCTCTTTTTTTAATAAATAAATAAATAATATAATATTATTTTAATTATTGTTATGAATCAATCGGTATCAATTGAAGAATTAAAAAAGATTATTGCCCTGCGGGATCTGCCCGATGAACACCTTGAATGGATATTAGCTCATTCAGTATATGAAGAGCATGAGGATGGAGAAATAATTTACAAAACAGGTGAACCCATTGATACGATGTCTTTTCTGCTGGAAGGGAAAAGCTACTTTTACATGAATGTAAACGGCCGGCTGGTTTATTATTTCAGTTTTGAAAATAATGATCTTACGGGGGGTGTGGCGGGACTTCTGCCCTATTCAAGAATGCGGAATTCACCTGGCACTTCTTATGCCGTTGGAAAAATGCGTGCGCTCTCACTTCATAAAAAATATTTTCATGAACTGGAACAGCTTAATCCCGATTTTAACCAGCGCTTAATCGGCTATATGACCGAAAGAGCACGTGTTTTTGCAACTACTCAGATGCAGCAGGAAAAAGTTAGTGCACTCGGTAAGCTTGCTGCCGGAATTGCACATGAAATGAATAATCCCGCATCTGCAATTGACAGGATATCTGAAGAACTGGATAAAAGATTAAAACTTAACTTTGAGCTTACTGAAAAACTGCTGAAGCATAATATTACTCCCGGCATTATCCGGAACCTCCGGGAGATAGCACTCAATAAAAAAAATAATCATTCCGCAAATACTAAAATCACACCGCTTCAGCGTATTCAAAAAGAAGATGAACTGAATGAATGGCTTAATGAAAGAGGATTTAATGAACGGAATGAAATAGCAGAAACTCTTATAGAGGCAGGTTTTTCACCTGATGATCTGGATATAATTAACAACACTGTTGGTAATGAAGCATTTCATAATATTCTTAAATGGCTGGAAAATTTACTTAGTTCAGAAAGGTTAATAAAAGATCTTGAAGATGCTTCCGGACGTATTACAATGTTAGTCGGTGCGATTAAATCACATGTGCATATGGACAGGGCCGGAGATCTTTATTGTACGGATATTCATAAGGATATAGATGATACTCTTATTCTTCTCGGGTATAAAATACGCGAGAAAAATATCCAGATAAAAAAAATTTTCTGCGAAGATTTGCCGGAAGTTGAAGTTTATATCGGTGAATTAAACCAGGTATGGACCAACATTATCGATAATGCTATTTATGCAGTGCCTCAAAATGGTGAAATTGTAATCGAAACAGTATGCGATAAAAAAAACATAACTGTACGAATTACCGATAACGGTACCGGAATCCCTAAAGAAATCTTATCCCGCGTATTTGATCCTTTTTTCACAACAAAGAAAGTAGGAGAAGGAACAGGTATAGGACTTGACATTGTAAAGAACGTAATCAACCGGCATAACGGGGAAGTAAAAGTAAATTCCATACCGGGTAAAACTGAATTTTTTATCAATTTACCGGTATCTCAACATTTAGTAACAAAAGAAAAAAAAGATGAAACTTCCATTCATAATAATAATTGATGATGATGTTCAAGTGCTAAGAGCTATCCAGCGGGATGTTCGTAATAAATTCCGCGAGGAATATAAAGTACTTGCAACTGAATCAGCTTCAGAGGCTCTCGAAGCCGTTAAAGAATTAAAATTAAAAAATGAAACCGTTGCACTTTTTATTTCCGACCAGCGAATGCCTGAAATGGAAGGGACTGCATTCATGGAAAAAGCAAAAGAAATATTTCCAGAAGCAAAAAAAGTATTGTTGACTGCTTATTCTGATATTGAAGCAGCAATAAAAGCTATTAATACATTAAGACTAGATTATTACCTTCTTAAACCGTGGAACCCGCCGGAAGAAAAACTTTATCCTGTATTAACTGATCTGCTTGAGGACTGGCAGAATAGCTTTATCCCTGAGTTTGAAGGAATAAAAATTATCGGCTACCAATGGTCCCCGGTATCACATAGGATAAAAGATTTTTTAACGGGAAATTTAATCCCTTATAAGTGGATTGATGTAGAATTAAATAAAGAAGCTGAAGAATTATTAAATATTAATAAAATAGAATCAAAGGAATTACCGGTAGTTTTATTTGAGGATGGTACTTTATTAAAAAGCCCGACCGAAATTGAAATAGCAGAAAAAATTGGTTTGAAATCAACTGCTTCGGAAGAACTTTATGATGTAGTAATTATCGGTGCAGGACCGGCAGGTTTAGCAGCAGCGGTTTATGGCGGTACGGAAGGATTGAAAACTCTCATGATAGAAAAGAAAGCCCCCGGGGGTCAGGCTGGTACAAGCTCAAGAATTGAAAATTATCTCGGGTTCCCTTCGGGACTTTCAGGCGCCGACCTTACCAGAAGAGCTTTAACCCAGGCATCAAGATTCGGAGTTGAGCTTCTCTCCCCCTGCCAGGTTATTGATATAAAAACAAAAGACAATTATAAAATTTTATCTCTTTCCAACGGTCCCGAAATAAAAACACGTTCAATTGTAATATCCACAGGTGTCGATTACAGAACTCTGGATACTAAAGGAATAAATGAACTAACAGGCGCCGGAGTCTATTATGGCTCGGCAACAGCAGAAGTACATTCCTGTAAGGGTAAAAATGTTTTTATTGTCGGCGGAGGCAATTCTGCAGGTCAGGCGGCCATGTATCTTTCCGGTTTTGCCAAAAATGTATTTATAGTAATCAGGAAAGGCTCTCTTGATTCAACAATGTCACGGTACCTGATTGATCAGATTAATTTAACAAATAATATATCTCTAATAACTAATTCTGTGGTATGCTGAAGTAATAGGAAATAATAAACTTGAATCTGTAACCATAAAAAATAATGAGACGGGCGAACAGAAAACCAACGAGGCAGGAGCTTTGTTTATTTTCATCGGCGCCCGGCCGGTAACAGATTGGATTAAGCTAAATATTTTTAAGGACTCAAAAGGATTCATTGAAACAGGAAGAGATTTACTTAAATCTGAAATTTTAAAAAAATCTGGAAGCTTGACCGTGATCCTTACCCGCTTGAAACTTGCATTCCCGGAATATTTTCTGCAGGTGATGTGAGAGCCGGAGCAATGAACCGGGTAGCTTCTGCTGTAGGTGAAGGTGCAATGACAATTAAGCTTGTTCATGAATATCTTGACAGAAGTTTAACATTAATATACCATATAATATTGTAATTCTCTAAAATCGAAATTTTAAATATTTATTGAGGTACAAATGAACAGATATATCGTAATTTCTTCCCATACTTCGGAAGATTGCAAGATGGCAGTTAAGCAATTTAGACAGTATAATGCAGGATTCCTCACCCACTTTGAATGGGGTTGTGCAGATAATGACCATACAGCTTATGCAATAATTAAATGCTGAAAGATCATGAAAATGCAAAGATGTCTGTTCCACCAATATTTAGGGAAAAAGCTAAAGTTATTAAGCTTACATCTTTCGATCCGATGAAAACCCAGGATCCGTATCATACGTAACGAAGACGGAGATCAAGAATTTGCCTAACAATCCATCTGAGCTTAATTCAAGAAATCTCCTTCATAATCTTTACTCAACTTGTTCTTACACTTGAACTTGCTCTTGCACTTTTATATTATTAATACGTCCCCCTTTGACTATAAGTAACCTTTTTCAAATTCCGGGGTCTAATATATTATACAAAAGGAGGTGTAAAATGGGAAAAAATATAGCAATCATATCTTTTATTCTAATTTCATTATTTGCTTATATAAATTTATTTGGAAGAGATCTAAAAATAATTGAAGAAAAAACCTTCCAAATATCACCCGGAAAAAATTTAAATGTTAAATCATCAAGCGGCGAAGTATTGGTTTCTTCATGGGACAAAAATGAAGTTTATATTAAAATATTAGGAAATGATAAAGCGGAAGATAAAATGAAATTCAGTTTTTATAATGATGAAAACCAGGTTGAAGTAGTTGCAAAACGAGAGGGCTGGCTATCCGGATGGTTTTCAAGCGGGATGAGGCTGCGGTTTGAAATTAAAGTGCCGATAAAGTTTAATGTAAAAGTAAAAACCGGCGGCGGGAGCGTATATACCGAAAATATTTTAGGGAATCTAAATGTTTCAACTTCCGGCGGAAGTATAAAATTTGAGAATGTTAATGGCGTTTTCGATGTTTCTACTTCGGGCGGGAATATTTCAGGAATTAATTTTCAAGGAGATTTGGACGCTTCAACTTCCGGCGGAAGCTTACATTTAATCGGTAGTGATTCTAAAATCGATGCATCAACTTCCGGAGGAAGTATTTATCTCGATTATACCGGGATTAATAAAGGAATACATTTAAAAACTTCAGGCGGAAGCATCCAGATTAATCTCCCGGAAGATTTTAATGCATCTGCTAAGATGTATACGTCAGGCGGAAGAATTAGCTGTGATTTAACTGCTAATAATGCCCGGAAAATTTCATCTACAAAATTTGAAGCTGACTTAAATAAAGGGGGCAATCCTCTTGTCGCAGAAACCTCTGGAGGCAGTATCAGGGTAATGAAGAAATAAATTTTCTTACAATGATCTAAATGAAAACAATATAAAATTATATAAATTCGTTCAACAAAACGAATTGAATCTAAATAACTTTTGGTTTTGCTGTACTATACTCAGTCTTACCTGTATCTTTTAAATGGAAAAAAAGTTTTGGTATTTACAACTCCAAATCTACCCATACTGCAGCATGATCAGATGCAGATTGAATAGGTTTTGTTATTTCATCATAGTGGGGGAAGATAGTTCCGTTTTTACCACCCCAAACACCCTTGCGCCAAACTCCACCTGTTGTTACTTTTTCGTATAATTTTGGAGACAATAAAATATAGTCTATCTTTTGACTCTCTGAACAGTTGCCGAATGTACCAGGACGACCGCCATCATCAAAATTTTCATGTTTAAAAATATCTTTCAGGTCCGATCCATCTGCAAGTAATGGCGACAGCGGATCACTATCAGGAGTATCATTAAAATCACCGGTTACGGCAATCAACTCAATACCCTGTGCTTTCCGCATCTCATAAATTTCCCTAACCCGTTTTGCCTGTTTTTTCCTTCTCTCATTTGAAGCGCTTTGAACACCATAACCTTTACTCTTTAAATGATTTACCATGAGTAATATACTTGTGGCATCACTTACCTTAACGGTGTATTCAGGACAATCGCGACTAAAAATAGTTGAACCATTATCCATATCATCAACATGACTGACTATAGGCCCGATATTAAACCCTGGTTTCGTTAAAAGACCAACATCGATTCCTCTTTCATCATTGCCGTCAATCAACATAATATAGTTATACTCCGCGTTTGTGGGTTCAAGAAGCTGCTTGTTGAAATTTTTTAAAGCAGTTCTATCTTCAGCTTCTATAACCGATAGGATATCCGCATTAACATCTTTAATTACTTTAGCGGTTATTTGTGTTGCTGTTTCATCTACTGCTTCGGTCCTTAATTCAAGCCAGCCAATCCAGCTGTCACGTCCATCTGCAACAATTTCCGGAGGAGCTGATTTTGGTCTTTTTAAAAGCTTTCCTTTATTCTGCCGCAATTCAACAAATTCCGATTTATCACTCTTGTTCAAACCCAGTTTGTCAATTAATTTTAATATCTGTTTCTTGTCAGTTGCCGAATATTTTAATTTTTGAAGCAGCCTATTTAGCTGGGTATATTTATTTAAAATTTCCTTTCCGTCAGCCCATGTTGCAAGGTTCATAGCACGGGCGCGTAAAAAAAAGTTCTCAATGTTGAACGATGCAATTCGCATTTTAGTTCTCCTTAAAATTGTTATACCCAATTATTTAATTTTTGCTAATACTATAAATACGGTAATCTGGAGTTTTAAGAATTCTCAAAACAATATATTGTGCTGGAGATAGAGAAAAGAACTAAATCTAAATTAGAATTTTCTGTAAATCAGGGTAATTTTTAATCTCAATAAATTCTCCCGGAAATATTATAATATTTGCAAGTTAGTATAAACCTCCTAAAAAGAAAATAGTGAATCAAGATTATTCTGGTTTATAAAGATATTACTGAAAACATTTAGGAAGCTGTATCTCAAGATTAGATTTAATAAAAAACATATAACACTAACAGAGCAAAATGAAAACCTGCCCGGATTTTAATTATTTAAAAAATTTCAAATTTCAATCTGCCTTGTAATAAATCTTTAAATACAACATTAAATTGGTTTTCAAGCTGTTTGATGAACTAAAATTTCTTTTCCCCGGGTTATAAAAATTTTTGTTGCCTTTAAAAATTATTAGTTATAGTTTAATCGAGGTGCAATCAGAGATATGGGGAAAAATGGGGCAATTTCTCTCTTGATTCTCTGCCATTCTGCTTATCCCTATGTAGATTATTAATGATTTTTTTTAATTGCACGGCCGGTTTAACAATGCTCGCATTTCCGGGGATAATGACCGAAGTATTAGCCTCAAAGGGGGATAAATCAAGAGAGGAAATTCACAAGGAATTGGAAGAAAAAGTGGATAAATTATTGCCAATGTACGGAAGCTGTTCTCAAGCGAGTTTTTGTGCGCTAAATGAACAATTTGAACTAAAGGCCGACAAGACAATCCGCGCTCTAAAACCGCTTACCGGAGGCGTCGCGCTGAAAGGAGAAACCTGCGGAGCTGTTTCCGGATCTTTGGTTGCCATAGGATTATCTTTCGAACCTGAAGATCAAAAAGGAAACGAAAAAGCCGGTCCTTCCATTAAATATGGAGGAATGTTTTTTGACAAATTTAAAGAGGAATTTGGGTCAACAAGATGTTGGGGAGTACAGGAACATCAATACGGCAGGTATTATAATTTTCTTGTTCCTGAAGAACAAAAACTATTTATGGAAGCAGCAAAGAATGGGAAATGCGCAGAGGTAGTGAAAAAAGCAGTTATTATAGCTGCAGATATTATATTAGAAAATTCTTAAATCCATACTAGTAGATTATCAGGGCAACGTTTTCTTAATACATTCCCCCGAGTTCATGGAAAAAGAGAAAAACCAAATACTTATATACAGGCGGCCATGGTATGGAAGCCGATTTTAACAGGACTTATTAATTTAAGAACTCTTAACCTTTGCCTTTTTTCCTTTTTCAATGGACTCATAAATCGCCTCTATAACTCTAAGATCCTTCAGCCCTTCTTCGCCGCCTGCATTTGATTGAGAGCCATCGGTAATACATTTTGAAAAATCGTCCATTTGAGCAGCCTGCTGATTTATATCAGGCAAATCCATTTCTCCTTCATTAGTCCATCCTTTAATACCATGGTAGCTGAAAGCAGGGTAAAGATGAAGCCATTTCCTCTCTGTGCCTATATATAGCCTGTTTGCCGGAACAGTATAGGAAGTAGTAGAATTGGAAATATGACCGCCTGGAAATTCCATTTGCCAGGTAATAGTCTCATCTACTTCATTGAATTTTTTGGAGTCTGTTTTATATTCTTGTGCAGTGACTGAAACCGGTTCACTGCCGATAGAATATCTTGCCCCTTGTATAGCATAAATTCCAAGATCCATCATTGCACCGCCGCCGGCAAGTGATTTTTTCAGACGCCATTGATTCGGATTACCAATTTTAAAACCAAATTCGGATTGAACGTACATTATCCCTGTGCCTGCTTCAGTCTTGAATTTCATAGCTGCTTTATGATGAGGTTCTGAGTGGAGCCTGTAGCCGATAAAAAGCCTAACACCGGCTTTCCTGCAGGCTTCAATCATTTCTTTACATTCCATTACGGAAACAGCCATCGGCTTTTCACAAAAAACATGCTTCCCGGCCTTTGCCGCTCTTATTACAAATTCATGGTGCATAGAATTCGGGAGGACAACATATACAGCATCAATAGATTTATTATTTGCTATCCCGTCAAAGTTTTCATAATTATAAATATTCTGCTCCGGTATATTATACTGGCTTTTCCACTTTTCTGCTTTTGCAGGAGTACCTGTGACTATACCGCTTAAATAGCACCGGGAGGTTTCCTGGAGCGCCGGGGCAAGCTGGTTTGTAGCATAATTCCCAAGTCCAACCAATGCAATACCAAGTTTCTTATCATCCGGAAAAAAGGCTCCTGGGAATTTCGGAATAGACGGAAGCACAAGCAATGCCGACCCGGCTCCTAAAGTTGAAATGAATTTACGGCGGGTATATCTCATTATAATTTCTCCTGGTAATTTATAAATTGAATTAAAATATTTCCGGAGTGATCAATTATTTAGAATATAATATAAAAATTTAACGTCTGAAATAATAAAGCACCATACATGATGAATAATTTTTATAATCAGAGATAGTTGCATCACAATTTATCAAAGCGAAAAATTTCCGTAATTTTATACTCGGCCTGCCATAAATTAAGAATAAGAATTGAAATTCTACAAATACAAATTATAAAAATAAAAATCTTCAGAAATACAAAATAGCTATAAGGCAGCACCTGGGAATAAATATTTTTCAATCTTCGGAATAATATCATAAGCGTTGCACAAAGCTTCTTCGGAAGAATTTTTTGAAGGGAAAGATAAAATTTTTCTCCCGTCTTTTTTTATTATAACATGATAGATAGTTTGTTTCCCTGCTATTCTGCTTTCCTCATCTTTTTTATTAAAACAGATTTCATAACCTCTTTTTAATAAATCATTATATTTTTCATTAAAATCGTCCATATTTTCTCAATAAATATTATAGTGCTCAAATGTACACTAATTGTGTTAAAAATCAAAAGGAAATAAGATGATGTAGTAAATTTGTCCTGTTAAAAATGCATCCTACTACACAAGCATAAGTAACAGCCAATTATAAATGTAAACTAAACTCAGCTTATTTATTTTAATAACTCAAGTTGACCGCTAAAGATTAAAAAACTGTTAAAACAGTTAATAATCTTTTTTTGGGCTCATATTAACCTCGGAATTAATTCCGAGGTTAATGTGAAAGTATCAATATTTATAACCGTTTTAACGGTTTACCTAATTGGCGGTCAACTTGAGTTAATAAATTTATTATCAATATTTAACTAAGCTTAATTCGGTCAGTACTTTTTTTGAAAAGTATTGATAATTTTTTTAAAATCATTTGTCCTTATGAATGATAATGCTATTCCCGGTGGGTATATTTATATTAGAGATAAAATAATAAGTTTTCAAAGAAAGTCTTTTTTTTTATTTTAAATACGGGAATTATCTTATCTTGTAAAAAATGAATTAAGTTTTTTATAAAACATATTTCATTAATTTTGAAAATGAGGGAACAAAATCTTACCAGACGCGAATTCATATACAAATCCGGATTATTAGCCGGGGGTGCATACACAATTCTCTCTTCACCGCCGGCAATAAAAAATTTATTTGCATGGACGGCAAATCGAATTCAATCAGATTATAAACTAGAGCTTATTAAAAGTGCTCCGGTTGCAAGGTACTGGATTTCAACGGAAACAAAAAATGTAAACTGCTTATCCTGTCATTCCAATTCTGAAATTTCAGGTAAAGTTAATTTTGATCACAGTGAAACAATAGTAAAATGTCTTTTATGCGCTCAGGGATGCATCATAAAAGAAAATGATACAGGCAGATGCCGTGCAAGAATGAATGTAAACGGACAACTTAAAAGTCTTGTTTATGGAAGACCTATAAGTATTCATATTGATCCTATTGAGAAAAAACCTTTTTTTCATTTTCTACCGGGAAGTCAGGCTTTTTCTTTAGCTACCTCAGGATGTCCTCTTTCCTGTCAATTCTGCCAGAACTGGGAAATATCTCAAGCTAAACCGGAAGATTTTCAAGTTGATTATGTCTCTCCGGAATTAATTGTTGAGAACACTAAAACACATGATGTACCTATTATAGCTTTTACTTATAATGAACCTACGGTGTTCACAGAATATTTGACAGATATTGCCAGGCTGGCAAAAAAGCAAAACCTCAGGAGTGTTTTAGTCAGCTGCGGTTTTATGAATGAAGAACCGTTGAAAGAAATGTGCGAGGTACTTGATGCAATTAAAATTGATCTAAAAGGATTCAGCGAAGAATTCTATCATAAAGTATCTTCTGCCGAACTCAAACCGGTTTTGAGAAGCATTAAACAAATTTCAAAAAGCAAAGTGCATCTGGAAATTGTTAATCTGGTTGTTCCAGCGTTAAATGATTCGGAAAAAATGTTAAATGGGCTTTCTGATTGGATTATTAGTGAAATCGGGCCGGATGTGCCGATTCATTTTACCAAATTTCATCCCGATTACAAATTGCTTAATCTACCGCCGACACCGATTTCAACAATTGAACATGCAAGAGAAATTGCAATGGCGAAAGGGATTCACTATGCTTTCGTCGGTAATGTTCCCGGGCATCCGGGCAATTCAACTTATTGCCCAAAGTGCGGAAAGATAGTAATAAAAAGAACCGGTTTATTTACAACTGAAATTCATTTGAAGGATGGCAGATGTGAATACTGCAATTATAAAATTGCGGGAATATGGAATTAGCATTACTATTAAAGTGAGAGTGAAAGTCATGAAAAAAATATTCTGCTGTTTTTTTCTCCTTTTAATAATTAACTCGTGTAGAGCAGATAATCAAAATGTAAAATCAGCAAATGATAACTCTGTCCGTCAACCGGTTTTTGCTGGTCAATTTTATCCGGCAGATTCAATTTTACTTTCAAATCAAATACAGGTTTTTATTGAAAATGCAAAACCTGGAAAGATTGAAGATGCAGTCGCAATAATTGTTCCTCATGCGGGATATATTTATTCAGGTCAAATTGCTGCAGACGCTTTTAACCAGGTAAAACAAAATAAATATGATTTAATAGTCGTGCTTGGTACCAATCATACAACTGCCGGATTCTCCGGTATTTCTGTTTATCCGAAAGGTGCTTTTGCTACTTCCATAGGTAATGCAAAAATTGACAATATAGCAGCAGAAGAATTGTTGAAAGAAGACAGTGATTTAAATACTGATTTAACAGTCCATGCAAAAGAACATTCCATTGAGGTTCAAATTCCTTTTATAAAGTATTTATTCCCCGAAGCAAAGATACTCCCCATAATTGTCGGAGAACCTGATATTAAAATGTGTTTCAGATTCGGTAAAGCTTTGGCAGAGATAGTAAAGAACAAAAAAGTGCTGATTGTTGCCAGTTCCGATTTATCACATTATCCTGATTTTGATGATGCAGTAAAGACAGACAACAAGACCTTAAAAACAATTGCAAATTTGAATCCCGGGCAAATTGTCTCGGAGATGCAAAACCAATTAGAGAGAGGAATACCGCAGCTTGTAACCTGTGCGTGCGGTGAAGCCCCAATACTTGCAGCAATAGAAACTGCAAAAGAACTTGGTGCAGGCCGGGCCTCAATAATTAGTTACAGTAATTCAGGTTATAATTCTATCGGAAGCATTGATCGTGTTGTAGGATACGGTGCAGTTGTCATTTCGTACGGGAATGCAATCAAGCCGCTTGATGTTGACTCTGTAGTGACCGACAATACTTATAAGCTGACTGTTTCTGACAAGAAAACTTTGTTAATGCATGCCCGTAAAACACTTGAACAATATTTTTCAACTCAGTCGTTCCCTTTACTGCGTAATATGAATTCATTATTGAAAATAAAAAGGGGATGCTTTGTTACATTGAAAAAAGAAGGTGAGCTGCGCGGGTGCATCGGACGAATGACGGGGGATGTCCCGTTATGCACTATAGTTGGAATGATGGCACTTCAGGCTGCTTTAAATGATAACCGCTTTACACCTTTGAAACAAGATGAATTACCCCAGGTAGAAATCGAAATTTCTGTTCTTACTCCATTCAAACCAATAAAGAGTGCTGATGATATTGTTTTAGGACATGATGGAGTAATAGTGAAAAAAGGAAGCAGGCAAGCCGTATTTTTACCCCAGGTTGCTACTGAAACCGGCTGGAGCAAAGAAGAATTCTTGAATCAGCTATGTTATAAAGCCGGATTAAATTCAGGTGATTGGGAAAATGCTCAACTTTTTACATTTGAAGCGGATGTATTTAGTGAAGAGGAATTTCATTAGACAATTAAAAATTAGTCATTCCTTTATTTATCTTATCACGGCCGGTTTTTATTCAATCCTTGGTCAGGTGGTAATCCTGAGAGAATTAAATGTTGCTTTTTATGGAATAGAACTGATTATATTATCTCATTTGCATTTTGGTTAACAGGCACTGCTATTGGTGCATCTTACGGCCGCCGTTCAATTATTCCGAAAGAAAAAAATATTCATTTATTATTTATTCTTTCTTCTTGTGTATTGTTAATAGATATTGTTTTTCTCCGGGGCATAAGAATTATATTTGGCGGTGTCGAAGGCGGATATCTCCCGTTCACCACTCAAATCGCCGGACTTGTGATCTCGCTGTTGCCGGTAAGCTTTTTTGCAGGCTTAATGTTTCAATGGATTGCTAAAAAATATATAAGTGAAAATGAAACATTGGCAAAAGCATATTCTATTGAAAGTATTGGCGGTATAATCGGCGGTTTAAGTTCAACACTTTTTTTATCTTTTAATATTAGTAATTTTTCCGCAGTGTTAATCTGCTCGGCTGCAACAATTTTAGTTGCAGTTTACTTTTCTTATAAAGAAAAAAGGAGATTACAGACTTTTATTTCATTTACTCTGCTGGTTTTTATTCTTTTATCATTTGGATTTTCCGGCAAGATTGATTTATGGATGACCTCATGGAATCACCCGTTTTTGGCTGAGACTATTGATACTCCTTATAACCGTATTACGATTACCAGACCGGGAGAGCAAATTTGTGTATTTGAAGATGATGCACTTTCATATGAAACAGAAGGAATTTCTGCAGAAGAATTTGTTCAATTATCCACTTTACAAACAGACAGACTGAATAAAGTACTCGTACTAGGGGGCGGATTTGAAGGAATAATTTCAGAACTTTTAAAACTTCCGGTCAAATCAATCAGATACATTGAAATAAATAAAAAGATTATTGCAGCTCTTCAGAAATATCTGCCGGATGATTTGAGTAATTCCTTGAAGGATAAAAAAGTAAAAATTATTTACACTGATCCGAGGAAATATCTGCAATCTCAAAATTTATATGATGTTATTTTAGTTGGAATGCCGGAGCCGATGTCCGTACAAAACAACCGTTTTTATACGAAAGAATTTTTTACTCAGTGTGCCGTTAGTTTAAATAAAAAAGGGAATATTTGCTTTTAAAATCCGTTCATCCGAAAATTTATGGACTTCACAATTAACAGAAAGAAACAAAGCTATTTATGCTGCTTTGAAATCAAGTTTTGGAAATGTCCTTGTTTTACCAGGAGTTACCAACACCTTTATTGCTTCAAAATCAGAATTAACCACAGATACGAAATTACTTATTGACCGGTTTATTGATAGGAGATTGAAAACTAATCTGGTTTCACCGCAATACATCAATTATATTTTTACCAACGATCGGTTTTCTGAAATTAAGAAATTGCTTTCCGGGGAAGTGCAAAATATTAATTCTGATCTTAATCCTGTCTGCTTCGGATATACAATGACAATCTGGCTTTCTAAATTCTTTCCAGGCATAATAGGTTCAGCCAGCTTATCATATAAAATTTCCTATTTAAATAAAATTATATCAATAATCACCTCAGTTTTCATTTTGATTATTATATTTATCACCGGAAGGAAATATTCTAGATTGGGAAGAATGGTTTTGGTTTTTGGAGCCGGTTTTACCGGAATGATTGCAGAAACTCTTTTGATTATCCTTTATCAGACAAAAAACGGAGTTTTGTACCGCGATATCGGTTTGTTGCTGATGATGTTTATGTTTGGACTATCTATAGGATCAATTCTTATCCACCAGCTATTCAAAACAAAAAAAATAATCAACTGCAAAATAGCCGGGTATATTTTAATAATTGCCTTTGCATTTCTGAACCTTTTAGTCTATCTATTAACCAAAATAAATTTGATGCATGAACTTTTAACTATAAGCATCTTTTTATTGTTAAATGGGTTCTTCGTTTCCGGGATTTTTGCTTTTGCGAGTTTATATAAGACAGATAATCAAATCGATCAGCTAAAACTGCTTTATTCAATGGACCTGATTGGAGGCGGCTTCGGATCAATTGCTGCCAGCTTTATTTTTGTCCCCATATTAGGAATACTGTCAACCTCACTGATAATTACCGTATTCACTTTTTTCCTGGTGATCTTAATAATTTAAAACAAAGAAGTTGTATTCCAATTTGAGAATGATCGATGGCTGAATGAATGAATTACATTCGGATCTGGATGCCGACCGCAAAAATATCCAAATTAATACATTAATTATAGTGAACTGCGTCACTAAATATTTTTGTTTTAGGTACGATAATTAGAGATAGGGGCGTTCATAGATTAAATCAAACAAACTAATTTGAGGAGGTGAATTAGCAAATGTCGATTGGCGCAATTGGCCAAATCTATAATACGGCAACCATTTTATCGGCAATTAACCGCATATCACCGGGTTCAGCGTCTGTAAGTTCAAACAGCCGAAAAGATACAGCTACAATTTCAGATGCTGCTAAGGAATTGGCAGCACAAAGATCCGGTACTACTTCTCAAGAAGAAGCAAGTGAAAAAGTTCAGGAACAATTAACAGGGCTTCAATAGAACTCCCCGGGAAATTGTACTTTCAGAGAAGTTGAGAATACCAAAAGTAAATTCTCTTCTTCTCTTTTTTCTATTATAAAATTGAAGTGTTTATTCCAATTTGAAAACCGCTTCGGTCAATATGAGTTAATCTCCAGGCGAATTCTAAATTTACAGGCAATGAAGAATAACCAACGCTGAAACCGGTTTCCAATAAAGGGCTTGTCAGTACCGTAAATTTAATCGGCATAATTGCAGCAGATTTAGGGGACATATTTTTCCATGCAGCATTAAAGAATGAACTTAAACTGAAATTCTGCAAAAATGAGACAGGAAATAACCTGTATATTTCTTTTCTAAAATTATATTCGAAAGCTAATGTTAACACCTGGTCGCCAAACATTTTTCCAATACCCAAAGTTCTGAAAGTAAAATCCCTGGCTGTAGCACTTATATTGCCCGGCAAAGCATACTGCATCTGAAGCGGAACTGGTCCTTTTGAGTATATCCCATTAATTGCCAAACCCAGGCTTGATGTTCCAAATGTATTTAATTCTCCCTGAATGTTAGCATTGTATGATATGAAACCAATATCGCTTCCGAGGTATTTTGGTTCGCTTATTAATATTCCCGTTGCAAAAGTTACAAAGGAGTGTCCATTTGATACTTTCCTTATAAGATTATTCTCAAGAACATTTTCCCGGAAATCAAAATTAATCCCGAAGCTTATTGTATTCAGACGGGAATCATAAATAGGGGGATTTACGGAATCTGGAAAGCTGAAATTATTACTGTTGCTGAAATTCCTGCGTGTATTTCCCAAAATGGAGAAAGTTGTGTTGGTTTCAGCTGAATGATCAACATGATTTGAATAAGCTGCATAAATCCTGATGGAACGGGAAACCCCTGCATCAGTCCTAAGATCAAATCCCTTCGTGTAGTAATAGCTTCGGAAATCATGACTATATAAAAGCGAATATATTGTTGTTGTAATTGAATTGTACCTGTCAGCCGAAGAAAAAAGTGTCTCAAGTTTATTATAAATGTTGAATGAAAATTTCACTCTTCTTTCATCATTAAGATTAAGAATAGTTGAAAGATTTTCTTTAAATCTTTTATCAGAGAAGCCGTTTGATAATGTCAGCCTCATATCTAATAAATTATCAAAAAGATTATTTCCTGAACCCGTAAAACTCAGGCTATGCCCCTCTACATGGTTGAACCGGTAAATATCCAGGGGACCACTTATTGAAAACTGATCACTCAATTGATAACGTGGAGATATAATTTTAGCTGCTTTATAGAAAAATCCTTTCGGAAGAGATCTTAAGCTGTCAATTTTTTCATATGCGATGGATTCTTCATGCGTAAAGGGAATGGCTCTTTGATCTGCCCACCGGGTAGGATCATTCTTATCGTTTTCAGATGACCAACTATTTCCGGAGCTGAAATATTCCGGGTTTGTTCAGGTATTACATCTAAATTTAATGATGGATTTAAGTAAATGTTTAATTTTTGTTTTGTTTCACTTGAGTCAATAACAAGTGTATCGGAGTCGTAACCAATGCATTTAGTTATTAGAATGTTTTTAGTAAAGGGGAGTTCGATTTCAAAATAACCCTCTGAATTTGCACTTGTAGCTATTGAAGTATTCTTAATTTGTATGATTGCATAACCAATACCTTTCCTGCATACACTGTCGAATATTTTTCCGCTTAACCTGTAAGTGTAGGCATATGTAGTGCAATACAGCAAAAAGATGCTCACTATAATCAGTTTTTTTTGATAAGGTTCCTCGCTATTAAACAAATAATTTATTTTGAAAATCAGGAAGTAAAAAACAGGAGTTATAAGCTAACCAGATTGTCATGGTGAACTTGCAATTATTAATTAGAAAAAAAAGCGTAAAAATTTTTCCATAAAAGTCTTAAAAATTAATGTTCCCCCGATTATTGTTTTTCCCCTGAGTTGTGATATTATTTTCCAGTTTTGATATTTTTTGTTCAGTATTTCATTATCTATTGGGCAAAATATTTGGATTCAAAACAAAAATTACTGAATTTTAAAAGAATCAAATTATAGATAAGCAGAAAAATATTTCTAATTCCGTACTTATTTAAAATCCGGACCGTAAA
The DNA here is from genome assembly GCA_963739895.1 of uncultured Ignavibacteria bacterium. GTDB lineage: Bacteria > Bacteroidota > Ignavibacteria > Ignavibacteriales > Ignavibacteriaceae > CAVQBP01. Next base: position 45,500 of record CAVUCR010000032.1, on the reverse strand, counting down.
ATGAAAAAAAATCTATTCTATTTTTTATTAATCATTGCTTTTACAAATATTCAAGCAAAAGTAAGCTTGCCTGCTATATTCAGCAGTCACATGGTGCTGCAGCAGAATTCAGAGGTAACAATTTGGGGATGGGCTAACCCGTTGGAAAATGTAAAAGTAGTTGGAAGCTGGGACAATGATACTACTAAAATGACTGCAAATAATCAGGCGAAATGGTGGGTAACTCTGAAAACTCCGTCGGCAGGAGGTCCGTACCAGATTACCGTTGCAGGGAATGATACTGTTATACTTAAAGATGTTATGATTGGAGAAGTTTGGTTATGCTCAGGTCAATCCAATATGGAAATGTCTGCAAGCTGGGGAATTAATAATGAAGCACAAGAAGTATCGGAAGCTAATTATCCAAACATACGATTATTCCAGGTTGATAAAAGGGCTGCAGAATATCCGCAGCTGGATGTTGCAGGAACATGGAAAGCTTGTACTCCGGTGACAATGAAAGATTTTAGTGCTGCCGGTTATTTTTTTGGAAGAGATTTATATAGGAATTTAAATGTACCCATAGGGTTGATCAATAGCAGTTGGGGAGGCACACCGGCGGAAACATGGGTAAACCCCAATACAATTTTATCCAATATTGTACTATCCGAAGCAGCAAAAAAAATCTCTGATAAGATGCCCTGGTGTCCTGGAAAACCTGGGAAAACTTACAATTCAATGATCTATCCTCTTATCCCTTTAAAATTGCAGGAGTAATTTGGTACCAGGGGGAAACCAATACTGCCAATCCTGAAACTTATTCTCAATTATTTTCAACCTTAATAAAGGACTGGAGGAATGAATGGAAAGAGGAGTTCCCTTTTTATTATGTACAAATTGCACCATATAAATATGATATTCCGTTTGCCGGTGTGCTTGTAAGAGAGGCTCAATTAAAATGTTTGTCCTTACGTAAAACAGGTATGGTAGTTATTAGTGATATCGGCAACCTTACTGATATTCATCCTAAAGATAAACAGGATGTAGGCAAACGATTGGCAAACTGGGCACTTGCAAAAACTTATAATTACAAAGATATCAGTTTTTCAGGACCTGTTTACCGTTCATTTAAAATTGAAGGGAATAAAATCAGGATAAATTTTGATTATGTGGGAAACGGATTAACAGCTAGGGGAGGTTCTTTAACAAACTTTCAAATTGCCGGTAGCGACAGTGTATTTGTCCCGGCTGATGCAGAAATTGACGGGAGCACAGTTATAGTATATTCCGATAAAGTTCAAAATCCGATTGCAGTCCGGTATGCATGGCAAAATGCTGTAGCGCCTAATCTATTCAATAAAGATGGATTGCCTGCATCCAGCTTCAGAACAGATGATTGGAAAATCCAATTAAAATAATAGTCTTCCCTTTCGGATAAACCATTTACCTTTTGTAGATAAATTGAAATGGTTAAAAATATTTGTCTTTTTTAATTTAACATCGGTATTTAATCCCGATGTTAATGGGATCCTAAAACGTAAAAGTTAACTGTTTTAACAGTTTCTATCTTTAGTGATTAAATTGAAAAAATAATATGTTTATTTTTGAACTGATTAATTTAGCTTAAGTTACTGTTAATCAGTTTTGTAAAAATCATGGAGAGGATAGAATATTATGATTATAAGTTTGCATCCTAAAATTATAAAGATTCTTATTGCCGCCGCTTTTACTTTATCTTTATCCACTTTTTTTCAAAAATCATTTAGCCAATCAAAGAGTAATGATATGACAAATGTTTCAGTAAATTCTAAGGATAATGTCGTAACTATCAATCTTAATGGTGAATGGGAAATGAAAGACTTTACCCGCGGGATTGGTATTGCGAAACAAGTCTTTCTTCCATCAAATAAACCCGAAGAGTGTTTGCCATATAAAGTTCCCGGGACGGTTAGAACTGCTCTGCTTGCCGCCGGTGAAATTCCTAATCCATATAATGGATATGATAATGAAAAATCACTCTGGGTAGAACAAAAGGAATGGTGGTTTTTCAAAAGTTTTAATATCGTAAAAGAATTAAAAGGAAAATTTATTCAACTTTTATTTGAAGGGACTTCATTTAGAGGGGAAGTGTGGCTCAATGGAACTCAAATAGGAGAACTTAATGGAATGCTAAATCCTCATTCCTTTGATATTTCAAGTATTTTGAATTATGGGGAAAAAAATAGTATTGCTGTCCGCTTGGAAGCACCTCCGGATTCATGGACAAATTTAACATTTCAGGGTTTAACCTGGAGAAGTTCGAGAGATCAATTGTTTTCTATTGCTCAATGTATGTACGGCTGGGATTGGGGGCCTCATTGTGTCGCCGTTGGATTATGGCAGCCTGTTAAATTAATTGCTACAGGCGCATTAAGAATAAGCCATCCTTATATCAGCTCAAAAATTATTTCTGATGATAAAGCCGGATGCAATATTCAAATTGATGTCTCCAATCTTACAAATCAATCAAAAGAGGCTGAGATAGCCGGTATGATTTTAGAGAAAGACTCGAAAAGCAAAATAGCCAAGTTTCAAAAAAATATTAAACTTAAACCTAATGAAACCAAAACAATTGAATTAACTTTAGGAGTAAAAAATCCAAAATTATGGTGGCCCAATGGCATGGGTGAACAGAATCTTTATCTTCTTAATGCTGCAATAACAGAAGGTTCAATGTTATCTGATAGTCTTACTACTCAATTTGGAATTCGTGAGTTGAAGCTTGTTGATAATGAAAATGTTAAAGAATTTGTAAAATCAATGAAAGAAGATCTTGGAGATCCGCACCACCTTGGAAAAGTAGTCGGTTCGTATCCATGGACATTCCTGGTAAACGGGGAAAAAATGTTTGCAAAAGGAGGGAATTGGATCCCTATCGATCAGCTTCTGCGGTTGGATCATACTAGGTATGATCGTTTGCTAAAACTTGTTAAAGACGCCAATTTCAACCTGCTTAGAGTGTGGGGCGGAGGATTGTACGAAACAAATGACTTTTATGATCTATGCGATAAGTACGGAATTCTAACCTGGCAGGAGTTTTTAAGCAACAGGAATTTTTCAAAAATTGACAGGAAGAATTTTTTAGATGGTGCTAGAGACGCTGTTTACAGATTAAGAAACCATCCTAGTTTGACGTTCTGGTGCGGTGGAAATGAATTTGATCCTGATGACCAGGGGAGCAAATCCGTAATTGATTCTTTGGGTGCATTGTTGAAGGAATATGATCCGCAAAGAGAATTCCATAGGGCATCTCCATATATGGGTGATGATCATTACTGGGGTGTCTGGCACAATAAAGAACCTTATACTAAATATAGAATTGTAAGACCATTTCGTAGTGAAGCCGGAATAAATGCACCGCCTGTCTATGAAGATTATCTCAAGTTTACTCCTGATTCAATGCTATGGCCTCTTGATACAATTTATGTTGAGTATCATGGTGAATCCAATGTACGTTTTGCACATCTTGGAAAACTTTTAAGATATGCTAATGAGTTTGGAGAATCTAAAAATATTCAAGAATTTATCACGAAAAGCCAGCTCTACCAGGCTATAGGAAATGAATTTGATATGGAATTCTGCAGAGCTAATAAATTCCGGAACAGCGGTTTTTTAGTATGGCAGTTTAATGATATCTGGCCCTGTTTGTCATGGTCGCAAGTTGATTGGTACGGTACGCCTAAACCATCCTATTATTTTCTAAAGCGTGCTTCCAGGCCTGTACATATTTCGGCAGATTACGAAAAATATTTATGGAATACCGGTGAAGTTTTTAACGCGAATATTTATTTGTTAAATGATAAACAGGCTCCTGTAAAAGCTTATAAATATATTGCAAGGATTTTTGATGCCGAAGGCCATATGCTTGCAGAAAAATCCGGCGGTGCTGAAGCTGAAGCAAACCAATCAACCGGAATAGGAAAAATTGAATATAAAATACCTGGTGAAATGAAAGGAAGATCATTTTTCGTCTCGGTAGAATTGAATGATAATAATGGTAAGGAAATTTCTTATGCTCTGTATCCGATTGCTGTAACCAAAACCGGCAACCTGGAAGATTATAATGATATCTTTGACGAATTGAATGGAATGCCGCAGGTTCCATTAAAAGTTTCTTTTAAAAATCCAGATATTAAATTTGATTCAGAAGGAAGCGGGATTAATACAATACGGCTCTCTAATCCAACCAATAACATAAGTTTTTTTGTGGGGATTAGAATGCTTGAAGAATCTGAGATACTGAAATCCGGTTACAGTGATAATTATGTTGCACTGTTGCCTGGCGAAAGCATAGATATAATTGTAACAGTAGAAAGTACGGATAAGAAATTAATACCCGGGCAGATTAATTTCGAAATATCGGGCTGGAACACTGCGGGGCAGACAATTAATTTAAGAGTAGAAAAATAATAGAGGGTTTTATATTAATACCAGACTTGTGCCAATATTAGAAGCTTTACTCGTTACATTCCTATGGTCTACTTCCTTTATAATTATTAAATGGGGATTGTCCGAAATAAATCCGGTAACTTTTGCCGGGTTGCGTTATTTCGGGGCTTTTATTTGTTTTATCCCTTTTATCATTCAGAAAAAATATATTATTGAAATAAAACAACTTAAACCTTATCAAATCAAAAAGCTTATCCTGCTGGGTCTTTTGTTCTATACATTCACACAGGGTGCCCAATTTCTCGGTCTGTCATTACTTCCTGCTATTACAGTGAGTATTATGCTGAATTTTACTCCGCTGGCTGTTGCTTTAGTGGGAATGTTTTTAATTGATGAGAAACTTACAATTCTTCAATGGTTTGGATCTGTTATTTTTTTAATCGGTATTTTAACTTATTTCATACCGATTTCGTTAGACGGGAACCATAGCCTGGGATTAATAATTATGTTTTTGGGAGTTCTTGCTAATGCGGCTTCTGCAATTATTGGCAGATACATTAATCGAGGAGGAAAAATTAGTCCCATAGTTGTAACATTTATCAGTATGGGCACAGGTTCGGTAATTTTAATAACCACAGGATTTATAGTTGAAGGTGCCCTGTAATTACAACAGCTGCAGTACTCTATTTATTTTGGCTGGCTGTTGTAAATACTGCCTTTGCAATTCACTTTATGGAATCTTACTCTTCGCTCACTCACTGCAATCGAATCGAGTATAATTAACGGTACAATGCTGTTCCAGATTTCTCTTCTTGCTTATTTCTTTCTGGGAGAAGAAATTTCATTTCAAAAAGGATTGGGAATGATTATAGCAGCTTCAGGAGTTGTACTTGTTCAAATAAAAAGAAAAATGTTTTTAAAAACAGTACCTCAAAAATAAAATACCTTCTTGCTAAAATGTTTTATATAGGATAAATTTGTTTTAATTGTATCTTCCAAAGGTTATCTAAATTTAATTTTTCTTAATCAATCAATTTATTTACAAAAATTAGAATAAAAGATTTTTATGGGAAAAGAACGATTAGTTGCATTTAGTGACGGGGTTATAGCTATAATAATAACAATAATGGTTCTTGAATTAAAAATTCCTCACGGAGATAAATTATCGGATTTAAATGAGCTTATCCCTGTTTTTATTAGCTATGTTCTCAGCTTCATAAATATCGGGCTTTACTGGAATAACCATCACCATTTATTGTTTACCGTTGACCGAGTTAACGGGACAATTCTCTGGACCAATCTTCATTTGCTTTTCTGGTTATCCTTAATACCTTTTGTAACCGGCTGGATGGGTGAGAATCATTTTGCTATGTGGCCGGTTGCCATGTACGGATTTGTATTCATTATGGCAGCCGCTGCCTGGAGTATACTTTCTGCAGCAATAATCAGTCATAACGGTAAGGATTCCAAACTCGCTATAGCTTATGGAAAAGATTGGAAAGGGAAGATATCAATAATTATTTATCTTGCTGCAATATTACTTGCATTTATAAATCGCTGGATTGGATTTGGTCTATATGTCTTTGTTGCACTGATGTGGTTTATTCCCGACCGACGTATTGAAAGAGTAATTACAGAATTTGAAGGAGATAAGGAGGAAAAACCTCATGAGAAAAACTGAGGGTATTGGGGATAAGGGCTGCACCTTTATATCTCTATACCATATACCTTTTAACTTTTAAACACTGGAGGAATTTCAAAATGAGTATCAATGCTAAATACGTTCATACAAATTTAATAGCAGAAGATTGGAAAAAATTAGCCGGGTTTTATGAAGAAGTTTTTGACTGTAAAGTAGTTCCGGCGGAAAGAGATTTTAGAGGAAGCGGTATTGAAGCGGGTACTGGGATTCAAGGTGTACATTTAAGGCTTCCCGGTTTTCAGGATAATGGACCTACACTGGAAATTTTTAGTTATTCTCCGAAAGAAGACAGGTCGACGACTAAAATAAATAAACCGGGATTTGGTCATATCGCTTTCCAGGTCGACGATGTAGTAAAAGCTAAAGAAACTGTTTTGATTAATGGTGGTAAAGAAATAGGGGAAATAGTTACTTTGCAGGTTAGTCTTTTTTCTAATGTTACCTGGTGTTATGTTACCGACCCGGAAGGTAATGTTATAGAACTTCAAACCTGGGCATAAATATCTATTTATTTAACTTGATTGAACTATGTTTATGATTGAAACCAACAGGCTGAAGCTCAGGGAATTAAATGAAAACGATGAAGAGTTTCTTCAAGGTATTCTATCAGATGCGGAGACTATGGAGTATTATCCGGCTCCATATGATATTAACCGGGTACGAAACTGTATTAATAAGTCTTTAAAAAGTTATAAGGAGAACGGGTTTGGATTATGGGGAATTATACTTAAAGAACAGAATAAATTTATCGGGCAATGCGGAATTACTATACAGGATATTGACGGGGTTGTTGTCCCTGAAATTGGTTATCATATAAACAAAGAATTCTGGAAAAAAGGATTTGCTACGGAGGCATCAGCTGCGAGTTTGAAATATGGTTTTGAAAAACTTCACTTAAATGAAATTTATATTCATACATACGTAAAGAATATACCTTCACAAAGAGTAGCAGAAAAATTAAGTATGAAAAGAATTAAAGAGTTTGAAAAATATATTAAAGATTATAATATCGATATGAGGCATGTTGTATATAAAATGGATGATAAACAATATCGTCAAATAAAAAATAATTTTGCCGGCTATTCGGTTTCTTTTTAATTTCAAATAAAAAATCTATAATGCAGAATACAAAAAAATCTTTTGAAGCTTATTATATTTACTTTTTATTGTAAAATTAAAATAATTTGGAGAACTGAATGGAATACAGAACACTAGGGAAAACAGATGCAAAGGTATCAGCATTAGGTTTAGGCTGCATGGGGATGTCTGCCTTTTATGCAAGAGAATCTAATGAAGAAGAGAGTATTGCTACAATCAGACGTGCGATAGAACTTGGCGTTAATCTGCTTGATACCGGGGATTATTACGGAATGGGTCATAATGAGGAACTTATCAGGGAAGCTGTAAAAGATATTCCCCGCGAGAAAGTATTTATCTCTATTAAGTTTGGAGGTCTTCGAAATCATGACGGGAATTTTATTGGAATAGATACCCGAACCGTTGCAGTACGTAATTTCATATCTTACAGTTTACAGAGATTAAGGACTGATTATATAGATTTATATTACCCTGGCCGTGTGGATCCGAACGTACCTATCGAAGAAACTATTGGCACCCTGGGAGAACTTGTTAAAGAAGGAAAAATTCGTTACGCAGGATTATCGGAAGCCGGACCGGAAACTTTGCGGCGTGCTCATTCTACTTACCCGATTGCAATGCTGCAGACTGAGTATAGCCTCTGGACAAGAGATCCCGAGAAAGATGTTCTGCCTGTTTGCCGCGAATTGGGGATTGGTTTGGTTGCTTATTCACCGCTCGGACGCGGATTTTTAACCGGGACTTTTCAAAAACCGGGTGATATTCCTGTTAATGATTTAAGACGGAACATGCCTCGATTTAAGAACTAAATAGTATCGAGAAAATTGCACCTATCGGAGTTGCGTCCGGGACTCGTTACCCGGAGGCAATGATGCATACTGTGAATAAATAAAATAAAAACTTAAATAATGCATAAACAAATGGTTGACCTACCTTTTAGTAGTGGAGGATCAGCAAGTTTCACGAGAATGGGTTGATTGTTCATTTTGAATTTTGTTCCATTTTTTCAGTTTCAAAATGCTTAATCAAAATTTCAGCTTTTTTCTTTCCAACTACAGCAGTTAATTTTTCAAAATCTGAATTTTTAATTTCCGTTATGCTCCCGATATTTTTTAGAAGTGTTTGGGCCGTAGAAGCACCAATCCCTTTTATATCGGTTAATTCCGATTTAATAGTTCTTTTACTTCTCCTACTCCTGTGAAATGTAATTGCAAAACGGTGCGCTTCATTTCTTACCTGCTGCAAAAGCTTTAATCCAGACGAGGTTTTGGGAATTGATTCCGGTTCGGAGTGCTGCGGAAAAAATACTTCTTCCAATCTCTTTGCAAGCCCGATAATATTATAATTTTTTATTCCTAGCTGGTCAAGCACTTCAACTGCGCTTGATAATTGGCCTTTACCGCCGTCTACCATTATTAAATCCGGGATATGTTCGCTGTTTTCGATTAACTTTGAATATCTTCTTCTTATTACTTCCTGCATGCTGGAAAAATCATTGGGACCGATCACATCCTTAATAATGAATTTTCTATAGAGGCTCTTTTTAGGCTTGCCGTCTTCAAAAACTACCATACTTGCAACAGAATCTGTCCCCTGAAGATTTGAAATATCAAAACATTCAATTTTCTTCGGGAGGCTGCTTAATCTCAGGTCTCTCTGTAAAGCCGCAATGGAATAGGGAACACGTCCTTCATTTTTCATCTTTTGAATCTGAATTTCTTTTAATTGAAGGGATGCATTCTCTTTACACATTTTAACCAGGGATTTTAATCCGCCTTTTTGAGGGACAGCAAATTTAATTTTTATAGCTTTATTTGCAGGCTGATAATTTACTCTCAAATTTAACCATTCTCTCAGCGTTTCAGCATCTGCCGGTTCAACTTCTAAAACAATTTCTTTCGGTATTTCGACATAATCTGTATAATAAAACTTTACTGCAGATGAATATATTTCTTCCAATTCTTCACTCCCCTCAATTCCAAGCTTTAATTGTTTTTTGCCGACAAGCTTTCCATTACGGATATTTAAAATTGAACAGGAGGCATCTTTCCCTTCATAAGCAATTGCAATAACATCCCTGTCGCTGAAATCATCACTTACAACTTTTTGTTTGGAAGAGATAATTTGAAGCTGTTCAATTTTGTCCCTTATTTCGGCAGCTTTCTCATAATCCAGGTTTCCGCCTGCTATTTGCATTTTTATCTTTAAGTCATTAATTAAATCATCAGTCTTACCTTTTAATACCCTGGTAACCTCGTTAACCATTTCATTATAATCCCGGACAGATACTAATCCTTCGCATGGACCATCGCATTTTTTTATATGATAATCCAGGCAGACTTTAAATTTTTTCTTTTCTATAGCTTCATTTGTTATATCTAGTTTACAGCTTCTAATTTTAAATACTTGGTTAATTAAGCGCAAAGATGATTTCATATCTTTTACACTTGTGTAAGGCCCGAAATATTTTGAACCGTCTTTTATCATTCTCCTGGTTGGGTAAATCCGGGGGAATAATTCATTAGTTACTTTAATAAAAGGATACGATTTGTCATCTTTAAGATTAACATTATATCTAGGCTTGAATTTTTTAATTAAATTATTTTCGAGCACTAGTGCTTCAATTTCATTATCGGTTACAATTAATTCCAGGTCGTTTATCTTATTTACCAGGGCGGATGTTTTAGGTGAATTTATCCCTTTTGTAAAATATGTCTTAACCCTATTTTTCAGATTCCTTGCCTTACCGACGTAAATGACTTTTCCCTTCTCATTTATGAATTGATAAATACCCGGGTTAGAAGGTAAATTTTTTAATTTTGACTCTAAATTGGAATTCATTTCAGGCTGTCGATTCAAATATTTTTTTCATAAAATTTATAAATATTTAAAATTTAAAAAAATGAATAAAAAAAATGATATAAAATATCCTTTACAAACTTAACAATATAAAAGTTCAAAATAGGCCATAATTGCTATAAAACGAATATTGTATATTCATTAAAAATACCGGATTTATAAAAACATAGGAGAAATAATTAAGCATATAAAGGATTATTTTTTTAATTTTATACCAAAATAATAGATGATATTAGTTGTTTTTATTTATTCTTAAAATTGAGGCGGATTAACGCCAAGAATTGCAAAAATCAACACTAATTTTCTGTTTATCCTGCTAGTTGTTTATATATATTTTTTTATATTAGTTGTACTGGAATTAAATCATTTTTTTTCATTAGTAAGAATTTATATTTTTTGCTATGTAAAATAGGGAAGGGATAACTATCACAAAAAGTAAAATGATTTATTGTTTTAATGCTTTTTTTAATAAAATAGCTTACATTTCATAGAAAAACAAATTCATATTTATTAATCATTTTTAGTAACTGTAATGCCAAAGATAAATTTAACTAATAAATCTACTTCCGAACAAATTAGAATACTTAAGGACTATCTTAACCGAAGAGCGCAGCACTCCGAGCAGGGTGATGTGAAGGTTACCCAGGTAGTTAGAAGGTTCAAACATAAAGCCCTGTTAAGTGATAGAGAAAAAGCCGCTCATTTTAGGAAATTACTCGATTTAGCCAGGAGAGATGATAAAAAAGGAGATAAAAAGCTAGAGAGAAAAAGTAGAAAAGAAATAACAGTTCAATATTTTTTAAGAAAAGAACTCTAATTTACTTTAAGAATTTTAACCGCTTTATATTATCAATTAATCATTTTTTTATTCTTTAATCTGTATAGAAAATATACTTTAATCTGTGCGGTGTAACCTATTAAATTACAAATATTTATCCCATTTCATATTATCCATAAACTATCTATATTGATTGTAGAAAATCTCTGATAATTTCACTCAATACATTTATTTCAATTAAAAATGCATCGTGCCCGTAAATTGATTTTATTTCGACATACTTTGATTTTGGAATTTGGGATGCAATGCCCATCTGCTCAGCTGGGGGATAGAGTATATCCGAGGAAATCCCAATATTTAAGGAAGACGCTTTTATATTTCCCAGTACATCTTCAATTTTTCCCCGGTTATAGCCGACATCATGTAAATCCATTGAATGTGATATATAAATATATGAATTAGCATCAAAGCGGTTTACCAGTTTTTGGCCCTGGTATGAAAGATAATTTTCAATCTGGAAAAAATTTTCCGGGCTGTAAAAAAACTCAGCACCGTTGATTCTTGATCTTCCAAATTTAGTTTCAAAAGAGATATCACTTCGATAACTAATCATTGCAATTTTCCGAGCTAGACTTAAGCCGTGAATTGGTTGTATTTCATAATTCCCGTTATTCCAAACAGGATCATTTTTTATAGCATCTCTTGCGGCCTGGTTTAGTGCAATACACCAGGGAGAATGTCTGGCTGAGGTTGCAATTGGTATAATGGATTTTACAAAGTCCGGATACATAATGCTCCATTCAAGAACCTGCATACCACCCAGCGAACCGCCTGAAACAGTCACTAGTTCATTCACACCTAATCGATTTAAAAGCTCATATTGAACCCTTACCATATCCCTGACAGTAACTATTGGGAAATTCATTCCATATTTTTTACCGGTTTCAGGATCCAGGCTTGAAGGCCCGGTTGTACCGTAGCACCCGGATAAAAAATTAGAGCATATAACAAAATACTTCTCGGTATCAAATGTTTTACCAGGTCCTATTAACCCTTCCCACCAGCCGGGTTTGTCGTTAAACATATTATTATATTTAAACAAAAATTCAGAATCCTTTGTCCTAGATATTTCTTCTTCTGTTATAAGTCCTGTTGCATGAGCATTACCCGTTAATGCATGGCAAATTAAAATAGCATTTGTTCCTTCATTATTTAATGTGCCGTAGGTTTGATATGCTACGTTAATTGTATTCAGATCTCCCCTGAATCAAGCAGAAGCGGATTTGAATCACTATAAAGTTCAGCGAATTCTGTTTTAGCCTCTATTTCCACAAGCTCTTTAATATTTATTTCCATAAAATTTAAAGTGTAATTATACAAAATAGTAAAGATTTAATTCATATTTAATTTTTTGTTCGTACAATATTTCTCTCATACAATAAATAGTATAAATGAACCCGGCTTCTAAAAAGAAACCGGGTTTATCATTTTAAACTAAACTGGAAGATTTTACCGCAGCTTTTATTGCTTCATCAAAGTCAAGAATTATGTCGTCGATATGTTCTAAACCTACTGAAACCCTGACCTGTTCCGGGAGTACTCCAGCCTCTTTCTGCTCGGATTCGGATAATTGCTGGTGAGTTGTTGAAGCAGGGTGAATTACAAGTGTTTTTGCATCTCCGACATTTGCTAACAAGCTTGCTAATTTAACATTATTAATAAATGTTTTCCCGGCTTCAATTCCTCCTTTAATTCCAAAAGATAAAATTGAGCCGAATAAATTGTTCCTTAAATATTTTTTTGCGCTTTCATGGTACGGATGACTTTTCAGCCCGGGATACCAAACCCACTCAACATCCGGGTTTTGTTCAAGCCAATTAGCCAGTTTTAAAGCATTTTGCCCGTGTCTTTCAATCCTTAATGAAAGTGTTTCAAGTCCCTGTAAAAATAGAAAAGCATTGAAAGGACTTAATGCAGGCCCAGATCTCTGAGACCTTCAACCCTGGCACGTATTATAAATGCAATATTTCCGAATTGCGATCCCTTTCCGAAAACTTCGTTGAACTTTAATCCATGGTAACCTGGAGAAGGCTCTGTAAAAATCGGAAAATTTCCATTACCCCAATCAAATTTTCCCGAGTCAACAATAACGCCGCCGATGGAAGTTCCGTGTCCGCCAATCCATTTAGTGGCAGAAGCAACAACAATATCGGCACCATGATCAATCGGGCGGGCTAAATATCCTGCGGCGCCAAAGGTGTTATCAACAATTAAGGAATACCATGGCGGTGAGCTATTTCGGCTATTTGTGCTATATCAGGTACATTTAATTTCGGATTGCCGATTGTTTCATGTACAAAGCTTTTGTTTTTGGATCAATTAATTTTTCAAAATCTGCCGGATTATCTCCATCAACAAATTTTGTATTTATTCCAAGACGGGGAAGGTAACTTTAAATTGATTATATGTCCCTCCGTATAAGCATGCTTGTTGAAACAATATTTTCTCCTGCTTGAGCAACTGTCGTTACAGCTATTAATTGTGCAGCCTGCCCGGATGCAGTTGCAAGCCCAGCAACACCGCCTTCCAGCGCTGCAATCCTTTTTTCAAATACGTCATTAGTAGGATTCATAATCCTGGTATAAATATTCCCGAACTTCTGAAGCCCGAATAAATCAGCAGCATGCTGTGCATCATTAAAATTATATGATGTTGTTTGGTATATTGGTACTGCCCTGGAACCTGTTGTAGGATCAGGTTCCTGACCTGCATGCAATTGAAGTGTTTCAAACTTGTAATTACGCCCTTTTCCATTTGTGCTCATTGTACTTTCCTTTCTTGTTATGTATTTTAGTTATGTTATGTGTTTCTTTTAAAATTTTATTTATGTCCATCAATTGATTTTGCTAGAAATAAAAAAACCTCTTCGAGAAAGATTTTTCGAAGAGGTTTTTAAATTCTTCTCTCATCTTTCCCTTTGATTTCGCCTTACGGCAAAACCGGGCAGGAGTTAGCACCAAAATCCCCCAGTAAAAGCCGGGGTGGTTGCCAAGGTTTCAACGGGCCTGATCCCTCCACCTTTCTCGATAAGAGCTTATGTATTTATTTCTGCTTGTAACAAAAAAGCCCTTCTCGAATTACTCGGAAGGGCTCAGTCTACAAAATTTATTTTTTAAATAGGCTGTGTCCCTTCAGTATGATTGCACATCATCATACAACAACGACACATCGCCATAAATTTTAAATTCCTTTTGTTGTATATACTTTTATTTTTCATTTGCGACAAAGATAATTCATAAAAATTATTATGTCAATATTATAAATATTTTTTTGGTAATAAAATTACCTGCTTATGAATAAAAATATAAAATTTCTTCATTTTTATTCGGACCTTTAATAAAACATTTTAATGTAAAACCATTTACGTTTAAATTAATTTCAGCAGCACAATTGTCATTTTCACAAATTCTTGGTGATGATGATACTAATTGTTTATCCTCTTTTGGTATCATTTTAAAAAGAGAAAGGGCTTATTCTCCCCGTAACGGAGGGGTTCTAAAGAAATTACAGATTCATCCTTATTAAATTTCCATAGTAAAATATTTTTACTTTCTTATCATATATGAAATTCCATGTAGCTGTTTCAATAAATTTTACTGTTGTCGGAGTAATAGGATTGACTTCCACTTCTCCTTTACCTTCGCTAAAAATGTTAAAGCCGTGTGTTATAGAACACGCTGTAACGTCCATGGCTTTTATAACTGCAATAATTTTTTTGAATCTTTTACCAGGCAACAGGATTATCTTCCTGTAAAATTTTTATATTTAATACTGTTATAAATAAAATTTCATTGTGAAATAGATTAGAGATTTTTACAAATTAACAATAATAACTTTTATGAAGCAAAGGTATTTGAACTTATTATATATAATTTATTTTTATTAACAGGAGAATAAATATATGACGCTGCAAAAGACTAATGAACGTTATCCAATCGGAGAATTTTCTCCTGATAAAAAATATGATAATAATGAAGAAAGAAAATTATTTATTTCAGAGATTGAAGCGGCACCTTTACATTTAAGAAATGCAGTGACAGGATTATCCGAAGCGCAGCTCGATACTCCTTATAGAGAGCGGGGCTGGACGGTAAGGCAGGTAATTCATCATCTTCCCGATAGTCATCTTAATGCTTTTATCCGTTTTAAATTAGCATTGACAGAAAATAATCCGACTGTTAAAACTTATGATGAGAAAAAATGGGCGGAACTAAACGATTACTCAAAAACGCCTGTCGAAGTATCTTTAAGTCTACTCGATAATCTTCACAAACGGTGGCATATTTTATTAGAATCTATGGATGATAAAGATTTTAAGAGAACTTATAGACATCCCGAACTTGGTGAAGTGGATTTGGATTGGGTTACCGCTCAATATGCATGGCATGGGAAACATCATGTAGCTCACATTACTTCCTTACTCAAAAAGAAAGGGTGGTAGAAATCTCCGGACAGTGTTTAATTATACCGGTGCATTTTAAATTTGATTATTAGAATTAATAAATTTATGTTTTAATAAAGCAAATCATATTTATAAAAAAAATCCGGATCAAAAAATTATGAAACCTAAAATTTTTCTCATATTGTTAGTTCTGCTATCCATGGCTTTTATTCACCTAAATGCCCAGCAGTTGTTAAAGAAGGGTGGAAATTACAACTATATTATACTGGATGATGGTGTTAATATTAATGTGGTTGATAAAAATTTTAAACAATAGGGCAGATGCTGAATGCAACTAATGTAGATAATTATATTCCCGCACAGGATTTTATAGTTATGAAAGAAAAGAATGGTTACCTGGTAAGTTATGATAATAGCATGAAAGAATTAGGAAAGGCAACTATCCCTTCCAACTTTAAAGATAAGGATTATAAAGTTACCGACAATTATATATTGCTGAATGTTAACAATAATCTTGAGACTTTTGATAGAAACTTTAGAAGGCTAGGAAGTTTTCCCCTTTCTTCCCAGGTGAAAAATTACTGGGCTACTGATAATTATATTCTAATTATGGATAACATGACTATTGCTGCTTACGATAAATATTTTCAAAAGTTAAATGATAGGCTTGCAAATCAATATTTAAAGGATGTTATTACTCCCTGATAACTATATTGTAACAAAGGAAGTTAATTTAACCCCCACCGGAATCCCGGTTAATCCTAATGAAGAAGACGATTCTTATTATATCTTTGATACAAAGTTTAATCAAACAGGTAGGAAGCAAATCACCTCTAATTTGGAAAATATATATTTTACAAATGATTATATCTTGACTAAAGAGGGGAGTCATCTGTATGCATATGATCAGCGTTTCAATAGGATTGGCGATAAATATATTAAATCGGATTTAAATGAATATATACCTGCTGACGGGTACTTAATTACAAAAGAAGGGGATAATATCTATACATATAATCCTAATTTGCTGAAAATGGGTGAGTGGGAAATCATACCCGATATTCAGGAGATCGATGCATCGAAAGATTTTATTCTTGTTAAGACAAAAGATTACTATTATACTTTCGATACAAAACTTAATAGTATTGGTAAAATTCAGGTTAATAACTAATTGAAGTAAATTTAAAATCTTAGAGATGACACCTTAACCTTTATAAGAATGTCATCTCTAATTAATATTTATCTTATAAGTTATGCTTTTTCTGAATCTCTTCAATTTTATCGAGGTGCTTCTCTAATGTAGGGAGTGTTTTCACCGCCCACTGTCTCACTTCAGGAGAAGCTGCATTTTGAGATTCATCTTTAAATTTAGAAACATCATTTTTATGATCATCAACCATCAATTCTACATACTGCTTATCAAATTTTCTGCCTGATAATTTTGCAGAGATCATTAATCTTTATCTTGTTTGTCCCTATTTAAAAGATCAGGAAGAAGTATATCATTTTGCATGGCTAAGTTTTTTAGTTCATCGTCAACTTTCGAATGATCAGTTACCATCATGTTTCCAAAATCTTTAATTTCTTTTAAATGTGATTTTTGTTGTGCCATTTTTCCTATCTGAACCATCATCATTCCTCCCTGTGCAGCTTCATCTAAAAAGCTTGTATCCTGTGCAATTTTGCTTGTATCTTTATTCATTGTAGTGTCATTCATTTCAGTACCCGATTGTTGATTCTTATTCTGACAAGCCAAAAATAAAACGGAAAGAATCAGGGCAGGAATAAAAATAATCTTCTTCATATCAACTCCTTGAATTTTCAAAATATTGATTTCTTATTTTTCAAAAAAAATATAATTATTTGAAGAATCGGGATTAATGTTATTTGTCACTAAATTATCCCAAATAAAAAAAAGTGAAAAAAGACACATAAGAATGGTTTAAATAAACAAAGCCCGGAAATTATAAATTTCTTTATATACCGGGCTTTACAAGGAATGATAATTAGTAAGGAACTGCTTTTTCAAAATCCGGGTAAGCTTCTAAACCGTGTTCTCCCATATCCAAACCTTCAATCTCTTCCTTTTCTGATACTCTAATTCCCATGGTTGCTTTTAAGATTGACCAAACCAGGTAAGAAACAGCAAAAGTAAATACTCCAACTGCAGCTACACCTATCAGCTGGTGCCATAAAAGATTAAACCCGCCGCCGAAGAATAATCCGTTTCCAGTTGTTCCCGGCATAAAGCTGTCTTCAGCAAATAACCCCAAAGCAATTGTACCAAATATACCATTTACTAAATGGACTGCTAATGCACCAACAGGGTCATCAATTTTTATTTTATCAAAACCAATGACTGCAAACACTACTAAAATTCCTGCAACTGCACCAATAACCAATGCACTTCCGACACTTACATAAGCACAAGGTGCGGTAATAGCAACCAAACCTGCCAAACATCCGTTTATTGTCATACTTAAATCCGGTTTACCCAGAACAATCCAAGCAATCGCCGTTGATGTGAGGATACCTGCTATTGCAGCACTATTTGTAGTTATACAAATACGTGCAATACTTTCAGGATCGGCTGCCATTGTACTGCCGGGATTAAATCCAAACCAGCCAAGCCAAAGAACTAATGCACCTAAAGTAGCTGAAGTCATATTATGACCTGGAATCGGAAATATTTTTCCGTTTCTATATTTTCCGATTCGGGCTCCGAGAATAATTACCCCGGCTAAAGCTGCCCATCCGCCAACCGAATGAACAACGGTTGAACCGGCAAAATCAAAAAATCCAAATTTAGCCAGCCAGCCGCCTCCCCAAATCCAATGCCCTGTAGTTGGATACATAATTGCTACAAGTACAAAAGAGAAAACAATAAAGGATAAATATTTTATTCTTTCAGCAACTGCACCTGAAACTATGGTCGCAGCTGTTCCGGCAAAGACAAGCTGAAAGAAAAACTTAGCTAAAAGAGGAACTGTTGTCCAGCTTATCGCCGAATAAACTCCGGAATAGTTACTCCCAGTAGCAGGGCTGTTATCCGCGCCTCCTAATGAAAATAAACCATGCAAACCTATAAAATCATTTCCGTTTCCGAACATGAGTCCCCAGCCGATTATCCAAAATGCAAGAGATGAAATTGCAAATACAATAAAATTTTTTGAAAGGATATTAACAGCATTTTTACTGCGTGCGAAACCCGATTCGACCATTGCAAATCCTAGGTTCATGAAAAAGACCAGCATAGCCGTAAAGAGAACCCAAATTGTATCCAAAATAATTTTATATTCCATTTTTTATTTATCCCGCTTTAGTTTATGAAAATTTTAATATATTAATGAAAATCAAAGTGCTCCTTCTCCGGATTCATCAGTTCTAATTCGAATTATATCATCCATTGGAATTATGAATATTTTCCCGTCTCCAACTTCCCCGGTTCTAGACTTACTAACAATTATTTCTAATGCTTTTTCAACTTTGTTATCACTGCAGATTAATTCTATCTTTATCTTCGGAACGAATTCAATATTATATTCGGAACCCCGGTAGATTTCTTTGTGCCCCTTCTGTCTTCCGTAACCCCGAACTTCGGATACCGTGAGACCTGCGAAACCTGTTTCCTGGAGTGCTGTATGAACCTCCTGAAGTTTATGAGGCCGGATAATGGCTCCTATTTTTTTCATAAATTTGCTCTCTTAGTTTGTTATTAATGTGAATTATTGCTTAATTTCTTAAAAATTTAGAATATTAGGTTAAAAAGATAAGGATTTTGAGAGCAAATATATAACAATATAAGGTTATGTCAAAGAATTGCTTGGAAAAAATGTAAGAAGAAATATATAAAGGCGGCAAAATAAAGCATATATTCGAGATAATAAGCTACTATGCCGCCTCCTGAGGAGAAATAAAAATTACCTAATAAAAGTCTGTCATTATAATCGATGCAGAAAGATATTTCTGCACCAATATAAAATTTTATTTATACTATCCCTTTTTCTGGTGCCGGGATAAATGAATTTGGCACAGATACCGGGGTATCATCATAACCTTTTATACCCATCTCAGGCATATCAAGCCCTTCAATTTCATCCTCGGCCGAAACCCTGATTCCGCCCATCAATTTATCACACACTTTGAAAAATGCATACATTATTGCGAATACGAAAACAAAACATACAACACCACCAATCAATTCAGCTAAAAATTGGCTTGGATCACCGTAAAACAATCCTCTAACTGTACCGGATACTCCGTTCCATCCATCACCATATGAACCATCCGCAAATAAACCAAGTGCAAGCACACCCCACAAACCATTTACTCCGTGGACTGCTACAGCGCCAACCGGATCATCTATTTTCATTTTATGATCTAAAAATAGAGCTGCAACAACTACTATAACTCCTGCAACTGCACCAATTAGAACTGCTATCTGTGCATTTACGAACGCACAAGGAGCCGTAATTGCCACTAGACCGGCGAGCATGCCATTTGCCATCATACTTGGATCGGGTTTACCATATTTCATCCACATATATACTGCTGCAGCAAATGCACCGCTTGCTGAAGCAAGCATGGTGTTTGTTGCAACAACTGCTATTCTTAAATCTGTTCCCGCGAGCGTTGAACCCGGATTAAATCCAAACCAGCCGAATGCAAGTATAAAAGTACCAATGATTGCCATAGGTATATTATGCCCGGGAATAGCATTGGAAGAACCATCCTTGTTATATTTCCCTAGTCGTGGACCTAAAACTATTGCACCAGCCAATGCGGCAACGCCTCCTACTTCATGAACGACTGATGATCCTGCGAAATCAACATGACCATGTCCCAATCCAAAATTAGTTCCTAATTGAGCAAGCCATCCGCCTCCCCAAACCCAATTTCCGAATATTGGATAAACAATCATTGAAATGAAAAAGCCGTAAATTATGAATGATATGAACTTCCATCTTTCAGCCATGGCACCGGTTGGTATTGTAGCTGTTGTATCCATAAAAACCATTTGGAAAAGAAATAAAGTAAAAATACCTACATCATAAACGTGGGGATTTAAAAAGAAACCGCTCAATCCTATCAGTCCAAATGATTTCCCGAGAATAGAAATGGAAATTTCATTTGTCAGCCCGGGCGTTCCTCCCAGGTTTGCTATACCTCCTACACCGCCAAACATCAAAGCAAAACCGCATATCCAAAAACCAAGCACACCTATACCGTAAACCATGAAATTCATTCCCATTGTGTGGGCGACATTTTTAGCTCTTGTAAATCCTGTCTCAACCATGGCAAAACCAGCCTGCATGAACATTACTAAAAAACCGGTAATTAATGTCCACATAATGTTTTCAGCAATTTTGTTATGTCCTACTGCATCTGCAACTTCAGAAAGTGTAGGCTCTCCGGGTTTGCTTGCAGGTACATCCTGTATTGTGCCAGTCTTAGCACCTGTAGGATCCGGCTGTGCATACAAGTTGTTGTAAGTTGAAAAAACAAGAATTAGTAAAAAAAGAAGAACATAAAGACCGCTAACGAACCTATTCTCTTTCATAGTTGTGCTCCTGGCAAAATGTTTTTATTGTTAATGAATATTTTAGTTAAAATTTTTTCTGTTGTTTTCATGAATATCAACTATTTAAATGATAATTAACTAAACTGCGCTTTCACCGGCTTCTTCGGTACGAATACGTATAGCTTCTTCTATGCTGCTGATAAATATTTTCCCGTCTCCGACCTCCCCGGTTTTAGCATGGGAAATAATGATATCTACAGCTTTTTCACTTTCATCATCACTGCATATTAATTCGACTTTTATTTTCGGGACAAATTCAATTTTGTACTCAGAACCACGGTAAATTTCTTTATGTCCTTTTTGCCTGCCGTAACCCCTAACCTCCACAACAGTAAGACCGCCAAATCCTGATTGTTGGAGTTCTTTCTGTATATCCTCTAATTTATGCGGTCGAATAATCGCTTCGATTTTTTTCATAAACATCTCCATGAAATAATTTTGATTTATTTCTTATTTAAGATATTAAGTATTATTAAGTTATTTAACGTAATTTATTAGGTTAACTAAAGCAATTATATAAATTATTAAGTATAAAATCAATAATTTCATAAATTAATTTTTTTTAATAATTTAGGGTTTTGATGATATTGTAAATGAGGAAATGCGGCAAAAATTCAAATAATATTGATTTTTGCCGCAACGGAAAGGGTTTTATATTAATTGTTGCTATAGAGCGCTTTCACCTGATTCACCGGTTCTTATCCTGATCGCATCTTTTAAGTTGTAGATAAAAATTTTGCCGTCTCCTACCTGTTCGGTTTTTGCCTTTTTAATTATTATATCGACGGCAGTTTCTGTTTTATCATTTGAACAAATTAATTCGAGCTTAATTTTAGGGACGAAGTTAATGTTATATTCAGTGCCTCGATATACTTCTTTATGGCCTTTTTGTCTGCCGTAACCTCTTACTTCGGACACCGTCAACCCGGCAAAACCTGCTTCACTTAGTGCTTCCTGGACCTCTTCAATTTTATGGGGTCTTATGATTGCTTCAATTTTTTCCATTTTTATACCTCTCTTTGTTTTAATCTTGTTGTATTGGTTAATTGTAAATTACATAATACTATAGACTAAAACCCAGCACGAAAAACAAATCTTCGCTGGCAGGATTTAATATCACAGAACCGAAGACAGGCAAACTGAAGCTATCTGTCACTTTGACTTCCTTTGATACCTTGATTCCCGTATTTATTACACTGAGTTTAGTTACTCCATAATATCCGACACTTTCTCCGGGAGTTGCACCGACAAATAAGCTCACACCAACATCCTTTACAGATGTGGAATAACCTGCTTCAATATAAATAGGATTATTTTGTACATTATAAAAGAAAATATTAAAGGATAAATAAATTGGAAAGCTCTCAGGTGCAGAGTATATTAAATTACCTTCAAGAAAATGTGCCCCTGGACCATTTGCATTATCATAATTATTAAAATTCCCGATTTTTGTCCCGCTATTCGGATTTGTGTAGTCTGTAAATCCAAATGTAAGGCTTCCGGCTTTAGTTAAATCTATTGCATAATTTGCGTAAATATCTATTTCATCTAATCCTCCTGGATTAGCCGTAGGCCATGCACCCCAAAATCCGGCTGTAAAACCTCCAGTTGAAAAGCTTATTGTCGGCTGGATGCTTGGTGTATTATCACCAAGATCGATACCACGCCAGATATATCTGCTTACAATATCGGTACCTACAGAAAATTCTTGAGCATAAATCGGTGCAGCTAAAATAACAAACAAAAGAAACTTGCCAATAATTGCCCTTCCGGAAATAAATGATTTCATTTTTTTTCTCCATTGAATTTATTTAATAAAAAAATAATTTAATTATGAATTAAGACACTTTTTCAAATTCGGGATAAGCTTCCAATCCATGTTCTCCAATATCGAGGCCTTCAAGCTCTTCTTCCTTTGTAACTCTAAGCCCAATTGTTTTTTGAATTACTTTAAATAGTATGAACCCTATTCCAAAAGACCAAGCAAATGCAGTTACGACTCCCAGAACCTGAACACCTACAACAGACCATGAAAAGCCATTAATATCAAATACACCTGCGCAAATAGTTCCGAATGCACCGCAAACTCCATGTACTGATATTGCTCCTACCGGGTCATCAACCTTTGCAATTTTTTCAAAGAAAAGGACACTGAGCACCACTAAAACTCCGGCGCCTAAACCAATAAGTATAGAGCTAAATGCTGAAACACTTGCACACGGAGAAGTAATAGCAACCAATCCGGCTAATGCACCGTTAAAAGTCATTGTGGCTTCAGGTTTCTTAAATATCATCCAAGCTGTAAACATCGAAGATATTGCACCTGCCGCACCGGCGAGATTTGTATTTACAGCAATTAAAGCAGTATCAGGACTAGCTGCAGTTGTACTGCCAGGATTAAATCCGAACCAACCGAACCACAATATAAATGTACCTAAAGCAGCCAAAGTTAAGTTATGACCTGGAATTGCCCTTGGTTTTCCATCAGATGTATATTTGCCAATCCTAGGGCCAAGTACTACTGCACCTGCCAACGCTACCCATCCTCCGATTGAATGAACTACGGTTGAACCGGCAAAATCAATAAAACCTAAATTTTCCAGCCAGCCCCCGCCATGGAATAAACTGCCCCACGCCCAAGAACCGAATATTGGATAAATTATTGTTGATACAATAGCAGAATATATTAAGTAAGCGACGAATTTTGTTCTTTCAGCCATTGCACCTGAAACAATTGTAGCAGCAGTGGCAGCGAACACTACTTGAAACATCCAAAAAGCAAATACCCATTTATCGCCACTCTTTGCAAAATCCGATAAGAAAAATCCGTCTGTGCCAAATAGACCATTGGTTACTCCGAACATAAGACCAAATCCTATTGCCCAGAAGACCATTGATCCGACGGCAAAATCCATCAAATTTTTCATTAATATATTTACAGTATTTTTGCATCTGGTTAATCCTGCTTCTACCATGGCAAAGCCTGCCTGCATAAAGAAAACTAGAAAAGCTGCCACCAGAGTCCAAACATAATTTGCATTAGTCTGAACCTCATTAATTTTGTCAAGAATATTGCCTGATGCATCCTGTGCTAATAAAACACCGGGGACTAAAAGAATGATGAGAAAAAGAAATTGTCTTAGATGCTTCATGTATGCCCTCCTGTTTTAAGGTTATTTTGTTAATGAATGTTTTACTTTTGTGTAACTCGCACTGTTTTATTTATTTAGTAATTTCTTGTAAAAACCTTATTTATTAAGTATAATCAGAGATAGTTACTTATTTTTTAAATATTTAGGGTGAAAATATATAATAATATTTATCTTTGTCAAGTGATGATCATAATTTAATTAGGCAAAATATTGTTTTGACTTAAAAAGTTAAGTTTTATTTAAAAATTAATACAAGAAATAAAATTATAAGTAGGTGCGGCTCGAATTTAAGAAGTATTGTAGAGAGATTCGGCGAGTATGATAGTAGGAGAAAAGACTTATTTCTCGAAATGCTGGTAATCCTTTGAATGCTTCCAGTAACCGCCCCACTTCCAACCTTTGTTTGAAAATAATTTAACAACGATGGATGTATCTGATATTGTTCCCGGAATCCCGGTATTATAAGAAGATCCATTCGGAGATATTTTCCCATTTTTTATCTGAGGATTTAATTTCGGATTTATATCTATAGCTCTTCCTGCTGCGTGATTAGATAATTTTTTTGTCCCCTTTGTATTCCTAAAATTAAAAGCGGCTGTATTATTGTCTTCCATAGAAGCCTCGTCATTCCATTTATATTTATAAATCGGGATGACTTTTTCTACCGGGAATTTACTTCTCTTAATTTGAACAAATATATCTTTAATCTCCTTAGCGAGATTTTTATTTATTACAACCTGACCTTTATGAATTTTACCATCGAATGAATAATAAGTTACACTAACTAAAGTGAGCTGCTTAATTATGTCAGGTGGAATATATAGGCCGGATAATGCCTCTTGAAGAGAGCAGTTGCTATCAATAATAACGTCTTCAGAATCAATTTTCTGTTGCTTGTTTTTGTGAGTTGAGAATGGCTGAACATGATATACACTGTTCAACCCAACGGTTAAAAATAGTGCAGGTATTAAAAAAAGCACCAAAAACTTTTTAGAATTCTTACTCATTATAAATTAATTTCATTATGTTAGGTTCTCAAATTAAAAAAATAATGTTAATAATATCTGTCATTAAAAAATACTAATTAATTAAAGGAATAATATGAAAATTATTTTTGCATTTAGCTTAATGGTTTTAATTGCTGTAGGCTGCAGCAATAAACCTGAAGTTAAAAAGAATGAGTCAGGGCTGCATTTTGTGGACGATACGGTTGGAGTAGGACGAGTGGCTCAAGAAGGAAATCTTGTTACGATAAATTTTAGAGTTTGGGTTATGAAAGATTCTTCGGACGATTTTAGTAATTGGGAAGCAGATTCATCAAAGATGGGGCAAAAAATAGAAGATACATGGATGAAAGGAAGACCATATAAATTTGTCCTTGGAAACAGTAGTTTTATAAAAGGAAGCGATGAAGGGATAGAAGGAATGAAAGCGGGAGGAACCAGGACGATTATTATTCCTGCAAAATTGGCATACGGTAAAACAGGTATGGGTCCGATTCCGCCCAATGCCAGTTTAAAAGTTAATATTCAATTGCTGGATGTTAAAGATAAAATCACCGCATCAATGTGGGATGTTGATTCAACAAAAATGAAAACGACTAAAAGCGGTTTGAAATATATTATTGTACAAGAAGGAACAGGCAAAACAGCTGATTCCGGCGATGTCGTAACAGTTAATTATACAGGATGGCTGAAAGATAGTACTAAATTTGATAGTTCAGTTGAAAGAGACGAACCATTTACTTTTACAGTTGGTAAACATCAAGTTATTCCCGGATGGGATCAAGGTATCCGCTTATTAAATAAGGGTGCCAAAGCACGGTTTATAATTCCACCCGATTTAGCTTATGGAAACAGGCCGATAGGAAAAATCCCGCCGAATTCGACTCTTATTTTTGACGTTGAATTACTGGAGATAAAATAAAATTTTTATAACCCGGTCTCATCAGGAGACCGGGTTTCTTACCGGGAAAAATCTATAAATAATAATCGATTAACGAAACTGCCTGGGAATAATAACCTCTCCCAAATATATTTAAATGATTTAAGACATGGTAAAGTTTATAAATATTTTCCCTGTAATCATAACCGTCAGGGAGCGGGAAATTTTCATTATACGAATTGTAAAATTCAGAATTAAATCCCCCGAATAATTTTGTCATTCCCAAATCGGCTTCCCGGTGTCCATAATATACTGCAGGATCAATTAGGCATGCATCTCCATTTTCATCAACCATATAATTTCCGCTCCATAAATCGCCGTGTAAAAGCGATGGCGGTTCTTTGCTTCCGGAGAATATTTTTTCAATTTTATTTTCAAGTTTAGAAATTCCCTGCCTTAATTCACCCGTTGCATAACCGTTTTTTTCTGCGAGTTTAAACTGATATAAAATTCTTTTGTTAAAATAAAATTTAACCCAGTTTGATTCTTCCTCATGTCCCGGTATATTCGGCTGCGGACTTGCCCCGATGTAATTATCTTCAAAAAAACCGAAAGTCGAAGAGGTATATTTATGCATTTCGGAAAATTTAAAACCGAAATCTTTGAAAAATGATTTTGATCTGCCGGATGAATTAATAAATTCCAAAAGAATAAAATCTTTCTCCGCTAAAATTACTTCCGGTACTCTTATTGCGTTTGCTTTTTTAAGTTCTATAAGTCCGTCAGCCTCTTTGAAGAACATATCACCTTCGTGATTTTCATTAATTTTCAAGAGGAAATCTCTGTTGCCGGTTGTTTTCAACTTATAAGCATTACTTATGCAGCCGCCGGATAAAGAGTTATAAGAAGAAATAGTAATCTTCAATTCGTCTTCTAATTTATTTCTTATTTTCTGATTCAATATCTTCCTTTATTTTAATAAACAATCCCATACAGGAATCTTCCAGAATATCAAGAACCATTTCAAATCCTGATGAACCTCCATAATATGGATCAGGTACTTCATCAAAATTTTTGAGCGATGAAAATTCCGCTATTTTATAAATTTTATTACCGAATGTATTTCCTTTATCCAGATCCAGCAAAGTATAATAATTATCGTTATCCATTGCTACTATAAAATCGAAATAAATAAAATCAGTTTTTGGATTAAATTTCCTTGCCAGGCTGTCTAAATTATAGCCTCTTTTTTTAGCAGAGGATCTCATCCGTTCATCCGGCTGTTCACCTGAATGATAACCCATTGTTCCGGCCGAATCAACTTCAATCAATTTTTCATAATTATTTTTTTTAATTATAGATTTCATAACACCTTCTGCGGCAGGTGACCTGCAAATATTTCCGAGACACACAAATAATACTTTCTTCTTGATCATTAAATATTTATTCTTTCTTTTTAGATTTTATTTTAAATTTAATTAAAATATAAATTTTATTTGAAATGAAGAACACAATATATCTTATTTTACTTCTTTTTCTAATCGGCCTGAGCAACATTACTGCAGGGCAATACCCAAAAAGGGAAATGCGCGGTGTTTGGGTTGCCGTAGTTGACAATATTGATTGGCCTTCATCAGCAACAGAAACATCTGGTGTACAGATAAGCGAGTTAATAGAACTGTTTGATAAGCTTAAAGAAGCAGGAATTAATACAATATTTTTCCAGGTTCGAACCGAATGCGATGCACTTTACAAATCGTCATACGAGCCATGGTCTTATTGGCTCACCGGTGAACAAGGGAAACCTCCGGATCCGTTTTATGATCCTTTGAAGTTTGCTGTTGAGGAAGCACATTCACGAGGTATGGAACTGCATGCATGGATAAATCCTTACAGGGCAGTTAAAGATACCGGCGAATATATTGTTTCGAAAAATCATATTTCCAAACTTCACCCGGAATGGATTCTTAAATTCGGAAATTTCAAAATG
Source organism: uncultured Ignavibacteria bacterium (assembly GCA_963739895.1). GTDB lineage: Bacteria > Bacteroidota > Ignavibacteria > Ignavibacteriales > Ignavibacteriaceae > CAVQBP01. Next base: position 17,587 of record CAVUCR010000032.1, on the reverse strand, counting down.
TTAAATCCCGGTATCCCGGAAGTGACAAATTATATAGCTAAAATTGTGGCAGATATTGTCTCAAGATATAATGTAGATGGAATTCATCTTGATGATTATTTTTATCCTTATTCTCCTCACATTACAAACCAGGATTCAGCAGCTTTTAGAATTTATAAAGATAATTTTATCAATATTGATGACTGGAGAAGAAATAACATAAATTCAATGATTTTAAAAGTCCATAAAACAATAAACAGGATTAATCCGAAAATAATATTCGGTGTTAGTCCGTTTGGTATAGTTGAAAATAAATATGCAAATACAAGCGGATTTGAATCTTATAACAGGATTTATTGTGATCCTTTAACCTGGTTAAAAGAAAAAACAGTTGATTATGTAGCTCCGCAGCTTTATTGGGAAATAGGAAATAAATATGCCGATTTTAATAAGCTTTTACCATGGTGGTCTTCAATAAAAGACGAAAGGCAAATTTATGCCGGGTTATCCTCAATTAAAATGGCCGATCCGGATTGGAAAGGAACACCTTCGGAATTATTTAATGAAATTCGAATGACCAGACAATTTCAAAATATTGACGGTATCGTTTTCTATCGAGCAAAGTCTATTTCTGAAAATTATTCGGGACTTGCAGATACTTTAAAAAATTCATTTTTTAAATACCCGGCATTTATACCTGAAATGAAATGGAAAAACTTTATACCTCCCTCAGCACCTATTAATTTGAGAGTTGAAGGAAATGATTCCTGCAGGATAATAAAGTGGTCAAGACCCGTAATCAATACTGATTCTTTATTAACCTATATCGTATACAGATTTATCGGTAATGAAAAAATCGATTTGAATAATCCTGAGAATATTTTGAAAGTAATATACCGGCGATCTTCTTTTACAGATAAAGAGCTGATTGAGAATGAAGGTAAAATAACATACGTTGTAACGTCTCTAAGTAATGAACAGGTGGAAAGCCCTGATTTTGCAGAAGCTTCGTTTATTGTTAACAAAGAAATTAAAAAGTAAAAAAAATATTTGTCAGAAAGATACTTTTTTTACCCGGATATTTGGCTTCTAATAATGCCGATTCACTTCCGGTTAGAAACAATTTTAATTTCTGTATTCCGTTTTCGTTTATTTTTTAATAATCGATATACATGTTATTGTCCATCCCTGATGTATTCTACTTAACACGAATAGTTCTTTTGTATAAAACAACTTGCAAATACCATATATCTCTAATTATTTTGTTTATCTCTAATTTATAAGCTTAATTAAAAAAGATAATTGATTTATTCTTTTAATAAATTCCTTATTTTATTAATAATTTTTTTTTCGAAAAATGTCTTCAAAATAATTGCAAAGGAGAACTCTTAATGGCGTATATAATAACAAAACTTTGCCTCGATTGTAAAGATGTTGCATGTACCCAGGTATGCCCTGTTGATTGTATTTATGAATATTCAGGGGACGATCCGACTATTCCCAAAAGTATGTTATTGATTGACCCTGACGAATGTATTGACTGTAATGCATGTGTGCCCGAATGTCCTTGGGAAGCAATTTTTGAAGAAGATTTAGTCCCTGATACTTTTAAGGATGATATAGAATTAAATGCCAGGATTGTCGGTAAGCAAAGATTTGTACCTAAAAAAGATGAAGATAAGAAAATGCCGACACCTGAAGAAGTGCAGGCAAATAAAGAAAAATGGGGGTACAAGGATTAGAAAAATCAAAAAGTATAAATCTGTAAAGAATAACTAACTCTTATATTTATATTGCGCAAAAATTAAATAACTAAATAAGATAATATTTTTAATTAGTACCATCCAAAAGTTTCAAATTAATTGGGAATTGTTTTTAAAAGAATAAAAAGCTTGAAGAGTAAATTCCAGTTAGAGAAGAAATATTTAAGATAATGTTTCAAAAATTTAGTGAGAAGCTTAAAATCGGTGGATATGAAGCAAGTCTGGGTGAACCAGATTGAATATCCTTAGAGTTTTTAAACTGGCTTCTATAATATTTCCCGACTGTAGAGCCGATTGCATATGACATGAATGCTGCAGCAATCGCATCCGAAAACCAATGCATCCCGCCCCTATTCAGCGAAGTAACAGCAAAGATCATGTAGGCTACATAACCATAGCCTGCAATTTTAAGCCATGTTTTATCAGGATAAAAATTTGTCAAGGCGGAAACTACCGCCATCGCAGATGAGGTATGACCTGATGGCCAGCCCCAGAAAATGCCTCCTCTCATGAAACCAAATCTAAAAGTTTTACTCAATTCTTCCATATTATTACTGTTTCTCCAGTCCGGATGAGGACGGCCTGTAACTGCTTTCAAAAGTGAATTATATAAAAACGCTATTAAGCTCGACTGTAAAACGGCAAACGATGCACCGACTGCTTCGTTGTCTTTATTTAATTTCCCATACGCATAAAGGGAGCCGCCTACTACAAAAGGAAAGTACATTGCCATCCTGATAACAGGCCTGGCTGCATTTCCATAACCTTCATGTTCATTAAAAAATTTTTCTAAGTTGTAATCTGTATTACTTGATACAATCAGAAAAGTGGAAGCTGCACCGGCCAAATGAAGATAAAGGTTATCACCTTTAAAACTATTTAGTATGTTATTCCCTAGATTACTGAAAAGTTTTATATTAGGTTCCTGGATAGCGGGTGCGCCGGATAATTGCCAATTTGAATTGAAATTTTTTAACCTTTTAAAGTTTAATGATAATGTTTCATTTCCTGTTAAATTTCTATTCGATAATGATAAAATATTCAAATTATGATCAATTAAATTTTGCTGGGCACTAATTGCTGCATAATCACAAAAAAATAGTAATGTAATAATGATTGCTTGAAGTCTTAAGGATATTTTCATTACTCAAAATTAGTGATTTCAACTTCCTGCAGCAAGCAAGTTTTGACGGACTACACTTGAACTTGCTTTTGCTTTTGGACTTTCTTCAACTGTATATTCATATCTCCAAAACTGTATTGCATAAGATACAATAAACTATTTAAGATAACAGAAAACGGTTTATTTGAATATTAAAATTTGGCACCTCTTTTGGACTTTACCACCAGATTTCAAAATTTTAAGGAACAAATAAAATGAAAACCTTTCTATTCTTTTTATTTATTTCGATATCTACGAGCACATTTGGACAATGGAAAATGGGAGCAATTAAAATCGGGCATTTTACTCCTTCGGCAACAGAAGGCGGATTTATTATTGGATTTGAAGGGGGGAGGGCAATAGATAGGAACCTAAGCATTGGGGTTAGTCTCGATTGGTTTCATAAAGATTTTGTGGATAGAAGACTGGTGCAGAATCTTGATAATATATATGGACTTGGGGGTGGTTCAATAAATGTATTACGAGCACAAACAAATCTACATGACCTCCCCTTAATGTTAAACTTAACAGCTAATTTTCCGGCCGGATCATTTGTGAATTTTTTTGCAACAGGAGGAATTGGTGCAGAAGTACTTCTCATCAGCTACAGTAATTTTCAGATCCCGGTAAAGATGAATTTCAAAGTGCATTTGATTTAAACTGGAGCCTCGGTGCAGGTTTATCCTATATGCTCGGCAGGCGTTCTGATATATTTGGCGAATTATCATACCATTCATCACAGCCCGGCTGGCAGTATGAAGCGTTCGATCCCAGTTCAAATAGGAAACAGACTTTTGAGCGATCGTTTGATATGAGCGGTATGATGTTTAGGATTGGTATAAGGTTTTATTATTAACTCTCTTAAACCAAAACTTCTGGAAAAATGGAATTATGGAATAGTGGTAAGTTTCCATTATTCCATTTTCCAGTTTTCAATTACTCCAGCAAAAAATTTGCTACTCATCTCCCCACATTGTAACAACAAGCTTCCGTCTTCCACCATAGTTCCTATGCTCGCACAAATAAATTCCCTGCCAGGTACCAAGATTAAGATGCCCGTTGGTTATTGGTAAAGTTACACTGCTTCCTAAAATTGCAGATTTAATATGAGCCGGCATATCATCGGAACCTTCTGTAGTATGAATATAATATGGAGCATTTTCAGGTACGCTTTTGTTGAAATGTGTTTCCATATCAACCCTAACATCCGGGTCTGCATTCTCATTTAAAGTTAGTGAAGCTGATGTATGTTGAATAAAAATGTGCATTATACCTTTAGAAATATTTTTAATCTCATTATTTTCATTAAGAATCTCTCTTGTTATAAGATGAAATCCTCTTTTTTTAGGCGGGATCGTAATTTCTTTCTGGTATATTTTCATTTTTAATTGAGTAGTTATTATTCCGGTACATGAACAAGGAAGTATTCTTTGGCGGTATTTCCTATTGAACGTGCTTCTTTTTTTGTCATATGCATTTCATCCGGTGTATCTTCATCATGTCCGGCTTCAATAATAGCGAGATCTGAATTCTCGGCATTCTTAACCAAATTTTCGCAATAAGCGGTGTCCCCGCCGTAACATATTTTTAAATTGCTGAATGTGAACTTGTATCCGAGAGCCGGGACCTGTCTTGTATTTATACCGTCATGCAGGTATTCTTTATGAATTACAGGGAATGGTTTAACGCATAAACCACTGCATTTAAAGCTCTTTGAGTCCTTTATCTCTTTTAATGCGATTTTATAGGGAAGGGTTTTGGAATAAACTTTTTTAAATGCATTATAGATACTTTCAATTTCAATACATCCTTTTGGATAATAAATATAAAGGGGAGTAACTTTATGCATGACTCTTAAATATGTTAGCAAAGACCAGACCCCGCCAACATGATCATGATGCCCATGTGTTATAAATAGGTTTGAGATTTTTAATATGCTGTTCATTCCTATTTCATTATTTAAATCTCTTAAAATTCCATCTCCGGGGTCAACAACAAAGAAATTTTTCTCGGTTCGAATTAAAATACCTGTTGCAATGTTTGGTATTGAACAAAATATTTTTATTGAAAAGTTCTCTTTATTCCATGTTAGAGGATATTTCTGTTCAGCCATCAAATTATTTCGTTTTATTTAGATAATATTTACAATTTTTAATATTTTTACATCTCGCAAAAATATTAAATGAATAGCTCTCTACTTCAAAACCCAGCTCCCCGCTGATTTCTTCAGGTAATCTTTTACCTTTTGGATTAATAAATTCCACTATTCTACCGCAGTCCATGCAAATTAAATGATCGTGCTTCTGCCTTTTAAAGCTGCTTTCATACCTGCTTATATTATCACCAAAATTTCTTTTACTTATTAGATCACATTGAACAAGAAGCTCAAGTGTTTTGTAAACTGTTGCTCTGGAAACTCTTGATTTGCGGTTTTTCATTTGAATATAGAGATCATCTGCACCGAAGTGTCCATCCTGAACTAATGCGGCATCCATCACCTCAAATCTTTCAGAGGTAATTCTATTTTTCCCTTTTTTAAATATTCCCTGAATATTTCGGAAGCTTTTTGATTTTTCAATTTTATTAGAAGGATGTTGTATTGTAAAAATATGTTTGTGGTTTCTTAATTGCAAATTACAAAATTGCGGGTCCATAATATATTTATTTTTCCTTAGTAAAAGGCGAAACTATTTTTAATTTACTAAAAAAAAGAAATCATGATTAAATTTTTACCAACTGCATAATAGTACGCTATTTTTCATAATAAAAATAATTTCATTCCCCTTTCTATTTTTTCTAAAAAGCCACAAAATTTACAGATATTCGACTATTTTACTTCCGTGGCACTAAAATTGCTAAAATTAGAAATGTTTATTGTATATAATATTTAAATAAATGGAATTGTAAGCAACTCAAAAAAATCTAATTTATACGGGGGTATAAAAAAGGGTATCTATGGAAGATAAAAAGAAGACCAAAGCCGAGCTCCTAAAAGAAATTTCCGAATTGCGTCAACAAGTTAAAAGGCTTGAAAATGCTGAAATAGATAGTAAACAGATAGAAAACGAACTGTATCAGTCCAGGGAAATGCTACAATTAATTTTAGATACAATCCCACAGCGGGTTTTCTGGAAAGATTTAGATTTTAATTACCTGGGTTGCAATGAAAAATTTGCCATTGATGCTGACCTTACTAGCCCTTTTGAAATCGTCGGTAAAAATGACTATGAATTAACATGGAAAGAATTAGGAAATTTATACAGGGAGGATGATAAAAATGTAATTGAAAATGATTCTCCTAAATTGGATTTTGAAGAGTTTATAGTTCAGTCAAATGGTAAAAAATTATGGCTGAAAACAAGCAAAGTGCCGCTTCATAATAGAAGCGGAAAGGTAATAGGACTGCTTGGAACTTATGAAGATATTACAAAACAAAAGCAAATTGAAGAAAATTTAGAACAAGAAAGGATCTTGCTCAGAACTCTAATAAATAATATTCCCGATGCAATTTTTGCAAAAGACACTGAAGGGCGTAAAATAATAGCAAATCTTGCTGATTTAAATAATATGGGTTGTATTTCAGAAGATGAAGCTTTAGGTAAAACTGATTTTGATTTTTTCCCGAAAGAAATTGCAGAAGGCTTCTATGCAAATGATTGTTCAGTTATTAAAACCGGAGAAACTATTCTTAAAAGAGAGGAATTCTTCATTGATGAGAATGGTAAGAAACGCTGGCTTCAGACTTCAAAACTTCCGTTGAAAGATAAACAAGGTAATATCTTGGGATTAATAGGAATTGGCCGTGATATAACGGATCAAAAACTTGCGGAGGAAGCCCTTAGAGAACAAACGGAAAAACTACAATTGATTTTTGAAAATGTTTATGATGGCATAAATATTTTTGAAGAGAACTATGAGCCCGGTAAAAGAAGACTAATTGAGTGTAATGAACGTTACGCTGTAATGGCAGGGCGCAGCAGGGAAGAGTTATTGAAAATAGGTAATATAGAGGAAGCAGGATTAACACATAACCTTACCGAAAATAATAACAAGTATATTAATCAAGGTGTTGTTTTCACCGGTTCATTTAGATGGGATCGCCCGGATAAGAAAGAAAACATAATTGAATATACTGCGGTTCCGATTAAGATGAATGGAAAAACTTATACTATCGGTATTGATAGAGATGTTACCGAACAAAGACATATTCAGCAAACACTTCAAAAAGAGAGAATTCTTCTTCAAACTTTAATAGATAATTTGCCTGATCTAATTTATTTTAAAGACGACAAAGCAAGATATCTGCTTAATAATCAGGCGCACTTAAATTCACTTGGAGTTAACAAACAAGAGGATGTAATTGGGAAAACAACTTTTGATTTTAATCCCCGCGAATTAGCAGAACAATATTATAGTGATGAGTTAAAAATCATTCAAAGCGGTAAATCGGTTATTAATAAGGAAGAACTTGCTGTACATGCGGAGACAAATGAAAGATTTTGGCATTTAACAAGTAAAATACCACTATTAAAAGATGGAAAGGTAAGCGGAATTGTCTGCATCAGCCGCGATATAACCCAACAAAAAATTGCGCAGGAACAGCTTCGTGAAACAGCGGAAAAATTTCATCTTATTTTTGAAAATGCTTTTGACGGGATGAGTATTTATGAAGATAATACTGATCCGTTAAAACGAAAGCTGGTTGATTGTAATCCCCGGTATGTTGAAATGTCAGGCCGATCGAAAGAAGAGCTATTAAAGTTAGGTAATACATATGGTCTGCAAAAAGCTTTGAGTGAAGATGATTCCCATTTGAAAACAAGTACCTACAGGGGAACATTTTCCTGGATACGCCCCGATGGTAAAGAAAATATTGTAGAATATGCTGCAACACCTATAAAGATGCAGGGTAAAACATATACAATTGGAATTGATCGTGATATTACCGAGAAAAAACGTGCCGAAGAAATCCTGCAAAATGAGCGGAATCAATTAAGAACTTTAATAGATAGTCTGCCTGATTTAATATTTTTTAAGGATTTGGAAGGCAGATATATTCTTAACAATAAAGCCCATTTAGAGTTTCTTGGTAAAACTGAACAATCTGAAGTTGCCGGGAAAACTGTGTTTGATTTTCATCGCAATGGACAATCAGGTGAATTCTATGAAGAAGAGTTGAAGGTATTGAAAACCGGGGAACCAATATTGGAAGAAGAGCAGCTAATTTTCCATAAAACTAAAAATGAAAACAGGTGGTACCTTATCAGTAAAATTCCTCTGAAAAATAAAAAAGGAGAAGTTAAAGGAATTTTAGGTGTGGGTTATGATATTACAAATCGAAAACATGCTGAAGCTACTTTAAGGCAGACATACGATGAATTGGAACAAACAAACAGAGAATTAATTGAAGCAAATAAGGTCAAGAGTCAATTCCTTGCAAATATGAGCCATGAAATCCGTACCCCTCTTAATGCTGTCATAGGCATGACCGGTCTATTATTGGACACACCCTTAAATGATGAACAGCATGATTTTGCAGAAACTATTTTTAGCAGCGGCGATATATTGTTGTCTCTAATAAATGATATATTGGATTTCTCTAAGATTGAAGCACAGAAAATTGAGCTGGAGAAGCAGCCTTTTGATGTTCGAAATTGTATTGAAGAAGCTCTTGATTTAGTTGCATCCAAAGCAGCGGATAAGAATCTTGAACTTCTATATTCTATCGATGAAGGATTGTCAACAAATGTAATAGGAGATGTTACGCGTCTTCGTCAAATAATGGTAAATTTGCTATGCAATTCACTTAAATTTACTGATGAAGGGGAAATTTTAGTCAGCGTTTCGGGACAATTAAAAGACTACAATAATTATATGCTCCATTTTTCTGTCAGAGATACCGGATTAGGAATACCGCTTGAAAGACAGAACAGGTTATTCCAGTCATTTACTCAGGTAGATGCTTCAACTACCAGGAAATTCGGAGGTACGGGACTTGGTTTGGCTATCAGCAAACAACTTAGTGAATTAATGGGAGGTACAATGTGGCTGGAAAGCACCGGGATTCCGGGTGAAGGCACTACATTCCATTTTACTATCCTTACTGAAATATCGATTGAAAATGAAATAAGAACTGATTTGAGGGCCCTTGCAGGTAAACGCGTTTTAATTGTAGACGACAATAGGACCAACAGAAACATCTTGAACCAGCAGACATCATCCCTCCAAATGATCCCGACAGCGGTAGCTTCGGGCCCTGAAGCATTAGAAGTACTTAAAAATAATAATGAATTCGATCTTGCCATTTTAGACTATCAAATGCCTGAAATGGACGGAATAACGCTGGCTGAAGAAATAAAAAAAATCACGGAAAGAAAATCTCTTCCGCTTATTCTTTTATCTTCCTTTGGCTATCATCATAATAAGAATATGAATCTCACTTACTTTGCAGCTACACTTACAAAACCAATAAAATTTTCCCATCTGCATAGTGCTTTATTAACGGTATTAAAGAAGAATGACAGAGCCGTTAAAAAACAACGTGATATCAACTCTATGCAGTTTGATTCAGGTATTGGTAAACATTATCCTCTTAAAATACTTATTGCAGAAGATAATAAAGTTAACCAGAAGGTAGCTCTCAGGTTTCTGGAGAAGATAGGCTACCGTGCTGATATTGCTTTTAACGGTATAGAAGTTTTAGATGCTTTAAGACGCCAGTTTTATGATGTCATTCTTATGGATGTCCAAATGCCAGAAATGGATGGAGAGCAAGCGACTATTGAGATTAGAAAAAGTTTTCTGCCGAAACAGCAGCCGAGAATTGTTGCAATGACTGCAAATGCATTGAAATCAGATCGTGAAAGATATATTGCATCGGGGATGGATGATTATATTGTTAAACCCTTTAAGATTGGAGAGTTGGTACGTGCACTGATTGAAAGTTATTCATATTTCCATCCTCTGGAAGTATCAAATCATGAAGAAGCAGATTCAGAATTTGCAAATCAAGAATGATCTTTAATTAGGAGCTGAAGAAAATCGACCCGGTTTTTTCAAACCGGATTTTTAACCAATTGAAAGTTTAATTAAATCAGAAAGAATATGCCCGGTTTCTTCCAAATAAGGGTCATTATTTTTATTCTTATTTATTGAGGTTTCTCCCTTTTCCAATAACTTAAGACCTTTGCTTTTCCTTCTTTCATTTTCTCTTTCGAATCTTTTATTGTCTTCTTCTTCTTTTTCTTTTTTCCTAACCGTCTCATTCAAAGAGATATATTTTTCAGCTTTGGATTCTTTATATTCTCTAATATCCTCGAGAACATTATCAAATTCGGCGCTGGTATCCATTCTCTCTTCATGCATTTTTCTCAGTTCAGGAAGATACTTATCTATATTGGAATATAATTGATATTTAGTAGATTGAATTTGATCCCATGGTAATGCGCTTGGCACGGAACTTTCACCAAAATCGTTTGGGTCTATAGCAGATGGAAGCTTGATATCCGGAACAACACCTTTATTCTGAGTGCTTCCTCCATCTATCCTATAATATTTGGCAATTGTTAATTTTACCTGCCCGAATTTATTCCCGAAACTCCCGAGCAACCTATTCAAATCAATCAGATTTTGAACACTCCCTTTACCGTATGTTTGTTCACCGACTATAATTCCGCGGTCATAATCTTGAATTGCACCTGTGAAAATTTCTGATGCAGATGCACTGAATCTATTAACCAAAACAGCTAACGGGCCACTATAAACAATTTTAGGATCAGAATCAGAGTCAACGTCAATTTTCCCATCAGCGCTTTTAACCTGAACTACCGGTCCATCTTTTATAAACAAACCTGTTAATTGAACTGCTTCATCTAAAGCTCCGCCACCGTTATTCCGGAGATCTATAATTACCCCGTCAACTTTTTCTTCTTCTAATTCCTTTATTAATTTCCTGACATCGCGGGTAGTGCTTTTATAATTAGGATCTCCTTTTTGCCTGGCTTCAAAATCAATATAAAAAGCAGGCAGGGTAATAACACCAATCTTATAAAAAATGTTATTTTGCTCAATATTGATGATGTCTTTTTTTGCAGACTGCTCTTCTAGAGTTACCTTATCCCGCAGAATTTTAATTTCATGCGGTATTGCATTCGGCCCCTTATCTGCAGGTATAATTTCCAATCGGACAGTAGTGCCTTTCGGACCTCTAATGAGCTGAACAACGTCTGAAATTCTCCATCCAATTATATCGACCATTTCACCATCTTCGCCCTGTGCAACTCCGATAATTTTATCGTTCCTCTTTAATAAACCGCTTTTATATGCAGGGCCGCCAGGGATTATTTCATTCACTTTCGTATAATCATCCTCTTGCTGCAGCTGCGCTCCGATTCCTTCCAGCGAACGGCTCATATCTATTTTAAAATTTTCAGATGTACTGGGGGATAAATAATTCGTATGCGGATCAATTGATTCCGTGTATGAGTTCATAAATAACTGAAAAACATCTTCACTGTTGTACTGGGATATAGCCCTTCGAAAATTGGCATATCTCTTCTTTAGTGTTTCTCGAATACCTTCCCATTTTTTCCCTGCAAGCATAAGGTTTATTGCATCATTTTTAATCTTTTTCCGCCATAATTCATTCATTTCCTTCTGGGTCTGCGGCCAAGAAACACTATCCCTGTCAATTAAATAATTTTCTTGTTTTGTAAAATCAAAGCCTTTATTTAAGAGTGTATCGACATAATCGATCCTTTCAATAACTCTATTTTTGAAAGTGTTGAATATTTGATAAGGAGGTTTAATATCTCCATCCTGAATATCGTTATCCAACAAGGTTTTGTATTGGTCAAAATCTTTAATATCTGATGCATAGAAATAACTTTTACCGTTGTCCAGTGCTTTGATATACCTGTCAAAAATCACCGATGATAGAGAATCATTAAGTTTATATTTCCTGTAGTGATACCTTGAAAGTATTGTGTTTATTAGCTGATCTTCTTCCGGCATATAGCTTTGGGGGACAACGGTTAGCGAATCATCGGCAACAGAAATTTTGTCCGACGGAATACTAATGCTGAGAGAATTGGCAATCAATATACTTGCAACAATGAGAGGTAAAATCCACAGCAGAGTTTTTTTCATGTATTTTCCATGATATTATTTAATAAATTAAAATAAATGATTAATACAAAGTTTAAGCTTATAATGTTCCTAAATGATAAGATATAAATAGATAACTATAAAAAGTTTAAATTAAAAGACTTAAATATTTCAGCTTTAGATTTAATCATTCAATTGTTCTGGTTAAAATAATTCCGTATATGCAAGATATTAAATTATATTATTAGACGCATATTTGCGTTATAACAGAATAAAAAGGAGAACAAAAATATTATTTGATTTCAATACATATACAGTAACGAAATATTTTATATATTTACGCCTGATTTTTGGAGAAAATTTAAATGCTAAAAAGCAAAGATATTTTAGTGCAAAAAGCTAAGGAAGTTAAATCACTTAGAAGCAGTATTGAAGGTGAAAGAAATGAAATTTCAAAAGAAGAATTACATCCTAAAACTGTTGTTGATGATCATGGTAAGAAAATTCTGGTTTTTAGTGATCCCCTGTATTCCAGAGAAAAGAGAAGCGTAGTTAATTATACCAACTTCCGCGGTAAGTGGGAATTTGAAAATCTGGATGATATTGACGAAAATAATCCCGATTTATGTGCCGTTAAGTTTGTTCCCGTAAGAGATTCTTCAAATATTACAATTGCCTTTAAATCATCAAAGGATAGAGTTGAATTTATGGATTCAATATACAGCGACAATGAAATGAAACAAATCGGTTCTGGTATAAACCTGGAAAAAATTGCAAATTCAAAAGTTCTTAAAGCTACCGGCGGATTGATCGGATTGTCTTTTGCAGGATATAAACTTTATAAAATATTAAAAAAAGATTCGTAGCACAGAATAAGTCCTGTGCTGCGAGATCTAATATTTTAATTTAATTCTTTAGCATCATTGAAAACTTGTTCTGCATGTGTAGCAATGTCGGTTACATTTATAATCTTTGCAATATTTCCTTTTTTGTCTATTATAAATGTTACTCTTTTATCTACTCCGTTATTTAACAAAACACCGTAATCTTTTGAAACCTCTTTTGAGCTGTCTGACAAAAGGGGAAAATTTAAATGATAATCGGCAATAAATTTTTTAATTTCACCCGGTGAGTCAACACTAATTCCAAAAACTTCAATATTATTTTCTTGAAATTTATTTTTACTGTCCCTGATCCCGCAAGCTTCTTTAGTGCAGCCCGCAGTTCCGGCTTTAGGATAAAAGTAAACAACAACAGGGGATTTTCCCTGATATTCTGAAAGAGAATAAGTGTTCCCGTAAGCATCTTTTAAAGTAAAATCGGGTGCTTTATCTCCAACTTTTAAATCATCGTTGCTTTTTGTCAAAACAGAAACACTGAATAAAAATAAAACACCAAATAAAAAGTAGAACTTCATTCCAACCTCCGGTAATTTAATTTAGATCAACACTCCTTGAAAAAATGTAGTCAACATTCTTCAACATTTTAGTATAATCGAAAATTTCATTTATTTCTTCTTCAGATAAGTATTTCCTAATATCGTGTAATTTATTCAATTCATCCTTCAAGTTTTTATGTTTATCCTTCCATACATCCATTGCGGCAATTTGTACTAACCTGTAGGCATCTTCTCTGGAAAGACCTTTATTAACAAGTTTCAGAAGAACAGTTTGTGAAAATACTAAGCCTCGTGTAATATTCAAATTATTAATCATGTTTTCAGGGTATATAATTAGATTCTTTGTGAGCCTGATCATCAAATCGAGCATATAATCCAGGGCTATGCAGCTATCGGGCACAATTATTCTTTCAACTGAGGAATGCGAGATATCTCTTTCATGCCAGAGAGCTACGTCTTCAATTGCAGCTATTGAATTGCCTCTAAGTATTCTTGCTAAACCTGTAATTCTTTCGCTAATAATAGGATTTCTTTTGTGAGGCATTGCTGAAGAACCTTTTTGTCCTTTTGAAAAATATTCTTCAGCTTCAAGAACTTCTGTCCTCTGCAGGTGCCTGATTTCAATGGCAATTTTTTCGAGTGTAGCTCCAATGATTGCCAAGGTTGCTAAATATTCGGCATGCCTGTCTCTTTGAATTACCTGTGTAGAAACAGGTGCAGGTGAAAGTCCCATCTTTTCGCAGACATATTCTTCAACTTTTGGTGTAAGGTGTTCGAACGTTCCAACCGCGCCGGAAATTTGACCCACACTGATAGTTTTAATTGCATTTTGAAGCCGTATAATATTTCTTTTGGTCTCTTCAAACCAGAGAGCAAATTTTAAACCCATAGTAGTGGGTTCAGCATGGATGCCATGCGAACGGCCCACACAAATTGTCCTTTTATGTTCCAAAGCCCTTTCTCTTAAAATATCTTTAAGTCCGTTCAGCCTGATTAAAAGAAGCTCACCTGCGGTCTTCATCTGGAAGGAAAGAGTTGTATCAAGAATATCGGAGGAGGTCATACCGTAATGAATGTGCCGGGATTCCGGTCCGACATTTTCAGCAACATTTGTTAAGAAGGCAATCACGTCATGTTTGGTAGTTTCTTCTATTTCCAATATTCTTTTTATATCGAAGAGAGCTTTTTCTTTTATTACTTCTACGTCTTCTTTCGGGATTTCTCCCAGTTCACTGCGGGCTTCGCAGGCCAATATTTCAATTTTTAGCCAGGTGTTAAATTTAAATTCGTCCTGCCAAATTTTTCCCATTTCCGGGAGAGTATATCTTTCAATCATATTATTTTATTAGGGATTGTGTATGAAAAAAATTATGCTTTAATATAATGATAATTTGAGAAATATTTTAAATCAAATATATTAACATTTGGAATGTAAAATAATCCTGGGAATTAAATATAGTCCAGGTAAAGGGGGAGTATAAATCTTATCATTATTAATTCATTTTCTTTCTATTATTCCTTTATTTAAATTTTAAATCGAACTTGAAACGGAATTTCTCCTACGTAGTAAAACAATTTTGAAAATATTATCGAATTATTCATTTTGAAAATCTTCAAGCAGAATCTAAAAAAAGAAAAAACTGCCGCTTTTATCCTATCAATATTAGTACATGTTATTTTTATTCTAATAATTATGTTTATTAAAATTGAGTATTCCCAGCTTAAAACAGGGGGATATTCTGTATTAAATGTTGTGGAAATTAAACATGAAGAGAATAAAACAGTAAAAAAAATTGAGTCTGCAAATAAAGAAAAAGAAGAAATACACAATCAAAAAAAAGCACCTGAGAATATTATTACTAATAAAATTGAGCAAACTAAAAAAACAATTTTCGATACTATATCCAATAAAACAGTTCTTGATACGGCTTCCAATAAGGTGAAGATATTTATTCCGAAATATCAATTTTCAGATACAAGCTACAGCAATTTGAAGTTGGCCGCAACTCTCTT
The DNA here is from genome assembly GCA_963739895.1 of uncultured Ignavibacteria bacterium. Classification (GTDB taxonomy): domain Bacteria; phylum Bacteroidota; class Ignavibacteria; order Ignavibacteriales; family Ignavibacteriaceae; genus CAVQBP01. The sequence continues at coordinate 2,166 of CAVUCR010000032.1, read as the reverse complement.
AGACTCATTTTTGGTGAGGCATCCCGAATACAGCCGCTATATATTACAGCTGCAGGCAAAAGAACTCGTGGAGAATAAAAATATAAAAAAGTTTTCAAGACTTGCCCTCGAACAAAGGATAAATGAAGAACTGGATAAATATTTAAAAGAATATTACCCGGAAGGTTCGGAACACGAAATCAACCCATATACAGGACCGGGTTTGCAAATTCCTATCGATGGTTTAATTGATGCAATAAAGAAGATTTTTGAATAATACCGTACATTTAAAATTTCATTGAGCCGTAATTTATAAGAAAATCTCTTGAAGCATGAAATATTTTTAAGAGATTTTAAAATCTTTACTGCCTCTTAGTTAAAGTCATTTTTTTAGTTATTTCTTTGCCGTCTCTCAGTAAATTTAAAGTAATAGTCTGCCCGGTTCTAAATTCCTGGAAAACACTTTCCAGAGTTTCCGAGTCGTTGATTTTATAATTATCAACCTGGATAATAATATCGCCAACCTTAATTCCTGATTTATCGGCGGGAGTCCCAGGAATAACTTGTGTAACAATCACACCTTTTGTTGTGGTTAGGTTATAATATTGTGCAATCCCTTCATCAATTGACTGGATCCGCATCCCAACGGAAAAATCTCTATTAACCTTCCCGTTTGCTTTTAATTCTTGAATAATTTTTTTTATTTTATTTATTGGAATTGCAAATCCTAAGCCGATACTTCCTTGGTTTCCGCCGGCTGTAAAGATTAAAGTATTCATCCCAATAACTTCCCCGTTACTATTTACCAGGGGTCCGCCGCTGTTACCGCCATTTATTGCAGCATCGGTTTGAATCATATTTAAGTAGTACCTGTTGTTCATAGGTTCAAGGTTCATTCCTGTTGAACTGACTACACCGACTGTTACAGTCGGCTTATCATTTATTTCAAATAAACCGAAAGGATTACCCAGGGCAATTACCCACTCTCCAATCATTATATCATCCGAATTACCTAAAATTTCATATGGAAGATTATCTGCGTCTACTTTAATTAACGCAATATCAGATGCTTTATCGGAACCTATTAATTTTGCTTTATATTGTTTACCATTGGTCATCGTTACAGTTATTTCCGAAGCATTTCCGGCAACATGATCATTTGTTATAATATAACCATCTGGTGAAATTATGGAACCTGATCCCAGCTCTTTAACAGTACGGTTATAATTTCTTCCCCCGAAAAATTGTTTGAAAAAAGGATCATCAAAAAAAGAACCGAACGGGCTTTCATATTGCCTTATTTCCGTAACGTTAATCCCTACAACGGCGGGGCTTACTTTTTTAACAGTTTCCGTAATTATATTTTTCCTGGAATTTGTTATTTGATCATTTGCATTCGACTTTTCCTGGTTACCAGCAACAGAGTAATTATTATCTGCTTCATAAAAATCCAAGGGCTTGCTGCCTGCATGAAAAATAAAATATATAGTTGTAGCAATTATTAAAATGAGTATGAAGCTTAAAATAATTTTTCTTGAGTTATTCATTAGAATTTCCTTTTGTTAGAATAGTTTTATCCTTAAAAAGTTCTTTCATTGGTTCAATATGTCTTATAAAAATCAAAATTAATAAAGCAGTAGAAAAAAGGATAAGGGATGAAATGGAGTCAGCCTTAGGATAAGAATATTTATAAGCCACATTGCCGGATAAAAAAGTCAGAACCAGTGTCATAATATTTGCCCAAACATTGGCAAGTAAGATATCTTTTCTTGCAAGGTATATGATAGTCCAGAGAACTAACCAAATAATCACCATAAAAGGGAATAACAATAAACCGCCTCCTGCGGCAGTTGCCAATCCTCTTCCGCCTTTAAATGCCAGCCATGGATTAAAGCAATGACTTAAAACAGAACCGAGCTGGAATTGCACCGTGCTGGCTGAGGCAAGATTGAAGTTCCCGCTGAAGATTGCCGTTTCGTAGAAGTTGGTGTCATTGCTGCCAGTACTGTTGGGAGCGTACATGTAACTGCTGTAGGGCAGTGCGATCGTGCCGGTTCCGGTGGCGACGACGTTGCTGTTGAGTGCCGGGCTCCACCATGTGATTTCATTGGTGGTGGGGGTGATGTCATTCACGCCACCGGTAGCAACTGGCATCCCGTTGGGACCCAGGCTACTGCCGAGAGCAAC
>CAVUCR010000031.1:0-33644 GCA_963739895.1 uncultured Ignavibacteria bacterium | reverse complement strand
CAGGAACAATTTATTTTGATGATCTGGAAGTTGAAAAAATTGGAAGTATAACTGATGTTAATAATGATAAAATTATTCCTGCTAAATTTGCAGTATTCCAGAATTATCCGAATCCATTTAATCCATCTACAACCATAAGTTATTCAATACCTCTCGGTTCATTTGTCTCTCTAAAGATATATGATATTCTTGGTAGAGAAGTAAAGACTCTTGTAAATACAGAACAAAGACCGGGTGTGTATAATATGGTTTGGAATGGAGACAATAATTTCGGGACTAAAGTAGCCAGTGGAATTTATATATATAGAGTTATTGCAGGAAATAATATTCAGACAAAGAAGATGATTTTAATGAAATAAGTACTGACTTCTCCTCCATTCTATCTCAAAGGAGCGGTGGAAAGACCGCTCCTTTTGGGATGAATGTTTGAAGAAAAATTTTGGATTTCGGATTTTATAGCTTTAGGATTATCAATCAAAATAAATCGATTACATTTTATCACAATAAATTGGCTTCGACTAAATCAACTAGCGTGTATTGTAATTTAATTTTTGAAGTAATTAAAAGCGATTGCAGAGAAAAATTTATTTCTAATGTGTTATCAGGTCATTATAGATTTATAAAATAAAAAAGTTTTAAATGAACAATTTGATTTTTTTATTTACTGAGAGGAAGAAATAAGTATGATAAAAATTTTACGAATATTTTTTATAAGCTTATATCTTCTAACCGCTCAAATAAATCTTTTTGGTGGAACTACAGGTAAAATTGCGGGGAAGGCAACAGATAAAAAATCCGGGGAACCGCTAATTGGTGTAAACATAATTCTCTTAGGTACAACTACAGGTTCTGCAACGGATGTAGATGGTAGCTATTTTATTTTAAATATTCCACCCGGTACGTATAAAGTTAAAGCTTCCTTGGTAGGATATTCCACCATAACTTTTGATAATGTCAAAGTATCGGTTGATCAAACTACAAAACTTGATTTTCAAATGAGTGAAGAAGCAATTGAGATCAGCAATGTTGTAGTTACTGCTTCTAAGCCTCTTGTTCAAAAAGATTTAACTTCTACCCAAGAGAATGTAAGCGGGAAAGATATTGCCATGCTGCCTGTGGAAGATGTTCAATCAGTGATTAATTTACAGGCAGGTGTGGTTAACGGACATTTTAGAGGAGGAAGAATAGGCGAAGTAAAGTATATGATCGATGGTGTTTCGGTGAATGATGTATATTCCGGTGAATCAACAATGCAGGCGGATGTAAACAGTATCCAGGAACTGCAAGTTATCACAGGAACCTTTAATGCAGAATACGGCGAGGCTTTGTCTGGAGTAGTAAACCAGGTTACAAAAATTGCCAGTGATCATTATAACGGAGGCTTTTCCGTATATTCAGGTGAGTATGCTACAAATAGAAGAAGTGATTTATATTTATATATGGGAGGATTTAATCCTGCAAGAACTTATAATTTACAGGGTAACCTTAGCGGACCAATACCGGGAACATCCGGTTTCGTAAAATTTTTTGCTTCAGGCAGATATTTAAGCGATGACGGGTATTTATATGGCAAAAGAATGTTTAATCCTCCTGACTCATCTAATTTTACAGCCAACAATTCCAATGATTGGTATGTAGGAGCAACCGGAGATAACGCAAACGTTTCAATGAATTATTCCAGGGAATTAACTCTTCAAGGAAAATTATCTTTCAAAGCCGGGCATGGGAAAGGAATTGTTTTAGAAGGTTTGTATCAAAATCATGATTATAAGGATTATGACCATTTATTTAAACTTAATCCTGATGGGGATTACAATAAATATCAACGAAGCTTTTTAGGCAGCGCCAGCTATACTCATGTTTTCAGTAATTCTGCTTTCCTGGATATATTTGGATCAATTTATTATTCCGATTTTCAGCAATATGTATATCCTTTACTTGATGCAAATGGAAAAACCGTAAATTTTCATGCCGGGAACAGTATTGAAGGTTTGCACCCTGATACTCGATATGTAAACCCCGAAAGAATGAGAGACGTAAGCGGTAATTCATTTTTAACTGGTGGAACCGAGAACTGGCAATTTTATCATAATACAAAATCTTACACAGGTAAATTAGATTTTACCGATCAGATTAATAATTCTAATGAAATTAAAACCGGTGTCGACGTAAAGCTTCACACCTTAAACTACACGGATTTTGAAGTGCTTGTTGAACCTTCTAACGGCTATGTACCACATTTGCCTGAACCGGGTTCATTTGATTTTAATATTTACATGAACCATCCATATCAGATTGCAGCTTACATACAGGATAAAATTGAGCTGGACTATTTGATAGTTAATGTCGGAATGAGATATGATTATTTTCAGCCTGACGGAGAAGTACTTTTAAATCCTGATTCAATAGCTGTACTGGATAATCTCAAGCCGCCTTTCCCTTCACAATATTTTAAAAAGCTTCTTCGGAATCTCAAATAAGTCCCAGGATTGGAATTTCATATCCAATTAGTGAAAAAGGGGCAGTGCATATTTCGTATGGCCATTTTTTTCAAATCCCGCCTTTCGAATTTCTATATAAGAATCCCAATTATAGAATAGCTTTGAGCGGTGATTTACCAGAATTAATTGGAAATGCAATAGGTAATGCAGATCTAAAACCACAGCAGACGGTTATGTATGAACTCGGGCTTCAGCAGGAATTAACCCCTGAACTTGGTGTTAATGTTACGGCGTATTATAAAGATATCAGGAATCTTCTTGGTGTCGAAATTCATATAAAAAATAATTTTAAAAAATTTGCAAAATATGTAAATAGAGATTACGGTTCAGTCACCGGTATAACTCTTTCACTTGAAAAAAGATTTCAAGGCGGATTAGGTGCAAGCATCGATTATACTTATCAAGTAGCAAAAGGCAGTGCCTCAGATCCTAATGCGGCTTTTAACAAAATTCAATCATCTCCACCGATTGAGGAAAATAAAGTTCTTGTTCCCTTGGATTGGGATAGAAGGCATTCACTTAATTTTACCTTACTCTAGGAGATCCGGAGAGACTTTATTGCCAGCGCAATTGGAAGATTGGGTTCCGGACTTCCATATACTCCCTCATTTGAAAATCAAAGAACAGGGCTGGAGAACAGCTCGAATAAACCAATTTATTTTAATGTTGATCTTTATTTAACTAAATATTTTACAGTTACTGGTGTAAATTTATCTGTCTTTATAAAGGTTTATAATTTATTTGATACAGCAAATGAACAAGATGTATTTACAGATACGGGAAGAGCCGGGTATACCCTTGATTTAACGAGAGCACAATCAGCTCCGCGAGGTGTAAATACTTTACAAGAGTTCTTTGCAAGACCTGATTTTTATTCATCACCAAGACAAGTTATTCTCGGCACTTCAATAGATTTTTAAAAATGAAATTTCTCAAGGTTTAACCGTGAAGAAAAATAGATTTAACTTAAAATTATATTCACAATAACTGCTTTGCTTTTATCATCTAATATATTCGCCCAAAGAATAGTTGATAAAACAAAGGAAATCATAATAACACGAAATCAGGGATAATGGATGGAAATCTGGTACAAACAGTTTTTTATAATTTTGGTGAAATTGCCGACTGGCAGAACCAGCCGACAATAAGCGGAGTTTGGCCGAAAGGTTCCGGGCATACTTATGTTGATGGTGTTGCCATTGATTGTTCAATCGGAAACTAAAATCTATAACGGGAATACTTTCCATCCTCTTGAAACCAATTACTATGAATATACAAGGGCTGATCCTCAAACAAAAGTAACTTATGGATGGTGGGCTTTGCCGGGATATGCTAGTCCGTATCAAAGTAGTGTTGCGCGTAGTGATGATCCTAATACCTGGCCTTCCATGTGGCCTGACAGGCCTGCTGACTGGAATGGTCAGTGGGATGGTTTTTTTGGCAAAGGAATTAGAAATGCCGACCTTGAATCTTTTTTCGTTTTTGATGATAATGAAGACAGGGAATATATAGCAAAATATGGCTTCTTTCCGGATGCAGATGATCCAACCCGCGGCGGACTCGGGATGCAGGTTAGAGGAAGAGGTTTTCAATGGTCACAGGTTTTAGCCCAAGATGTAATCTTTTGGTATTATGAAATTACAAATGTATCAACTACAGACTATCCCAAATCTCTTTTTGCACAATATGTTGATTGGGGAATAGGAGGGCACGATAACTCTTCAAATAATGCCGGGGATTATAATGAGGTGCTTGATATTTCATACTCATGGTCTACTGTTCCATACGGAAGCCCCGGCCATTGGACCCCTGTTGGTTATAGCGGGTATGCATTTCTAGAAAGCCCGGGTATTTCTGATGATAATAAAGATAATGATAATGATGGTTTGACAGATGAAAAAAGAGATAATGAAGCTAGTGTATTTATTAATCAGCCTGGACAGGATCCTTTTTTACGAAATCCGGTAATAGATTCAACGACGTTTAGGAATTTTTACAATTATTCATGGCATCCTCATTGGGATGCCGATGAAAACGCAAACTGGAGACCATATAACGATGTAAACAATAATGGGAAATGGGATACCGGAGAACCGTTAAATGATGATGTTGGTGCTGATGGAATCGGACCTTTTGATGATGGATATGCAGGACCCGATCCGGATGGAACCGAAGGTGATGGAAAACCGGAGCAAGGTGAACCAAATTTTGGAATTCTTGATAAAGATGAATCGGATCAGCTTGGATTAACAGGGTTTCAAATTTTTGCAGTTCATACTTATGATTTGAATAATGATGAAGCAAACTGGAAAGCCCTTGCAGGTCTCCCCTCCCCGCACGGTCAAACCCTTGAAGGAGTAAACCTGGGGAATTTTTTCTCAAGCTACTTGTTCCATATGAATGGTAGAAATACCTATTCGATGCAGGCAGGTCAGCCTCAGGAATCCGGTGAAACACAGCGTTTTTCTATGTCACTTTTATATGGAATAGACAGGGATGATTTATTTAGAAGAAAGAAAACAATTCAATCAATTTATAATGCTAATTACAGGTTTGCAAAACCGCCGGATAAGGCAACTTTAACTGCTATTGCCGGGAATCAAAAAGTAACATTATACTGGGATGATAAGGCTGAAAAAACTTTTGATGCATTTTATCAAAGGTATAATTTTGAAGGTTATCGAATATACCGCTCTACAGAACCGAATTTTATTGAAGATCAAGTTATAACTGATGCATACGGAAAAGCAACTTTTAGAAAGCCGATTGCTCAATTCGATCTAATTGATGGTGTTAAAGGTCTTCATCCAATTGCCGTTAACGGTGCTATGTTTAATCTTGGAGATGATACCGGTTTAAAGCATTCATATATTGATACAACAGTTGAGAATGGTCAAACATATTATTATGCTGTAGTAGCCTATGATAAAGGTTTTGTAACCACAACAATAAATGGAGAAGTGGAAGGTATCCCGCCTTCTGAAACTACAAGCATTATTAAAGTTGATATTAACGGGAAGGTTAAAACCGACATAAATACTGCTGAAGTAATTCCAAGTGCCCCGGCAGCCGGATATGTACCTCCAAATGTAGTAAACTTTGATTCTGCGGGACCCGGGACAGGTTATGCAAAAATAGATATACTAAATCCTGATTCAGTTAAAGATCAAAATACCTATAGAGTAGAATTTATTGATAATACAATATTTCACAATAGCTCCCATCCATACTTCCGGATGGTTGATTATTCCAGCGGTGATACTCTGATTCGCTTAACAAGATTTGACGGGAATGAATATCAAACTCCGGTTATTGATGGATTTTCAATAAATATGGTAAATGATAGTGCAGTAAAAATTATACCCGCTCAAACAAACTGGACTAAAGGGAATAGTAATTATATTGTTCCCGTTGGTTTTGATGACCGGTATGCACCGGCTTATCAAAGTAAAAGAGTATTTTTGCCTGCTGATTTTGAATTAACATTAACCGGACCCGGCCAGGGAGACACTTCGTATCCATCTTCAAGCTTTTCACAACCTGTCCCTTCGAATATAATTGTTAAAGATCTAACGGATGGCATAGAACATTTCCAATTTATTTTCAGGGATAATGATAATGATAATATGTTTACGGCAGGCGATGCGATATTTGTTGTATGCGGTGATTCTATTAATAAGAAAGCAACCAGCTTTTCAAATCTCCACGTGGGATGGTCGATTTCCTTATTTAAGGATACCTCTATTGTTCCCGGCAATCAAATTTCTCCTCAACTCGGAGACGTATTCAAGGTGGTTACAACTAAACCGTTTAGGACTGGCGAGTATTACCAGTTTACCACAAAATCACCTTTCTTCGATAAATCAAAAGTAAAAACGGATATGAATAATATTGGAGTTGTACCTAATCCATATGTAGGTGCGGCATCCTGGGAACCAAGAACAACAGATGTTGGGAGAGGGGAAAGGAGAATTTATTTTATTCATCTTCCCCCCACTTGTGCAATCAGGATTTATACTATCAGCGGCAGTCTTGTTCAGACAATTCATCATGAAAGTAATTTAACAAACGGACAGGAACCATGGGATTTAGTTTCAAAGGACGGGATGGATATAGCATTTGGTATTTATATTTTTCATGTGGAAGCACCGGAAGGAGAAAAGATAGGAAAATTTGCAGTTATCAAATAGAATTATGAATGCGATTCTTTTCCCAAAGCGATCATTCTGAGAGGTATTTATGAAAAATAAATTTTTACTACTAATTTCGATTTTTTGCTTATTTAATATAGAATTTTTATTTCCGCAGGCAGGGAGTAAAAATGTATCTAAAGTAGGCACTACTGCAGGTACATTCTTGGAAATCGGAGTCGGTCCTTCCAACGGTATGGGCGGGGCATTTGTAAGTCTTGCTAATGATGCAACAGCTTTATTCTGGAATTCGGCCGGCATAGCAAGCTTCAAGCAGAATGAAGTTTCAATTGTACATATAAACTGGTTGGCATCAACCAGCTTGGATTATGCTGCTCTTATCATTCCTTTAGGAGAATTAGGTAATATCGGATTCAGCTTTACTTCATTATCAATGGGTGACGAAAAAGTAACAACTGTTGAAATGCCTGAAGGTACCGGAGAATATTACAGTGCTTCCGATATTGCTGTAGGTATTTCTTATGCAAAAAATTTAACAGAAAGATTTTCAATAGGATTCACTGCCAAATATATCCAGGAATCTATCTGGCATATGTCCAGCAATGCATTTGCGATTGATGCAGGACACGATCAAAACAGATCTGATAGGCGGGCTTACAATCGGAGCATCAATTTCAAATTTCGGAACCAAAATGCAGCTTACAGGACGTGATACAAGGACTTTTGAAAGTGTGGATCCGACTAAACAAGGTTCTAATGATAGAGTTCCTTATGTGATAGACTTGGATTCATGGGATCTGCCGCTAATATTCAGAATCGGGTTATCAACTAATGCAATAAAAACCGATGACTATAGATTAACAGTTGCCATAGATGCATTGCATCCAAATGATAATTATGAAAGTGTTAATACTGGCGCGGAGTTTTCCTTTAAGGAATTTTTGTTTATTAGGGGTGGTTATCAATCACTATTTTTAGTCGATAGAGAAGGAGGATTAACTTTGGGAGTTGGTATAAATTCTAAACTACTTTTTACAAATAATCTTTTCCGTTTTGATTACGCTTACCGGGACTTCGGAAGGCTTAATGCGGTCCATTCTTTTTCTGTAGGCATTAAGTTTTAAATCTATAGCTAATTATATTCTTGGACCTAGTTAACAGAGAGTAAGTTCAAGAGCAAGTTACTTCGAATTCATCGAGAAAGTTATATGAGAAATTTTGATCAAGCAGAAGAAAATTTAATTGAGATTTTTATCGTGAGACTTCTGCTAATCTTAACAGTAATTTTTGTGATAACATCTTCGACCTTTCCAAAAGATAAGAAGGATTCGGTTATAATTAATTTTAAGACTGCAATTGATAATAAAATCGGGGACGAAATTCTTGCGCAAGTAGGGGAGAAAAAGATTACTGTAAGGGAATTTCTTACAAGCTATGAATTTGGTCCTGCATTTCCCAAGAGGATAAGAAATTCTAAAAAACATTTTTTAGATTATATAATTAACGAAAAGCTGATAGCCTTGAAAGGATATTCGCAAGGTATTGATGATTCAACCCGGGTTAAAGATATGCTGGCTGCAATCGAAGGAGATCTGTCGACTGAAGAAATGTTTAAAGACGATATACTAAAGAAACTAAAGGTAAATCAATCTGAGCTGGATGAAGCCGCTGCAGAAAAGCAGATTAATTACAATATTAGGTGGCTTTATTCATCAAATGAAAATTTACTTTTATATTATGAATCCGGATTAACAAAGGGTACTTCATTTGATTCTTTATTTAACCTTCAAATAAACGATTCTGTTTTTGCAGATCAGAGATCAATGGAAATCGACAAGTTTAAATTGAAAATTAGAAATCCGGGGATGTCGGGTATTGTCGACAGTATGAAAGCCGGGGAAATATCAAAACCGGTAAAAGCCGCCGACGGATGGTACATATTTAAACTTGATGATATATGGAAGAGTATGATTACAACGCAAAGTGAATTAAACGAAGAAAAAGCGGATGCTGAAGAAGTTATCAAAAAAGAAAAAATGGATCATGAATCTGATGTTTATGTCGGTAATCTCTTAAAAACTGAAACACCGGTTATAAAAGGGAACGCTTTTGCAATTGTCAGGTCTTATTTAGGAGGGTATGAATTGCCGGAAGAAAAGTATGACGGTTGGAATCTGGGTGAAAGGCTTCAAGAACAAATTAAAAAATTAAATGTTGGAAAAGAAGATTTTGGTAAATTAATCCTTGTCAATCTTAAAGATACTGTGTTAAATATTAATGATTTTATAAATTGGTACAGAATGAGGAGTCAATTCATAAAATTAAATAAAGAAGATTTTAATAAATTTTCGGCTTCCATAGAAAGCAGCATATGGCAAATGGTTAGGGATAATTTATTAATGAAACGTGCTTACGCTAGAAGATATCAAAACAAAGAAAAGATTAAAGAACAGTTAAGATGGTGGAAAGATAAGATTGTTTATGCAGTAATGAGGGATAAAATAATCAATTCTATAAAGTTAAATTCCGATGAAAATAATTCGAAATTTCATCCAAAGCCGGATGAAAAAAAGGAAATGGAAATAACAAAAAAAATTCTGCATGAAGTCCTCGCCTTAAAACAAAAATATAAGATTGAAATTAATGAAAAGCTTCTGAACAAAATTTATGTTGATGATAGTAATGATCCTAAAACAGTTGATATTTATATTGTAAAAAAGGGAGGGATATTTCCACATCCGGCTTATCCATCTATCGATATGCTGTGGCATAACTGGCAATGAAAAAAAATATACCAATAATTATTTTATTATTCCCTTTAATGGTAATCTCCTGCGGTCGTAATGGAGAAAGCAGTAAGAATGGAATTATTTACTGGTCGAGCAACAATACGGATGAAATAAATGTGGCAAAAAAAATTGTTGACAATTGGAACTCAAAAAATCCTGAACAAAAGGTAAAGTTTCAGCCGGTGCCCGAGGGACAATCTAGTGAAGAAGTAATATTAGCGGCGGTAGTTGGAGAAACAACTCCCGATATTTACTCCAATATGTGGCAAGGAGATGTAGAACTTTATGCAAAAGCGGGAAAGCTGGTTCCGCTTGATACTTTACCCGGTTTCCTTCCTTTTATATATGAAAGATGCGACAGCGAGGTTGTTAAAGAAGTAACCTCTTTGGACGGACATATTTATCAAATACCGTGGAAGATAAACCCGATAATGATGATATATAATCAAAAATTGTTTCGGAATATTGGATACAAAGATCCTCCTTCTACTTATTCCGAATATCTGGGTGCAGCTGAAAAGATAAGAGAAAAAAATATGCATAATGGTTATGTTAACAGATGGATTGGTTATATTGAAGTTGATGAAACATGGTGGCAAAGGTTATTTGATTTTTATCCTCTCTATCTTGCAGCCTCAAATGGCGGTCACCTTGTTCAAAACAATAAAGCGGCTTTTAATAATAAATATGCGGTTGAAACTTTTAGTTTTTTAAAAACATTATTTGATAATAAATATTTTCCAAGGGAGAGACTTTCGGCAAGGCAGGATCCATTTTTATCACGCGATATAGTAACAAGATTTACCGGTCCTTGGGAAATTGTTCATGCTAACAAATTTAAACCCGAGGGATTTCAATTTAGCTTTTCTACTTTGCCGGTTCCGGATAATCATAAAGGAAACACATATACATACGGTGACACAAAGAATATAGTAATATTTAATACCTGTAAAAATAAAATTCTTGCATGGCGATTTCTTAAATCAATGGTCAATAAAGAGGGGGATTTTGAATTGTTAAAGATGACAAATCAAATCCCCAGAAGAAAAGATTTAACAACGGACAAAAAATTCTCGGATTTTTTTAATGATAATCCCCAAATACGTCCGTTTGCCATTCAAGCTAAATATGTTAAAGGGCCCGATAACAGTCCGGTATTGAAGGAAGTTTTTGATGCAATTTCCCAGCAGTTTGAAGAGTGTGTTGTTTATGGAAAAAAGTCTCCTAAAGAAGCAGTAAAAGATGCTGCCGATAATGTAAATCTAATTTTACTTCAGCAATAAAAAATGAAGACAAAAAAAGCTGTCCCTTATTTACTTATTGCTCCTTATGTAATTCATTTCCTGGTGTTTATTTCATTCCCGGTTTTGTTTTCATTTTTCCTGATGTTTAATAAATGGAATATTATTTCACCAATGGAATTTGTCGGGTTTCAGAATTTCTACAGGCTGATTCATGATCATTTATTTTTACAATCGATATTAAATACCTTAATATTCCTTGTAATCCACATTCCTCTTCAAATTATTGTTGCGCTATTTTTTGCCGTGCTGCTGAGCAAGAAATTAAGATTTATCGGTTTTTTCAGGGCGGCATATTTTCTTCCGGTTATTGTGTCGGGAGTTGTTGTTACTATTTTGTGGCAGCAGCTTTACGGATACGAAAGCGGGTTATTAAACAGGCTTCTTGTAAGCATTGGTCTCGATAAAATAGGATGGCTTACAAACCCTAACGTTGCTATGCCTTCTATTGCTATTATGGCAACCTGGAAAAATGTAGGTTTGTATATTGTATTATTTTTAGCAGGACTGCAGACTGTACCTGAATATTTATACGAATCGGCTGAATTGGAGGGGGCTTCAAGCTGGCAGAAGTTTAGGTATATAACCTTGCCAATGATAAATCCAACAATGTTTATGGTGGTCATTCTATCGACAATCGGCGGTTTTTCCTTATTCATTGAACCGTATGTAATGACAGGTGGCGGGCCTTTGAATAGTACTTTATCCGCCGTCCTTTATATATACAAGCAAGGTTTCTTTTATTACCACATGGGCTACGCTGCAACGTTAGGATTTTTCTTTGCCGGGATAATTTTATTAGTGATTTTTATTCAAAGAAGATATATAGAGAAGGGAACCGGGTAAGTAATTAATAATTAAAAATAAATAATTCAAAATGAATAATGAAAGATGCTGGACCTTGATTAAGAGCAAGATTATGAATCTAAATTCAATCAAATAAAAAATAATATACATTGAAAAAGTTATTTACATACATAATTTTAATAATCGGAGCAATAGTATTTATATATCCCTTTTGGTGGATGCTGGCTGCTTCGGTAGCACCCCAGACTTCGATTGGAAACTTAACCTTTCTTCCCGAATCGGTTTCTTTAAATAGTTATGTACAAGTTTTCAGTAAAATACCCATTGGGCGGTCTTTGTTTAACAGCTTATTTGTTTCGCTTACTATTACTCTGGGTGTTATTACATTCGGTTCAATGGTAGGTTATGCATTATCTCATCTTGAATTCAAAGGAAAGAATCTTCTATTCTATGTAATAATTTTTACAATGACTTTACCATTCCAAATAACATTAATTCCCCAATATATCTTAATGGTAAAATTCAATTGGGTTGATTCTTATTTCGCATTGATTGTACCATACTTTTTGAGCGGTTTATCAATAATAATGTTTAATCAATATTTTAAAACCATTCCGAAAGATCTTATAGATGCTGCAAGAATTGACGGGTGTGGTGAATTTAGAATATTATTTGGAATTCTATGGCCTAATGCACTACCGGCTATCATAACTGTCGGAATTATAACTTTTATGACCTCGTGGAATGAAGTTCTTTGGCCGATAATTGTAATTCGTGATGACAAATTAATGACTCTGCCGCAGCTGGTTACTTTATTTGCGGTAGGCGGCAGAGCCGAATCACAGCTTGGAGTTAAGCTTGCTGCCGCAACTTTACTGGCAATACCTGTTATAGTTGCATATGCTTTCTTCCAAAAATACTTTATTCAAAGTATGGCATCTACAGGTCTGAAAGAATAATGATTCATAAACTAAAAAATCCAGGTTAAAAAATGGGAATACATAGATACAGGGATAATCCGATTTTAGTCAAAGAAGATGTTCCTTTTAAAGTAAACAGTATATTTAATCCCGGTGCTATAAAGATTGATGGTCAATATCTTTTATTGTGCAGAGTTGAAATGCCGTTGGGAAGGTCTTCATTTGTTTTGGCATCTAGTGATGACGGGATATCATTTAAAGTAGACAACAAACTTTGTTTATCGCCGGAAGACCATAAGGCTTACTATAAATATGTTGAATGGGGAATTGAAGATGCGAGGGTTACAAAAATAAACAATAAATATTATATAACATATACCGGGTATTCTCGATATATGCCTTTAGTTATAATAGCTGAAACTGAAGATTTTAAAAGCTATAAAATGCTGCGGCCAATCAGCGAACCTTCAAATAAAGATTGTGCATTATTCTCCGAAAAGATTAATGACTATTACTGGAAAATTGACAGGCCGTCTGCAGAGAATAGACGTGACATCTGGATAAGCAGAAGTCCGGATTTAATTCATTGGGGAAATCATGAGATCCTTTCCGAACCTTCTCCCGGTTCATGGGAAAATGATAAGATCGGAATATCTACACCGCCGGTTAGAACAAAAGAAGGATGGCTTGTTTTGTACCATGGTGTAAGAAGTTTTGGAATCGGTTCTATATATAAGCTCGGTGTAATGCTTTTGGATCTTGAAAAACCCTGGATTGTGAAGGGTAAAGGCAGGGAACCAATTTTAGCACCGGAATTGGATTACGAAAGAACCGGTGATGTGGGAAACGTCGTTTTCAGTAATGGATGGATAATAGAAAACAATAATGTAAAAATATA
This sequence comes from uncultured Ignavibacteria bacterium, assembly GCA_963739895.1. Classification (GTDB taxonomy): domain Bacteria; phylum Bacteroidota; class Ignavibacteria; order Ignavibacteriales; family Ignavibacteriaceae; genus CAVQBP01. The sequence continues at coordinate 20,277 of CAVUCR010000031.1, read as the reverse complement.
TTATTCAGGTGCTGATAGTAACATTTGCTTAGCCACAACAACTATTGATTATCTTATATCTGTTTGTAAATAAAAATGAACTTATCAGAAGTTAAATCATCTTTGTTAATTAGAAATATCATAATTCTCAGTATACTTATTTTTATTAATGCCTCATGCGCAGAAGATAAATTAAATGACAGCACTTTAATTAATACATCTCACCTTGATTTCTTGTATGAGAAATTAAATATCGACGGCAAAGAGTTGGGTATAATACACATCTACAGCAACTATCCGGACTATAAATGGGTCGGCGATGATGACGAAGGTATTGCTTGTGTAGATGATGCTGCGCGTGCAGCTTTATTTTATATGAAATATTATAACTTGACTTCAGATACCGGGGCTCTGAATAAAGAGGAAAATCTTGTAAAATTTCTACTTTTTATGCAAGCAGATAACGGCTTTTATTTCAATTTTATCTGGCCCGACCATTCAATTAATAAAACATTTAAAACAAGCATTGCAGAACCGAACTGGTGGTCCTGGAGAGCAATTTTAACCTTATCGAAAGCATATTCCTTTTTTAAAAATAAAAATGGGGTTTTATCAAAAAAAATAGAAGTATCTCTAAACAAAGCAGTAAATGCGGCGATTAATTGGCTGGATAAAGATACTGTTAGGAAATATGTGAATTACGGAGGGCTGAAATTCCCGGCCTGGCTTCCTTTTGAAACTGCCGCAGATCAGAGCGCAATTTTAATCGAAGGATTATCGGACTATTATCAGATAAAAAAAGATCCCGGAATATTAAAACATATAAATCGTCTTGCTGATGGGATTCTGCAAATGCAGAAAGGTGATTCGACGGATGTCCCTTATTCATCCTTTTTAAGCTGGCAGAATACATGGCATGCCTGGGGAAATAATCAAGCTTCAGCTTTGTTATATGTAGGAAAGGATTTAAATAGGGATGATATAGTTTTAAAGGCCGTAAAGGAAACAAAATATTTCTACCCGTTTTTGATCAAAGAAAAATATTTTGCTGCATTTAAAGTTGAAGCAGTAAATAATAAAAATAAATTAATTGATGTTGAAAAGTTTCCGCAAATAGCGTATGGGATTCGACCTAGTGTATTCGCGTGCATTAGAACATTTGAGGCTACCAATGATGAGAAATATTTAAAGACAGCTGTAGAAATTGCCGGATGGTTATTCGGTAAAAATGCAGCAGGTGTACAAATGTACGATCCTTTAACCGGACGATGTTTTGATGGAATAAATGATATCTTGACTATAAATAAAAATTCCGGTGCTGAATCAACCATTGAAGCTTTGTTAACTTTGGCTGCTCTTGAAGAGTATCAGGCTTCTAAAGCGATGTTGTTGAATTATTACCAGGGCAGGATAAATAAATAAGTTCAAGTTCAAGAGTAAGCCTGCCAGGCGAAACTTTAGTGAAGCCTGGTTCAAGTTCAAGGACCAAGGTTAAAGGCAAATTTCAATTTGTTGAGAGATGATGTTTGAAGAAATTTTCTTATGAAGAAATTAGTAAAAATCATTTTTTTATTTATTTTAATTTTAAGCGGAATTCTTTATCCTCAACAAATAAATATTAGTAGAATTGAACAAATGCCGAATATTCCATCTCCTTATTTGATGAGAGATTGGAAGAATACAGCAAAAGGGTATGATTCTCTTGTATTTAATTTTAATCTTACCGGTCAATATCTTCCTTTAAGCTGGAATAATAATAATACAATTAACTATCCTGGAAATAATAGCTTTGGATTGCATACGGTAGTTGGTACAAGTGACCCCGGTTCTGCCGAAGCAATTAATTGTTTGCCTGCATTGATCGGAGCAAGTTTGGTAGGGATAGATAAATCAAATCAGGATGGAAATAATTTTGTTCTGATGGCGGAAGAATGGTTTAATAAAAATAATGGAGAAAATGTCTATCTGAATCATCCTGATGCAGTTACCGGAGATGACTGGTGGTATGAAACTATGCCTAATATTTTTTTCTATCAGCTTTACAATTTATACCCTGGGACCGGAGATTTTAATAATCAATTTATCACGGTTGCTGATAAGTGGCTAAATGCTGTTAAGGCAATGGGCGGAAATGATACCCCCTGGAATATTCCAAATATGAACCATCGGGCATTTGATCTAATAAATATGATTCCCAATGATAAAGGAGTTAAAGAACCGGAAGCTGCAGGTGCAATTGCCTGGATTTTATATAATGCATATAAGAAAACCGGGGATGAAAAATATAGGATAGGTGCCGAACAATCTATTGAATTTTTGAATAACCAGACTTCCAATCCTTCTTACGAATTACAACTATCCTATGGAGTTTATACTGCAGCGAAAATCAATGCCGAACTTGGTACAAATTATAACATACAGAAAATGATTAATTGGTGCTTTGATGTCGGACCTTTAAGGGATTGGGGTGCAATTTTAGGTAATTGGGGAGGATATGATGTCAGCGGATTGATTGGTGAAGTTTCGGGAAATGATTATGCTTTTACAATGAATGTTTTTGAACAAATAGGTGCATTAGTTCCTTTGGTAAGGTATGATGACCGTTTTGCCAGGGCGATAGGTAAATGGGTATTAAATGCTGCTAACGCAGCCAGATTATTTTATCCGGATTATTTGCCCGATAATCACCAGGACAGCCGGCAATGGTCTCGCCAATATGATTCGAGTTCTTATATTGCACATGAAGCCATGAGAAAAGAAGTTGGTGCAGTAAGTCCTTATGCGACAGGCGATGCAATCAGCGGCGGATGGGGAAACACAAATCTTGCACTTTACGGTTCATCTCACGTTGGAATTTTAGGAGGAATAATTGATACTACAAATATCGATAAAATTTTAAGGCTTGATCTTCTTAAAACAGATTATTTTCATACTTCAGCTTATCCAACATATTTATATTTTAATCCATATGACCAGGACAAAACGATTCAAGTTGATGCCGGGAATAATCAAAAAGATATTTATGATGCAGTTACAAACACTTTCCTCCGGAATGGAGTTAATGGAATAACGGAAGTTAATATTCCTTCAAATTCAGCTGTTGTATTAGTGATTATTCCCTCCGGTGGAAATATTACTTATGAATTAAATAAAACTTTAGTTAACGGGATTATAATAGATTATAATTCAGGGAAAACCATAAATAACTATCCTCCTAGAATTAAATCTTTAGCCGCAAAAAAATATCTTCTTCAATTCAAGGATAGTACAAACATTTATTGTACTACAAGTGATCCGGATAATAACCAATTGAGTTATAGCTGGTCATCAGATTACGGATCAATTAAAGGAAACGGATCATTAATTAATTGGACTGCTCCCGATTCAGCAGGAATATACCCGATTAAATGTAAAGTAAGCGATGGAAACGGAGGGGAGACTGCAGATAGTATCCAAATTGAAGTTGTAAAGCTTATTAACTCTTTACCGCAAATAGAAAAATTAATAGCTAATCCGCGAAAACTTTATTTTGGTGAATCATCGGAATTAAGGTGTACGGCTTCCGATCCTGATAATGATCAATTATCCTATTCATGGAATTCTTTATACGGGACTTTGACCGGAAGCGGTCCGAATATAAAATGGATTTCTCCGAATATGGAAGGAAACTTTAAAATATATTGCAGTGTTGATGACGGCAAAGGTGGAATTGCAGAAGACAGCATATCTTTGGAAGTACGCGATTCACTTAAAAACCAGCAGGGAAATCTTATAGCATATTATCCTTTTAACGGGAATGCAAATGATGAAAGCGGTAATCAGAATAACGGGACTGTTTTTCAGGCTCAGCTTGTTCCCGGCAGAAACGAAATCCCTCAAAGTGCTTATTCTTTTGACGGAATTAATGATTATATAGAAGTTGCAAATAATCCTTCATTAAATTTTCAAAAAAGCATTACCATAGATTTATGGATTATTGTTAAATCATTTTATGACAGGGAAGAATATCCAATATCACATGGCAACTGGGAAAATCGCTGGAAAATTTCCGTCACGAATAAAAAAATCAGATGGACAATAAAGACAGATACAGGTACTAAGGACTTAGATTCCGAGACGGAGCTGGAGTTAGACAGCTTATATAATATTGCAGTAACCTATAGTGGTTTGGATATGGAAATTTATGTAAATGGAAAGCTGGATGCTTTCGCAAATTTTTCCGGTTTACTGCTCCAGACTAATATTGATTTAATGGTCGGACAAGTATTGCCGGGTAATAGTAATTATAATTTTAACGGGCTTTTAGACGATATTAGGATTTACGATTTTGCCTTATCCAGAGAAGAAATTCAAAAACTTTTTGGAGTTACTACTTCGGTTAATGGAGAAAAAAATAGTCTTATCCCGGCAAATAATTTCTTATTTCAGAATTATCCTAATCCGTTTAATCTCAATACAACAATAAACTACCAGATCACCAAAACCGGCAATGTGGTTTTAAGAATCTATAATATTCTGGGAAAATTAGTTAAAACGCTGGTTAATAATGTAAAGAGCCCCGGTTATTATACTGTTGTGTGGGATGGAAAAAACGACAACAGTCAAATTGTTACATCCGGCGTTTATTTTTATAAAATACGATCCGGACAATTTACAGCAAGCAGGAAATTAATCTTGTTGAAATGAATTTTATTAAAAATTTCCAATTCATAACATGAAAATAAATAAAACAAAAATTAATATCTCCCCGGATGCAAACAGGGTACTTCTAAGGCCTTTTAATCCGGGAAGCGAATTAAGAATTAAAAAAATAATAAATAGGATTTTATCTCTCCCCGGGGCGGCATTAGAAGACGAATTAAACCATGTAATGGATGAATTTGAAAACCGTCATAGGAATATTAACAAATATTTTTTAGCCAGGTTTGATCAATTGAGATCTTTAATTGAAGGGAGAAAATCATTTACCCGGAATGAAAAATTATTAATTGGTTCTTATTTTTCAATGGAATATTCGCCTGAATCCGCTTCCCTTTTTAATCCATCAATAGTATGGCATCCCGATCAGAGTAATTTAACTGCCGGGGAAAAAAGATTTATTTTAAGTCTAAGAGCCACAGGGGAAGGACATATTTCTTCAATTGTTTTCATTACAGGAATCATTGATGAAAAAAACGCTATTAGTTTGGATGAAAGATCAAAATTCATAACCAATCCGGAAAAAATTAATGATTATTTACCATCTGCAAAAAACTTAATTTATGAAATCAAATATTCTAAAGATGTTCCTTTACCGGAAAGAATAATTTTTCCTTATTCACCTCTGGAAAGTAACGGTATTGAGGATGCCCGTTTAGTCCAATTTCATAATAAAAATGGAACTGCCGTTTATTATGCTCCATATACTGCTTATGATGGTAAAAAAATAACCTCTCAAATTTTACAGACGTCGGATTTCCTTGATTTTAAGATCTTTAAGTTGAACGGGAAAGAAATAATGAATAAAGGGATGGCACTATTCCCAGGAAAAATCAATAATAAATATGCCATTATTTCACGCCAGGATAACGAAAATATTTTTATTATGCTTTCCCAAGACCTATACAACTGGGATTCAAAAAAGATCCTGTTAGAACCAAAATATCCGTGGGAATTTGTTCAGCTCGGAAATTGCGGATCACCAATTGAGATTGATGAAGGATGGCTGGTTCTAAGTCATGGTGTTGGCGCAATGAGAATATACACGATCGGTACTTTTTTGCTTGATAAAAATGATCCTTCTAAAGTTATCGGAAGATTAAATAAACCATTACTTATTGCCAACAAAAATGAGCGCGGGGGTTATGTACCGAATGTAGTTTACAGTTGTGGAAGTGTGGTAAATAATGGTGAGCTTATAATTCCTTATGCTATGTCTGATTGTGCAAGCAGTTTTGCAAAGGTAAATCTTGGCGAACTTTTAAATAAATTAAAATCAAATGCTTGAATTATATGAATAAAAAAGAATTATTAAATGGAGAATGGAAGTTTAAAATAAATGAGAAAAATTCTTCCCGTGAAAAAACTTTCTTAAAAAAAATAAAATCTAATGAATGGTCAGATGCTAAAGTCCCCGGGACAGTATTAACCGATTTATTAGACCTTGAAATGATCCCTGATCCATTTTATGCTGATAATGAATTAAAGCTTCAATGGATTGGTGAGAGCGACTGGATATACACAACAAGTTTTCATTACCCGAAAGATTTTGATAAAGATAAAGCTGTTTATCTGGTTTTTGAAGGAATTGATACAGCAGCAAATATTATTCTTAATGGAAAAGAATTGGGAACCACAGATAATATGTTCTTAAAATATGAATTTGAAATTTCTAGTCTAATAAAAAGGAAAAGAAACAAACTCGAAATATTTTTTACTTCTCCAATTAATTATGCGAAACAATTAGAAAGCAGTTACGGTAAACTATCGGCAGCTTTAAATTCCGAAAGGGTATACATAAGAAAAGCACAATATTCGTTTGGATGGGACTGGGGACCTAAATTTCCGGTTATAGGATTATGGCGCCCTGTTTACTTAATTCAAAGAGATGAAGTCTATATTGAAAATTTTACTTTCAATACAGTATCAATAAAAAATGGAAAGGCAAATATTGAAGTAAAAGTAAACATAAATAAACCTTTGGATTCAAAACAAAAGATAAAAATAGAATTAAAAAAGGGTAACCAAGCCTTTGAATTCGAAATAAATGGAGATAACAGTACATCACTTAAAGATCAATTTGAAATTAATAATCCCAATATCTGGTGGCCGAATGGTTTGGGTGAACAAAATCTTTATCGCCTTTCCATAAAAATAATTGATGGTGAAAAAGTATTAGATACGATATCAAAAAGAGTGGGCATAAGAATAATAAAATTAAATTCTATCTGATAATGGAAAACATGTTTTCAAATTTGAGATAAATAATTTTCCTCTTTTTTTAAGAGGTGCAAATTGGATTCCAGGAGATTGCTTTCTGCCCCGGGTTACAGAAGAAAAATACCGTTCTCTATTATCCTTAGCAAAAGAAGCCAACATGAATATTCTCCGGGTCTGGGGCGGCGGAGTTTATGAGGATGATATTTTTTATGAAATTTGTGATGAAATGGGATTGCTTGTTTGGCAGGATTTTATGTTTGCCTGTGCACCTTACCCTGAACATGACGAATTTATTAATAATGTTGAAAAAGAAATAAAGTACAATGTTTACCGTTTACAGCATCATCCTTCCATATCCATCTGGTGCGGTAATAATGAAAATGAATGGATCTGGTTCCAAAAATATAATAGATACAGGGAAATGCCCGGCTATAAAATTTTTCATGAAATAATTCCTAAAATTGTAGAAGAGATTGATCCCCTGACGTCATACTGGCAGTCTTCACCGTTCGGCAATGAAGAAGATCCGAATTCAGTTAACAGCGGCAACAGGCATCAATGGGATTTATGGAGCAGATGGACAGATTATAACCAGGTTAAAAATGATCGAAGTCTGTTTGTTACCGAATTCGGTTTTCAAGCCCCTGCAAATCAATCAACTTTAGAAAAAGTAATCCCGGCAGAAAAAAGAAACATTCAGAGTTATTTATTTGAATTTCACAATAAGCAGGTTGAAGGGAATGAAAGACTAGTTAAATTTTTATATTCCCATTTACCGGTGAAAACCAGCTGGAAAGATTTCATTTATTTAACGCAGTTAAACCAGGCATTAGCTTTAAAAACCTGCCTGGAACATTGGCGTTTTAATCAGCCTAATACAAACGGGAGTATAATCTGGCAGCTGAATGATACATGGCCTGTTACAAGCTGGTCTTTAATTGATTCCGGCATTGTCCCGAAACTTTCATATTATATAGTTAAAAAATTGTTTCAGAACCAGGATATTTTTCTAAACAAAAGAAATGAAAGCCTGGAAATATCAATATTCAATAATGATAGGAAAGGATTTTCCGGCTGGATAGAACTGCATAATATTTATTTGCCGAAGGGAAAAGTCGAGCATATTATCAATAAGAAATTCAGAGTAAAAGAATACGGGAAAAAAGAAATTATCTCCTTAGCTATTCCTGGATTTGTAAAAACAGGGGAAGGAATTATACTGTCTTCTTTATTTGGTGGAGATGGAGAATTGCTCCAAAGAAAATATTTTTCAGAAAAAGAATGGAAGCACATAAAACTGCCTGATGTTAAAGTAAACATTAAACTTAGAAATAATAAGGGTTACTATGCTGCTGAAATAGCATCTAATAAACCTGCCTTTTTCGTTTATTTAGAGAACACGGATTTTATTTTTAAAGACAATGGTTTGATAATACTCCCTGACGAAAAGGTTTATGTTGGAATGACTAAAATAAATTCCAGACAGAAAAAAGAGATAAATTATTTCTGTCTTAACCAGTTTTTAATTTAATAGGCTTTAACTTGATATTTAAAAAAATTTTCTTCTTATTCTTTATCTTTTTAATTTCCCAAACATTTGGTTTTTTACCCGGTAATGATTCTTTGTCTGTCCATTACAAAGGTGATGCACAGGTAGAAATAGGCAATCGTTACATGGGTATTGAATTGCATCATAATTCACCGGCACTTCAAAGAATCAGCTTTTATTACCCGGCAGCTAATAGCATAGATTTAAGCAATGATTACTGGAAAAGAGATTCATCATTTATAATGGCCTTAGGGTTGAAAGTTGGGAATGCTTCTTTTGATTGGCTGAACTTAAAACATTTCCAGATTGATTTAACGCCTTATAAAGTTGCTTTTAACAAAAAAGAAAAGAATGCGGATGTAACAATCAAATATGAATTTTCTAAAGATAAACCGGCACTGATTATTACTTATCAAATTATAAACGTTGGAAAGAATGTTGATACTTTTGAATTTTATACTGATTTAGAAGCCAATTTAAAAACTAGTCATTCATACAAAATTATAGATAAAGCGTGGACGGAATATTCTGAAAAAGGAAATGCCGTATATATTAATTTTTATGATGACGAAACTATGAAGGCTCAAATTTTTGCTGCAAACGGAGAAGAACAGCCGGTAAAGTTTAGTTCGAAAAGTATTTTAGATTCGATTCCGGTTAAATTTAATGATTGGTGGAAAAATAATAATTTAAATTTGTCAAACAATACATTATCTATTAAAAATCAGGGTATCCCTGCAGTCCGGTTTTTATACAAAAAAGAATTGGCACCTAAAGAAAAAATGGAAATTGTTCAAATTGTCGGTTCCTGCAGGCAAAATGAAGGGAAAGAAGTTGTCGATTATCTTTTAAAAAATTATAAACCTGAAGTTAATAATTATGAGAAATATGTTCATAATGAAATAAATAAAAATAATTTTATAACCGGTGATAAAGCAATTGATCAAACATACAAATGGGCAAAAGCAATCCTTGCGGTTAACCGGCATTACATTGACGGTAAGATTGAACCGATGCCGTGTCCTGCTGAATATAACTTTTACTTCACTCATGATGTCTTATTAACTGATCTTGCTGCAGTTAATTTTGATTTGCCTAGAGTAAAACAAGATCTGGAATTCATTGTAAGTCATGCTAATAAAAATTATATAATACCTCATGCTTATTATTGGCTTGATACATCTTTTACAACCGAATATGCTGACCCTGATAACTGGAATAATTTCTGGTTCATTATTGTTTCATCAAGTTATTTAAAACATTCATCAGATTCGACCCTGGTTAGAAAGATCTATCCGTATATAACAAAAAGTCTTGAACAAACTTTAATAAATAAAAAAGATAACCTAATGTGGGCCTATAGACCTGATTGGTGGGACATCGGGCATCTGTATGGTTCCAGAGCTTATATGACAATTTTAGCAATTAAAGCAATTAGAGAATATACTTATATTTCTGCCGTACTTAATGAAAATATAAATAAACTTAATTATTATGAAAAACTAGCTGATGAAATGGAGGAGCAGTTAAATCAAAAACTCTGGAAAGATGATTATGAATACTTGATGAATTATTATGAAGATAATAAGATTGATCCGCATTATTATATTGGTTCGCTGCTTGCCCCGCATTTTGAAATATTGAATAAAAAAAGAAATGAAAAACTTGTTAATACTGCAGGTCAAAAATTACTTGATCCGAAGCTTGGTATTTATAATGCTTTCCCAATGGATTTTGATACACTAATTAATTATATGAAATTTAACGGGAATGAGGCCGGAGACAAATTCCTGTATATGAACGGCGGAATCTGGTTTCATGGTAATGCATGGTATGCTTTAGACCTGATGAAATGCGGGAAGAAAAAAGAAGCTCTTGATTTTATAAAAAAAGTTATGACTATATCAGGAATGTTAAATAGTCCGAATGGTCAGCCGGCAATGTACGAGGTAAGAAACGGCAATTATAAGGATCCAAAAGTATATGGGAAAATTGATAAACCGCAATTCATGTGGGCTGCCGGGTGGTATTTATACTGCTTGTATCATTTATACGGAATTGATGAGAATAATTGGAATATCAAGTTTGATCCGTTTACTGATATATCTTCCGGTAGTAATGAATCGAAACAATGCTTGTACGGGCTTTTCGTAAATGGGAAGGATTTGTCTGTACTTGTTAAAGGAGGAGGGGAGTTTATTAATGATATTCGCTTTGACGGGGAAAAAAATTATTCTTTAGTTATACCGCAGGATAAATCAAATATCAAAAAGGTCGAATTAACTTTAGGAAAAGCAGAGAATCCATATTTGAGCAGTACTAATTCCTTATTGGAAAATTTTTCTTATGATGAAAAAACTAAAATTATGACCTATAGATTGAAAGCATTTAAAAATCATAATAATAATACCGAAATAGTAAGTTCTCTAAAACCTAAAACAATTTTACTAAATAATGAAATAATGAAAAAAGGCTGGAGGATAGATAATAAAAATCAACTCTACATATTAGAGATAAATTTTGTACACCATGAACCAGTTGACAACTTAGTTATTAAGTTTTGATAAAGCTTAATCCGGAAACAAGTAAATGAATTCAACAGAGTTTTGAAAACAAATGGTTATCTGCTTTTAGTTGTAAAAGAAGGTAAAACCGAAGGTTACGAAAATGAATTTTTAGGTATTAAAACAAAAATTTATTATTCACTTTTTTCAGAAAAAGAAATTAAAACAGCTTTGGGGAAAAGTGGTTTCGAAAATACCCGAATAGTAAAAAGAAAACCATATTCGGATGAAATTCAAATAAAGAGAATATTTTCATTAAGTAAAAAAGTAACATAACCTCTTTTATAAGTAAAAAATTAATTGGCAACGCAAAAATCTGCTCATGATTCTCCCTCCCCAACCTCCTATCTTTTTCTCCATCACTTTTTTCAGCAGATCCCGGTTCGGTTTTGTATATTCTAAGATAAATTCTCCTTTATTTGAGTATGTGTCCTGTTCGGATTTATTACTTATGTAAATTAATCTATCCAATAAATTTGTTTTACGATTTCAAAGTCAAAGTAACTAAAATAATATCATAAATTTAAAGCCGGTAAAAGAATTTTAAAATTCAATTACCGGTATAATGTTTTAGCAATTCCATGATATTTCTTCCTGGTTAGCCGGCTGATTGAAACTGCTGTAGTTAATTGTCCAGCTATTCACGCATCTATTTTGACCAGGGCGGCGTAATATGATTTGCTCGTGCATATGCAATTGATTGTCCCAGATGTTCGTGTGCATGTGTGGCAGTAAGCATAAGCAACTGAGCCTTAGTAAATTTTCCAAAGGGCAGCTCAACCATGGTATCATAATCGGTATTGCTGTAGTCTTCAAGAAATTTGTGTGCATCTTCAAAAGATTGATGCAGAAAATTCAATATATCTTTTTTTTCAGTCATATTTTTTTCTGCGTCTTGATCAAATCCCTCCGGCATTTTCGCCCCAAGGTATGAAAGAAAGAAATAATTACTCATGGCGACATGTACATAAACTTCGGCAACTGATCTAACACCTTCCTCCGGCTGCCAGCTGTAATCTTCTGCAGGCATTGCATCAGCCAGGTCTATAATTTTTTTAGCAGATCCCTGCAAATCATCGGAAACTAATTTTACAAGCGATGAAGATTTTCCGTTCATATCCTGAGCGGATATTTTGCCGATCATAAGACCGCATAGTATAAGAGAAAGCAGTACCTGGGAAATTCTTTTCATAAGACCTCCTGATTATTTTTTGTTAAAAAATGAATGAGATGATTAATTTAGAGAAAGAAAAATGCACAAGATGATTTTGCTTCAAATTCAATACGATCGAAAAAATAATAATCATGGTTATAGTGTAAAGTTTTTAAGGAGTTAAATCTGGAATAGAATCTGGACTGAGAATCTCTTTACAAACTTAATCATAGAAGATTTTCGCCGGGAAACATCATTAAAATACGATTTAGAGTCAAGAAGAATTAATATTATAAATGATGATATTTTAAGCATGTATTTTAAAGCACACTGGTTTATATATGATAGTTGGAACTGCACCCGCTTCAATCAAAGACCGATCGTATGTGAGTACGTAAATAGTCTTGGTTCGCCTCACTATTTCAAAGGAGAACCTATTGTAGTCCTGATATTTCCGGCCTTTGGATGATCATCCAGCAGCAAAATCACCACTCATAATGATTATTTACATTTAAATAAAATTCCATATCCCCTTGAGATAGAATTTCAAACGTAAGTGAAGATAGAGCAAAATATACGATAAAATTTTTTACCGGGTACTTCTAACTGTATCAACTCTCTTTTAAATATTATAAGTCAAAAAATAATTAAATTACTATATCTAAATTGATATTTTTTGCTTAGAAACATAATTCAAATAGTGTATGAACCGGTTCAGAGTTACAGTTATTTTAAAGATTATTTTGATCTTTGCTTTTTTACTTGCGGGATTATTTATATGGGAAAAGTTTAAAGTATGGTCCATACCGGTTTTATTTTTTATTACTGCAATCTATCAAACATTCTCATTATTTAAATTTATCGATAAAATAAACCGTGACTTAAAAAGGTTTTTAACTTCAATCAAATATTCCGATTTTACTCAAACTTACCTGCAAAAGAATTTCGGAAATTCTTACAAAGACCTTTACAGTTCAATTGTTGCGACTTACGGTAATTTGTCCTCAGACAGGTTAAGAGCCGAAGAGAATCTTCAGTATTTGAAAACTCTTATCGAGCAGGTGCCTTCGGGAATAATTTCCTATAAAGAAAATGGACAGATTGAATTAATAAATCATGCAGCAAAAAGACTGCTGAATATGGGGGATATGGGAAATATATATAAGATAAAAGAAGAAAAAGATTACTTGAAATATCTGCTTGATGATCTTGAAATCGGGCATGAGAAGACTGCAAGATTTTATATCGGTGCCAAAGAAAAAAATATTTCCGTTTTTGCCTCAAAATTTAAATTAAGAAATAATCTATACACCCTTGTGACATTTAAAGACTTAGAAAATGAACTTGAGAAAAAACGGCTCGAAAATGAACTTAACATTGCACAGGAAATCCAGGCAAGCTTGATGCCTCAAAAGTTGCCAGAATTTAAAAGCTACGAAATCTCTACTCTGTTCAGACCAGCCAAACAAGTCGGCGGTGATTTTTATGATTTCTTTGAACTTGATGAAAATAGGCACGGAATAATTATGGGTGATGTTTCAGGTAAAGGTTTGGGTGCTGCCATTTACACCACGTTAATAAAAGGTATTTTTCAGACTCTTGCTTATGAGTGCACCTCGACCGCTGAATTATTTGTTAAGGCTAATTCACTTATTTATACCATGCTGGATAAGAAATCTTTTATTACAGCTATTTACGCTATTCTTAATACTGTTAACAATACTTTAACTTTTGCAAGGGCTGGTCATGAGCCTTTAATTGTCTATGAATCCGAAGGTGATCAATTTAAATGTTATAAAAGTCAGGGGCTCGGCTTAGGGTTGGATAAGGGTAAAAAACTGCAGGACAATCTTGAAGAGTGTATTGTTAATATTAAAGTAAAAGATATTCTTTTATTTTATACTGATGGTCTGAGCGATATGGATCATTCTTCCGCCGAAGATGAAGCTATGAATAATTTTAAAGCAATTGTATTGACAAATTATGAAAAAGGTACTAATGCAATTCTCAAAGAGTTTGCAGATTATTTGTCTAAGTTGACTGAAAAATTCGATCAATATGATGATATAACCATAATTGTTATTAGACGAAATTTATAGGTAGGGATATAAATCAAATGAATAACAGCTTGCTGATTTTTTCAATCGTTAAAGGCGCACACCCCTCATAATGATTATTAACATTTAATTACTAATTAATATTTAAAAATGCAAGTATTTTGGTAAAGCTATGTTCAGGCTGAACATGTTGATGTTTTATTTTGTAAGAAAGATTGAATCTCCTTGTTAGGTTCCAGGCAGTTAGTGAACTATCGGCATTGAGTATGTCCTTTTGGATTAGGTCGTATCGATTGTTAGACAAGGGGATGAGAATTAAAAAAGGTGGCCTGTTGCCAGACCACCTCTTGACAATAAATAACTATGCAACCGCTTCTGCAGTATTACGGCCTGCTGGAAGGTTCTGAAATCAGGACAGATCGAATCGATCAAGATTCATTACCTTGTCCCATGCCGCCACGAAGTCCTGCACGAATTTCTTTTGAGCGTCCGCACATGCGTAGACTTCAGCAAGAGCCCGAAGCTCTGAATTCGAACCGAAGATGAGATCGACACGGGTACCGGTCCACTTTACTTTGCCTGTTGCACGGTCACTACCTTCAAAAACATCTTTGGACTCTGAAGCTGCTTTCCATGTTGTGTTCAAATCCAGCAGATTAACAAAGAAGTCATTGGTTAGTGTCCCCGGATGCTTTGTAAACACGCCGTGTTTGGACCCATCGAAGTTTGTGTTAAGGACACGCATACCTCCAATTAGAACTGCCATCTCTGGTGCGGTTAGTGTTAAAAGCTGTGCACGGTCAACCAGCATTTCTTCTGTTGATGGCATGTATTTGGTTTTCAAATAATTACGGAACCCGTCTGCGGCTGGCTCGAGGACCTCAAATGCTTCAGCATCTGTCTGCTCTTGCAGTGCATCACCTCGTCCCGGTGTGAAAGGCACTTTTATATCGTAGCCGGCCTTCTTTGCAGCCTTTTCAACTCCTGCACATCCTCCCAAAACAATCAGGTCAGCAAGTGAAACATTCTTTTTGCCGGATTGAGCGTTGTTGAATTCTTTTTGGATACTCTTAAGCTTCTTCAGCACTTTCGCCAGTTGTTCCGGATTGTTTACTTCCCAATCTTTCTGCGGTGTGAGTTGAATTCGCGCACCGTTCGCACCGCCTCGTTTATCAGAACCGCGGAATGTTGATGCTGATGCCCAGGCAGTAGTTACCAGTTGGGACACGGATAATCCTGAATCAAGTATCTTACTCTTCAATTCAGCAATATCTTTATTGTTGATTAGTTTATGTGTAACAGCCGGGATAGGGTCCTGCCAGATCAGCTCTTCCTTGGGCACTTCAGGACCAAGATAACGTGCGATTGGGCCCATATCGCGGTGAGTTAGTTTGAACCAGGCACGTGCAAATGCGTCTGCGAACTCATCAGGATTCTCATAGAAGCGTCTTGAAATTTTTTCATAAGCGTGATCGAACCTCAAGGAGAGGTCGGTAGTAAGCATTGTTGGTGGGTGTTTCTTTGATGGATCGGCAGCATCCGGAACTGTACTTGGACCATTCTTAGCTACCCACTGCTGAGCACCAGCCGGGCTTTTCGTTAATTCCCATTCGTAGCCGAACAGGTTCTCAAAAAAGTTGTTGCTCCACTTAGTTGGTGTTGTAGTCCAGGTAACTTCCGGGCCGCCCCCAATTGTGTCACCGCCTTTACCCGAACCAAAACTGCTTTTCCAGCCTAGTCCCTGTTCCTCAATGCTTGCCGCTGCAGGTTCGGGACCAACGTATTTGTCCGGAATGGCTGCACCATGACTTTTCCCGAATGTGTGTCCGCCTGCAATAAGCGCGACAGTTTCTTCGTCATTCATAGCCATGCGCCGAAAGGTTTCGCGAATGTCACGGGCTGCTGCTACCGGATCAGGATTTCCATTCGGACCTTCGGGATTCACGTAGATTAACCCCATCTGAACGGCAGCAAGTGGGTTCTCGAGATCCCGGTCGCCAGTGTAACGCTTGTCTGCAAGCCATTCGCCTTCCGAACCCCAGTAGATGTCTTCCAAAGGTTCCCAAACATCTTCTCGTCCGCCGCCGAAACCGAAAGTCTTGAAGCCCATCGACTCAAGCGCACAATTGCCGGCGAGGATTATCAGGTCTGCCCATGAAATTTTCCTGCCGTATTTCTGTTTGACAGGCCAAATCAGCCTGCGTGCTTTGTCGAGGTTCACATTGTCAGGCCAGCTGTTGAGCGGTTCAAAGCGCTGGGCGCCGGTTCCCCCTCCGCCACGGCCATCGGTAATACGGTAAGTACCTGCGCTGTGCCATGCCATCCGAATGAAGAACGGTCCGTAATGACCGAAATCTGCTGGCCACCAGTCCTTGGATTTGGTCATCAGATCGAAGAGGTCTTTTTTCACTTCATTTAGATCGAGTTTCTTGAATTCTTCAGCGTAGTTAAACTCCTCTCCCATCGGACTAGATTTGGAAGAGTGCTGTCGGAGGATGTTTAAATTCAATTTATTCGGCCACCAGTCACGGTTTGTTCTACCGCCGCCTGTGCTGTGTCCTATAACCGGGCACTTACTTTCATCATTAATATTGTCTGCTGATTTGCTTGGATGTGTATCCTTTTCCATTTTTTATCCCTCATGATTAAAATATTGTTTGTATAGTTAAAATTGCGATAATCATTATTTAAAAGTTTATTTACAAGTTAGTTCAACCTATAACTCCACCTTAGTTTTACAAAATTTACAGAATTATTGCTAGTTTAACAATGTATCGGAGCACATGGAAACCTCTGAAGGAGTCCATCCACCAAAGGTTTTCCTTAGGAAGAACAACAAGACGGCATTATACCAACATATATTTCAGTGTATTAACTTCTAACAGCCTGCAAGAGTCAGGCAGACTGTTTACGCATTCGAAATTAATTTTCTCGATCTTGTCGATTGTTAAACGAGCACTACTTGGAAATGGTTGTCGATTTTTAAAATATACTTCAACTTCTCTATTTTGTAAATTTTTTTCATCCCGATAAATTCTTTCAGCTCATCATCCCTGTTTATATAAATCTTGTCTCAATTTTCTCCCGGCTTTTTTCTATATCGCTTCTATCCAGAATGCAAAGTAATTATTATTATACCTGGAAACCACGTTTGCTGCTAAATCAAATGGATTAATCCACAATTCATACTTTGGAGGTATGGTTTGTCTATCAAGAAATCGATAAATAAGAATTGAAATTTAAGTTGATTAGATAATTAAAAAAATTTTATGACTAGATTAAGAACATATACATTTGAATAATGATTAGAGATTGTATAAATTTATAATTTAACAAATTTGATTCATTGAAATGAGCCTAAAGCTAAAAAACAAAGCAGACATAAAGAGTCTTGTCTATATATTTATTACCACAGCCATGTTAATTATACAATGGGTTTGGATTGGCGTAAATCCCTTCATCTATGCATGGTATTTGTTTATGTCCGTTGCCGTATCTGTAATGACGCATAATCACAACCACCTTCCAATGTGGAGTTCTAAAAAACTGAATATACTTACAGGCTGGTGGTTAACCGTGTTTTATGGTTTCCCTGTATTTGCCTGGATACCTACCCACAATAAAAATCACCACCGTTTTAATAATCGTGAAGGTGATGATTCTATTACATACAGGATAAGTGAAAAGAATAACTTTCTTACTCTCGTTTCATACCCATCTATAAGCGGTTATTATCAGCAAAAAGCTATCTTCAGCTATTTGAAGGAGATGAAAGCGAAGAACAAAGAAAAATACTGGATCAGTATTTCTCAATACGTCGTACTTATTTTATGGTTAGCCGTAGCTTTATTAATAGATTGGCATAAAGCATTGCTTTTTGTTATTATACCCCAACAAGTATCCCTGTTCAGTGTTTTAATTTTCAATTACGTGCAGCATGTTCACGCCAATGAAGAATCTGAGTGGAATCATTCCAGAAATTTTACGGGTTTACTCAATTTTCTTCTTTTTAATAACGGCTTACATACAATACACCATCACAAAGCCGGACTGCATTGGAGTAAAGTTCCGGAAGCTCACAAGGAAATTGAACATAATATAAATCCTATACTCCTTGAGAGAAGCTTTTGGTGGTTTATAATAAGGAGTTACTTCCTCTCTATTATCATACCCAAATTCAGAACTGATTCAATGAGACTGGAGAGGTTAAGAGAAGAGGAGAGAGCATACTTTAATGCCAAAACGGCTTCGAACGACTCCCCAACTGCGTCCTCATTTATAAATTAAAAAATATTTATTAAAAAGGTTTATATTTTTAGGTACTGTCCTAAAAACCAAAATGCTAAATAAAGGATGACGGATTCTTTTTTGAAAAATGTTCCTTATCCGCCTGAGTCTGGTCGTTATTCGTAATAAATTAAAAATGAAAAATTAAAAATTATTTGAAGAAGCCCCGAAAAAAAATTCTTCAAATTTTGGAATTTGATTATAAGCATTTAAAAAGGCTTTCTGCGGGAAATTCTCGAAGGGAAGTGAAATAATTCTCTGCCGTCTTTTTGTATTGATACATAATATACCTTTTCTAAGGTTTTAGTGAACAAATTATAATTTTCATTTTCATAAAAACCGATATCATATCCTCTCTTTAATAAATCGTCATATTTTTCCTTAAAATCTTCCATATTTAAACCTCCATAAAATTAGTGTACAAATGTACACTATATTTATTAAATTGTCTATATTGAGATTAAAATTTTAAAATTTTTTTTATGGGAGAAAAGGAACGAGTCTTAGAATTTGAGGTAATGCTTAAGGGAGTTACCGGCTGGGGGGAAAGTAACAAGACTTTTTCAAATCATAAAATAAAGATAACCGGGCTGCAGTGATTGCTGATCTCATTGAATAAATATCAGAAAATTATCATGGAGATTATATAAAAGCCGTGAAAATTTTAAGGAAGAAAAACCAGATTTTCATTGGTTTAAATTTTGAGAGTGAATAAAAGATACTTTAAAACAATCTGGATATGTTAGAAATAGGATAAATTTGTGTTTTTTTTGAGCTAATTAGGGGGAGATGGGTTATAGTTACAAGGGAAATTGTCACAATGAAGAAGTAAAAATTCCAGTAAATAAAAATTTTAATGCTCCACCATAACTAACAGGTAAATTAATGCAATTGTTCATAAATTATCAAAGAAATTCCTACTGAGAATTTTCATTGTTTTATTTCTGCAATATTTGTTGTCGAATCGTGTGATTATCTAACGGGACGGGAAATATATTATAACAAAACTGCACAGCATACGTTAGGCGGAGTACATTTTTAAGTGATTATGATACAAAAGATATATATACAGATGGAGATCAAATCACCGGCAGCACTAAACTTATGGTTGTTCCGGATTGCAGCACAAATCATTTAGTTATTACGGGCCTTTATATAGATTCTGTTTTATTAACTAAATCACCTTATTTCCAAAATGGATGGGTGGCGCCAGATCCGGATTATAATTGTATCGTTTATTTAAGCGGTAATATGCTGCAATTCAGAAGTGCCGGAGGATGGAGCGGTATACATTCGCTAAAGGTTGTCTGTAAACTAACAAGTACAATAAAGGGTGTTCAGGTTCTAACTCCCCAAAAAAATGCAGTAGAATTAGAGTTAAAGTTTTTTTAATAAAAAGTAGAATAATGAAAAAGCGATATATATTTTTTATAATAATGACTGTCTTAATAAGCAGTACAAATGCCCCAGTTGCCAGCGATAAAATATCCTTTGTTATATAAGCCGTTTATTTCAATCGGATATACTAATACATCAACTAATATTGCCACGGAATACTGTGAAATATTATTGGAATGCTTACCGTTCCGAAGGAATACCGATTACAACAGAAATGGGCTTCGGCAAAACGACAATATTAAACACAGGAATGTATATTTCAGCAGGCTTACAACTATATGGATAGGTGTTGCCTTAGGATATGCATATACACCGGCTTATCCGGTGCTGGAGATTATGCCACAACTAAGAAGATGGATGGAAAAATAGAAG
>CAVUCR010000030.1:0-48193 GCA_963739895.1 uncultured Ignavibacteria bacterium | reverse complement strand
ATCTGCTCTTTCATTAGCACAATTTCTACCATTTGACCAGCATAAGTTTGTTCTTAATTTTTACCCTTCTTCAACATTAGTGAAAAGTTTAAAAAATAAATTATATACTTTTTTAATTATATATCATATAGCTCTTCTAATATTATTAATAACAATTTCGTATTTGGTTATTTATAAATTTGTTACAAAAATAATTAAACCGATTTACCTTATCTATTTATTACTATCATTATTACTGTTATTTATTTTTCCTCATAGATATTGGGGCACACTTTTAGTTACAGTTCTTGGAATTATATGCGGAATTTTATTATCAAATTACAGATTAAAAGTTTTACCAAAATAATGGAATATTTGGAATACGTTTATCAACATAGGGTTAAAATAAAACAAATACACTACATTTTTTCTCCTCCCCTTTTAGATGGTGGTTACTTAAATAAATCTTCAGACACATTTATACTTGAACCATTTGAATTTTATTTTTGTTCGGTATTTATTCTTTTAATGCTCAAAATAAGTATCAACTATTGTTTAATTTTATAAGAAGCAAAATGAATCAAAAATTATTTTTTTAATTCCCCCATCACTTTTGGGAAAATGGCACGGGAATGATTATGAATTCAAGTTTTGTAGGGAGATGGGAAAAAAATATAGGCTAATTTAATTATTTCGAATTTTCTGAAAGTGTTTTAGTTCCAAAATATTATTATGTTCATCGTCATTTAAATTCAGATGGCGTTAGTTACTTTGTATCTAATTTCTTAAAACCTATCATCGATTCCACCAAAAATTCGGATAATTGAAGTGTTTCTAAATAGATGAGAAATATTTCAAAAAACAATCCTGAATTTTTCATTTGCTCTTAAATTCTAAAACATACCTTTTTTGCCGAAGTCAATTTTATCAGGCTCAAATATCTAATAAGCTAAATAAGCTTTATGAAGCTTTAGATCCTATCTCCGAAAATTTTTTACTTTTGATTAAAAGATATCTTTCAAAAATCATATCCTTTCCCACAGGTAATTATTTCCGATATATTCTTCTATAATCTAATGTATTGCCTTTATTATCACTTATTTTAACTATTATGTAATGGTATTGATATTGATATATACTTAGCAAGAGTGTTTTATATCAAGATAAAAATGTGAGTAACTTATGAGTAGATATTGTGTTTTTCTAGTTATTTTTTTCCTCAATTTTCAGACCATATTTTCTTCCCCAAATTATTTAATGCAGGTAACGAATTCTCACATTTTAAATGATTCGACAATATCATTTGAAATATATATTAAATAGCAGTGATTCCAGCTTTGAATTAACTTCTTATCAATGTGCACTTTGTATTGATGATAGAATTCCAGTAAATGGATTCAATTATATAGTTGGAAGTTCCGGCTTAAACAGCATAATCCCATCTGTTGGTATAGATTTTAATACTTCCGATACTAAGACTAAAGTTACTTTTGCTTCTCTTCCCGGAAGCGATATAATATCTTCTAATAAAATCAAAGTTGGAAAATTTTTGATTAAAACCTCATTAAGCCCGGATGATTCCATACCATTAGTTAAATGGTGCTTTGACGATAAAATAAGTACCATTCTAACCGGTAAAGATTTTGAAGATATAACTGTTGCAAAAAATCATAAGTTCGAAAACAAAGGAGAATTAAATATTTCAAATATAATTGCCTCTTCCACATACACAGGAGCTTCAACGGACTACTTGACAGATGGTAAGTTATATGATAACGGAAATAATGATGCAATTTGGAAAACTGATGTTATACCGGCATACTTAATATTTGATTTAGGTGAAAGTCAAGTTGTATCTCAAACAAAATTTTCATTCTACAATTGGCAAAACGGCAGGAAGTATACTTACTCACTATACATTTCGGATGATACATCGAATTGGTCCGAAGTTGTTATCGATGCAATTTCATCATCCGAAGAATGGACGATAAATAATTTAAGTAATGAAAGAGGAAGATATTTAAAATTATTGGTTTCAAATAATAGTGAAACCTCACTAAATAACTGGACAAGTATTTGGGAAGCTCAGATTTACGGTAATATTTTAGATTCAAATAATGTATCAACGGCTGTTAATAAGAAATCCTGTACTCCCACAAGAATATACATTAAGTCAAAATTATCCCAATCCATTTAACCCAAGTACAAAAATAAATTTTACACTTATAGAACCTGGAAAAGTCGACCTGGAAGTCTATAATATACTTGGAGAGAAAGTTTCCACACTTGTTAACCAGGAATGTCAGCCGGTTCTCATGAAGTAAGTTTTAATGCTGTAAATCTTGCAAGCGGAGTTTATATTTATAGACTTAATGTTCAAAATAACTTTGTTGACACCAAGAAAAATGATCCTTATGAAATAATCTTTCACTTCTTTCCTGGTGTACGTAAAATGCATATTGTCAGTTACAATGATTAGGCTGAATAGTTTTACCTGTTCTAAGATCGTCTTTTATTTTTCCTTAAATTGGCAGTTATTTTTCAACGGCTCCTCCTTCCTCCCCTATTATTTTTCTGTGTATAACAACCTCATAGTCCTGATCACTCTCATCCCCTTCTATTCCGCACTTTTCCCCTGGTTCTATCTCATCTTTTAATCTTTTCTCCAGCCTTATTATCACCATTAATAATTTTCTCTTATTCATATCCTTATAATCAATTTTTTCATAAGCCTTCCATGCCAAATCCAGTTCCCTGGCTATTCGCTCAATCCTTTTCTCCTTAATCATATTATATTTTTCCAGTATTTCGTTAAACCGTATTTCTTTAATTTCTTTAATTTCATTGTTGAATTCTTTCTGCCATTCAATTAAAGTCGGTTTTGATACATTTATCATTTTGGCGATTTTGTCAAATGATAACCCTTCACCCCTAAGTAAAATAAATTTTTCTTTTATTTTGTTATCTTTCATTTTACCAATATATGTTTTTATATTTACCTTAATTTATTAGGAAATATATGATAAATATTTTAAATAGTAAAGTTTTGGCAAAGTTTTAGTAAAAAATTATCTTGTAATCCTTATTATTGTTCTTTGAAATATTGTTTGTTTTATTAAAAAGTTACAAATTTCCGGCACCGGGGACATCAATTTATCTACGATTATGAAACATTAAAAGAACTTCTTGAAGAAACGGGTTTTATAAATATAGTTAAATGCAAAGAGGGAGAAAGTAATGATGCTAATCTGAGTTCGATAGATAAACATACCGATATATCCAGCTCTAAAAAATTTTGGAAATATTTGACAAGACGACAGATAAATTTTTTAAGTTTTTTTTCTTGAAAAAAATTTTCAACTTCGTCACAGAAAGTCAGCTTTTCTCCCGGATTAAATTGTTCCATAAGATAACTAAAATGAGCATTGAGGTAAAATTAAACTAGTCTTAGTCCTAAACGAATTGAGTCGTGCATTGAGGATGTGATAACGACAACTGGTCATTCAGGGTATTCATCAATATTCAATCATAAATCATCAATCCGTACATTCTGGATACTTTGTGAATGCGTTCTGGATACGTTGTGGTTGCGCTTAAATTCCTATCCACCCTATCCGGAATCAGGTATCCTGTATCTGGATCAAGTCAGCACTTCTTGGCAAACTTCCCTCATTACCTTAGCTTTCAAACATGTCAATCTCAATTTCCGACCTGAAAAAAGTTAAGAGATCCTTTGTAGCAACAATCACGATTTTCTCAGTCATCGCAATGAAGACAAATTGAATTCCTTCGAAATGACAAGTCGTAAGTGTCATTTCGATTTTCCTGCCAAGGCAGGATCAATTCAATCAGTTATTCTGAGTTTAATTGGGTGAGAAATCTTGCGTGTTGTATTATAAGATTAACTCTACTTGCTTGACCTTACCATTAGACAGGTAGGGTGCTGTCTCAAAAGCAACACGCGGTACCTGGGCTGTCATGGTCCAAACCATGACAGCACATTTTAGTTAGCGATTCCCCATATTATCACGCCCTATTATGTTATCCCTCTGTCAAAGAATGGTCCTTGACAGCCCAGTGTTACAGTGTGTTACGAATTATTACGAATTAACAAGGATGATTACCCAGCTATTCTTATAATCAAGATTATAAAGACCTCAGAATTATTACATTTAAAAAATATTTTATCCTAAAGATATTATCTCTCAGAAGCGAGCCTTTGATCTAAGAATATCGGTTAACGAATTTTAATTTCCGATTTACGTATCGAGTATCCAGAATCGAGCATCCGGTATCAACCACCAGTGTCCCGGATCATAACAATTTCCACAGATATTGCCTGCATATACTCTGAATCCGCTCTGAATGTACTCTGAATCCACTGTGGTTGCACTCATTCCCCTTTTCATCCATCTGGTATCTAACATCCGGAATCAGGAATCAAGCGTCAAGCATCCAGCACCCCTAGTCGTGAGTGTCATTTCGAATCCCGATCCATATTGGATTACTTCCAGTAATCGGGATGAGAAATCTTACGTACAATATTCAATATTTCCCGGTCATATCATTGATGTCATCATTTAGAAAGCGAGTCTTTTGATCTCAGAATATCGATTAACGAATTTCGATTTCTGATTTACGTATCGAGTATCCAGCATCTAGGATCAAGCTGACAACTGCTTGACAAACTCCCCTCGTTACCTTAGCTTTTCGATAATTATTAATATCATTTTCAGAGGTTATCATGGCTCAAAACCATTCTTTCGATATCGTGTCCGAAATAGACTTACAGGAAGCTGATAATGCCGTTAATCAAGCATTAAAAGAGATTCACCAGCGTTATGACTTAAAGGATTCGGCAACTTCAATGGAGCTTAGTAAGAAAGAAAAAAATATTTCCATCAATACAAAAGATGATTATTCTTTAAAAGCAAGCATCGATATATTACAGACAAAATTTATTAGAAGAGGGATTTCTATAAAAGCTTTAAAGTTGGAAGATACTGAACCTGCTGCAGGTGGAAGAATAAAACAACTTATAAACCTGCAAAGCGGAATATCAAAGGATAACGCCAAGAAGATCACCAAAATGATCAAGGACTCCAAGCTAAAGGTAAATGCACAAATTCAGGATGAACAAATCAGGGTACAGGGCGCAAAAATTGATGACCTGCAATCCGTGATTCAAATGGTGAAAGAATCGGAACTTGACTTCCCTACTCAATTTGTTAATATGAAATAACTTCTGAAAACCTTCGAGGTTAACAATTAGTATTAAGAAACAGAAAACCCTCGAAGGTTAAGCATCTTGATGAAAGCAAGCATTGCACACCTTAACCTTCAAGGATTGAAGGTTATTAAAATTTTCTAAGTTAACAACAGGGGGGTACAAAGGTATGGAAAAGGGAAAAAATTATCTTATAAATACTTTTCACCATTTATATAATAGAGGAGTAAATAGGAATATTATTTTCATTAATAATATTGATTATAGTTATTTTTTACATAAAATGAAGACTTATAAAGAAAAACATTCGATTCAGATTCTCTGCTTTTGTTTGCTCCCAAATCATTTCCATTTATTTGTGAAACAATTAACTAATGAACATTCTATTGGAAAATTTATTGGTGACTTGACCAATGCATACACTCGGTCACTTAATATAAAGTATAATAGATCAGGGGTTCTTCTCGAAGGAAAAACTAAAAGCAAATTAATAAGTAATGAAAGTTATTTTTTATGGCTATGTAAATATATATTAAATAATCCGGTTAAAGCTTCGCTTGTAAAGAAACCGGAAGAATGGGAATATTCATCAGCGAAGGAATATTTTGGAGACAAAGATTTAGAATATACAAATACTTTTGAAATACTTAACAGATTTAATAATCCTAACCTATTTAAGAACTTTATAAACCAAGAAGACGAGGAATTTGACTATTCGAAATTGTTTTAAAACCCATATTAGTGGACACAAAACGATTGGAATGAACTTAAACCTTCTTGGTTAGCAGTGAGATTACAAAGTAGTAAACCCTCGAAGGTTAAAATTTTATAAGAAACAGAAACGATTGTTGATTTAAACCTTCAAGGGTTACAAAATGTTTTCCTGGAATTTAACCTTGAAGGTTGGTAAAGTTCAATTTCTTCAATTAACTATTGACTCAGATTTTTTTTATTATAAATTATAGTAAGAGATAAGAAAAGATTATTAATGGAGAAGAAATATGAATACCGATGAAGATATGGTTTGGACCTGTCAGTACTGCGGAGTACAAAATACAGTGTGGGTTGATTTAACAGTAGATGATAAACAGGATTTTATTGAGGATTGCAGGATTTGCTGCCGCCCAAATAGAATAATTATCACTGCTGCCAGAGTTGAAGAAGAGGAAGCGTTTATTGAAGCGAGACCTTGTGATGAATAGTTCCGCGTATTAAAGTATCCTAACGGAATGCGGTTTTTTTTGATAAGTTACTGTTTGTTTTTTTATAATCAAGGATATTCACCACTCCATTCATATCAAGATCAGCATTCTCATAACCAATTTTTAATAAATTGGAAGCAATTTCTTTAAAATCTTGATTGTCTATTTCGCCGTTAGAATCGCTGTCCCCGGAAATCATCCCGAATACACCGTTTCCCAAGTCTATTAGAGCATTGCCGAAAGCTTGTTCTTTACTCAATGTAAAATCATAATCAATAGTAGTATTAATATTGATGGGATTTCTGCTCATAACCGGCAAATGGTTTCTATGATGAATAATAAGATAACAATTTTTCTCATCTATATTTTCAAAGATCAAAGGGCTTTTCCCATCTAAGGATATTACCTTCCCGTCAACCCCTAAAAAAGCTGCACGCCTGGAAATTACTTTTGATCTGTTGGTATCATTAGTCAATTCAACTAGAATCCAGTCGACCACATCTTGTGGTATTTTATCAACATGCTCTTTCCCTCCGTAATTCCACGGTTTTTCACTATATGGCTGGTATAAAGGAATAAAATTCTCCTTATTTAATTCGTCTAACATAGAATTATTGACATATGGTCCTTGTAAGAATACCTTAATATTTAAAGTTACTTTTCCATTTACCTGGGATAAACATATAGTTGAAAATAATACTATAAGTACGGGGATGATAATTGAACGCTTCATTACATAACTCTTTTAAAAAAGGATTCTTTAGAACTCCTTTTTGAACATATCAATCTTTTTTATTTGCACAGCACCTTTTAATGCAAAAATTGCAATAACAATATTAAAAACCAATGCAATAATAAAAATAATTCCTATCAATTCAAGTAGGCTCATATCTACACCTATTGTTTATAAAACAATAAAACGCCGAAAATGTTCTAAATTTTTAATAAATAAAAATTTTTGCTAATCCATAATCATTCTTAGAAAAGATGAACTATCTTCTTCACTCTCCTCTTTTTCTTTTTCTTCCTTATTATCTTTAGCATTTTCATATTTTGAAGGATTGAATTTAAAACCGCTCTTGGGTACGTCATCCTCTTTATTGTCTAAGATAGCTTTAGGGCTTTTGACTCTATATATAGTAGGTACTTCAAGATCCTCTTTATCAACGTCGTTGGAATCCATAAAATTAAAGCCGCCTAAATAGTTATCACTTTCGGAAGTTTCTTTTGTTTGCGCCGAAGAATTCTGTGAAGCCATGTCTTCCGTGGTATTGTCAAAACCTGTTGCAATTACAGTATAAGAAACATAATCGTTCATATCTTCTTTTCTAACACACCCGAAGATTACATTTGCTTCTTCACCAGCAGCTTCGAAAATAACATTATTACCTTCGTTAATTTCCTGCATCGTTAGATTGCTGGAGCCCGTAACATTCAGGAGAACACTCTTTGCGCCTTTAATATTTATTCCTTCAAGCAGCGGACTTGAAATTGCTTTCTGTGCCGCTTCAATTGCGCTGTTTTCACCGCTTGCAATACCGCATCCCATAAGTGCTTCACCGCTCTGGTTCATAACTGCACGAACATCTGCAAAGTCAACATTGATCAATCCCTCAATTGTTATGATATCGGCAATGCCTCTAGTGGCTTCATACAACACTTCGTTCGGTTTATCGAATGCGGCAAATGCATTTATGTTTTTATCAAGAATGTTAAGTAGTCTTTCATTTGGAATTACAATTAAGCTGTCAACATACTGCTTAAATTCCTGAATTCCCTGCTCGGCATTCATCATTCTTTTTTTACCTTCCCATCTGGAAGGTTTGGTAACTATTCCGACTACAAGAGCACCGATACTCTTCGCGATTGAAGCAATAACAGGTGCACCACCGGTACCTGTTCCGCCTCCCATTCCTGCAGTAACAAAAACCATATCGCTTCCGGCAAGAACTTCAGCAATTCTCTCTCTGTCTTCCTCAACAGATTTTTTACCAACGTTCGGATCTGCTCCTGCACCGAGCCCTCGGGTAATGCTTGTACCTACCTGTATCTTATGCGTAGCACTGCTGCTGTTTAAAACCTGAGCATCCGTATTAACAGCTACATATTCAACACCGTTAAACCTCTGTTAATCATACTTTCAATAGCATTGCATCCGCCGCCGCCGACACCAACAACTTTTAATACTGCCGACATTGGTTTTTCTTTGTCTATTGTTGCGAATCGCGATCATAGTATCCTCCTTATTTGATTATTATAATTCATCAAAAAATTGCTGAACTCTTTTAACGATTGCAAGTTAATTTTATTTATTCTTTTTCATTTTTCGGTTTTTATCAAAACCTGATATTCACTTGATTTACCTCCGGGTATTCCTCTGATCAATCCTGCAACTGTCGCAAATTCAGGACTTTCAATTTCATTGGACAATCCCTCTCCCAATTCCTGCGGAACCCGATCCTAACGGGTAAGTCCGAAAACTTCTTCCGCGAGTTCCGTACATCCTTTAAGCAGTGAACCGCCTCCGGTTAAAACTATCCCGGCTTTAATTTTATTCTTGAAACCCGCACTTCTGTATTTCATTATCAATCAAGTGAATAATTCTCTCATTCTTAAACTTATTATTTGCGTTAATAAGACTAATAGGTATTTTTGTATTACCTCTTGCACCAACACCTTTAATTAGAATATCTTCATCTTTTATAATTGCAGTTTCAATTGCATATCCGTATTCTCTTTTCAATTTTCCGCTTCTTCTGTTACAACACCGAGGGACTCTCTGATATCATTGGTTACCTGGTTGCCGGCTACTCCAATTACCTTTGTATGCTTTATTGCTTTCTTGTGGAAAATTGCTATATCTGTTGTACCGCCTCCAATATCAATTAGAGCAACGCCAAGATCCTTTTCGCTTATCTTCCAATACTGATGAACTTGAAGCAATAGGCTGGAGTATGTAATCCTGAACTATGAAGACCAGCCCTTTCAACAGATTTCTTAATATTTTGAATTGCAGGTATTGAAGCAAGCACTATATGGTTGGTTGCTTCCAATCTTGAACCGGACATGCCAATAGGGTTTTCAATTCCGCCTTGATGATCAACAGAAAATTCTTCAGGTATAATGTGAAGAATCTGTCTGTCCGACGGAATTCTGATTGTTCTTACATCTGCTTCAAGCCTATCAAAATCTGCTTTTGTTATTTCTTTATCTTCGCTGCTGATTGTTACATAATTCCGGTGCCTCATACTTGTAATATGTTCACCTGCTACACCAACATTTACAGTGTTTATTTCGAATGCCTGCTCTATTGCAAGCAATTGAAACGGCTTCTCTTAATCGCTTCGGCTGTTTTACCAATGTTAGCAACTAATCCTTTATGAAGTCCTTCAGAAGGAGCAACGCCGAAACCGAGAATATTCATTTTATTTTCATCTTCTGGCTCTCGCAATTACTGCACAAACCTTTGTAGTGCCTAAATCTAAACCGGCAACTATATTTTTTTTCATTCAATGGTTCCTATATTCTGCCTGGTGTTTTCAAGACCGGCGTAAATGTTACCGGCAAATCTTAAATCTAAATAACTCGAATTTTCTGTCAAACCACTTAAATGTTTATTTTCCCATAGACTTTCAAGATAAATCATTTTTCTCGCTTCATCTCCCCTTCCAAATATTACAGGACAGGATAACCTGAAAATGACAGAATGATGTCACCACCGTTCCTTAAATTAATTTCAGATAAACGGCTCAGCATAGTCTGATTTGTCAATTTAATTGTCTCAATAATTTTTAGTGCATCAAGTAAGCCGTTATTTTTTATAAATGTAAAAGCTTCAACGTTATCAGTATTTTCCGGATTACTAATAACAGGTAAATCTATTAATTTAGTTTTCGGCATAAGAGGCAAAATTTCAAAATTATCGGAAACGAAATAAATATCTGTTCTCTTTATTATAATCGCAATCATTTTTCTTTCAGTAATATAAGCATGAATTTCATTTCCTTTTAATTCTACATCTGCTTTAGCTATATAAGGATGTTTTTCAAGACGATCTTTAATAACAGCTAAAGACATTCCATTATAATCCAGGATGTCAGATAACTTAGTCTGCTTTAAATAATCATCTCCGATTAAAAATTTATTCCCTGAAATTTCAATTTTATTAATATTCATTTTAATAATTTTTTTCGGTAGCAAAATTAAATAGAATAAAAATAAAACCAATAATATAAAAAAGAATGTTCCTAAAATTTTACTACCCGCTTTCATTATTTTTATCTTTTTAACATATTTACAAATTCTTGATTATATTTCCAGATATCACCGGCACCCATTGTAATTACGATATCATCATCTTTTACAAGCTCGATTAACGTGTGGGAGATTTCATTTTTATCTTCAATATATAAAACATTCCTGTGCCCGAATTTCTTTGCTGCATCTGCAACTAACTGTCCGGTTATTCCTTCAATCGGTTTTTCCCTTGCAGGATAAACATCAGTACAAATAAATATATCAGAATTCAAAAAAGATCTTCCGAATTCCTGGTAAAAGTCCCTGGTTCGTGTATACAAATGAGGCTGAAAGACTGCCATTAATCTTCTATTGTTCCAACCGCTTCTAATACCAGCAAGCGTGGCGCTCGTTTCAGTAGGATGATGCGCATAATCATCAATTACAAGTATATGGTCGTTATATCTTACTTCAAATCGCCTATAAACACCTGTAAATGAAGCAAGTGCATGCTGAATAACTTCGAAATCAATTCCGAGTTCATGTGCTATACAAACAGCCACTAAAGAGTTCTTAACATTATGCAGACCCGGGATCTGTAAATTTATTTTTCCTAATTCTTCTCCTTTATATTTAACCGTAAACGAACTTGCAAACTGTTTATGCACTATATCAACAGCCTTAATATCTGCTTGAGTTGTCAGTCCATATGTAAAAATTTTTTTATTGATATGCGGAATTATGTCCTGCAGTGCAGGTTCATCCATACACAAAACAATAAAACCGTAAAATGGGACTTTATTTGCAAATTCAATAAACGCCGATTTGATATCATCCAGATCTTTATAAGTGTCCAGATGTTCGCTTTCCAAAGTTGTTAAAGCAGCTATAGTAGGGGTTAATTTCAAAAATGTTCTATCAAATTCATCGGCTTCAACAACAATGAACTCGCTATTACCCAAACGTGCATTTGTGCCGCCGAGACCGCTCAATTTACCGCCGACAATGATAGTAGGATCAATTCCGCCCTCGGTTAAAGTTAATCCTACCATGGAAGTAGTAGTAGTTTTACCATGTGTTCCGGCAATACTGATTCCATATTTCATCCTCATACATTCAGCGAGCATATCTGCTCTCTTTATGATCGGTATTTTTCTTTCAGCCGCAGCTTTTACTTCAGGATTATCCAGCTTCACTGCAGACGAATAGACCAGAACATCTGCATCCTCGAGATTTTTCTCTGAGTGTCCTTCATAAATTTTTATGCCTAAATCGCTCAAATGATTTGTAATATCTGAAATATTATTATCGGATCCTGAAATTTGAAAACCCTGGTTCAATAATATTTCTGCAATACCGCTCATCCCGATACCGCCGATACCGACAAAATGCACTTTCTTAATATTCTTAAACATTATTTATTTCTATCTTTGCTTTTAATTCCTGGATAAGGCTGATTAAATCGGTTTCATTTTCATAATCGTATGGTCTAATTAATAAAGGCCTTCTCCTGTTTATTAATTTGATCCTAACTAAACGAAAAACATTTTTCTTAGAAGAATCTCTTCTTTTAGAAATCACTATCGAAGACATTTCTTCTTTACTAAAAACACGGGTTTTAAATCTATCCGCAAAAGAAATCCCGCCGGATGAAATTTCCAGGTGCTTGTTTATAAACAGATTATACAAAAGACTTATTAATGAAACCATAACAATGATCGCAAAAAAATAAATTATCGGATCTTTAGTAATAAGAATAAACGAACCTTCGAAAAATTCTCCTCGAACAATTACATACATAATAAATACAATGAAATAAATTATAGTTGATTGATAATAAAACGACATATTGTATTTAAATATATTCCTGTTATTTTTATTATCGCTCATACAGTTTTTGTATATTTAATAATATTATTAGCAATAACCAATGTAGCATTTTTTTTGCTTAAAGAGCCCGCATTTATTTTTATTTCGTTTAATCTTTTTTCATTAAAAATTAAATTTGCAACCAAACCAGTTAATTCATTCTTTAGATTTTTATCTTCAACAAGTACAGCGGCATTTTTATCAGCTAAAGATTTAGCATTATAATATTGATGGTTCTCTGCTACATTAGGAGAAGGCACCAAAACTGCCGAGATGCTAAGTGCGGTTATCTCGGCTATTGTAGTGGCGCCTGCTCTTGAAATCAATAAATCACATGCTGAAAATGCTGAATTCATTTCTTCAATAAATGGTTTAACCAATACTTTTTCCCGAGTAAACGACTTGTACTTTTCATAATAATTTTTTCCGGTCTGCCAGATCACCTGAATTTTATTATCGACCAATTTATCAATTGAACTTGCAACTGCTTCGTTAATAGATGCAGCACCAAGACTTCCGCCTAAAACCAAAAGGGTTTTATTTTCATCAGTTAAATTAAATTCTCTTAATGCTTCTCTTTTATTTATTAAGTTTAAGTTTTCTCTTACCGGGTTGCCGGTTAAAAATAATTTCTTTTTATCTTTAAAATATTTTTTAGAATCCTCAAAACTGATATAGATTTCATCCGCATATTTTTCTAATAACCTTGTAGTAACACCCGGACGGCAATTCTGTTCAAGCAATATA
The DNA here is from genome assembly GCA_963739895.1 of uncultured Ignavibacteria bacterium. Taxonomy (GTDB): domain Bacteria; phylum Bacteroidota; class Ignavibacteria; order Ignavibacteriales; family Ignavibacteriaceae; genus CAVQBP01. Next base: position 34,933 of record CAVUCR010000030.1, on the reverse strand, counting down.
ATTTTTGCACCGACCAGATTTGAGCCGAATATAGCCGGTCCTGATACATAACCACCAGAACCAATTGCTACCAGAGGTCTATAATTAATGTTAATAAATATCGATTGAAAAATTGAAACCAGGAGCTTAACGGGGAATAAAAAATTATCAAAATTCAGCTTACGTGAAAATCCTTTAATCCAGATCGGTTTAAATTTAAACCCTAACTTTGGAACTACAGTTCCCTCTATTTTTGATTTAGTACCTATAAACATTATATCGGCATCCGGGATTAAATCTCTAATTTTTTCTGCAACAGCTACCGCGGGGAACAAATGTCCGCCGGTTCCGCCGCCTGCAAATAAGAATCTATATGTTTTTCTATTTGTGTTCACTAGTTTAATTAAGAAGATTATTTTTTTTCAAAAATTTCTTTTCCATTTTTTTGTCCTGATCGGAAGCATTGCCTGCATGCTGGGCAGGTAAACTTGACAATGCAATATTTATCAGGATACCAATTGAGATACATAAAAATATAATTGAAGTACCTCCATAACTAATAAAAGGTAATGGTAAGCCGGTTGTCGGCATCAACCCGGTAGAAACGGCAACGTTTATAAATGCATAAATAATAATTGAAAAAGTAATACCGAAAGCCAGGAGCTGTCCGAATTTGTCTTTCGCTTTTTTAGCTATTAAAACCCCAGAAACAAACAAAACAAAATAACTTATTATCACGATAACAGAACCTATGAACCCGAGCTCTTCCCCCAATATTGCAAAAATAAAATCACCGTAAGCTTCAGGCAGGAACAAATTACTCTGCATACTATGCCCCAAGCCAACACCAAAAGTGCCCCCGCTTCCCAAGCCGAGTAATGCCTGCTTCACTTGAATATTGATATCGCCGCCGTTATTTAAACTGCTTATAAAAGTAAAAATCCTGCTTCGGGAGTGGGAGAAAAGGAGTGCAATAGTTCCTACGGCTAACAAGCTAAAAAATAAGGAGGACATTATATGCCCCAGCTTGGCACCGCCGACATAAAGTAATGTTAAGCTAATCATAACTAATATAATTCCCGTGCTTATATTCGGCTGAATCAATATCAAACCAGAAATTATAATTACCCAGACAAATAAATAAAGGAATCCATGTTTATAGTTTTTTAGTTTTTCACCTTTATCCTCAAGCAAAGCAGCAAGATGGATAATCAAAACCAACTTGGCCACATCGGCAGGCTGAAAAGAAGTAAAACCTAGATTAAGCCATCTCCCTGCACCCTTATAATCAGGCGCTACAAATAAAGTGATAATCAAAAGCCCTGTTGTTAGAAAAATTGCAGCTTTACTATAATCTTTATAAATATCATAGGGAATAAAGCTGAAAATTAACATGCAAAATATTCCAATCAACACTTTGAAGAAATGGGAGTTAAACAGATGAAAAACAGAGTCAAATTTTATAGCACTATAAGTACTACTCGCACTCATGACCAGAATGAGTCCCAAAAGTGATAGAATAAATGCGTCAAAAAAAACTGTAAGCGCTAATTTTTTCCCTGAAAAGCCTGTACTAACAGGCAGATGTGAATTATAGTTGTTCATCATTATAATTTATTTACTGCCTCTTTAAAAGTTTTCCTCTATGTTCGTAGTTATCAAACATATCAAAGCTCGCACACGCCGGGGATAATAAAACAATTTCATTTTCTCTTGCTTCCTGGTTAGCTGCAATAACAACATCTTCCAGTGAAGGCTTAATTTCTACTTTTACTTCAGAATGAAAAAAATTAAAAACTTTATCTGCAGATGAACCAATTGCATAAATTTTCTTAACTTTATCAATTACCAGCTGTTTTATTTTATTATAATCATTTCCTTTATCCTGCCCGCCTAGAATTAAGAAGATAGGTTCTTCAAAACTTCTTAATGCATACCAAACTGAATCAACGTTCGTTGCTTTGGAATCGTTAATAAATTTCACACCATTGACTTCTCTTACAAATTCAAGCCTGTGCTCAACACCGTGGAAGGTTTTTAATCCTTCCTTTATTTTTTCGTTATCAAGATTAAATATTTTTACCGCTATTAATGCAGCCATTGCGTTCGCTATATTATGTTCTCCTTTTAGATTTATTTCAGATATATTACAAGTAAACTTTAATTCGCCCCCTTCATTATACATAACCTGGTTTCCGGACAAATAACACCCGTCCAGCTGGGATTCATGCAAGGAAAAATAAAATCCACTGCTTTTATAATTGGTTAAGGAATTAATTAAAGTTTCATCATCTTTATTGAGAATTATATAATTGTTTCTATCCTGATTTTTATAAATCCTAAGTTTTGAATTAATATAGTTTTCAAATTTATTTTCATATCTATTTAGATGATCTGGAGTAATGTTCAATATCATTCCAACGTTAGGTTTGAATTGCTTTATTAAATCAAGCTGGAAGCTTGATATTTCAAGAATAATAAAATCATTTTCTGATGCTTCAAGAACGACATCGCTAAATGCAGTACCTATATTTCCTGCAACAAAAGTCTTTACTCCGCATGTTTTAAATAAATGACCGCAAAGACTAGTTGTGGTAGTTTTACCGTTTGTTCCGGTTATTGCAATTATTTTTCCTTTGCAGAAGTTATACGCAAGCTCAATTTCACTAATTACTTCAATCTTTTTTTCTTTCGCTTCCATTAGAACCGGGGCATTTGAAGGTACACCCGGGCTCACAACCATAATGTCACAATCAAAAACCTTATTTGTATGTTCCCCGATTTCAAATTCAATTTTATTTTCTTTTAATATTTCAGCTGACTTATTAAGACTTTCATTTTTACCTGAATCGGAAACAAAAGGATTTCCGCCAAGTTTTTTTATTAACTTTGCCGCTCCAATCCCGCTTCTTACAGCGCCTATTACCGAAATATTTTTATTCTTAATTTCCATTTTAATAGGCTTTAGACTATTAACGTATCTTGAATGATGCTAGACTTACAATTGCTAAAATTATTGCAATAATATAAAACCGGATAACGATTTTTGGCTCAGGCCACCCTACCATTTCGAAATGATGGTGCATAGGAGCCATTTTAAATACTCTTCTTCCTTCACCATATTTTTTCTTTGTATATTTGAAATATAATCTTTGAATTATAACCGAAATTGTTTCCATAAAAAAAACGCCGCCCAGGATTGGGATTAATAATTCTTTTTTTATTAAAACCGAAATTATTCCGAACGCACCGCCAAGTGCAAGTGAACCTGTGTCACCCATGAATACCTGAGCCGGGTAAGAATTAAACCACAAAAAGCCAAGTGATGCCCCAACTAATGCTGCAACATATACGGTCAACTCGCCTGATCCCGGCAAATAAATAATATTTAAATAATCAGAGAATATTGCATTTCCGCTTACATAACAAATTATAGAAAGAGCTATCATCACAATTATCATTACTCCAATGGCCAAACCGTCAAGTCCATCCGTTAAATTAACAGCATTTGATGTAGCAGTAATAATAAAAACAACAACAGGGATGTAGAAATATGAAAAATCAAAATTTACATTTTTCAAAAAAGGTACAGTAGTAACAGAATTTATAGCTTGAAACTGCGGAGAAAAATAAATTATTGATCCGACAACCAGGCCAATGATTACCTGCCCTAAAAGTTTATAGCGGGCTATTAACCCGTTAGGATATTTTTTGACAACTTTTAAATAATCATCTAAAAAACCTACAGCACTTAACCAAATTGTACCTGCTAAAATTAAAATAATATAAAGGCTTTTAATATCAGCCCATAGCAAAACCGGGATAACAACTGAAAGAACGATAATTATACCACCCATTGTGGGAGTACCGGCTTTTGACCAATGCGACTTAGGTCCATCTGCTTTTTTTGCTTCTCCAATTTGCTTTTTCTTTAAGTAAAAAATTATTTTAGGACCAAAGTAAATTGAAAAAAATAATCCAAAAATTGCAGCAAGCGCCGATCTAAAAGTTAAAAACCTGAAGATATTAAATCCGGGCGGATTGAAGACTTTATTAATATATTCAAAAAGATAGTAAAGCATTTATTCTGATTTTTTTTCCAATACTTTTATGAACTCTTCCATTTTCATTCCCCTGGAACCTTTAATAAGAATGATTGAATCTGTAAGCTCCAGGTTCATTAAAAAAGACCTTAGATTTTCTCTAGTTCGAAAATGTTTCTTAATAATTATGGAATTATTAATTTCGTCCGATAAATATTTCATTCTTTTACCGGTTGTATATAATTCAGTAATTTTATTTTTAATAATATACTGTGCTAATTTTTTATGAAGCTCAATCTCCGCTTTGCCTAATTCAAACATATCTCCAAGCACAGCAATTTTTCTTTCAATGTTTTTAAATTGCGATAAAAATTCGAATGCATATTTCATCGACCCGGGATTGGCATTGTAAGTATCATCTACTAAAACAAAATCTTTATATCTTTTAACATTTAGTCTTTTATTTACAGCATTTAATTTTTTGGTTCCGGACTCAATCTCTCTTTTTGACAATCCCAGTTTTAATCCGACAGATACTGCAGCCAGATAATTATGAGCATTATGTTTACCATATAAAGGCAATAACCGGGCAATTTTTTTATTCTTATAATTTATCTCTATTTCGGGTCTGCCGTCATCTGAATAACCGGAAAATTTTCCCCGGACATCAACATTATAATTTTTAGCTGCCTGAAAATTAAAGCCATATGTCAATTTATTTTTGTAATTCCTGGAAATGCTTCTAAGCATGTTATCGTCACTATTAATAAAAAGGAAACCGTTTCGTTCTGCTGTTATTCTAAACAAAGCTTCTTTTTCTTCAAGTACACCTCTTCTGTCTTTAAGAAATTCCAAATGAGAATCGCCGATATTTGTTATTAAAGCATAGTCAGGGCTTGCTATACCGGAGGTATATTTTATTTCTCCAAAATGATTAGTCCCGAGCTCAAGAACTAGCACATTATGTTTTTCATTAGTATTGAATATTGTTAAGGGTACTCCAATATGATTATTATTATTACCCAAAGTTTTATTTACAAAATATTTTTCACTTAACAATGCTGCAATCACTTCCTTAGTTGAAGTTTTTCCATTACTCCCTGTAATTCCGATAACCTTTATTCCTGATTTGGCTGAAAGTTTATTTCTCCAGATTTTGGCAATATCGCCTAAAGCTTTTGTTGTATCTTTAACAGTCACAACCGGGATATCAATATCAGTAAAATTTTTATATTTGTTTTTGTTTACTACAACGGCAGATGCACCTTTCTTTACAGCATCTCTTAAAAAATTATGCCCATCAAACCTATCACCTTTAATTGCTATGAATAAAGAATTTTTTGCCATATTTCTCGAATCAATTAAAACCGACGTAACCGGTTTAAAGTTATCAGGATTAAAAATTTCCGATGTCGGTATGTTAAACATATCTTCAATAGTTAAATTTATCTTTTTCATTTTACTGAACCATACTTGCTGCCCGCCCGCCGGTTAAGTGATAAAGATATTTCTCAGCGATCTCTTTGTCGGAGAAATGACTCCTAACACCTTTTATTTCCTGGTAATTTTCATGACCTTTACCCGCTATTAAAACAACCGCATCTTCTTCCGATGTTTCTAATGCTTTTTTTATTGCCTCTTCTCTATTTTCAATTACTTCATAATTGGTTTTTGAAATTCCCTTTTTTACATCATTAATAATTTCCAAAGGTTCTTCATACCTCGGGTTGTCTGAAGTAATTATTACATATTTGCTCAATTCACTAGCAATCCTGCCCATTATTGGTCTTTTTGTTTTATCCCTATTACCTCCGCATCCGAAAACAGTATAGACAGGATTTTTACCTTGTGTAATTTGATTTAGAGCTATTAATGCTTTTTCAAGACTATCGGCTGTATGAGAATAGTCGATAATTCCTTTTTTCGGACCGCTGCCAACTACTTCAAATCTCCCCGGCACTTGTTTAGTTGTTTTAATTCCTTCTACACAAACCTCTTCCTTTATTCCTAATGAAAAAGTTGCTGCAAATGCAGCGCAAGCATTATAAGCGTTGAATTCCCCTATTAATGAGGTTGAAACTTGATACGAATTTCCATCATGCTCAATTGAAAATGAAGTTCCCGTTAAATCATACTTTACATTTTTTAAAATAAAATCTGCACCCGGTGTAATTCCATAAGAAAGGGGATGTGCTTTGGAGTTTGAGATTAGAGTTAGACAGTTTTTGTCATCGGAATTGTACACACCGAATGCAGATGGTGATAAAGTGTCAAAAAGAATTTTCTTTGCTGCAAGATAATTTTCAAAATTACCGTGGAAATCAAGATGATCCGAAGTAATATTTGTAAAAACTGCAGAAGCAAAATACAAATCGTAAACCCTTTTCAGGACTAATGAATGTGAAGAAACTTCCATTACAGCATAATCACAACCCTGGTTATGCATCTCGAAAAGGAGTTCGTTTAACTCTAAGGATTCAGGAGTTGTAAGCTGTGTTTTAATTTCTTTCTTCCCGATATAATTGGAAATAGTCCCTATAAGTCCGGTTTTATTTCCATTTGTTTCAAAAATATTTTTTATAAAATAAGAAGTAGTGGTTTTGCCGTTAGTTCCGGTTATTCCAATTAACTTCAGTTTCTTTGACGGTTGGTCAAAATAAATGTTAGAAATTTGAGCAAGGGCTACCCGGCTGTCTTTAACTAATATTTTTGCTAAATTGTCATGTATAAATATTTCGTCAGGAATACTGTTGTTATCTTCTAAAACTACTGCAAAAGCACCATTATTAATAGCATCCAGAATATAGTTATGCCCATCTGCTCTATATCCTTTTATTGCTACAAATAGAGAGTCTTTTATTACTTTCCTCGAATCATAAAATATCCCTGTAATATCTTTACGCTGTACTTCTCCTATAATTTGGACAGCTTTTAATTTACTAACCAGCCGTGTTAATTCCATTTAATATACTACCGTTCCATTAATCGAAACTTCTTTACAATTTAAAACGCAAATCTCATTTTTCTGAATTTTAGTACCCGGGTTAATACTTTGCGATAAAACTGAACCTGATCCTTTTATTGTATACCTAATTCCAAGCTTTGTCAGTAAATAAATTGCATCTCTTATTGAATAGCTTGTCAAATCCGGCATAATGTTAGTCCTGGAAAACTCTTTTGCATTAACTTGCTGAACATTTGCACTACCTTTGGCAGGAACAATTTTAGAGAAATTATTATTGGATTTTTCAATTGAGACCAGGTGCATTCCCTCTTCTTCAGGTGAGGTATTCAGCAATTCCGGGTCAGCTTTAATCATTCTTTCTGCAACATTTTTAAATATTGGCGCAGCAACGCTTCCACCGTATCTACCAATTTTAGGGGCATTAATTAAAATCAAACAAATTACTTTTGGATTATCGGAAGGGAAAAAGCCAACAAAGGATGAGTTATATTGGGATTTTGAATACTTACCATTTTCCAGTCTTTGTGCAGTCCCGGTTTTACCACCAACTTTAAGATTATCAATCTGAGCATTTACACCGGTACCATTCTCAACTACATTGTAAAGAATTTCCCTCATCTTTCTAGACGTTTCTTCAGTGATAATCCGCCTAACCTGTTTAGGTGAATCTTCAAAGATAACAGAACCATTGCCGTCGGCTTCTCTTTTAACAATTAATGGCTTGTATAAAATTCCGCCATTAATTAAAGAGCAATATGCGGAAATCAATTGTAACGGAGTAACCATTAATTCATATCCAAAAGACATAAAAGCTTTTGTTACAGCCGACCAATCATTAGGTTTTTTAAGCATCACTATCCACTTCTCCAGGCAGCTTTATTCCGGTATAATTACCAAAACCGAAAGCTCTAATATATTTATAATAAACATCATCATTAATTCTCTGAGCTAATTTTGACATTCCTACATTACTTGATTGTTCCATAACACCCATTACAGAAAGGTATTGATGTTTATGAGTATCACTTATGCGAATATTTTTAAATTTATAACTTCCATTTTCGACATTTATTGTTTCATTTAACTTGCAAAGATGCTGGTTTAACAGGACAGCCATAGTTATAGATTTAAATGTAGAGCCTGGTTCGTAAGAATCGGTAACAGCTCTATCTTTTCTATCGGAATCATCAAATTTCCAATAAATTTCAGGATTGTAATCATTTATATTAGCGAGGGCCAGAATTTCACCATTATTGGGATTCATTATAATTCCTGTTGCAGATAAACCCCCGTAAACATCAAGCCCATTCTTCAGTTCTTCTTCCAGGATTGCCTGGTATGTTTTATTAATTGTTAGATAAAGATTGTCCCCCGGAACCGCCGGCTTAGTTTCTTCTTCTGCTACGGTAATCATATCACCAATAGCATTTCTTTCAACAAGCATTTTCCCTTCATCGCCCTGAAGAACTCCATCAAATGATTTTTCAATACCGTTAACTCCTTTGAAATCATTGTTTACATAGCCTAAAATATGCGAAGCCAATTTATTGTACTGATATATACGAGTCGGATCTTCATTATAAAAAAGACCTGTAACTTTAAAGTTTTTCAACAGTAATGCATCTTCACTCGAGGCTTTCTTCTCAATACAAATAGTCTTTTTATAATCTTTCATAAATCCAGATAATGCTTTTCGGATTTTCCAAAAACAGAGGCAAATTTTTTTGCAATTTTGATCTTCCCGGCACTTGAAACCATCCTAAGGTCAAGGTAAAAAGAAACATCGTTTCGATTATAAACAAGGAGCGTATTATTCCTGTCATATATTAGTCCCCTGTCGGCTTCAATTTTTTCTACCTTAGTCTGCTGTTTCTGAGCATAATATTTCAATTCTTCACTTTTAACAATTTGAATATCAAATAGTTTAATTACCAATGCTATAAAGAATAGAAAAATAAAAACGATTACTATTAAGGCTCTCGAATTATTCATATTTATCCTTAACAATTTTTGATGTTTTTTCTATTTTATTCTTATCTACAGTTAAAATAACCGCTGCTTCAGCAGGTTTGATCATACCAAGTTCTTCTTCTGCAATCGGGATAATCCGATCCTCGGAAGTTAAAGCTTGCTGCTGTGCAGATAAATTTAATTTCCAATTTTTTATATTTTCAAGTTCCTGTTCGGCCAAAACTTTCTGCTTGGTCAATTCCTCGCAATTTAATTTAATGCCCACATAACCAAGTATAAAAAGGGTTATAGTCACCATATAGAAAAGTGTTAATAATATCAGAGGTTTTGCACTTCTCTTCATATTCTTTCCGCCGCTCTTAACTTTGCACTGCGTGCCCGGTTATTCAATTCTATTTCTCTTTGAGAAGGAACAACAGGCTTTTTCGTAAGTATTTTTAACCTGCTTTCTTTATCACATTGGCAAACAGGAAAATCTTTTGGACAAATACAATCTAATGCTTCATACTTAAAGAACTCTTTTACGATTCTATCTTCTAAAGAATGATAAGAGAGTATCACAATAACTCCATTTCTTTTAAGCAACTCCACACTTTTCTTTTAAAAAACTTTCCAGATTGTTTAATTCATCATTTACAAATATTCTCAGCGCTTGGAAAATCCTTGAAAGAGTTTTTGCCTGGTATCTTTGAGGCGTTATCCTGCAAATAATGCTGCTTAATTCTGTAGTGGTGTGTATCCTATTTTTTTCCCTTGACCTGAAGATTTCCCTAGCAATTCTTTTAGAGTTTTTTTCTTCGCCAAATTTTGAGAAAATATTTTGGAGATCTTCTTCTGAAAAAGAATTTAATAACATCCGATGCATTAACGACTTTGTTCTTATCCATTCTTAAATCCAGCTTTGCTTCTTTCCTATAAGTAAATCCCTTTTCAACATTATCAAGCTGAAAAGAGGAAACTCCAAGATCAGCTAATATCCCATCAAAATGATTTATCGATTCAATTTTCGAAATAATATCGATTTGCGTGAAATTAAAATTGTAAAGCTTAATTCTTTCTTCATTATTAAACTTATCTTTTGAAAAATTGAAAGCATCCAAATCTACGTCGGTTGAAACCAGGGCACCGTTTTTCCCGATTCTCTTAAGAATTTCTTCAGAATGGCCTCCGTATCCTAAGGTAGCATCGAAATAAGTTCCTGATTTATCATTTATCAAATAGTCCAAACTCTCTTCTAATAAAACCGGCTTATGAAGCTTGTCCATTATTTAGCCATTACTTTAGCTGCAATTTGTTCGTAAGTTTCGTTAGATTGTTCCAGGTACTGTTTATAAACATTAGGATTCCACACTTCAATTTTTTTAAGAGCTCCAAGAATTAAGACTTCTTTTTCAATTTTTGCATATTCAATTAGGATTTGTGGAATTAAATATTCTTGCTTGTGAATCCAGTTTATCTTCAGAAGCATATTGCGAAATCATCCTTATAAATTGGGCATCCTTAGGATCGAAAGGATTAAGCATGAGCAGCTTTTCTTCAATAAGCTGCCATTGGTCGAGCGGGTATATATCTATACACGTGGCGGTACCTTGAGTAATAATAAAAGTCTCGTTAGATTCGGGAGAAACTTGTTTCCTTAATTTCGCAGGAATACTTATTCTTCCCTTTGAATCTATTGAGTATGAAAATTGACCTCTAAACATTGTCCAACTCTAATTTGGTTGTTTTCACCACAATTCCCCACAACTCCCCAAAAATACGTTAAAATTTATGGAAATGTCAAGAAGTTTTTTACTTTTTTACCACATTTTTTTCATTTTTTTTATTAAGAAGCGTGATAAACCGGAAAGTAATCGGGAAAAATTGAATTTTTTATTAGTTCCGAGGATTTTAAAAACGAATTGGAAGGAATTATATAGGAATCAAATTGAAATAAGCAGGGTTCAGAAATTGTAGAAATGATAATATTATTTTATAATTATTTTCAAAAGAAAATTTCATTCTATTTATTATCGGGGAGCTTTTCATTAATTACTTCAATAATATTTCTAAAATGCGGAAGTGCCGGCCAATAAAAACTTACTACTTTTACTTTATACGTTCTTCCCTTCTGCAATTTGTTAAAGACTTCAGTTGCGTTATGTTTATCATGATAATAATCATTTGTATCTTCAAACACTTCATCCGGGGTAAAAATTATATACCTCCCTGTTTCATCTCCGAATTTTTCAGAATTTATCACCGTAATTGTTACTTCTTTTTCTGTTAAAAATCTTTCAAAAAAGAGGTATCCATAAACTAAACTAATTAGAATAATAATAAGTCCAATAATAATTTTTCTATTGGTTAATGTCATATGAATCTATTACTTAGTTAATTTATTTGAAATCTTCCTGTTCCAAAAATGTTTTGGTGCAGAAACCAAAAAGTACAAGAGGATTAAAAATGAAATAATTGATAGACCGGAATAGACTAGTATCAAATACAACATAATATATCCGTAATTATTTTTATTAAAATGGAAGTTTTTTTTCCCAAGCAATCCCAATTTTTAACTTTTTAGCATAAATAGCAAATTTTAACAATAAAAAGGCACAATAATAGTACCAATAAAACGTTTCAAAAATCCAAATTTTGATTAGATGGATTTTTGCAGCAGGTAATTTTTAAAGAAAAGTATGTAGTTTTGTAATAATAACTAACTTAATAAAAACTATGTAATTATTGTCCAGAGCCGACTGCCGGAATCGAACCGGCGACCTACTCATTACGAATGAGTTGCTCTACCAGCAAATATAAGTGGTTAGCTTAGGTTAATTCCTTTTTTAATTCCTTAAAACTGATTTTCAGAGCTTAGAAAGGCTAAAAAAGCTATGTATCTTTCTAAGCATAAAAATGGTATTTGGTATATATTCTATTTCCAATCTTCCGGTAAAAAAACCTGTATTTCTACAAGGTCAAAACTAAAAAGTGAAGCATTAAAGTATTTTACAGCAAAGAAAGTGAGAACGAAGAAAGAAAAATATTTAAAAAATTATTTCCAAGTGTGGCTAATATTATTTCTTATTTCAAAAAAGTGAATTACAAGGATTTAGCGATTGAACTTCAAAGAGTTGAAGCTGATATTATGATAAATTCAATTGTACCAAGATTAGCAGAGAAAAAAATATTCGTCTTAACTATTCACGATTCAATTTTAACAACACCGAATAATGCAGAATTGGTTAAGGAGGTCATTATGAAAGAATTTAAAAAATTTAATTTGCAACCGGCATTAAAAATTAAAGGATAATAAAGACAATATCTTGACTCGTAAAAAAAGAAAAGTCGAAAAAACCAATAGTTTTTCACATCCTTAAAGATTCGAAAAAAAAGAAAATTAAAAGAATATTGTTAAATAATGTTAAGGTTTTAAATTGAATTTTCGGAGTCCATAAAAAAGATTAAAACAAGATTTTCTTGCACAATAAAAGAGGCTATTTCATAATGATTACTTAAAGAAAAATAAACAATGAAAGCAAAATTTCAATGGAAAAAAATTTTATCACAATATTTAAAAAAAATTAGTGATTAATGATTTTACAGAAAAAGAAATTAGAAAAGCTATTCTAAATTAAGTCAATCCCTTAATTACTCATAAGGGGAAGCACTGGAAAGGTTCTATTTTTTTAGAGAAAAAACTAATCTCAAAAGTTAAAATTCCAAACGAACATTCCAGAATGATGAAAGAAAACAAATCTCAATATATTGCTGTGGCATTACATTTAAATCACAATCAATTCAATCAATTAATTGAATGTAGTTTAAAGGGTACTGGATATTATCAAATTCAAAAAGAATTAGAAGAAACAAAGCAATCATAAAATAATTCATTCTAAATTAGATTTACCCAATCCTCAACATTCCAAAGCTTTTTAGTAATTCATGCTCCATTGTAGTGTTATTTGTAGTGATTTATGTATTCTTACGAAATTATAATACATAATATGTAAAGCTATTGCATAAGAATGATTTTCAATTTTTCTTAGAGAATCCAATTTTTTATTCGATAATGTGTGAAGGCTTTCCACCAACAAACCCACCCCCTTCTTTTCATGGGTGTATGGGGTGTTTTTTCATTGAAAATTTTCATCAAGTTTTAATAATACTTTGTTTACTCCAATTCCATCATGTTTAATGCTTTTTATGGACTATAAAAACTCTGGATGCGCTTCGCATTTTTCCTTCTCACGCGTAATAGTGTCAAAAAACTCTCCATAAATTAATAACTTTTTGTTATAAGATTGCTTTTTTATTGTGTAAGAAAACTCTTTTTTATGGTAACTTGTAAACATACACCCCAGTAACTCTAACCCCATACCCACCTATTTTATTAAAAAGCTTAAATCCTTTTATGATACAATAATTAATTTACTAAAGTATTTTTTACCCTTTCTGAATTCTTAAAATATAAATAAACAATTGTTACAACTGCTATTGCATATATATTTTTTATAGGAAGACCTTTTATATCATTATTAAGGGGATGAATGGTGATTGAGTTTATTAAGTAGAATAATAAAAATATTTGCAATAATATTTTTGTCTTTGAACTTTTAAAAAAAATTGATATACCCGTCAATAACGAAAAAAGACCGACTGAAGTTTCGTTGATTTTATATAAAAAAGGACTTTCAGAAGAAGCAAAAATCGGTAGAAATAATCTATTAATAGTTAAAAATGGAAATAAGAATGTAAATATAATTGCAAAGAATAATAGCCAACCTTTTACTCCAACAAATTCCTCCTTTACCGTTTGGTTTTGATTACCATCCATTATAAAATATTCCCTTTTAATAATTTACTATCGAAACTTATCACAAATAATATTCCACATACGAAAAAAGACCATATTAAAAAATAGAATCACTAAGGAGAGCCTTCTTAGTGTATTATTTACGCACCTTATGTAATTTTTTCGCTTTTGTCCCATGTTTTTTAAATATTTTCAAATAACTGTTTTCTACCTTAATAAATAGATGTTTTCTTGACATTGAATATGATAACTATTGATTTTAATTTATCAGTTACGTATATTGTAAGTGCTAATAATGAATCTACTTTGTAAGAAAAGAAATGAAAATAAAAACTTATTCCGAAAAAATATATATTCCAGAATTAAAAGAATTTGAAAATATTTATCCGCAATTTTCAGACTTAGCAAAAAATAAATGTAGATTTCTGTTTGATATAGTTATGCAACCGGAAACTTTTATTCAAGCTAAGGTATTAACTGAACATGGAATGCCTGCAATCACAAGCATTGCTGAGGTTTGTTTTAATAAAGCTAAAAAGAGAAAAGGATTTGATTTTTCTGGAAGAGTTAAACAGTTAATTGGAGCTATGATTGCAGCCTTAATGACAGCTAATGGTTACATCAAGACAGGTCGAAAGAAATCTATCATACATCGCGCATATACTCGTGGTGAATTTTATATTAAAAAATAGTGCAATTATTGAGACAAGAAAGAAAAAATAGTATTTAGATATTTCAAAAAACTTTCTGAATGGCCAATGAAAAGAATAAAGATTGAAATCGGAATTAGCTCAAGGAGTTTTAATAAGGTTTGGTCACCTTTGAAAGTTCTCTTTGGGCTATTTCTGTTTATGTTCTTTAAGTAGTGTTAAAGTGTTCAGTAAACTGTTCAGTGAAATACTGATAATTCATGAACAATGAGAAAGTAAATCTTTCATTTCAGAGCCAACTGCCGGAATCGAACCGGCGACCTACTCATTACGAATGAGTTGCTCTACCAGCTGAGCTAAGTTGGCTTAAAATTAAGATTTATTTCATGGACAATTAAAGAGAGAGAATTGGTAATTATCCCACTTAGTTAATATCAAAGGAAGGTGCATTCTTGAACCAGGCTTTGCTAAAGTTTAGCCTGGAACAGATATACTTAACTAATTATCTTAATTTCTTTTTATGCCTGTTTTTTCTCAGTCTTTTTTTCCTTTTATGTGTAGACATTTTATGACGTTTTCTTTTTTTACCACAGGGCATTAATTACCTCCATTATTTTCATGTGATTTTAATAATTCCTCTGCTCTTTTTCCTGCATCAGAATTCGGATCAATAGAAACAGCCTTTTCAAGCCATTCTTTTGATTTATTTAAATTTCCAGCTGCTAAATTAACGATTCCTAGGTTTAAATTCCCGATTTGATGATTAGGCTGATATTTCAAAGCTTTTTCCATTTCATTAATAGCAGTGGGGTAATCTCCCAAATTATAATAACAAACGCCCATGTCTATTCGAACATCGGCATCTTTGGGATTTATCTCCAAATATTTTTTATAATTCTCAATTGCTTTTGTAAAAAATCCGGCATCATTCTGTGTATGTGCAAGCTGAAGACGTAAATCATTATCGTTAGGATTTGTTTTTAACCGGGCTTCAAGTTCATTTATTTTATTTATACTGCTTAAATCCACACCCGGCTGATTTGTAGTCTTTTGAATTGCACCTGTTACGGAGACGGGTGGCTTATCCAATACTCCTGAAGAAAAAATAATTATTGCAGCAACTATTATAATTCCGCCGAATATTATCAGGAACATGCGGGTATTTAGCGTTTTTGATTTTCCTGCCTGATTTTTCTGCTCTTTAATATTCCTCTTTGATTTTCCTGCTTCTGTATTCTTTTTAATCTCAGGAGATTTTTTTTGATATTTTGATTTACTCCCTTTATTGTCTAGCTTAATCCCGCATGAAGAACATATAGTATTACTAATATCATTTTCTTCACCACAATTTTTACAGTAAACTTTTACTGCATTAACACTTTGTGTCTCAGGTTGATCAACTTTATTTTCCTGTATGTTTTCAGGACCAGATAAACTTATACCACAATTAGGACAAAATTGAAAATTCTTTTCTAACTTAGCGCCACATCCGGGACAAAAATTCTTCATAGACTACTTTTCTTTAAGCCTCTTTCATTCCATTATCAACAATTTCTTTAAAATCTTTAGAGAATTTAAATGTCGGGACAAAATGTTCGGGAACAAAAACCTGCTCACCTGTTTTAGGATTTCTAGCTTGACGTGAATTTTTCTTTTTAACTTTATAGCTGCCGAATCCTCTTATCTCTATTCCTTTTCCTTCTTTTAAGGACTCAATAACCGTTTTTATAAAACCTTCAATTATGGCTTCTGTTTCCAATTTAGTAAGACCGGTTCCGGCGGCAACTTTATCAACTATATCTGCTTTAGTCATGATGCACCTTTATCAATTTGTTTGTAACTCATTATAATTTAACGGTTTAAATTATGCAAGAACCTATCGAAAATCAAATGACATGTTTGTGATATATGCCACTTTACCTCTAAATTCTTTTCAAAAAATAGATCGTTAAATATATAAATAAATGAAGAACATTATAATTGAAAAATGAAGTATCTTTTATTAGCCCATGGAATCAAATGGTAATTGTTAAAAGTATTTTATCATAATTTTAACATTAAACCAATCTTTAATGCTGATTTATTAAATCATTCGCCTTTAATTTTTATCAGAACTACACCATGAGAAGGAACAACAGTCTTATATTGTTTTTCAAATTTGCCGATATCTTTTTGTCGCCAAAGATCTCTGACTAAACATTTACCCTGTAATCCAATCTGATTGAAGCCGGCAGAAACCTCAGCAGCGTCATTACCTCTATTAAATAAACCGACAGCTTTAGAACCATCTTGAAGATTCTTAGCCCAGATTTCGATATCACCATCCTTATAAACTCTATCCGCCTGTTTGCCAAGAGGATCCTGGTCAACGGCAAGAACTTCATCATTAGTGAGCAGCCCGATAGTAAAATCATCAAGACGGGTCATATCACAGCCGATTAATAAAGGTGCAGAAAGCAGACACCACATGCTAATATGTGTGTATTGTTCATTTGGAGTTAATCTTGTAGGATGAAGGTTTTCACCCCAGCCGACCATTCCAACTACAAGCATATCAGGATCATTCCAGTGCCCGGGACCTGCAAATTTTTCATGCCCATTTTGACTGAATGCTATATCACTCAGACTTTGCCATGTATCGGTAATATCACCGGTTGTACGCCAACTGTTGCCGCCCACTTTAGCGCCCCATTCCCATACATTGCCCATCCCGTATTGGCAAAGACTGTAAACAATATCCCGGTTAACCTTATTCAGAGCTTCTCTCATAACAAAGTAAGGCTTCATTAAATCATTTATATTATTCCTATCTCCATCGTATGAGCACCAATCGTATTTAAGATAATCAATACCCCACTCACCATATTTTTGTGCATCATTGTTTTCATGCTGAAAACTTCCAATGCAGCCGCCGCAAGTTAATGGACCGGGAGAAGAATAGATTCCCATTTTTAATCCTTTATCATGAATAAAATTACCAAGTGCTTTCATATCCGGAAATCTTTTATTAGGATTAATATAACCGTTATCATCTCTTGGTTTACCTTGAAGTGTGGGGTCATCTGAACCCGGTTTAGTTTCCCAGTAATCATCAATGTTAATATATGCCCATCCATGATTAATCAAACCGCTTTTAATCATTGCATCGGCAGCAGCCCTGATTTTCTTATCACTAACTGAACTGGCAAAACAGTTCCAGCTATTCCAACCAAGCGGAGGAGTTAATGCAATTTGATCTCCACAAATTATTTTAAATTCTTTTTTTGCAGTACCAAGTTTATTGGTTGCATTGAATGTAACTATAAATTCTCCCTTTTCCTTAATTACACCTGTAATGATTCCTGTTTTTGCATCAAGGTGTAGTCCAGATGGTAAATTTTCAGCAGAAAATTCCATTGGTCTGTTACCTGCAGCAGGTATTCTATATAAAAAAGGGGAACCAGGTCTAACACCATAAACCTGGGCACCATTAATCTTTGGCGAAGGAGATGGTTTTGGAGTAAGAATAACATATTCGCTTTTTTTTGCTTTTCCATATTCACTATTTATCAGTTCAATGCTATTAATGCTTTTCGCATCTGCAGATTGTTTCAATATTTCCCCGGAAACTTCGGGAGATATTTTTTCAATAGCCGAAGCATATTTCTTTGCGATTTCGGAATAGTTACCAGGTATCCAATCATCATTCCAGATGTTATCATTTCTAACCCACGATATTTCCATTAAGTCACTCATCTGTGGAAAATCCTTCTCAATCAAGCTCCACAAATATTCTTTCGGATCGTGTTTATAAAGAGAAAAGTAGAAAGCAAATCCTCCCTGGTTATTGTTCACTTTTATAAATAATTTGTTCTCTCCCTTTATCAAATTTAAATTCGAAGTATCCTGGTTTGGTGAACATCCACGGTCGATTTTATGATTAATTATTAAATCATCATTAAGCCAGACTTTCAAGCCATCATCACTTCCGAAATAAGCTTTTATAGTTGTATCACGATCAGAATTAATATTTCTTTGCAGGTACACTGTACAATTAACCAGCGCAGGGAAATTAATGATTGTACCGTCTACCCATTTTTGTTTTTCCCATTTGTACTTACCGTTATCATACTGTTTACTTAAATCATTATCATCTTCCGGCGGGAATTTTTCCATGAATGATTCGCCCGGTTTAGCAGGGAAAAAGCCGGCACTATACCAGGGCTCTAAAATTAATTTAAACTGTAAATTAATCTCCTGCTGCTGTTTAATAAAATTTTCTCTAGATGCAATAAGTGTAGCAATCCAGGTTTCTTTTTTTATATAATAATCAGCATTTTGCCCAAAAGAAACTGAAGAAATAAAAAGAAGAATAAGAAGAACATTTATTATATTTTTTCTCATATTAAAGCCTTAAAGTTAAATTGAAGAATGATTTTATTAAAAATTTAATTGAGGAACCAATCTATTATCAAAATCTATATACAACAAAGGATTCTGAGAATCCACAGATAACTCAGAAAGAATCGGAAATAATTTTATCTGTTACATCTGCGGTTTCCCTGCTAACGCTGTGTTAATAACACTATAATTAATGATAGCTATCAACCAAACTGATTACTTTTAACTTTTTTAACAATCCTTCAATTTGTTTATTTGTCTGATATTTTACTTTTTTAATTTCTCCCGGAAAAAGATCAAAGTAATTATCCTCAAAAAAACCGTCATAATCTTCCATGCTTAAATAAACATCCTTTGCATACTTGTCAGAATTTAGCTGCAATTCATATCCATCATTAATTTTAATCACTTTAACTTCAATTCCAGGTTTTTCTAAATTCAGATCTTGATATTTCTTAAAAAAGAATGTATTACCGGTTAATATTTTATTGCCTGATTTAAGTTGCGAAATTAAAACTATTTTTGATCCATCTTCATTTTTGATTAAATCATATATTGATAATTTTAAAAATCTTGACTGCTGTTCGCCGAAACTTTGACGGGAAAAGTTTTATTATAAATTTCATTTCCATCAAAATTCATAACTTTAACATTAAGTTCAGCCGGAACGGTATAAAGACTATCGGAAATAATATAGATGTTTAAAAGATCATTATTTAAAACCGTTGAAATAAGAAATGTTCTGTATGCTCTTTTAACATAATAATGAAGAGCTTTCCATTTGCCGTAATAATCGATGCTTGACCAGGAAGCTACCGGCCAGCAATCATCAATCTGCCAGTATGCACTCCCCATACAGAAGGGCATATTCCTCCTGTGCGCTTCAATTGCAATTTTATCTCCCTCAGCCTGTAAAAGCTGACTTACATAAACATATGATTCAAAATCTTTTCGTTCCCTGAATTGTCTCTTTATATACAACTGAATTAACCTGTTCCCATACTCTCTATCTTTCCTATCGTCAGCCATACACCTTTGATGTGAAAGCATAACTTCAGAATGAAGCTGCATATCCCCCGGTAAAGCAAATTTCCTTATTGTGCTTATTTCAGGATAAGATTGAAATCCATATTCACTTACAAACCTTGCAATATTTATATTGAAGTTTTCGAAAGATTCTTTACCGTGCCACACACCCCAGTAATGGATATCCCCATTTGAACATGGTATATTGTTAAAACCGGCAGAGGGACTTGTATGATGATAATACCGGGTTGTATCGACTTCTTTAAGCGCTTGCGGTATTGTTTCATAGAATAATTTGTGCATATCCATCTCATATTGCTTTTGTATTTCAGGGGAATATTTTTCTTTCCATCCCCATTGATACCATGAAATTTCGTTTTCATTATTTCCGCAATATAAAGCCAGACATGCATGATTTCTTATTCTAGTTACATTATCAATTATTTCATTAGTAACCGAATTTAGGAAACCACTGTCAGCAGGATACATAGCGCAGGCAAACATAAACTCCTGCCATACGATAATTCCATATTCATCACATGAGGTATAGAATTCATCGTTTTCATAAATTCCACCTCCCCATACCCTAAGCATGTTTATATTTGCATCAGCGGCTGATTTGATCATACGTTCATAACGTTTTCCAGTTACCAAGTTTTGGAAGTTATCCTGAGGGATATAATTTGCACCCTTCATAAAAACCGGCTTACCGTTCAATTTAATGTAAAAGCTTGTTCCAAGAGAATCTTTTTCCCGGACAACCTTCAGCGATCTAATTCCAATTTTCAGATTAGCAGAATCAATCATATTATTATCTGCCTGCACAATAAAATCAAAGTTATATAAATAATGATTTCCCAGACCGTTTGTCCACCATAAGTTGGGATTATTAATTTTAAAATTCACAGGGATTTTATTCAAACCTTTTTTAAGCAGACAATTCTCATTTATATATTCACTATCATCCACATTTACTTTAACTACTGCATTACTTTCAGAATCCGAAGAGATATTAAATAATAGCATTTATATCGGCATTTTCTTCTGAGACTTTTCTTTGAATAACCTGAACATTATTTATTTTGAAATTATCCCATGTTTCCAAATATACCTTTCGCCAAATACCGCAGGTAATTAACCTTGGACCCCAATCCCACCCGTAATGGAATTGAGCTTTACGAGAGTACATCGCAGTCATTGTATCTGCCTGATCATTGTTTGGAAAAGCCATTAACCTGAATGGTGCATTTTTCCATTTCGGGAGATTAATTTTAAATACATTGTTAAAAAATATTTTTAAAGAGTTATTCTTTTCCTTCAATAATCGTTTACATGGAATTTTCCATTCCCGAAACATATTATCTGCAGAAAGTATCAATGAATCATTTATATAAACATCAGCATATGTATCTAAACCTTTAAATACCAGTTCAATATTCTTTTTCTCCATCAAAACGGAAGGTACATCAAAGTTGGTTTTATAAATCCAATCTACTTTTCCGATCCATTGTAAATCTTTTTCATTAGTTCTGAAATAAGGATCCGGAATTAATTTATTATCCAGCAAATCGGTATGTACACATCCAGGCACTTCTGCCGGATACCAATTTATAGAATCAGCTTTTGAGAATTCCCAATTTGTTGAGATCTCTTTTTTTAAAATTACTTTAACTGTATTTTCTGCGTTGGCGGAGGTGCAATGAAACAGCAATACTAGACAGCATGATAGTATAAATGATTTTTTCATATTGCCGAAAATTATTTCATTATTAGAATTATTTATTCTGAAAAACAAATTTTTCTTTATTCCTAAGTTCAATCATTTTATGGGAATGTTCATTAAATATTGATAAAGTAGAAAGATCAGAATTAAAGATAGAATTAAGCCCTTGCGGTTCCTGGGGCGGATCCCCGACGAAAGGGTCTCCCGGCCGCCATTTATAATCGTTATGCTGCGCCCTGCCTTCCCCTCCCCACGTCCAAACATTTGTTCCTGCCATAGGGGAAGCTGCAGCAGCGCTGTCATAAACTAAATTTAAAATTTTTCTATAATATTTATCTCTTGCGGTAGTCGGGGTTCCCGCTTTATAAAATTCACTATCCCGGGGCAATCCAAACTCTTCCATAACGATGGGTTTGCCTGCTTTACGTGCAAAAGATATGTGTTCATTTATATAATTTACTGCATTTTTTTCTGTTTTTGGATAAGTCTCATTTATTTTTTTTGCATCAAACCATCCCCAGTTCTTCGGCCATAAATGAAAAGTCATATAATCTATATCTTTAATTTCATGTGCAGTTAAATATACTGTTGAATCTCCAATACTTCCCATCAGACCTTCATTGCCTGTTGTAACCAAATGATTCGGATCGATTTTATGAATAAATTGTGCGGTAGTTTTAATCCATCTGTAATATTCATCAAGCCAATAACCGTTTCTGCCGGGACGCGGCTCATTAGCCAGCTGCCATGCCATTATAGTCGGATCTTCATAATAATAATCGCCGGTATATATATTTTTCCTGGTGACAAGTGAATAGACATAATGCAGGAATAGTTCATCTGCTTTTTCATTTCCATAGAAAGTTGCAGAATAATCCATAAAATTTCCGTAATTTCCATTAGCCGGATCAACACCGCCTCCCCCGTTTGCCCAATCATTATACTGGGACATACCGCCGGTCCACTCCCAATAATTATTTAAAAATATTACGGCATGCATATTCCTTTTTCTCATTTCGGAAAGGAGAAAATCCAGGCCATTGAGTAATTCTTCATTATAAACACCAGGTTTTATTTGAATTGCCGGCTTTAAAGAATTAGTTATATATGATTCTTCTGATGCACCTAATATTCTCAAATTTGTTAGACCCAGCGATTTAAGCTCATCTAATTCTGCAACCAGTCTTTTTCTATCTCCTGTATTACCAGGCGAACCTAAATAACATCCATACCATAAATTAACCCCGGCATAGTAATATGGTTTCCCATTTAATTCAAATTGAGTCCCGTTCACTTTTACGAATTCATTACTACTATTTAATAAAGAGGCAGAGCATGCTTCAAATATTATAGGAACCAGAACGAAAGAAAAAAAGAAAAAGATTTTACGCATAAAGTTATCCCAGTAATAGATTTTGAATTGTGAATTGTGAATTTCGGATTTTCATTAAAAACACAATAGCACAAGATTAATCAGATAATATTGGTTGATCCAAGACAATTTCTTTCATGTTAAGCAAGTTAAACTTGCCGGCAAATTCTTTTAGTATACTTAGAGTAGAAATATCAACATCATAAACTGAATTATTATCATCTACCATCCCGTTATTATTACCAAATCCCCATTTATAAGGCCCGATCTTAGATGCACCTTCACCACCCCACAGCCAGAAAGCAGCGCCGGCAATTGGAGAACCACTGTGAGCACTATCGTAAACAATGTTAAGAATTTTCTTGTAAAATTTATCTCTGAAAGCTGTAGGTGTACCCGGAATTATACCCTTGTCACGCTGCAAACCAAATTCTTCCAAGACTACCGGTTTGCCTAGTTCACGCGCTAACTTGATATGTTCATTAATGTAATCTATAGATTTAACTTCAGTTGAAGGATATGTTGAATCAGCTTTAGATACATTAAACCAGCCCCAGTCTTTAGGCCAAAGGTGAAAAGTTAAATAATCTAAATATTTACTCTGATTTGATTTTATATATACTTCGGCTGAATCCAGACTTCCAACGATGCCTTCACTGCCTGTTGAAACCAAATGATTATGATCAAGAGTGTGAATGAACAACGCAGTAGAATTTATCCACCTATAATATTCATCCAGCCATTTTTTAGCTTCCTCACCTTGACCCGGGCGCGGTTCATTTGCAACCTCCCAGGTCATAATTGCGGGATCATCATAATAGTGTAAACCGGTATATGTATTCTTTCTCGTTATCAGCTTATATAGATATCGATAATAAATTTCTTTTGCACTTTGATTGCGATAAAAAGAAGCAGCATAATTCATATAATCAGGATAATTCATATTAGGAACTACCGGGTTAATCATATTACTGTCACCGGCCCAAGAATTATATTGTCCCATTCCCCCAGACCATTCCCAAGTATTAGTTAAGAATATTACGGCATGCATATTCCTTTTTTTCATTTCGGATAATAAAAAATCCATCCCCTTAAGTAAATCTTCATTATAAACGCCGGGTTTAGTAATGAAACCGGGCTTAACAACACCGCCTTTTATTGATTCTTCAGAAGTTCCCAAAACTCTTAAGTTTGTAATACCCAATGAATGCAATTTATCTAATTCTCTTATTAGTCTTTGTCTATCTCCTATAGAATCGGATGCACCCAAATATGCAGCGGTCCAAAAGTTTGCCCCTTCATAATAATAGGGTTTTCCATTTGATTCAAAATGAGTGTTATTAACTTTAATATAGCCTTGTTCTCCAGTTACAAAAAGTGCTGAACAATTACTATATAAGAATGAAAGTATTATTATAGAAAATAGTAAGATTATCCTTTTCATTTTACGATGAAAATGTTTTGAAGTTTAATAATTAGTTAAAGTTCAAATATAACTTAAAAAATATCCTCATTTTTTAAGTTTAAAAAGAAAGAAGAATTATTAAATCAGTAAAAGTCATTATTTTATTTTAAAAGGATCATCTTTTTAGTCAATAAATAATCTCCAGCTTTCAAAGTATAGAAATAGACCCCGCTGCTGACTTTTGATGCATCAAACCTAACACTATATGTACCTGCTGATAATTCCTTATTTAATAGTGTTGCAACCTTCTGGCCAAGTATATTATAGACAGTTAAGCTGACATTCGATACTTTTGGTACTGCAAACCTAATTGTAGTAGATGGATTAAACGGGTTAGGATAGTTTTGCGAAAGCGTATATTCTGTTGGTATTAAAGAATTATAATCATCTACTCCAGTTAAATCGGGAACTCCGTAAATCTCTATTTCATTTATTGAAAATGCAGTCACACCAGGCGTATTTAGTAAAAAAGCAACATACCTGCCTGCACCGTTCAGACTATCCAGTGTTTCTACATTAGCTACACCACCAGTGGCATTTGTTGCCACATGCAAAATATTCCATTTAGTAGAATCAACTGTTGATTGTACTGAATACCATTTAGCATAACCTTCTTTTGCCCATCTAATTACCACTTTATTAATCAATAATGATCTCCCCAGGTCAATTAATATTTTTTGATTATTTCCCGGTGCTGCCTGCCAGCGGGTGAAATTATTGCCGTCAATTAAATTTTCCGGTTTACTAAAGCTGAAAGCAACTGTATCATTTGATGATACAATTACCGGAACTCCTAATGCCCTATCCAGTTTATCCGCCGGCATCACATTAATTGTTAGTTTAATAGAATCAGTTATATCCCCTTTAGATACTAATGTATATGTATTGTTCATTGAATCAGGAAATACTTCCATATTACCTTTCACAGGAACAGACTGGCCGTTTATTGTTGCTATTGAATTTTTAACTACTTGCCAAGTAAGAGTTGAACTTTCTCCAATTCCGACCTGAGTCGGCTGAGCTGCAAAATTCATTATCTGACCTGTAGGCAGTACAGTAAGATTAACTGTTATTGAATCATCAACCTGCCCGGATGTAATCAAAGTATAAGACGTTGATACAGAAGGATTAACAATTAAACTGTCAGCTGCTGAAACACTTTGACCATTAAGTGTTACCATTGAACCGTCTTCCGTATCCCAGTGCAATATTGTGCTGTCACTTTTTTGGATAGTAGAAGCATCCAAATAAAATCTATAGATAGTGCCTGTTCTAGGATCAATAACAATATCCTTATGATGATTAATATACATATCCCATAATGCAGCAGCAGTCCTCGAATGATCACTGTTCTTCGCATTATCATTGTTTTGAGTATCACCCAGCCACTGCCAGGATAAAGCACCGGCATAACCGGTATTATACAATTTTTCATACAGATCCTGGTAGGGTACACCAAATGCATCTTCCATAAAGAATTCGGCAATAACTAAAGGTTTAGTTAAATTCCATGTTGAATAAGGGTGATGGAAAGGTGACAGCCCTGTTCCAGCCCAGCTGTAATAATGAACCGTATAAAAATCTAATGTTCCGTTAGGATCTCCGCCGGCATTTATTAACCTGTCGTCTCTATAAAAATTAGTATTTGTAGCGAGGGGCGAATAATATTTAGTAATAATATCCTCTGCAGGTAAAAATGCACCGTGGATGGCTTCGTATTCTTTTTCTATTCTAATTCTTTGTTCTCCGGTTAGGGAATTTATAAAGGCGGTTTTAGATAATGCTTTTGCAGGAGTATTTACATCGGTCTGGGCTATTAATCCCCAGGTACCATTTGTTACCTGAGCAGTAGAATCTGTTCTGTGAATGGCCCCGGCAGTTAAGTTTACAAACCTTTCAACATCAAATTCAGATACATGCACTCTATCGGACCAATTACCAATTTCAGTAAAGCCTTCAGGTTCATTAAAAATCTCCCAAGCGATAATTGCCGGATGCTCTTTTACTCCTTCTACCATAGGTATCAATGCATTATTAATATATGCTCTTGTTGCAGATGTATCTGTTAACAATTTTTTATTTCTATTAAGAATAGCTGTATCTAGAGAAGTTCTAAGCATATCATGAGACCAGAGGCATAAGAGTAAACCTACATGATGTGCCCACGCTGAATCCAGTATTTGTTTTAAGTCAGATATTGCACCGGTTCCCGGTCCTATTACTATACCGTTATTATTGAATTCAGGAGTCACCGTTCCATCAGTATGAAGCCAGAAACGCATAGAATTTCCGCCATCTGCATGAACTTCGGCAAAAATTTGTCCGAATCTAGCAAAATTGGTACTTCCGGGTCCAATATCGCCTGCAAAATTAACCCAGGCTACATTTGAACCGCTCATGAATATCTCCTGGTTGTTAAATTTTGCCCGGTTAGATTGCGCATATATTAGCTGTGCTGAAATGACTAAGGAAAAAATTATCACTCCAAAAGAAGCTAATAATCTATTCTTACGGAAAATTAAAGTAGAAAAATTATTCATCATATCTCCGGATTATTTTAAATAAAAATAAACTATTAATCGTTTAAACAAATATCGCACCACTTTTTGATTTAACTTGAAATATTAAATTTAAAAAATTTCTTATAATAATTTGAAATTTTAAAAACTGACAGGAAAGTCTAATAATTATAACTTTTTCCTTTGTTATCATAAAGATAATTCATTATAAATTTGATAAAGTACACAGCGCATAGCTAGAATATTCTCACAACATTTTTATCAGCTAAATTTCAATCACATTAGATTTAAACAATCCGGATATATTAAATTAAATTTTTATTTATTATTATTCCTGCCAAAAAATAGATTAAAAAGCAAATCGATGCTCCCAAAAAAAAGTTCCTTAATTATTCTTACATCATCTGCGATAATTTATATTTTAATTTTTTTACTTTATTTTCTATTCCCTGTTGGATCAATAATCGGGTATACAATAATTTATATATCAACCTCTGTTTTCTTTATAGTTTTTTGCTGGCAAATATTCTTATTGAAAATTTCTCAAAATTACATTTATTCCTTTATAGCAGCAATAGTAATGTTAAGGATAGCATTTATACCGATCCGCCCTACCGGTTCCGATGACTTTTACAGGTATTTGTGGGATGGAAAAGTACAGGCCAGCGGGATAAATCCTTACGCTTATGCACCAGACGATAAAGTGCTTACAAATCTTCATTCTGACATTCTGCCTAAATACGTGAATCATCCGAAGATGAGAACTATCTATCCCCCGCTGACAGAGATTCTCTTTTATATATCTTATCTTATTGGAGGTGAAAGTTATACCGGTTTAAAAATTCTTCTACTATTATTTGATTTGATGACTATCTACGGAATATTTTTAATATTGAGAAAACTCCATATTGATAAAAAATATTTACTGTTTTATGCATTTTCACCCCTGCCTATTTTTCAATTCTTTATTGATGCACACGCGGATGGTTTCGGACTTGCATTTATTATTTTTGCCATATTTTTTTATTTGGATAATAAAAAAATTCTAAGTTATATCTTAATTGGACTGTCTATTTGTATTAAACCCATTGGTCTATTATTTATCCCGCTATTATTCTTTACCGAAAAATCCCTAACAGAAAGGATAAAAATTACATTGATTCCAACTGTCCTATGTGCTGCAATGTACATACCGTATATGTTCACCGGCGAACCTTTCCAGTCTTTAATAAAATTTACTGAAAATTGGACTTTTAACGGGATAATATTTGATATAATTAATTCTTTTATGCACAATAACCAGAAGGTAAGAATGATTTGCGGTTTAATCTATTTATCTACTTTCCTGTTTATCCTATTCAGTAAAAAAAATTTATTGGAAAAAATTTATCTTTCAATTTTCCTGCTATTAATTTTTTCTCCTGTAGTGCATCCCTGGTATGTATGCTGGCTGGCGATACTGCTTCCGTTTGTACCAAGATGGAGCGGAATATTCTATGTTAGTCTTGTAAGTCTAGCATCAATAACAGATTTGAATTATCAATTAAGCGGAGTCTGGAAGGAATATACTGTTGTTTTAATATTAGAATATGTACCTGTAATTTCTATCCTTTTGTACGAATTATTTATTGTACAAAAACCTTTAAATTCAGCCCGGGGAAAAACATAGCGTTAATTTTGAGCTGTTCCAACCTTAAATACTGCAAATTTAAGATATGTTGTTTCTTCCATCGAGGGAATTTGCGGATGGTCCAGGGAAGCGCCGTCATAATAGATTAACTGGATGGTCTTTCCGGATTTAATTGCTGCCGAATTAATAACCTGGATAAATTCATCTCTTTTAAGGTGATAAGAGCATGAAGAAGTAACTAAGTATCCATTATCATTTATACTTTGAAACGCAAGTCTGTTTAGTTTTTCATAGCCTTTTTTTGCTTTGGGCAGATTTTTTTTGCTTTTAGCAAATGCAGGCGGATCGATTATTACTACATCAAATTTCCTTTTTCCCGCAATTGTTTTTTCTAAATAATCAAATACATCATCAACAATAAAATGAGATTCATTACTAAATCCATTCAGCTCATAGTTATACTTTGCATTTTCTATTTCGGAAGCAGATGAATCTAAAAATGTGATCGAATCAGCCCCTGCTTTTGTAGCGTGTAATCCGAATCCGCCTGAATTGCAAAAGCCGTCCAATACACTTTTATTTTTTACGAATTTTTCTATGAAAAAACGGTTATCACTTTGATCAAAATAGAAACCGGTTTTATGCCCCTTATCAAAATCTATTTTAAATTTGATTACACCATCATCTATTATTTCTTCTTTTCTTTCACCTGTAAATATTTCATCTTCTTCAGTCAGGAATTCTAATTTTCTGAAATGAACTTCATTTTTTGAAAAAATATTCTCGGCATTAAATTCTTTTCTTAATACATCGATAATTATATCAATATTTTTTTGGATCCCTGAAGAATAGATTTGCAAAACAAAAGTATTGTTATATTTATCAATAATTAAGCCCGGTAAAAAATCACTTTCACTAAAAACCATCCTGAAGGAATTTCTCCCCGGGTAAAACTGTTTTCTCAAATGATAAGCTGATTTTATTTTTTCTTCGATATATTTATCCAGGTCTTTTATTTTATCACGGCTTAAAATCCGGACAGTTATTAATGAATTTTTATTAAAGAAACCTTCACCTAAAAAATTCCGGTTGAAATCATAAACTTCCACTAAGTCACCGTTTTCAATATCATCTTTAAATTCGAAAACTTCATTACTAAAAATCCAGAGATGACCGCTTCTAATTCTTTTATCTTCATTTTTTTTGAGAGTTATTTGTGATTTCATATGATGATTATAACTATTTTTAGGGTATGATTCTTAAAATATGGAATTAGGTCAAAGTCATTAATAAAAATTTATTAACTTAAGCCGTAAAATAATTACCTATTGAGCTAAAGTCTTATAAAATGAAAAAAATTATTTTCTTTTTTTTACTGCTGCTTTCATATCAAATTCATTCCCAGACTTATAAATATGCCATTGTTTCTGACTTAAGGGAAGGAGACAAAAAGTCTGCAGATAATATATCAAAAATTATTTCAGATATTAACTCAAATAACGAAATTTCTTTTGCCGTAGTACTTGGAAATTTAACCGAAAATGGAAACACCCAAGAACTGGATTCAGCAAAACAAATCTTAAGCAGTTTAAAACTCCCGTATTTTATAATCCCTGGAAATAATGATTTAAAAGGGAGTGATTACGGTTTAATACATTTTAATGAACTTTGGAAAGATGATAAATTTTTCTATAAAAAAGATAACGATATACATATCGGGCTGAACAGCAGTATAACCTTGAATGGAAAGAGGGGGCATTTTTCTCCGGAAAATCTGGAATGGCTGAATGAGGTGCTGAATGATTCCGTCAAAAATATTTCAGACAACAGCAGCATCATTTTATATTTATCTAATCCTTTAAATAAAGTTATTGATAACTGGTTCATGCTTACCAATATTTTATGTGATTATAAACTAAAATCAGTTTTTATGAGTGATGGTAAAACCAATAGAATTCTGAACTTTAACGGTATCCCTGGTGCCGCTGTTCCACCGGTTTTAGGTGAAGCAAAGTATCCTGATTATTTTCTCGTCGAAAGCAATAAGGATTCATTAATTATTTCCAAAATAGAACTTGGTAGGAATAGATCGGAAAAAATCTGGGATGTAATCTCTCAAGAAAAGAACAAAACAATTAATAAAATCGATTCACTTCAGTTTATTGATTATACAAATAGTGTATTATGGAATAAAGAATTAAATGAAAATATTCCCGCCTCAATTGAAACATCCGGCGGCAAAGTATTTGCAGCATCTAAAGATGGTAATATTTTTTGTTTCGATTCGGATGGAAATAAACTCTGGGAATATAGTACAGGAGAAACAATTATCAGTAAGCCTGCAGCCGAGGGAGATATTTTATTAGTCGCCACATTAGAAGGTGATCTTTTCTCAATTAATTCAAACAACGGGAATGTAATCCAGGTAATCGGTATAGGCGAAGCTTTAACATCCCAGCTGATTACAGTTGATGCTGAAAATCAAGGCTCAAAAACAAAAGGAGTGATCGTTGGAACATCAAATGGTAATATGTTCTGTTATGATATATACACTTTAGAAAATATCTGGGAAAATAACTCCGCTAAAAGTGTGATTGAAACTCTTCCTCTTTATATTAAAAATAGAATTATGTACGGCAGTAAGGATGGTTTTCTTTATTGTATCGATGCAAGATCTGGGATATTAAACTGGAAGTGGAAAGATAAAAATTCAAATTATTCTCTTGCAGGCTGCAGACCGGTTTCCAATGGAAAATACATTTATATATCTGCAAGCGGCAATTATGTTTATGCAATTGACCTTTTATTGGGGACAACAATTTGGAAGACAAAAAATTATGAGTCATGGGAATCAATTGGAATTAGTAATGATACTGAAAAATTATTTATTAAGGGCTTGAATAATTTTTATATAATATCTTCAAACACCGGGAAGTTGATTAAGGAAGTTAAAATAGATTATGGCGAGGATACTTCTCCCATACAGCCGATTGAGTGGAACAATAAAATATTGTTTGGTGCAGAAAACGGGAATATCTATTTAATCGATCAAAAATATAACTGGGAAAAATTATTCTTTGCCGGTACTGCAAAATTGAATAATATAATGCACATAAAAGAATATATTTTTTTAGTTTCAAATATTGACGGGAAGATTATTAGTTTTACAATAAAGCAATAAAGAGTATGGTGAAATATAAAGGGATCATTTTTGATATTGACGGGACATTAACTTCTACCTTCGATTTGATATTCGCTTCCTTTAACCATGTCATGAAAAAATATTTGAATAAGAGTTATTCAAATGAAGAAATTACTGGTTTATTCGGACCGACTGAAGATCAGATTCTGGATGAATTATGCGGAGAGAATTCGGAAAAGGCAAAAGCAGATTATTATAATTTTTATACCGAAAATCATCATATGGCGGAGTTATACCCGGGGATAAAGGAACTTTTGGAATATATTAAATCAAAGGATATTTATCTGTCAATCTATACAGGTAAAGGAAGGAAAGCTGCGGCAATAACTTTAAAAGAAGCTGGAAATTTTCGACTACTTTGATTTAATGATTACCGGAGATGAAGTAAAAGAACATAAACCATCCCCCGAAGGAATAGAATTATTTATAAATAAATTTAACCTGCCCAAAGAAAAAGTTTTAATGATTGGTGACGCACCTTCAGATATAAAAGCGGCAAGAGCCGCCGGCGTAGAAATAGCTTCGGTTTTATGGGACAGTTATTCTAAAGAGCAGGTTATTAAATTAAATAGCGATTACTTCTTTCATTCAGTTTCAGAATTAACGGCATTTATTCAAAGAAGTATTTAATAGAACGCTGATCTTTATGATTAATTATGATTTTTTTATGATCTCATTAATCATAATAACCTGCGTTCCATTAAAAATCAAGAACTAATTACCGCATCCCATATCAAAAGGAAAGACAAAGGACACTCTCGGCTCAATTCTTTTCTGCGGCTTATAATCAATAATATTGTCATTCTGATCCCTGACCGGCGAGAACGTCCATATATAAGCCATCGATACTATCATAAAAGGATAAGGTTTGTACCCCAGCTCGGCATACAAATAGGATCTATCATCAAGAGTAAAAAGATCCTTTTCATTTTTAATATTTATTTTATCGTAACCTGCTCTCGCAATAAAGGAAAGATCTTTTGGAGAAATATCTGCACTAATATGAAGGATTCCGCTTTCCGGGTATTTATCAAGTCTCTGATAACTTCCAAGTATATTGAAAGCCCCTGCCACGTTTATCCCCAGTTCACCATAGTAACCATTGCCGGGATCAAAATCTGATGCCAGTATTTGAGCTTTACTTTGAAAAGGAGTATTATTTGATGATGAAGTATCAGCACTGAATCTTTGAATTTCATAAAGAGAATTAAAATACGATGGGAGATAATGAGGATTATTAAATCTTCTTTCAAGCTTAGCAGAGATTGATACCAAACCCATTCCTGCTGAGGTAAAAGCAATACCTGTAGCTATACCGCTTCCGAAATTTATAATTTTCGAATAATCAAGATACAGCACAAGTTTTGCTAATGAGTTGGAAACAATTGGAAAACCTATATCAGCCCCGATAATATTTGTTGATCCTTTATCGGAAGTTATTTGAATATTCCTGGTACCGGTATCATAAAATCCGGATACAGCTCCGGCATACTTATTATAGTCAGCAGCATAAGTTGCACCTACTTCCAGATCTCCTAAAATTGGGATGCTGCCGGCATCGGAAAATTTGAGGGGTCTAACGTATCCCCGGATTCCAACAACGCCCGCCTCTCCAAACTGGCTGTATATCGATTCAAATCCAAAATTCCCGAAATCAACATCAAAGACAAGACCTATTTTTCTAACATCTAGTGAGGGGCTATTATTATATTGGTACATTATACTTCCATGTCCCAGGGTATAATAATCCAGCGCACC
This sequence comes from uncultured Ignavibacteria bacterium, assembly GCA_963739895.1. Taxonomy (GTDB): domain Bacteria; phylum Bacteroidota; class Ignavibacteria; order Ignavibacteriales; family Ignavibacteriaceae; genus CAVQBP01. The sequence goes on along the minus strand of CAVUCR010000030.1, from coordinate 1,455 downwards.
GAGTTTAACATATACAGGATCATTTTTTAATCCGTATCTTAAATACCTAATTATGCTTAAATAATCTGAAAGTTCATTAAAATTTTCATTTCTCAATTTTCCATTTTGATCAAAATCCAAACGAAGATCCAGCCCTGCACCGAAGTTTCCTAATGAGATTTCAGGCATAAATCTTAAAGTATAATAAAGCTTGCCATCAATCCAATTTAATCCCGCTCCACCGCCGAAATATCCCTGGCAGGGTCTTGGAAATTGCTGCATGAGCTGCGGCTGGTATTGTGCAAAGCTGGTAACGGAAAACAACAGCAAGATAATTGAAAGTAATTTTTTTATCATATTAATTCCTCTTTTTTTATTTTACCGGACAATTGCCATTTTTTGAATTATATTATCTTTTTTATCCCCTTTTATTAGAGTAATTTTATAAAAATATACACCGTTTGCAAGTTGATCTCCATCTTGATCACGCCCGTCCCAATAAATTTTGTTAAAATCATAGTTTAACTCGGAAGCATTTTTATCAATTTCTTTTACAAGTCTACCTGCTACAGTAAAAATCCTGATTTTCAATTCATCCGGTACTTGAGTTAATTTAAAAGTAAAATATGTTTCTTTTGAAAAAGGATTAGGATAGTTATAGACATTGAGCAGTTTTGGCTCGCCAAGTATTGTGAAAGATTTATTGTATCCTGAGGAATCTGCAACAGCACCTATGGAATTCTTTCCCAAGATCCTGAGAATATATTCTCCATCCTGCAGAATAGGAGTATAAGTGACAATATATTTCGGATTAGATGAATTAAAACTATAAGATATATCAGACTGATTAGAAGAATAGTATACAGGCTTGCCATTTAAGAAAATACTCACCACAGAAGTATCGGTTATTGGCACAAGAGAATTATCACTTAGTTCAATCTTTATTTTCGGATTTGACGAAACATAATCTCCATCTAAAATATTTATTCCATCAAATGTAACATTTAAAGAAGGATGTGATGTATCTGATTTTACATAGAAAGGAATATTAAATACGTTATTATCCTTGTACAACTCGGAAATTTTATTTCCAGGATCAAATATTAATATAGAAAGAATTGCCGCCTGTTCCACCTATTGTATTATAAACTACATTAAATTCCTTTCTGCTGCCGGGATTTAATGAATCAATTAATACATTATATATATTGGTATGAATATTCTCCGAATTAACTATATCAACATTTACATTAAAACTATCGGCCGGGACTCCACCGACATTATAAACATAGAATTGCAAGTTTTCATCTTCACCAAATGTAACAGAGTCTTTTGATAAATTAACAACCTGGTAGTTTGTACCGAGTTCGGGTAGTGATCTGAATTTTACTTCCATATATTTTATTTTAGGAGAACTTTTAGCTTCGTTAGAATGAAATTCTGCTAACAGTTTAATCTTCGGATATTTCTGCCCAT
>CAVUCR010000029.1:0-64150 GCA_963739895.1 uncultured Ignavibacteria bacterium | reverse complement strand
TAGTTACATGAACGAGATTACTTAATAATTTATAAGGACAGAGTGAAAAATTGATTTTCACTCCACTCTTAACCAGCTTCATTTATATAAGAAAAACATCAAACCGTCCGCCGGCCTGAAATAAGATTATTTACTAAAATAATTAGTGCAGCAACCAGGAGTATATGTACAAATCCTCCCGGTGTGTATGAAGTTATAAGTCCCAAAAACCAGAGTACTAAAAGAATCGCAAAAATAGTCCAAAGCGTAAAAACTCCTTATTAATTAATATCCAATTCTAATTTGTAATTCTATAAGTATCATTTACAGCCACTTTGATTCGACAAATCTCACTTAATTTAATTGCCACAATTTCATAATAAGATGTCTGTACTATAGATACCGTACTTCAGCTCACTACAGCAAATTTATGCGATATAAAATTTGTTATTAAAAACATTTATAAGAAATTCTGTATTCCTGTAGAAGAGAGAATGCAAAAGTTATACCGGGGGAAATTTTCCCGGCATAACATTATATACGATTATTAATAATCGTTCCTATTTTTAGAAAGGTAAGAGAGATTCAACGCTTTGTTAACCGAAGCCCACCACTCATTCTTTGAACTTTCCCATTCTTTTTTTTGCCTGATTGTTAATATTTCAGCAATATCGTTCTGAGCACTGTGGGCAGCTTCATTCAACTCTTCGTTATCTCCAGTTGATTGATAGGTTCTTGCTTCATACTCCAGTAATATTTCCTGTACTTTTGGTGTTTGAGCATCCATTAGGTAAATATTCAGTTTCAATTTTAGGGTTAAATCTTTGATCGGATTTACCGAAATATTCGAATGTTTTACCCGGCTAACCGAACTTGAAATTGAATTATATTCATGATCAAGATTACCATCATACACATAAGAAGTACTTCTATTAATGTAGCCGACTGTATCAGTTTTAGTTGTATCGGTTTTGCTTGTATCTGTCATCGAGGAATCCTGCAGATAAAAACCATTACTGTTAATAATTTTTACCGCATACATATTGCCATTACTTTTATAGCCCAAATTATCCTGTTTTTTAGAAGTAGTGTCGGTTTCGCTTGTATCGGTCACAGAAGAATCCGGCAGATATCCGGCGCTGCTAATATTATCATTAAATGTATAAAGATTGCTTTCTAGAGTATTGATATTATTGAAACCCAGTGTATCCGTTTTTGTTTGTGAGGTATCGGCCTTACCTGAATCGATATTTGAAGGATCCTTGTAATTATAATTTTGTGCCTGCATAGAAATAGAAAAAAAGAACACCACACCTAGCAGCTCCATAAAAATCCATTTGAACCTAACATTTTTCTCTTTCATAATATATCTCCTTATATAAATAAAATTTTGCTTTGCCCTCATTCCTAATACTGCATGTGACATACAAAACATCTCTTTATATGCTTAAGTCTGGAGGTGCATAACTTATGCCATTAGTTAATTCTGCTATTATCATTAAAAAAATGCTGAATTAAATATCTGTTAAATAAAAAAATAGGGACACCAGATATAATGTTTTGAAGTTTCAAAATGTTATCTGAATAATTTGCGGGAAGAGGGGAATTATATTCGCACTTCTCCGATTCATTGAGTGAAATTCTCTTTGTTTTCTGTCACAGTATAATTCTGTAAAAAGGAATATCATGCAGAATAATTACTATAAAATTTATTTCGGCTTGATGTCTTTTATATAAAATATTTCTGATTGATTGAAAAGGATTGAATATCATAGGAATTCAAAATGCCTTACAGAAATAAAAGATAAAAAAAACAGCATCATGATTATGGTGCTTTATATTAAATACGATCTTTATGGAAAATCAAAGCCTGATTCATTTATCGAAAGAAATAATGGATATAAATCTTGTTTTGGATCAACTATATGAGCAATTTCACTTCGTTGCTGCAATTCACAAAAATGATAAATAAAATTCATTAAATATTCACAATGAAAATTTAGAAAGAAAAAGAGTATTAATATGTTTTTTATAAAGTATTATATTTTTTTTAGTATACTAAGCTTGACTATATTAACTACATTTTCATTAAAGTCCCTATTTGATAAATCGTATGAAAAAGTCGGGCTTATTTTGTTATGGCTTGTATTAATTTTTACCTATTTCCTCAAGCTAAATAAATTGGATTTATTATGGCTGGTTCCGCTGGCTTTACTGCTTCCCTATTATATTTCGAAGGTTATCAATATAATCCCGGTCAGAAAATTCAAATTTATATATAGAAATATTTTGAGTATGTTTTTTAATATTTAAATGAAGTAGCAAATATTAAAAATGAAATCACTTTGCTGATTATTTAAATAAACCTCATGGCTAAATGAGCTTATCCCTTTTTATTCTGGCGGAAGCTAAAAACCGGAATTATATCTTTTAAACGCAAATAAAGTTGATAAATTTCTTAAGTTTTCTTTTTTTGAAAAAGTTTTTCAATATTGTAATTTAATTTTTTGTCAGATGTTTGATCTTCAGTATATTCCGCATCGTTTTCGTTTTTAAATAAATTGAACAAAGACTTTTCATAATCGCTTATAGTTTCACCGTTATAAGCCGGGTAATTAATAAATTCATTGCTGTCAATTTTTATTAGAATTTTGTTATCATTGTTGACACCTAATTCAGCTAAACCGACAGGAATAAGAATATGCCTTTCTACATTAAAGATAGGTCCTTCATATATTTTTACATCCAAATAACGGATCTTATTAAGGTCTTTGTCTATTAGGAGTTCATCAACTTTACCGATATTTATATAATCCGAAGTAATAACAATCCAATCTCTAACATCCGGAATATTTACCAAAGTATCTGCTGTAATAAGTTCTTTCAGCTTGAATAATTTTTTTTCTTTTGATTTATATAAATTGCTTTCATCAAAAAATTCATTATCATAAAAATCGTCATCATTGATTGATTCTAAATCACCGGGGTTTGCAATTTCATTTTGATTTTTCTGACCCTCTATTTTTACGGATTCATTCCCTGTTTCTGTTTTTCTTAGTGATGTGACTGTCTTAATATTTATTAAAATTACAGATTCTGTTTTCAGATCAAATTTGATCATGTTAATGGGGGCAAATAAATGCCTGCTTTTACTATTTATCTTTATATCACTATGAAGATAAATATCAAGGTAAAGCGCCTTCTTTAATTCCGGATCTATTATAATTTCATCAATTATTCCAATGCTTTTTTTATCACTGCTTAAAACATTCCATCCTCTTACATCATAGTCAGGTTTTATGATTTTATAATTTTTAAGATCTTTTAATTTACAAAGGCCTCTACTTTCCAAATTTAGTGTTTCCATAATTCCTCCGTAACAGCAACATATGTATTATCATATCTTTTGGTACTAATAGTCTAATAATATTTAATTTTATATGGTGGAAAGATTAAACAAAATATAATCTCTTGTAATGATAATTAGCACATTTTATTAATAGTTGACCTGTTACATAGCTGAAATTCAATCTTATTATAGAAAACCGGCAGAGGTTTCACGTCATACAACTCTTTTTTTAATATTAAATTTTTGGTGAAAAAATTAATTTATAAGTACACTTCTAAACGATGATGAATAAAAAATAAAATATTTAATTCCTATATTTAACGTAAGATTATATTTTAACTCTCGATGGAGATCCCTATGAAAATATCGAAAAGAATTATTTTCATTTTACTATTACTTCAATCACTAGTATATTCCCAGCAAAAATTAACAGTTGATGATATATATACTAATCCTGAATTCTACCCTGAAAAATTGAATGAATTCCGCTGGTTCGATAACGGAAATATGTATTCATATTTAAAGGAATTACCGGGCTCATTCTCTTCTTCACTATATGTGCATAATGTTGCAACAGGTGAAGAGAAAGCTTTTATACAGGGAAATCAATTGGAAGCAGGCGATAGCAGTATAGTAACAATAAAGAACTATGAATGGTCTCCGGATAATAAGTATATAATTTTTACGGGAATACTACCGGCAAGAAGATTAAAAACCGGCGGGAACTTTTATGTTTTTGATGTCTCAAAAGAAAAAATTATTTATTCTGTCTTGTCCGGTGAAAGGCAGGAAAATATCCGTTTCTCACCCGATAGCAAAAAGATTGGCTTTGTAAGAGGTAACAACTTATTTGTCTTTGATATAAATTCAGGAGAAGAGAAACGACTTACATTTGACGGCAATGATGAAATTTTGAATGGAGTATTTGATTGGGTCTACGAAGAAGAATTCAGTATCATAAGCGGGTGGACATGGTCACCTGACAGTAAAAATATTGCTTTTTGGCGCCTCGATCAATCTCCTGTCCCTATATATAAAATAACTTTATATGATTCTCTTTATCCCGAAATATTAACAACTCATTATCCAACCGCAGGTATGCATAATTCCCTGGTTAAAATTGGTGTGGTTAATATACAGTCAGGCAGTACTAAATGGATGGATATCGGAGATGACCCGGATATTTATATACCGAGGATCAAATTTACAGTTAATCCCGGTATATTATCTATCCAGAGACTGAATAGGCTGCAGAATAAGCTGGATCTGCTGTTTTGCAATATAAGCACAGGTCAGTCAAAAAATATTTTAACCGAAACCGATACTGCATGGGTTAATATATTTAATGATTTATATTTCTTGAAAGACGGAAAGAGATTTATCTGGCCATCGGAAAGGGACGGTTATAAACACTTTTATTTATATGATTATAACGGGATTCTTATTAATCAAATTACGAATGGGAGATGGGAGGATAATAAATATTTGGCTGTGGATGAGAAAAATAATAAACTGTTTTATACCTCTCTTGAAAGATCACCGCTTTACAGGGATTTATATTCAATAGATTTAGACGGGACTGAAAAAAAATTAATACTCGAACAAGAGGGGACGCATGATATAAATATATCTCCGAATAAACATTTTTTTATAGATGAATATTCCAGTGCCGACAGTATAACTGCAACTTCCCTTTATAAAATAAACGGAGAAAAACTTGATAATTTAATTGTACCGGATGTGTCCTTTTTCAAAAATTATGATTTATCTCCCCTTCATTTCCTGAAGTTTACAACTTCGGATGAAGTAATCTTGAATGCCTATATTATGAAGCCTAATAATTTTGATTCCACAAAAAGATACCCTGTCCTGATTTTCAATTACAGCGGACCAGGCTCCCAATCTGTAGCTGATAAATGGTTAGGCACTGATTACCTGTGGCATCAGCTTCTTGTGCAAAAAGGATATATTATCTTTTGTTTGGATAATAGGGGTACCGGAGGAAGAGGGAAATCATTTAGGAATATTGTTTATAAGAACCTGGGTAAATGGGAGGTTCATGATCAAATCGAAGGAGCAAAATACTTAGCGTCACTTCCGTTTGTGAATAATAGCAGGATAGGTATATGGGGATGGAGTTACGGTGGATATATGTCGGCCTTAACAATACTTAGAGGTGCGGATTATTTTAAAGCTGCTATTTCGGTCGCTCCGGTAATTCATTGGAAATTTTATGATACAATTTACACAGAAAGATATATGCAGACTCCAAAGTTGAATCCCGAAGGGTATGAAGATAGTTCACCATTAAATTATGTTGACAAACTTAAGGGCAAGTTATTGATTATACACGGGACTGCAGATGATAATGTACATTTTCAGAATACTATTTCCATGATATCAAAAATGGAAGAATCAAATAAACAATTTAAGTTAATGCTCTACCCCGGTAAGCTTCATGGAATTTCAGGCGGAAATATCAGAATTCAGTTGTTTAATTTGATGACCGATTTTATATTAAATAATCTATAAAAATTAGAGATTTGTAAATATATATTTCTTATCCGGAATTCATCTCACTCATACCGGCAAATTTCTACTTATTAAAGATGATTAATTAATTTTTTTCAGATTAAGAGATACATTTTAAAATATTCCTCTATTCTTTTTTATTTAAGTGATAAAATATTTTCATTCATTAAATTTTCGTAAAGTCTTATTTGATTTCTATAGAAATCATAAGCTTCTATCAATTATACTATTAATTGGTTTTATAATTCGAATCTTAACTATCTTCTGGGGTGTTCCAATAAATCCTTATGTTAAGAGTTACCATCCGGATGAACCAAAAGTGTATATTGACATAATGAATTTCCCCCGTTCTTATTTAACTTTTTTACAATTCAAGGGATACGGGACTTTCATTCAAAATTCTTTGGGTTTATTATTCTTTCCATTAAAGGTACTTAAGATATTTTCTAATGAAAATATTTATGAAATAACAGTTATTATTCTTTCGAGGTTTGTAAATGTAATTATCGGATCTGCAACTATTATATTTACATATTTTTTAGCAAGTAAAATATTTGATAAAAAGACTGCCCTGGTCGCATCAGCATTGATTGCAATATCATTTTATCATGTTATTAATAGTCCGGTTATTACACTTGACGTAGCAATAAGCCTGCTAATTGTTATTAATTTTCAACTTAGTTTTTATGCAATCAAAAAAAATGAGCTAAAATCTTATATCTTTCTTGGTATTGCAAGCGGAATACTTTTAGGAACGAAGATTACAGGTGGACTTTTCTTGCTTATCCCGGTTATTCTTAATTTGCTTTATACCCAGAGTAGTTCATTGGAAGATTTACCAGGCAGAAAATTTAAATCTAAAATAATTGAAAACCTTTTGGTTTATTTATCTGTTGCAGTTTTCATTTTCCTTTTATTTAATTCTTATGTATATCTTTATCCTGGTAGATATCTGGATTTCATGCTGGATCAAAAAAAGAACCTGGTTGACCGGAGTTTTGTTTCAATATGGCAGATACCATTAACCTGGATAAGGACTACCGGCATAGCCACAGGTCTTCCGGTTACATTATTATTAATTTTCGGGATTGCCAGGATGCGGAAGAAAAATTTTAAGATGCAGCTGATCTTATTTCTTTTTCTATTTGAATATTATGCATTCTGGCGTTGGTCCATCATACCCAGGTATATAATATCTGTAGCACCGTTAATCTGTATCTTTGCAGGTAATGCCCTCGTCTATTTCTATGAAAAGAAGAATGTAATAATTAAAGGAATTGCAGTAGGAGTTTTCATATTTACAATTGGATATTCAGGCTATCTTTGTTTTTCAGGAATATTGCTGCGGTTTACCGATACTAGAACGGAAGCATCAAAGTATATTGATGATAATATAAAAGAGGGAAGTACTATTGGAATTTCATACACATCGGAAAAATTCTCAGCGAAATATCATGATTGGCGTTATCCGAAAATAAATTATAATAAATATAAAGATGAGAAATTTTTGGATAGACCGGATGTAATTATTTTAAGTTCATATGATTTTAACCAAGTGAACGGACTTTTAAATTCAAATAAACTAAGCGACAAATATGAGCTGGATAAAAAATATTATCGGGAATGGTACCGCTATTCTCCCCCAAATCCTCAGGTAATTAAAAGATTTGATGAATTACTTAACCAAAAGAATGATGATTATTTACTAATTAAAACATTTAAGAAAGAAATCAATGTGCCCATCGAATTCCCGCCGCCCGAGATTAGAATATATAAGAAAAATAAAAAAATGTAGTCATTTATTTTAATTCTTAAAAATTTTCTCTGTAATTTGGAATTTCTGTTTAAATTTACAAAATACTTTATAGAATTAAAGCTTAAGAATCCATAATTTAGAATACGGTCATTCATAATTTTTTTAGTCTACCTGCCCCGGTAGCTCAGCAGGATAGAGCAGCAGTTTCCTAAACTGTTGGTCGGAGGTTCGAATCCTCTCCGGGGTACTAAACCTGAGTTGTTTAGTATATATTGGATAACAATAATCCGGCGATAAGTCTTACTATATCTAAATCCAAAGAAGTATTTATATCCAAATATTTCTTCCCTTTCTTTTTCGGACTTTTACCGGAAGGTGAAAATAAAAATTTCAAAAATGAAATGACTTATGAAATTGATAAAGATTATTTTAAAAAGCTTCTTATATTTGCAGGACATGATACAATCGGGGTTATAACAGTAAAAGAAATATGAAGATTGAAAATTGCCCAGGGTGTATAAAGCAGGGAGTTAATATTTATTGTTATAAATGTAAAAAAAAGTTGTTTGACGGCAGGAAGATTAATCATGTCATCAATTTTTCCAGATCCGAATTTAATAAATTTAAAGAAGAGCAGAGTAAAAAAAATTCTTTACCGGGCAAATAATTTAAACATACCCTAAAGCTTGTAAACAATGAACTGCTGCTGAGCGCTGATATAGGAGATTACATTATAAAACCTGTTCCATCGGAACAATTTGAAAATCTGGAACATGCTCCCTTTAATGAGCATCTTACAATGCAGATTGCCTGCCAGGTTTATAATATTAATTGTGCGGCTAACGGGTTAATATTTTTTTCTGATTATGAACCGGCTTATATTTCTGAAAGGTTTGATATCCAATCAAACAATTATAAATTACTGCAGGAAGATTTTGCTCAAATTTCAGGGAGAACCGAAGAAATAAATGGCGGAAATTATAAATTCGAATCCAGTTATGAAGAAGTTTCGGAATTAATGTTGAAATATGTAAAAGCGTATGCAATTGAAATTGAAAAATATTTTAAAATTATCATTTCAATTATTTGTTTTCAAATAATGATTTTCATCTGAAAAATATTTCTCTTTATAGGAATGATGAATACGGTGATTATTTTTTGACTCCGTTTTATGATTTATCCAATACTCTTATTCATTTTCCCGGAAGAAAGATCCTGCACTTAATTTATTTAAAGATGATGCTACTAATAATTATACTAAGAAGGATTTTTTTGAATTTTCCAAAAGGATAGGAATAATGGAAAAAAGATTTGCAGTTCTGTTTGACAGTATGCTTTCCAAATCTTTACAAGTAAAAGAACTGGTTTCATTATCTTTTTTGAGTGAATCGCTTAAATCAAAATACACGGATAGTTATGCTGAAAAAATGGAAATGTTAAAAGCTTAATAAATTAAAGGTTATTTACGATCTGCATATTTTTAAAATTATTAATAACAAATGAATAATACCATGAAAAATAAAATATTGTTACTGATCCTTTTTTTGTCATTTTTCTTTCAGTATAAAATAATTGCTCAATCTAAAAAGGATTCAATAATGATCTTGGATAACGGTTCGTATTTAGTTGCTTCAAAAAATGTTGAAGTTGTTATAAATCCGGCTGAAGGTGCAAGGATTACTTCTTTTAAACTAGAGGAGTATGAATTTCTTGTAGGAAAAGACAACATCCCTGAAAGTTATGGTTCAACATTTTGGCCTGGTCCGCAATCAACTTGGAATTGGCCTCCTCCTCCGGCTCTTGATTACGAACCGTATTCCGCTGTTGATGGCGGAAGTTCAATTAAATTAACCGGCAGGCCAGACCAGGTTACAGGCTTTCAATTTGTTAAAGAATTTTCTGCCGGAGAAAACAATAGTATAAATCTTTCATATACAATAATTAATAAGACTAAAGAAGTTAAGAAAGCTGCACCATGGGAAATCAGCAGGGTTCATAAAGGTGGTTTGCTCTTTTTCCCAATCGGGCAAAAGCCTTTGGGTGTTAAAAGTTTTGAGCCTGCTGATATCGATATTTTAAACGGAATTGCCTGGTATAAGGATAAATTGGCAAGACCGGAAAATAATAGGCTTTCTACTGCAGATGGAAAAGAAGGATGGGCTGCTTATGCAATTAATGGGAAATTATTTATAAAGAAATTTAAAGATGTGGAACCTGCAATGATTGCTCCAGGTGAGGGGGAAGTAATGCTTTATGTAGCTTCAAAAGCAGATTACAATGAATTTGAAATTGAGGGGGAATATCAAACATTAAAACCCGGGGAAGAATCGACCTGGAATGTTGAATGGATAGGGATAGACATTCCCGCAAATATTAAAATTGAAAAAGGTAATATGGAACTGGTTAATTTTGTAAGAAATATCGTAAAATAAATTATAATTTTAATTTACCTAGAATTAAAATATGGAATCTTTATCCTGAAAGATTCTATTGCATTTAAATTTATTGATATGGAAATAGTTTTATAATCCCCTCAAAATATATAGCATCATTTAGAATTAATAATGATATGCTTTATTTTAGTGATGCCGTAAAAAAATGCATTGCTTATACACCTCTTTCTGACATTCTAAATAATAAAGTAAACAAAAAATAATTTAAGAACTCTTATTTTAGCCAATTTTATTAATTATTAAGATAGTATCTTACCTTGATAAATAAATGCAACATTTTTAAGTTTGAATTCGTCTAACCCAATTACTTTCTTTGGTTTATTATTTATGAGCCATTGGCTCAATTTCTAACAATTATTTAAGAGGTTCAACATTGGAGATTACTGCATTAAACGAAAAAATTAAAAAGGAAAGCGCTTTTATCGACCGCCTTCAAAACGAAATAAGTAAAGTTATTGTAGGCCAGAAAGCAATGATTGAGAGATTATTGGTCGGACTTTTAGCAAACGGGCATATTTTGCTTGAAGGTGTACCCGGATTGGCAAAGACACTTGCCATAAAAACGCTTGCTTCTTCAATGACAGCAAAATATCAAAGGATTCAGTTTACACCTGATCTTTTACCTGCGGATTTAATCGGAACTATGATTTATAACCAGAAGGACGGCAATTTTTTCATCCGAAAAGGTCCTATCTTTTCTAATTTTATTTTAGCAGATGAAATTAACCGTGCACCTGCAAAAGTTCAAAGCGCTCTTCTCGAGGCAATGCAGGAAAGGCAGGTAACCATTGGTGAAACAACTTTTTATTTGGAAGAACCTTTCCTTGTACTTGCAACACAAAATCCTATTGAACAGGAAGGTACTTATCCTTTACCGGAAGCACAAGTAGATAGATTTATGTTAAAAGTTAAGATAACTTATCCCTCCAGAGATGAAGAACTGAAAATAATGAGGCAGAATGTTAACCTTGATCAGGTTAAGGTAGAGAAAGTTATAACCCCGGAAGAGATTTTAAAAGCAAGAAACTTAATTCAAGATGTATACGTTGATGAAAAAATTGAAAAATATATTCTCGATATTGTTTTTGCCACCAGAAATCCAAAAGAATACAATGTACCTAAACTTTTTGATTTAATAAGCTATGGTGCTTCACCAAGAGCTACCATTAATTTAGCATTAGGTGCAAAAGCAATGGCCTTTATTAAGAGAAGAGGTTACGTGATACCAGAGGATGTAAGAGCAATTTGTCTTGATGTTTTACGTCATCGCATCGCAGTTACTTATGAAGCCGAAGCAGAAGAGATTACTTCTGAATACGTTATTCAAGAAATTTTAAATAAAGTAGAAGTTCCTTAATGAAGGAAAATGGAATATGAAAAACAGCTGAAGATAATTAAAAAGTATGCTTACTAAAGAATTATTAAAACAAGTAAGACAGATTGAGATAAAAACAAAGGGCCTGGTTAACCAGGTTTTTTCAGGAGAATACCATTCGGTTTTTAAAGGTCGGGGAATGGAATTTTCCGAAGTAAGGGAGTACCAGTTTGGTGATGATATCCGGAATATCGATTGGAATGTTACTGCAAGGTTTGGGCATCCTTTTATAAAAATATTTGAAGAAGAAAGAGAACTTACCGTTATGCTGCTTGTTGACCTGAGCGGGTCTCTGATTTTCGGAACAGTTGAAAAAACCAAGCAGCAGGTTGCCGCAGAATTAAGTGCTATCCTCGCATTTTCTGCAATGAAAAATAATGATAAGGTCGGTTTGCTTCTTTTTACAGATAAAATAGAAAAATTTGTTCCGCCGAGAAAAGGAAGACAGCATGTTTTAAGGATTATAAGAGAAGTCCTTTCTTTTGAACCGGTTGGTAAAAGTACAAATATTAAAGGTGCGCTTGAGTATATGAACAATGCTATCAAAAAGAAAAGTATTGTTTTCCTCCTTTCTGACTTTATGGATGCCGGGTATGAAAAGATTTTAAAAATTGTCGGCAAGAAGCATGATTTAATTGGAGTAGTATTAAATGATCAAAGAGAGAAGGAAATTCCCAGGATGGGCTTAATAAAATTTACTGATGCTGAAACAGGCAGGGAACGCTGGATAGATACCAGCAGTAAAAGCTTTCAGAAAAACTTAGGTTCTATTAGGTGGAATAATATGCAAAAATTGAAATCACTCTTTACTTCCGGTAGAATAGATAATATTGAAATCAACACGGGTGAAAATTATGTTGCCCCGCTGGTACGTTTTTTTAGGCTTAGGGAAAGTAGATGGTAAAAAAAATTGTTGTTTTTTTTATAATTGTAATTTATTATTTCCCGTCATCCTTTGCACAAGGTGTTTCTGCAAAAGCTTTTACGGATTCTGCAGACTACCAGGTAGGGGATTATATAAACCTGGTTATACAGGTAGAGCACAATAAAAATATAAGCATAAGCAATCCTGTATTGTCGGATAGCACATCAAAAGTTGAGGTTATAAAACAGGAAACGCCTGAGGTAGAAAACCATGATGGCAATTTGATAACTACTTTTAAATTTATTGTTTCCAAGTATGATTCAGGTAATGTAACTATTCCGCCTATTCCCGTGTTTTATAGGGTAAAAGGTAACCAAGGGCTGCAGACAGCTTACACTAACGAAGTGGATTTTACCATTCATACCTTAAAGATCCAGCCCGGCGGGCAAATTAAAGATGTAAAAGCTCCTATTAAAATCCCGCTTGATTGGAAAGAAATATTAATGTGGGTTTTGATTGTATTAATAATCTTAGGAATTGCATTTTATTTTTATCAGCGGTATAAAAAGAAAAAGATGCAGGAAGTAAACAAGGTAAAGAAGGTAATTCAAAAACCTCCTCATGTAATTGCGCTGTATGAATTAAGAGCTTTGGAACAACAGCAGCTTTGGCAGAAAGGAATGATAAAGGAATATCATTCCAAGATTACTGAAATTATTAGAAGGTATTTCCAGGATCAATTTTATCTCCCTGCACTTGAATTAACCACTTCGGAAGTTATGCAGTACCTGAAACAAGTTAGAAGAGCGGAAATAATAATAGATACAACCTATAATTTTTTAAGTAACGCAGACCTTGTAAAGTTTGCAAAATTTAAACCTATGGCTTCAATTAATGAAGAAATGATGAAACAAGCATCTGAGATTGTTGAAAAAACCAAACCAGCACCGGAAAAGGATGTAACTGCAGAGGTAAGCAATGTTTAAAGGTATTTCATTTGCTTATCCATGGGTGCTTTATTTCCTTATAATTGTTCCGTTAATGTTTGCATGGTACTGGTTCAAAGGAAAACAAAAACAGCCGTCAATAACATATTCGTCATTGAATATTTTCAGAGATATTGCTTTTAGCTGGCGTGAAAGATTCAGGCATATTCCCATAGTTTTACGTGCACTTGCAGTTGCATTATTAATTGTAGCACTGGCAAGGCCGCAGAATTTTTCTTCAGGTGAAAATATCTATACGGAAGGAATTGATATAGCAATGGTGCTCGATCTCTCGGGCAGCATGCTTGCCGAAGATTTAAAACCTAACCGGATTGAAGCAGCTAAAAATGTGATTGAAAATTTCATTAAAGGAAGAACTTCAGATAGAATCGGGCTTGTTATTTTTGCCAGGGATAGCTTTACACAATGTCCATTAACCATAGACTATTCGGTTTTGCTAAACCTCCTCGGCCAGGTTAAAAGCGGTATGATTGAGGATGGCACTGCAATCGGCAATGCTATCGCTAACGGCGTAAACAGGCTTAAAGACAGTAAAGCAAAAAGCAAGATAATAATTCTCCTCACTGACGGTGTTAACAACAGCGGCGAAGTTGACCCGGTTTTTGCGGCACAAATTGCTAAAACTTTCGGTATAAGAATTTATACGATCGGTGTTGGAACTAAAGGTGAAGCTCCCTACCCGGTTCAAACTCCGTTCGGTACACGGTATCAAATGATACCTGTTGAAATTGATGAATCGGTTTTAAAGCAGATTTCTAATATTACCGGCGGCGAGTATTTCAGAGCAACCGATAATAAAACTTTGAAAGATATTTATGATAAAATAGATAAACTGGAAAAATCCAAAGTGGAAATTACTTCTTACAGAAATGCAAAAGAATTGTTTTACGGCTGGCTCGGAGCCGGATTATTCCTATTGGTTCTCGAAGCAGGTTTATCAAAATCAATTTTTAGAAGATTACCGTAAAAAACAGGTATAATGATACTTTAATTGTTAATTATTCATTGTTAATTGTAAATTATTAAAATGTTTCGATTTGCTCACCCTGAATATTTGAATACTCTTTATGCGGTTCCTTTACTGTTATTATTGTTTTGGTACCTTGTAAGGAATAGAAGAAAGCTGTTGGGAAAATTTGCTCAGAAGGATGTGCAAAAAATGCTTCTGCCTAATTACAGCTGGATAAAAAGCTTTTTAAAATTCGGAATAATGATAATAGTCTTTATTCTTCTGGTTGTAGCAGCTTCAAACCCGCAGGTTGGTACCAGGATGGAAGAAGTAAAACAAACAGGTATAGATGTTTACATTTTACTCGATGTTTCATTAAGTATGAAAGCGGAAGATATTAAGCCGAACAGGCTCGACAGGGCAAAATTTCAAATTTCTAATCTCATTCAAAAATTAAGAGGAGACAGGTTAGGCCTGATTATTTTTGCCGGGCAGGCATATGTTCAGTTTCCGCTCACTTCAGATTATTCCGCTGCCAATCTATTTTTAAATGCAGTGGATGTTAATTCGGTTCCCCAGCCTGGAACAGCCATAGCATCTGCAATTAATCTTGCCGTAAAATCATTTGATTATAAAACCAGTACTCAAAAAGCTATTATAGTCATAACTTACGGTGAAGATCACCAGGGAGATGTTATGCAGGCTGTAAAAGATGCTGTTGCTAAAGATATAAAGATTTATACAATCGGGCTTGGCTCAACCGATGGCGTACCTATTCCTATTTATGATAAAAATGGACAGCAGATAGGATTTAAAAAAGATAGGGACGGAAATGTTGTATTAACTAAATTGGATGCTTCAATTCTTCAGGAAATTGCTTCTGCAGGCAACGGGCAGTATTTTCATGGTTCAAATTATGAAGATCAGCTTAACGATATTTATAATGATTTATCCAAATTGGAAAAAACAGAATTTGGAGTAAAAAAAGTTACTGATTACGAAGATCGATTTTATTATTTTTTAATCCCGGCATTAATTTTACTGGTACTGGAATTTTTTATTAGCGAAACAAAATCTCCTTTATTCAGTAAATTAAACAGGAAATTTGGTCTGGAAAAACAATAGCATCCAGTATTTAGAAAAGGTTAGCCGGATGTATTTGTTTATTTCAGATTTTTTATAAGAAGACTGTAAGATGAAAAATTTAACAAGAATATTTTTATTATTTATTTTATTCATTTTCTCAGGTTATTTAGAAGCTCAGAGTGTCCGGAATTTAAATAATAAAGGAGTTGATCTATATGAAGAAGGAAAGTTTGCCGATTCTGAGGTAAATTTTAAGAAAGGAAACATAAAAGAACCTAAGAACTTCGAAACCAATTTTAATCTGGGTGATGCTTATTACAAGCAGGAACGTTATGATGATGCTATAAAATCATACAGATCAGCCTTAACAGAAAGTGAAAATCCCTTGCAGAAGGCAAAGGTTTATCATAATATAGGTAATACCTTATTAAAGGATAAGAAAATAAAACCCAGTATTGAAGCATATAAAAATTCTTTAAAACTAAATCCTAAAGATGAAGATACGAAGTATAATCTTTCTTACGCTTTATCATTGTTGAAAAATCAGAATAAGCAGCAGCAGCAAAATAAAAACAACAAAAATAATAAAAACCAGAATAAAGATAAGAATCAAAATAAAAACCAGGACAAGAATAAAAATCAAGATAAGCAAAAGAATGAAGACAAAAATAATCAGCAGGATAAACCACAGGAAAACCAAACAGCAAAGCAGGATAATCTAAAGCAGCTGGAAAAGAATAAAATTACAAAAGAAGAAGCCAATAGAATTCTTGATGCACTTAAAAATAATGAAATCGATTTGCAGAAAAAGCTGCGTAAAAATACAGGAGCTGCTGTTAAAACGGACAAGGATTGGTAAAAAAAGTCAAAATTCAAAAATTAAAAGCCTGAATTATTTTATTCATATTTGACCTTTATTTTTTGATGTGAAAATCAGATCTCGATATGGTTATAAATAAATTAAAAATTTTCCTTTTACTTCTTCTATTTTACGGAAGTACTATCCTTCCGCAGTCTTTTACTGCTTCAGTAAGCAATAATAAAGTCGGTATAAATGATAGGTTTCAAGTTTCTTTTACTTTTTCCGGGACGGACATAAACGGACTGACAAATTATGTAGCCCCGGCCTTTCGGAATTTTCTTGTCCTCTCAGGCCCCAATCAATCTACAAATATGGAAATAATTAACGGGGCGGTTTCAGCATCAAGAACATTTTCATATTACATTCAGGCGAAAGGTATAGGCAAATTTAATATTGAAACCGCATCAATTGATCTCGGCGGAAGACCTTATAAAACCAAACCGGTATCCATTGAGGTTGTAAAAGGCTCGACAATGCCGAATAACAACGGGTCCACCTCACAGCAGCCCGTTATTACACAAAAAGATATAGGAGATAATCTTTTTATTAAAGCATCCGCCGATAAACAAAAAGTATACATCGGCGAACCTGTTATTGTTACATATAAACTATATACAAGGTTAAACATCGCTTCCCAAATGTCGGTAAACAAATTACCTCAATACAACGGATTTTGGGCCGAAGAGTTATCAACCCCGAATAATATCACATTTACTACTGAAATAGTACATGGTAAACAATACAGGGTAGGTGTGCTAAAAGAAGTCTCTTTATTTCCATCCCAGACAGGGGAATTATCAGTTACCCCATTCGAACTTAACGTACCTGTCCAAATAAAAAGCAGGAAAAGCAGCGGGAATATTTTTGATGATTTCTTTAATGATCCCTTCTTTGATATGGGAAAAACTGTTAATTATGATGCAAAATCTAATATTTTAAAAGTAAGAGTAGTACCTCTCCCGGATAAGAATGTCCCGACGTCGTTTAATGGAGCTGTCGGCAGTTTTACATTAAATTCGAACTTTGATAAGACAACTGTTAAAGCTAATGAACCGGTTTCGATAAAACTTGATATTAGCGGAACCGGCAATATAAAGCTTATAGATGCACCGGAGGTTAAACTTCCAACAGGTTTTGATAAATATGAGCCGAAAGTTTCGGAGCAAGTAAATAGAGTTGGTAAGATTTCAGGGACAAAAAAAATCGAGTACCTCCTGATACCAAGAATGTCCGGTAAAAAGGAAATCCCGCCTATTAAATTTTCTTATTTTGATTTGAATAAAAATTCCTATGTGACCCTGGAAACCAAACCTTATGAAATCAATGTTGAACGAGGTAATGAAAGCTCAAATTATGCAAGCACCTCAAAAGAAGACATTAAATTGCTGGGAGATGATATAAGATATATTAAAACAACTGCTGAGATAGATAAACAAGGAGGAATTTTAATTTACAAAGTTGGATTCTGGGTTGCTGCGGGGCTGCCATTAGTACTTTTAGCAGGCCTGGTTACTTTTAAGAAAAGAAATGATAAGCTCTTAAGTAATACTCAATTATTAAAATATCAGAAAGCACAGAAGATTGCCAGGAACCGTCTGAAAATGGCTAAAAATCTTTTACATGAAAATAATCAATCTGCTTTTTATTCTGAAATATCACTTGCCCTTTATGGATATCTTGAAGATAAGCTGAATATACCCAAATCAGAATTTTCGCTCGAAGAAGCTGTATCAAGGTTAAAAAGAAAAAACATAACTGATTCCGTTATAGATAATTTGAAACAGACAGCTGAGAAGTGTGAATATATAAGATTTGCGCCTCAGAAAGATGGTCTTGCCGCAATGAATGAAATATATAATGAATCGGCAAATATTATCATTGAGATCGAAAAATCAATTGCAACAGCACGTAAAACGGTGGCTTAAAAATGTATAAGAAATTTAGCCTTATATTTTTCATAATAACCTTTCTAATCGCTGGAAGCTGTAAAAACACTTTCGCATTAGATGCCAAAAGTATGATGCAGAAGGGAAACGGTTTATACCAGAAAAATAATTTTTCCGAAGCAGCACAAATTTATCAAAAGCTGGTTGATGAAGGTTATGAAGGAACTGCATTATATTATAATTTAGGCGATGCATATTACCGGCTTAACAAAATCGGATATGCCATTTTGAATTATGAAAGGGCCCTTAAACTTTCTCCTGGTGATGATGATGTTCAGCATAACCTCGCATTGGCAAATACCAAAACTGTTGATCAAATAGAATCTTTGCCGAAATTTTTTATCTTCCAATGGTGGGAAAGCCTGCTTGCCGTATTTAATCTTTCCGGTTGGACATACACGGCATACATTCTTTATCTTTTAATATTAATTTCTTTCGGAATTTATTTCATGGTGAAGAACCCGCAGTTTCAAAGATATGCTTTCTTTTCCGGGGTTATTTCTGCTGTATTTCTTTTATTTGCGGCAACTCTTTTAATAGTTAAGCTCAATAGGGAGGTGAATATTAAAAGCGGGGTTATTATTGAACCGAGTGTGATTGCTAAAGTATCTCCGGATAAAGACAGCAACGATGCTTTTGTTATTCATGAAGGTTTGAAAGTAAGGCTTGAGGATAATATCGGAAACTGGTATAAAATAAGACTGCAGGATGGAAAGATAGGCTGGGCAATTAAGCAGGATATTAAAGTAATTTAAATTCTTCTTACCTATTAATTTACAAGTATAAATACTTTTCACATATTTAAATTATTTTTCCGTCTTTCATTTCAAACACTTTATCTGCTAATTTTACCAGGCTGCTGTTATGAGTCACAATTACAAAAGTCTTATTAAATTTATCTCTTAAATCAACTATAATTTTATGAATAGCTTCACTGTTTGCAGAATCAAGATTCCCGGTAGGTTCATCTGCAAAAATAATTGACGGATTATTAGCCAAAGCACGTGCCACAGCAACTCTTTGCTGCTCACCGCCGGATAGTTCCGCCGGTTTATGATTAATCCTTTCACTAAGTCCAACTGAATCGATTAACTCTTCAGCGCTTTTCAGTGCATTACGTAAAGATATTCCATGTATCATTTGGGGGATTGCTACATTTTCAACTGCAGTAAATTCGGGCAGAAGATGATGGAATTGGAAAACAAATCCGATATTTCTATTTCTAAATTTTGCTAATTTTTCATCAGAAAAATCAAAAATATTTTGGCTATCAAAAAAAACTTTCCCCTTTTCCGGCCTGTCTAATCCTCCTAATAGATGCAGTAAAGTGCTTTTACCTGCACCTGATGCACCGATGATTACCGATATTTTATCACTTTCTATTTCCAGTGAAATAGATTTTAAAACTTCAAGCTTAGTCTTTTTTGTAGTCTGGTAAGTCTTTACTAAATTATCTGCCGAAAGAATTATTTGATTCATAATAAAAAGTCAAAAGTAAAAAGTCAAAAGTAAAAAATATTTCAATCCGAAATTCGAAATCTGCAATCTTTTTATTCCCATTTTATAGCTTCCAAAGGATTAACTTTAGCTGCCCTTTTCGCCGGGATCAATGATGCAAGATAAGTAAGCAGCATAGAAGCCCCGGTAATAAAAAAGAAATCGGAGATCCTTATCTGCAGCGGTAAAGAGTCGATTTTGTACTGGCTCGGGTCCAAAGGATAAATATTAAAATGCAATTGAAGCCAGCAGATGAAATAACCGAGAATAACTCCGCCGAGCGTTCCAACTATACCGATTAATAAACCTTCATACATAAATATTTTTAAAATTGAATTTTCACCTACTCCCATTGAACGCAAAATTCCAATATCTCTCTGCTTTTCAATTACCGACATCGATAAAGAACCAAGTATATTAAAAGTTGCTACAGCTATAATTAGTGATAAAATTATATAAGCAGCCCATCTTTCTATCTGCATTACCGAATAAAGATCTTTATGAAAATCATACCAGGTGTTAATACTGAAAGTGCTTTTGCTAAGTTTGGTCTCCAGTTCTTTTTTTACACTTTCAGCCTGGTTAATATCATTCAGCATAACATCAAAACCTTCAATGTCCTTATTGTAGCCTAAAAGTCTTTGAGCAGTTGATAGGTTTGTAAATATATATGAAGCATCATATTCATTGTTATTTGAAATATAGATCCCTCTTATAACAAATTTTTCTGTTTTAGGCAAGGAAAGCTGCGTGATGTATTTTTCAATCCCCGCAGGAGAAATTAAAGTTAGTGTATCTCCGACTATTGACTGCATGTGATCGGCTAAAGGCAAGCCGAGAACTATCCCCGGAATACCATTTGTAATTGATAAATCAAATTTACCCAGAACAATACTGGATTTAATATTGTAAATGCTTTTATCGTTCTTTTCTTCAATTCCTTTTAAGTTAACAATCTGTGTTAAATGCGACTGGTAAGCCAGCACTTTACCATTTACGTATTTCGAGTAATATTTTACTTCTTTAATATTGTTTAATTCAGCTTCGACATTCTTTTCAATCTTTTTTGAATCTTCCGAGAGGATTTCAATCCTTATATGCGGATCAAAGTTAACTAAAAATGATGTTACTAAACTTCCGAAACCGTTAAAAACGGAAAGCACGACTATTAGGGATGCAACCCCTATCGTAATTCCGAGGACAGAGAGGATAGAAATAATCGTAATAAAATTAAATTTTATGTTTAGAAACCAAATATCTCTTTGCTATGAAAGTTTCGTATTTCATTTAGTTGAATCTCAAAGCTGAAACAGGTTTAATTTTTGATGCTATAAAACTAGGTATAACTGAAGCAAGTATACAAAGAGCAAAAGTGAGTCCCGATACTTCTAAAAATGTTATTGCCGATAAAGAAATTGGAACAGTTGACATAAAGTAAACAGAAGAAGGAAGAGAAATTATATTATAGCTTAATTGAATATCCATCAGAATATAGGCTAATAAATTTCCTATAACAATTCCAATAATTGCAAGGAATATTCCCTGGTAAAGGAATATTGAAGTAATCTGCTTACCGGTAGCACCCAGAGACTTCAAAGTTCCGATTGCATTTGTTTTTTCAAGCACTATCATTAATAAAGACCCGATGATATTAAAAACCGCGACAAGAATTATAAAACCTAAAATTATCGGGATTGGTTTCTTTTGCAAATCAATCCAGGTGAAAATATTTCTGTGAGTTTGATAAATTGATTTTACTGCATGCGGATATTTTAATTGCCTTGAGAGCAAATCGGCAACACTGTCAATCTTGGAAATGTTTTTTAGCTTAATATCATACCCGGTAATATTATCTCCTATATTAAACAGCTTTTGAGCAGCGGCTAGGGATACATATGCATATAAGTCATCATATTCTGCCATACCACTTTCAAAAATTCCTTTAACATAATATTGTTCAATGTTAGGAGGATTCTCCGGTGACGGGATCTCATCTTTTGACAGGGCAAATATTGTTACTTTATCTCCTATTTTTACATGCAATTTATCGGCTAATTTTTTACCGATAATAATAGAAGAATTGTTAAGTAAAAAGCGTCCCTCGATGATATCCTTTTTGACATTCAATACATTATTTTCCTGATTAATCCCTTTAATACTGACTCCCTCTTTTACTTTTCCGCTGCTTATAATAGCTAGTTTTGAAGCAAAAGGATTTATTTCAGCTCCAACCGGGGCAAGTTCTTTCTTTAATATCGGCAGAATAACATGATAATTGGGAAGAATATTAGCATAAGAAGTAATTTTTATTTGGGAATCAAAATCTATGATTTTGTCAATCAAAGTTTTCTCAAACCCTGAAAGAATGCTTAAAGCAATAATTAATGTTGCAACGCCCAAAGAAATCCCGGCAATTGAAATACTTGAAATTAAAGTAATAAACTTAGAATCCTTTTTGGAAAGCGTATATTTTTTTGAAATAAATAATGGAAAAGACATTTAGTAATATAGGATAATTTTAATTAGACAATTTAAGGAAGTGGAGTATTATTTAAAAGTTAAGCAATATTAACATTGTGAGCTGATGGGGGCGATAATATGAATTATTTGATTTTAAAATAGAAATCTATAAATTTTTGCACGAAGTCAATTTGATTATGTTTACCGGTTGCTATATTTTTGTAATTCTAAGTAAAAATATTCGGGGCGTAGCGTAGCCCGGTTCATCGCGCCTGCTTTGGGAGCAGGAGGTCGCAGGTTCGAATCCTGCCGCCCCGACTTTGTTAATTGTAAATTATAAATTTTTAATTATTCACTGCGTCCATAGTTCAATCTACCTTATTTAGATTTATGTGGATATATGGAATTAGAAGCGCCCATAGCTCAATTGGATAGAGCAACAGCCTTCTAAGCTGTAGGTCGGTGGTTCGAATCCACCTGGGCGTACTTGGAAAGGTCAAAAATCAAAAAAATATTTTGAATTTTTACTTTACATGGTGGGTGTAGCTCAGTTGGTTAGAGCACCAGGTTGTGGCCCTGGGGGTCAAGGGTTCAAATCCCTTCACTCACCCGGAAATATTTTATAATGAATAATTAACAATTTACAATGCAATTATTTATTTTTAATTGTCAAATTGTTAATTGAAACGGCTCCATCGTCTAATGGTTAGGACCTCGCCCTTTCACGGCGGTAATAGGGGTTCGAATCCCCTTGGAGTCACATTTGTTTCGGATTTCGGAGTAATATCTGAAATCTGCATTCCGAAATTACTTTATTCATTTACAACATTAAATGGGATGCTGATAACGGCAAAATTATTTCCTGTTTTTGAATTAATAAGATCAGCTCTAAAATCGACCTTATTTGCTTTAGTATTATTCAGCTTTTCAAAATACAAAAATCCTGAAATTTCACCTTTATTTTTTAATTCACCTTCGGGTAATGCATTATCAATCATCTTTGTCGTTGGTAAATCATATTCTATTTGACCCCAATAATTGTAATAATTGTCGTAATACAGCGGATCGAAATAAAAATATCCAGCGCAAACAGGTATTTCCGGATAAATTGAACTGAAATACGGTGCTATTAGAAATCCGTGAAAAGTAAATGCCGGTGATAAAATAGGGCTATACTGCTCTGTCAGTGCAGGTTTACTTACTTCGCCTTTTACACCGAATGGAGGAATTGCTGAAAACCTCTTTCCGTTTGGTAATAATAAGGCAAACTGTTCATAACTTATTTTTAGCGGTTTACCGCTGTTATTATTAATTGTTATGTATACCGGAGTTACATATTGCTTTACTTCAGGATTTCCTTTCCAGTAATTAACTTTAGCGATAATGTTAATGCCGTCAACACTTTTTGACGTTACATCACTGTTGTATCCATTAATGGTCCTGAGTTCTTTATTAGAAGCGCAGCCGTATATTGTAACACCCAGTATTAAAGCCAGAATACTAACCGGAGTTTTCATTTTCTTATCTCAATTTATTATTCAATATTTATAAGACATTGTAATGAATAAATACAGATTAGTAAATACAACTAGTCACAGGAATTTATCAGCGGTGATGTACAAGATTATCGATGGAACAATCTAAAATTCTCTTCAGGATTTGAATGTCGAATTTTAAACCTTTTATTCTATCTGAAGTATTTCCTGGAAAATTTAGTTCTAATTAAAACGTCATCTTTCCCCTGAGACTGTAGAAATTAATGTGACGGAATTCAACATCTTTAAATTTAATTTAAATTATTATTATTTTTAATAAAGTAATAAATTAGAGTTTGTTTCACACGCAAATTTGTCCGACTATTTTTAATAATAGCTGAAGGAGAAATTCCAAATTTTTGGTGATATAAAAATGCTCTAATAGAGTAGATTTATGAATGAGAAATAATAGAAATAATCAACCTGATATAAATCTGAATCTTAATGTTAGGGGAATTCCACAATCTGCTACACTAGCCATAAATGAAAAGAGCGAACAGCTAAAAAGGGATGGTAAAAAAGTATACAAACTTGGATTAGGACAATCACCATTCCCGGTACCTCAGCCTGTTGTCGATTCCTTAAAGACAAACGCCTTCCAGAAAGATTACTTAGCAGTTAAAGGATTGTATCAATTACGTGAGGCAATTGCGGAATATTATTTCCGTGTACAAGGATTAAATTTTAGCTTCGAGGATGTTCTGATTGGTCCTGGTTCTAAGGAATTAATGTTTTTACTGCAGTTTGTGTATTACGGGGATTTAGTTATACCAACACCAAGCTGGGTATCTTATGCACCCCAGGCACAAATAATAGGGAGGCATGTTAGGTGGATCCCGACCAGGAGATTGGATAAATGGAAATTAACACCGGAAGAATTAATTGCTCATTGTAAAGATGACCCGATTAAACCAAGGATCGTGATATTAAATTACCCTTCAAATCCCAGCAGCGTAACTTATTCGGTTGAAGAATTAAAAAAAATTGCTTCTGTTGCTAAAAAGTATAAAATTATTCTCCTATCCGATGAAATATACGGAGAATTACATCACGAGGGGAAACATGTTTCGATTGCTAGGTTCTATCCTGAAGGAACAATAATCAGCAGCGGTTTAAGTAAATGGTGCGGCGCAGGAGGATGGAGACTGGGGACTTTTATTTTTCCTCCTAATTTGAGATGGCTTTTAAATTCTATGGCCGCGGTTGCCAGCGAGACTTTTACCGCTACAAGTGCTCCTATCCAGTATGCTGCCATTACTGCCTTTAAAGGCGGTGTAAAAATTCAAACTTATCTGGAGAATTCAAGAAATATTCTTAAAAAACTTGGGACTCATATTACCGATCAGCTTATTAAATCCGGTGTTTATGTATCATACCCCGAGGGGGGATTTTATGTTTTCCCGGATTTTACAGCTTTCAAAGATAAATTTAATTCAATGGGAATAAACTCGGGGAAAAGACTTTGTGAAAAATTACTGGATGATACCGGAGTTGCAATTTTACCGGGAGTTGTTTTCGGCAGGCCTGAAAATGAACTGACTGCAAGAATAGCTTACGTGGATTTTGATGGTACGAAATCAATCAACGCTGCTGATAAGTTAAAAAAAGGGGAAGAAATTGGTGAAGAATTTCTTAAAGCTTACTGCGGGAATACATTAAAAGCTATTGACCTGCTTTGTGACTGGTTAAAGAAGTGAATTGCGCAAAGAGTAAAAGGTTAATCATCATCAAATCTTCTGAAAGCAAAAATTAATTGCTTTAAGTAATGCTTGGGAAAATTCAAATAGGATAATCCGTAAGCAATAGGTTTTTTATCTTTGGGAAAATAGGCGGTTCCGAAAATCCAATCCCAGACAGCCAGCTTGGTACTAAAATTTTTATTATATGCTTCAGAGTCTTTATCTGCATGATGCCACCTGTGCATCTCCGGACCATTAATAAAATACTGCAGTCTGCCGGTGTTGATACTAATATTGGAATGTATATACATTCCCCAAACCGCATCAATTAAACCTTTCATGACGGCAACTTCCGGAGCAGCACCTAATAAGATAATTGGAGCAAATTCAATTGTCTGGTTGATTAAAATTTCAAGAGCGTGCGAACGTGAACCGGCAAGCCAATCAATATTTTTATTTGAATGATGTGCTTCATGAATCCTCCAGAAGATTTTTGAATTATGCTGGTATCTATGGAACCAGTAAATATAAAAATCATGGACGATCAAAAAAAATAGTACCTGCAGCCATATAGGCCAGTCTGAAATCAGCTGAAGCCTTGATAGATTTGTTTGTCCATCGATAAACTGTATGATATAAGATATAACTATCCCTAATGCATAACTCTGCACCAGGGTATATAAAATAAAATCATCAACGAAACCTTCACGTAAAAACTTCTGGCTTTTTTCGTAAGGGTAGAAACGTTCCAGAAGTATAATGATTACTGCACAAATAACTATTGCAAAAATGCTGTATAGTCTAACTTGTTCTAAGGTCATGCTCATAGTAATTAAATAGCTATATAAATTTTTAAGTCAGATTGTACTTTTCTGAGTTTTTTAAGAGAAGGGAATTCACTCTCATATATTTTTTTAATACCGTCTCCAAGCGAAAGTTCTATATCTCTGATATTTGAAACTAATTTATATAAACCGACTATTTCAACGGAAGCTGCCTGGTCAGTTCCCCACATTGCACGATCCAGCGTAATATGTCTTTCAATAAAGTTTGCACCTAAAGCAACGGCTGCTCCTGTCGGTGCTAATCCCGTTTCATGTCCTGAATATCCTATCGGCGTATTGGGATATTTTTCTTTCAACGTTAGAATCATTCTTAAATTTAATTCTTTGGTTTTGCATGGGTAAGATGAAGTTGAATGGGCTATAAGCAAATTTTCCGTTCCCAAGGTTTT
The DNA here is from genome assembly GCA_963739895.1 of uncultured Ignavibacteria bacterium. Lineage (GTDB taxonomy): Bacteria > Bacteroidota > Ignavibacteria > Ignavibacteriales > Ignavibacteriaceae > CAVQBP01. The sequence continues at coordinate 37,586 of CAVUCR010000029.1, read as the reverse complement.
AACGGCTTTTTCTATTTCGTTAATTGTAGACATTCCTGTAGATAAAATAACAGGTTTATTTAGAGACTTATGTTTTAATAAAAGATTTTCATCTGTTAAACAGGCCGAAGCTATTTTAAAAACTAAAGGATTAAATTGTTCAATGAAATCAACTGCATTTTCATCCCAGCATGAAGCGAACCATGTGATTTTGTTCTTTTTGCAGAAATCAACGATTTGTGAAAACTGTTCTTTATCAAATTCAATTTTATGCCTGTATTTTATATAAGTCATCCTTCCCCAGGGAGTGTCTCTTTCGATTTCCCACTGTGCCCTGGGCACACATAATTCAGGAGTTCTTTTCTGAAACTTAACTGCATCACAGCCAGCTGAATGTGCAGCTTCTATCATTTTTTTTGCAATCTCTACCGATCCGTTATGGTTTATTCCAATCTCAGCAACAATAAAAACTGGTTCATCATCCCCTATATACCTATTACCTACTTTAACACTTCTCTTTGAGTTCATATATCTCCCGATTGGGTTAAATTATTCTTTTGTATTGAATGCTATTAATAATTCGGCCAATTCTCTGAAAGCACCATTACCTCCTTTGTGTTTACATACATAATCAACAATTTCCAGAATATCCTGCATAGCATCTGCAGGTGCAGCAGTTAAACCTACAATTTTTATTAATTCCATGTCGTTAACATCATCACCAATAAACGCGATATTTTCGGGTTTTAAATTGTTTTTATTTAAAATTTCATTAAGAAGGGATTCTTTTTTCTTTGCGCCTAAGTACAGTTCATCAATTTTTAATTTTTCTGCTCTTTTTTTTACTGAACCGGAAAGTTCACCTGTAATTATAACCGTCTTAATATTAACTAAGTTTTTTAAACGTTCAACACCCATCCCATCGCGAATGGAAAATCTTTTTAATTCTTCCCCATTTTCCGAGTAGTAAACACCGGTGTCGGTTAAAACTCCGTCATTATCGGTAAGAACAAGTTTTATTTTTTTTGCTTTATCTTCCAGTCTTTTATTTTTTTCTTTTATAGATTTAGAAGCTACCATGCTGTCCAACCTCCGTCTACAATTAGATTTGCACCTGTCATATATTCCGAAGCATCACTAGCGAGGAAAACAATTGCTCCTTTATAATCTGCCGGTTTCGCCATTCTTCCTAATATTGTTTTTGCAGAATAATTTTCAATAAAAAATTCATCCTGATTGTTTTCTACACCTCCCGGAGATAAAGCGTTAACCCTAACACCTTTGTTTCCCCAGTAAGCTGCTAAAAATTTAGTAAATGAAATTACTGCACCTTTTGTAACCGGGTATGCTGCAGATTTATAGAAATTCTGGGAACCGTTTTTGTTTTTATAAATAGATTGGTCAGGAGCAACAATACCATAGGTCGATGCGATGTTTATTATGCTTCCTTTCCCTTTTTTTGCCATTTCAGAACCTAAAATTTGAGAGCACAAAAAAGTTCCTGTGATATTTACATCGATAGACTTTTGCCACATATCCAGCGGATAATTTTCAAACATAGAAAGTTCCGAAGCAGCTGAAGGGTTTTCGAACATATCATTTATTGCAGCATTATTTACCAGAATATCAATTCCCCCGAATTCATTTAATATCTTTTCTTTTAGATTTTTTATTGATCCCGGTATTGTAATATCAACCTCTATCCCTACACTTTTGGTACTTAATTCACCGGCAAGCTTTTCACATTTGTTAAGATCAATATCGCATGCAATAACATTAGCACCGGCTTCGGAAAGTGCATAGCAATGATGCTTTCCAATAAGACCTACCGCGCCAGTAACAACAGCTACTTTATTTTTTAATGAGAATAAATTTTCAATACTCATAAAAATTATTTTTAGACTGTCTGATCGATTTTCTTTTTTGGTTTTATATTAAAATTGCTTGTTTTTCGGAATACAGGTTCAACAGGTTTTCCCTTCAAATAGCCGGGCACATTTTTTTCACTAACTGCTTTTTTCAGAATAGGAAGGACTTCCTTATATGCATTAAGAGTATATTCAATATCTTCATCCGAATGAGAGAAGCTCATATTATGAAACCCGCTCCACAATATTCCTCTTTTAATTAATTCCTGCTGAACTAAGGATTTTAATTCCAGGGGATTGCCGGCGGATTCATTAAAAGAAATGATGGTCCTGCAGTCATAACCTGAACATTTTGTATAATTTATTCCTAAATCATCAGCAATCTTGTTGTAGCCTTCTTTCAACTTATTTCCTTGTTTTTGAAGATAAGCCGGAACATTCTTTCCCTTTATTTCATTTATGGTAGCTTTAACTGCTGCTAAGGAGAGAGCTTCGCCCCCAAAAGTAGTGTAAAAGAAAACGTCCTTATCCAGAAGATCCATAACGTCTTTTCTTCCGGTTAAAATTGCTATAGGCATTCCATTAGCGACGGCTTTTGAAAAGCAGGCTAAGTCGGCTTTCACATTAAAATATTCCTGTGCTCCTCCTAAAGAAATTCTGAAGCCAGTCCACATCTCATCAAAAATTAATAGAGTTCCATTTGCCTCACATACCTCTTTTAACTCTTGAAGAAAATTTTCTTTGGGCGGTTCAAAAACAAAAGGCTCAAGTATAACACAAGCTGTATCTTCATCAAGTGAATCTTTAACCGATTGGATATCATTATAATTAAAGGTTGATGTTAATTCCTGTACAGCTTGCGGTATTCCGTAATTCCTGGCTGTAACCGATACATACCAGTCATGCCAGCCATGATACCCGCAGCATAAAACTTTTTCACGTTTAGTAAATGCTCTTGCTACACGAACAGCAGCTGAAGTAACATCAGCTCCTGTTTTGCTGTATCTTATGCTCTCGGCATTCGGTATTATTTCATGGATCAGCTCTGCAACTTCAACTTCAAGAGGATGCATCAAAGAAAAGGTAATCCCGTCTCTCAGCTGTTCGCTGATTGCTTTGTCCACTTTTTCATAAGCATAACCGAGAGAAAGCGGGCCGATCCCCATGTTGTAATCTATATATTCATTTCCATCCACATCCCAAACATGAGAACCTTTACCTCTCTGCAAATATTTCGGGGCAATGCCGTTTATATGCTGAGTTGGTCCTTTTGCAAGAGTTTGGGTTAAAGAAGGAATTAAATTTAAAGCCCTGTCATAAAGTTCATTGGATTTCTTTATAACAGGATAATCATCATTAAATTTTATTCTATTAGGCATAGCGTTTTTCTATTAATTAAAAAATATATTTAAGTTAAATCTTTTTAAGAAATTGGTTTTGCAATTTCTAAATCATACTCTAAGATATCTTCCGGATTAAGAATATTTTAATTCATATTAAGAAATATTCCTTAATAATAATATTCAGTAGCAATATGTTTTTCTTCTTCATGTTTAATTATTTTACCGGCAATGGCTTTGCCGGTAAAACCCTCATATTCCAGGACATCCTGCAGTAATGCAGGTTTAAACCATTGGTTATTCAATGCGATTGGGAAAACCCGTGCATTAATTCTTTTTATGACCAGGAATTCACTTAAAATTGAAAATAGCCCGCCTGTAATAAAGTGATCTTCCAGTGTAACTATTAGATTGGATTTCCGGCAGACATTTTCAATAGTTTCATGATCAATTGGTTTTAAAGATCTTAAATTTATAATACCAACAGATTTGTTCTTAAATTTTAAGATTTCTGCAGCTGTTAAAGCTTCTTTGAATAAAGTACCATAAGTGATTATTGTGATATCTTCTCCTTCGGAAATAACTTCTGCTTTTCCAATCTTGAATTCTTTATTATGGCTGATTGATGCTTTCGAGTTTGTGTATCGAATATATGATGGATAAGGACTATTAATTATTCCGGGGAGAGCGATTAATAAATCTTCTTCATCGGCTGGGGCAAACACGTGCATAGGAGGTATTCCCCGCATCAAAGAAATGTCTTCAATTGCCTGGTGAGTCGGACCGTTTGCTTCGGATAAAAATCCGGCAACTGCCCCAACTATTTTTACCGGGAGATTTCCAATCCCAATGTCAGTTCGTATAAATTCGAAAGCGCGCATCGTAAGGAATGTTGAAAGTGCATGAACAACCGGTATTCTTCCTTTTAAAGCTAAGCCTGCTGCCATCCCAATCATTGTCTGTTCTGAAATTCCAACATCAACAAATTGACTTTTAATTTTTGATGGTAAATTTCTTATAGCTGCCCGGTTCTCTGCGGTCATTATAATGATATTGCTATTTTTTTCTGCGAGATTTATTAAAATTTCTTCGTAATTCATGATTATCTTACAATTAATGTTTCGGATTTTAAATCTGTTTTTTCTTTTGTATGCAATTCATTTATTAATTGGTCTATTTCTTCATGTGTGAAATTGCAAAACCATCTGTCTGCTCTTGCTTCAATGCTCGGAAGCCCTTTTCCTCTAACTGTGTCTGCAATAACGACCGAAGGTTTATTGCTGCCGGCAATTGAAGAGAATGTTTTATCCATATCATCAAAATCATGTCCGTTGCATGAATATACATCCCATCCGAAAGCTTTAAATTTTTCATTTAACGGCTCAATCGGAATTAATTCTTCGGTTTGAATGTTCGCTTGAAAATGATTCCGGTCTATTACAGCAATTAGATTATCTAATTTATGAGCAGCTATCACTAATGATGCTTCCCATATCGAACCTTCATTACATTCACCGTCACCCAGGACAACAACAACTTTATTCTTCATGTTTTTTAATTTGCAATCCAGCGCAACACCAGCCGAAACAGATAGCAAATGTCCAAGTGAGCCTGAATGAAATTCTATTCCAGCGATTTTTACATTAGGATGCCAATAGATAAAATCATTTGTTTTAAGATGATTTTTAAGTCTTTCTTTTTGAATTATTCCGAGTTCAGCAAAAGTACCGTACAAAGCCGGAACATCATGTCCTTTAGAAAGGAAGAAATAATCGCGGGTTTCATCTTTTAAATTATTTTTATTCACATTTAAGAAATTATAATAAAGATAAACCAGCAAATCAGCGCAGGATAATGACGCACCTATAAAACACCCGCCGTCTGTTGCCATCCTGATGATATGTTCCCTAACGTTTATAGCAATATTTTCTAACTCTTGTTTTGATTTTTTATTTTTCATTTAACAGAATTTTCGTGTTTTTTTCAGAAATAGTTTTTAATTCATTTAAATGGTGCTGTACCAGTTCACACCCAGGTACTTTTCATTTATTCTTAAGAGTTCCGGTTTTTTATCTAACAGCTCCAGAATATCATTTAAAGAAAAAAGAGGATTTTTATTATAAAGTTCATTATAAATACTCTCTATAAACTTATAGTCTTCTTCATAGTCAATAGTCCATCTATGCGACATTGAATAGTCAAGCCCGGTTTCCCAGCTAACATTTCCAATTTTAAATTTATCAGGATTTTCCCAAAAATAGGGAGTAGTATGTTCACGCTCTAATTCTTTTTCAGCTTCTTCCCAGGCTTTTTTAAGACTTTCTATCGAAAATATTTCAACATCATTTCCATCCGGGTAAGTAGCAGGATGCAGATTGCTTACGTAATTGAAAGATGTACGATTATCCAAATAATATTTAATTACTTTATCAATAACTAAAGGATCGATTAATGGGCAGTCGGAAGGAATTTTTACTATTGCATCTGCATTATATTTTTTCCCGACATTTAAATGCCTGTCAAGTAAATCAATAGGGTGACCTCTGAAAAACGAAATAGAATTTTTTTTACATATATCGACAATGGGGTCATCAATTTCCAAATAAGTTGTTGCCACAACAACTCTCCCGTAGTATTTCGAAGCTTTTATTCTTTCAACCATCCTTACCAGTAACGGTTTACCAGCAAGGGGGAGAATAATTTTACCTGGAAACCGGCTTGAACCCATTCTTGCTTGAACTACCGTAGTAACTTTTAACATAGGATTATAGAGGAATTAATTATTCAGCCTTTTGATAATTCCTTCTGGATTTATATCTTCTAAAAAGTTTGGTGTTTAATTTCAGTTCTTTATTAAGCTTATATATTTTTGTTTCAGGCTGTTCGGATAAAAGTTTTCTCCCGATTTCGGAGATATTATTAGCTGAAATACCGTTATTTTGTATTGGTATCAGCTTTTTCAATTCATTAACATTAAAATCGGAATATACCTTTTTACCTAAAGCCAAACCGACATATACAACGCTTGAAAACCTTGTAACTAGTATATCGCAATTAGCTATCATATGCTCGGTATTACCTTCGGTGTATATTAAAGAGTCCGGGGCATATTTTTTAATCTCCTTAATTGCTCTTTCAAATTTTTCGTTTGGATGCAGTTTAAAAATTAATTGTTTCTTACCTGCTATTTGCCTGGCCTGCTTAATATATTTTTTCCTGTTCTCATATTTGAATGTTTCCCTGCTGTCGGAAGTTGCGAAAAGCACATAATCTTTAAAAGGGAAATCATTATTAAAGTATTCCTTACAATTATCAAAATTAGGTATCCCGGTGATTTCTATTTTATGCGAGGGGACTCCTTTTTTTATAAAAAATTCTCTATATCCTTCCGAAGCAACACAAAATTTATCATAAGTATCCGAAAGTCCTGTAGTTGATGTGCTTGCCAAATATCTCGGCAATTTTAATTTTTTAACAAAATAATACATAAAATTTTCAGGATCTGTCATCCCTTCCTGAACAAGTATAATTTTAGAATCCAATATGTTTTTGGGAATAATTAAATCACTGCATGTATATACAAGATCATACTTCCTTTGTTTCCCTTCAAAATCAATTTTTAAATTATAATCCTCAAGATATCTTAATGTATTTTGCTTGAATTGTCCTCCTAAAATAGTAAAATCCAAGAGGTTGGCATTGGAAAGAAATTTTGTAAAGCCGTCACTATAAAAGGGAGTAAAATAGCAAGCATAATCATCAAGATGCATCGATATTTTATGCATCATTTTTGTCTGGTTCGTTGAACCGCAGATAAATAATATTTTTTCCTCAGCCATATAATATTTAAATTAGTTTAAAACCCAAATATATAATTTTACTCTAAATTACATATTAAATTGATGTTAAGTTTTGATCAATTAAACAGGAAAAAGAATTTGAAAGCAACAAGTCTATTGCAACTTATTATTTTTGAAGTATGAAAACAACTATTTATACTTTTAATTACTTAATAGGACATAAGTTGTGATATACATAAAGGGAATTGTTATTAGTGGTTGTTTTCTAATTTGTTATTGGGAGGAAAAATATTAAAAACGGGGCATTAATTATTTCAAAATGAGTATTCCTAATTTGTCAAAATTAAATGTAATACTTAAATTCGTTATGTTATTCAAAAATTATGGTAAAAATGAAAATTATTAAACCTAAAAGGCTAAGTAAAGGAGATTTAATAGGAATTATTTCTCCTGCATCATCTGCCGATGATATTACGAAAGTTGAAGAAGGAGTAAGATATATTGAGAAAATCGGTTATAAGGTTGAAGTAGGGAAAAATGTCGGAAAATATCACGGATATTTGGCCGGGGAAGACAGCCTCCGGTTAAAAGATCTCCATTATATGTTTGATAAGAAGGAAGTTAAAGCTATAATTTGTGTTAGGGGAGGATATGGTTCTCCCCGTTTACTGGATAAAATTGATTATAGAATTATTAAAAATAATCCTAAAATATTTGTCGGATACAGCGATTTAACTGCTTTGAATTTGGCTTTTTTTTACAAAACAGGATTAATTACATTTAATGGTCCTATGGTTTCCGTAGATTTTACTGATGAAGTAAGCAAATATACCGAAGAAAATTTTTGGCGAATTTTATCATCAAACAAAAAGATCGGCAGAATTGAGCTGCCGGGTGATGATAAGTTATTTCAATTATCGAAAGGGAACATTTCAGGGAGAATTATTGGGGGTAATCTTGCTCTTTTAGCTTCACTACAAGGGACAAGTTATTTCCCTGATATGAATGATAAAATATTATTTTTAGAAGATATCGGGGAATTGCCTTTTAGGATCGATAGAATGTTTAACCAGCTTAGACTTACAAATGTGTTTAATAATATAAAGGGATTGATTCTGGGAGCTTTTATTGATTGTCATGAATCTGATCCTTTAAAAGAACTCTTACCTTGGGGGAGGTTGTTGATGATTATCTAGGTAAATTAAAAATTCCTATGGTTTATAATTTTCCGAATGGGCATGTAAAAAATATTATGACTATTCCGAATGGTATAAAAATAAAACTAAATGCTTCAAGAGGTTTTATTGAATACCTGGAAAGTGCAGTTTCATGACTTTTGATTTTACACAAACCTTTTGCTTAAGTTCAGTAATAAAATGAAATTAAATACAAATCTGATTTTTATTATTATTATTATTATAATTTTTTCCTTTGGTGAAATAAAAATAATAAAAGCACAGGAAATGAGTTCATCCCCGGTTACAGTCGATTCTGTTGATCTGAATAAGTATGTGGGTCTATGGTATGAGATTGCAAAGCTTCCGAATAGATTTCAGAAAAGCTGTGCTCGGAATACTACAGCAAGATATAAACTAAGAGACGATCATAAGATAGAAGTAATAAATAAATGTATAGAAGAAGATGGTGATACAAACGAAGTGGAAGGTATAGCAAAAATTGTCGACAGTAAAACAAATGCAAAACTTGAAGTAAGTTTTGTCAGAATTTTAGGAATTCAGCTTTTCTGGGGAGATTACTGGATAATCGGTTTGGATAAAGATTATAGATATGCTGTTGTTGGTACTCCTTCACGGAAATATGGATGGATATTAAGCAGAACTCCAAATCTTTCTACTGAAGATATGAATACCATATTTAATATTCTACGCAGTCAAGGATATGAACCTAAAGATTTTGTGATGACGCAACAATTAACAAAGAGTTAATATCTTTTTGTTTCTCTAAAGCAAAATTTGGAAATTTAATCCTCTATGATTTTTACCCCGGTACCCTTGAAGAATGTATAGCAGAAAGTACCACCGCCCTCTGCTGTTTTGTACAAATCCCGAATACCCTTAATCATTTGTTCATGGCTGATTAATTTATTTAAAACCGCTGTATTTGCAATACCTTCAATCATTGCAGTAAAAGTATTCCTGGTAAACCCTTCCACTAATCCGGGTTTTGAATCATCTACATATACCATCCGTGGAGAAATATTAACGTTATCAAAACCGCTTTTACTTAACAATGGATACAATCTTCTTCCGATATTCGCATCCCCGCCATTTTGTTTTTGAAGCTCTACCTGGCATTGTACGGCCTTTTGAGCATCTATGCTTTCCGGGTAAAAATATGCGGAGCCGTGATCTCCTTCAATTACCATGATTGAACCGCCGGGTTTTAGTACACGTTTTAATTCAACTAGAGCCTCTCCGGGACTTAACAGATGTTCAAGTACAAAACAAACAAAAATATGGTCAAAGTGATTATTGCTGAAAGGTAAATTAAAAATATCAGCTTGCGTAAAATCTACATTTATTATTCCTAGTGAATTGGTTAAATCTTCCGCATGTAAAATGGATTCTGAAGATATATCGATAGAAAAGAACTTGGAATTTCTATTCTTTGAGGCAATTATTTTTGTCTGTGCACCTACTCCACACCCTGCCTCTAATATGAATGAACCTTCAGGCCATACCGAATCATGATGCAAAAGATTATCCAGAGTATTTGCCTGATCATTTAAACGAACTGCTTCTTTGGGAGTATACCCGTGAATATATTCCTGCATATGATATTAAATTTATTTAAAAATATAAAGCCCTATTTATTCCAGAATAAAGATTAACGATCTGGCTTCGTCTTTCAGACTTTGCCGGACAGGTTTATGATTTTTGATCTTTTCAGGTCATAATTGATATAAGCCTAAATTGCTTTATCTCTTTTTATAAATATTCTTAATGTATTTATTTATTACATGGGTGCATACGGAAAATATAGGCCTTCATAATATTTTAAAGTTTCATCAGGTTTCTCATATCCTTCAGGTATAGGCATTTTTGAGAAAGTCTGGAAATATAAAACACATGAATTTCGCCACCAAACGGCTTCCTTTTCCTGGATCTTTAAATACATTTGTTCATCCTTAAATTCTTCTTCATTAATTTTGTCTTTTAACGAATTCCAAACTTTCTGCATTCCGCGTACCCCATCAACACCTTTATAATAATAATAACAGAGTTCATCCCAAAGAGTTCTGCCTGACGGCATTTTATAATTCCAGCTTACATGATGAAACCAGAGAAGGTATTTTTCAGGGCATGCAGAAATGGAGTTAAACTCTTCGTTCAGCGGCGGATTATACTGGCTGACAGCATCACTTCCTGTTTTTGTACGGTCAAATCCAAGTCCAATGCTGTCTGCCCGGTGATAATAGGTGGAATTCCAGTCGGGATGGGGCGAGTAATCTATCCAGGGTCCCGGCCCGTAATGATTATCATATCCGAAAATCATATTAAGACCTACGGGATCCATATAGTTTACAACATTTTCTCTTGAAGCCATCATTATATTTTCAATAGGATTAACAACAGATGTATCGGTTGAAAAAGTCATCCTAATCCACTCATTGGCAATTTGTCGGGAAGATAATTCGTGATTCCATGCTAAACGGCCGAATGCATACCAGCTTGATTGGCCGAACATATTTCCGGTCCAGTTCCGGTCAGCGCCAATATTTGATACTCCGGCTATCCCTGAGAGGGAATGGTTATACAAGGATCCGTCAACAACTTTAGCAACTGTAGATCCTTCGCCTTTAGCATAAGTATCTGATTCTAAACACTCTTTAAAAAGAGTAGCTAAGTAAACAGTGCTTGTACCCTGACCCAGATATTCCATGGTTATCTGAAACTCCATCATTAAAGGAGTTTTAGGCATGGTTCCGAATAAGGGGCTGAAGGGTTCACGCGGCTGGAAATCGAGCGGTCCGTTTTTAATTTGAAGCAACACATTATCGGCAAATTTCCCATCGAGCGGTTTAAATTGATCATAAGCCTCTTTTGCACGGTCTTGAGCATTATAACTATAAATAAAAGCTCTCCACATGACAATACCATTGTAAGGTTTTAGAGCATTTGCCAGTAAATTTGCTCCGTCAGCTTGAGTTCTACCGTAATCCTGCGGCCCGGGTTCGCCTTCTGAATTAGCTTTTACTAAAAATCCTCCAAAATCGGGAATGAGAGAATAAACTTCTTTAACTTTATCTTTCCACCAGTTCTGCACTTTTTGATCGTAAGGGTCAGCGGTGTTCAAACCCCCGAGCTTAAGCGGTGCATCGAAATTAGCGCTAACATATACTCTAATCCCATAAGTACGAAATACATCGGCAAGAGCTGCTACCTTTAAAAGGTATCTGTGTGTCAGTAGCAGAGGATCCGCATTAACGTTATTTAATACTGCCCCGTTTATCCCGATGGATGCATTTGCCCGGGCATAATCAATGTAGCGCTGTTTAATGAAAGTAGGAAGTGTATGCCAGTTCCAGATAGAACAGCCTGCATATCCTCTTCCTACCGATCCGTTAAGATTATCCCAGTGATCTAATATCCTTAATTTAATTTTAGGAAATGAGACAATATCAAGATTCTTAATATCCTGGTTTGTCTTCAGTAATCTTAAAAAATGAAAAGCACCGTATAATACTCCTGCATCTTCATTTGCAGTAATCACAATTACTTTTCTATTATCTATTTCAGTATTAAAGATAATGTATCCTTCAGGGCCAACTTTTTGCAGATTCCTTTTCAAATCGATTTTTGAAAGCAATCGAGAATCCTGATATTTTCCTACCACTAAAATGCCGTTCTCGATTAACGCTTTTAACTTCATTAATATCCGAACCAAGTAATCCGCTTAGACCAGTTTGGAGTTCATGTTTTGCCGCATCAATTGTAGGAGATTTCCCTTCAATTTCGATTGCTTTAATTAATCCTTTGTATTCATTTAACTTTTGCTGATTAGATATTAAATCATACTTTAACCACAGCCTGTATCCATCATCTGCTTTTGTATTAGATATAATAAATAAAACAGTCAAAACAAAAATTAAAAATATCTTTTTCATGTTAATCCTAACTTATTTAAATAAAACAGGCTGTCAAATCAACCCGGGAAATGAATATGCGCAAAAATTTTAAATATCATTTATATTTTTTCAAACGAAATGAGTTCCTCAAGGTTTTTCTTTTGGGGTGTATCCGGCCACTCAACAGGAATACCGACGGGAGTTATACATACCCTGGTATAATTATCAGGAATTTCCAGTACTTCTTTGGTAATGTTTTCAGAAATAGCATCTGTAATAAACACCGTTCCATAACCAAGGGCTCTTGCAGCAAGCATTAAATACCCAGCAGCAAGCGGGCCGTCCATCTGATTATACCCGGAGAATTTTGAATTATTATCGGTTAAAATTAAAATATAAACAGGAGCAGAAAGATAGTTGTCGAATATACCTTTAACTTTTTCTTTATAATCTTCAATAGATTCTGGTTTATTTGTACTTTTTTCATATCTATCTAAAGATTCCTTAATGCATGCTTCTTTCATTTGATTTATTTTATTCTTATCCTGGATTACTAAAAATTTCCATGGCTGCTGGTTTCCGGCAGTAGGCGCCATCCTTGCAGCATCTATCATTTTAAATATATCTTTTTCAGGAACCGGATCCTGCTTGAACTTTCTTACGGATCTCCTTTGTTGAAACACATCCCAAATATTCGCTTGTGTATTGGCTGAATTTTCTATTGTATTTGAGGTTTCTGTAGAAGCAATAGTTAAACTTTCCTGGGCTAATATAAAAGATGCAGATAGAAATAATATAAACAAAACGATGGTTTTCATTTTATTTCCCTTATAGTTTTATTATTATAAATTACCTTGAGGCTATTCAAGTATTTTCACAAGATGATGTTTTAAATGCCTCAGATAGTCTTCAATAACAAATTCCAAAGTAACAGGATTCTCTTTCCCTATATTACAAAGATTATTTAATGATTCAGCAGGAAGAAAATCAATTACACGGCTGATGTGAAAATTATATTGATAGAAAAGTTCAATTAAATTTAACCAATCCATTTCGTTATAGTGCTGAACTTCAACCCATGGATCCTGGCTGTAAACAGGAAAATTTTCTGCTATATTTTGTGCACCGCGAATGAAACGTTGATGGTTATTTGATGCCGAATCGATCAAATGTCCAAGGATTTCTTTTTTTGACCAGGAAGATGGATTTTTCTTTATTGCCGCATGTTCAGGATCAATTTTTAGTAGTCCGGGTTTGGCAGCTGAAATAGTCTCACGAATTTTTCCTGATATGGATACTTCATTAGACATGATATGTTTTCCTATATAATAAATTTAACATTTGTGGATTGATTTTAACAACATAGTTCAACAAAATCAATTATTTTGATGAACAATGGAATCCAAATTTTATGTGATTTCTATTTCTTATTTTCAGTATAATATTCAAGTACATTCATAGCAAACCTTGCAGATGCAGTTCCCGGGCCGCCGCTCATTTCAATACCAACTTCAATAGATTCAATTATTTCATCTTCTGCTGCTCCGTGGTCAAGTGCTTGTTTAATATGCCATTCCATGCATGATTCACAATTAATTACTACAGAAATACCAATTGCAATAAATTCCTTTTGTCTTTTGCTCAACCTCCCGTCTTTATAAGTATGCTGTTCCATATCAACGAAGGATTGATATACTTTTGATTTTTTTAAATAAAAGGAATGTGCTTTTTTCCTTGCAGATACAATTTGTTCAATTTTTTGTTTATCTGAATTTTGCATTTATTAAATAGATTTTTAGTGAAAATAAAATATTAACCGCAATAACCTGCCGCCCTGTTAAAGACATATTTGGGCTGCCAGTTTGTGTCAATTCCCAGTACCATTCTCGGCGCCGTAGAGTAAGTTTCAAATCCTATATCCTTCAAAGAATTTATTGCTGTTTCGTTTTCAAATGGAATTACTGCTCTGTTTATTCCCAGGCTTAATTTTAACTTTATTAACTCCAAACCTGCCTTAGGATTTTTTGCAAAAATTAATCCGCCTCCCAAATCAGGTAAAAAAACTCCCTGGATTGATATTCCCTTTTGATAAATCCACCCGGTTGGAAAATATCTTTTTATCAAGTGGAATCTTTTCTCGCCTGATATTTCTTCATCAAATTTTTTTAATAAACTGAAATCATTATCATTTATTCTTTTAATATTTTCATCCTTTTTAAAAACCGGTAAATCCGAATTGAATTTAAGGAATTGATAGTTGGAAGTAACTTGAAAACCGAGCCTGTTGTAAATATTTTTCCCCATTTCACTGGCGATCAATATTTGATTTCTGCATCCTTTGCTTTTTAAATATTCAATGAGATGTGTTGTGATTTCACGACCAATGCCTTGTCTTCTATATTCTGGGGGAACCAGAATATTTCCAAGCCAGCCCGTGGTACCGTTTAATATACCGTTTCCAAACCCGACTATTTCCCCCTCTTTTTCAGCGACAATCGGATAGAAATATGAATGATCAAAGTGAAAGGAGATAAAAGCAGGCAGATCGATGCTCCAGCTTTCGGGCGGAAAATTTTGTAATAAATTTATTTCGGATTTTAAAAGCGGCCTGATTTTAAACATCCTTTTTCACTTTTCAAAATTTGTATCGTAAGTTTAAGCTGGATTTTAAAATGAAAAATCAGGTTGAAAATTAAAAATAATAATTTAAAAAAGACAAAGAAAACTAGATTTATGTTGCCGGAGTGAATCTATGCTCCCAATTCCCCTTTAAAATATTAATTGGTTTCAACAAGAATAAGTTAATCGATATTTTTTATAATATTATAAAATTCCTGTGCATCAACATATCCTGTAATTCTTTTTACTTCATTCCCTTTTTTATTAAGAATTAAAAGAGTAGGTACCCCGACAATATTAAATTTATCTCTGAGTGATTCTACTTCAGGTGATAAAGACTTAGTCATGTTAGCCTTTAATGTTAAATACTCTTTTGAAGCTTTAATCACATCAGGATTTGAAAAGGTAGATGCATCTAGCTCTTTACATGGAATACACCAATCGGCATAGAAATCTATTATTACCGGTTTATCAGCTTTAGTTAATTCAATATTATTTGAATAATGCTCCCATTCAATTGATTTTTTTTCAGATGGAATTAAAGAGTAAACAGCAACAAAAATTAAAATTGCCGAAAATGCTATCTTAAAAATCCAGAATACTTTAATGTTATTTGCCAGTTTATCAATAAATAATAGGTAGAGAGCGGCAAAGATCATATAGACAGGGAGAACATATTTTGAAAATGATTCCGGCAGGATCGGAACCAGAAAATAAAGCGCCATTCCTAATAAGATAAAACCAAAAACATGCTTTACACCATCCATCCATTCGCCGGCCCGCGGCAGTTTTTTAATTTTGCCTGAAAATATGGCAAGAAATAAATATGGAAATCCTAATCCGATAGACAGAACAAAGAACATTAAAAAGCCGTAAAGAGGATCTCCTTTGGCTGCAACATAAGTAACCAAACCCAGGACAAACGGACCGATACAGGGTGCGGCTACAATTCCCATTGTTAAGCCCATAAAGAATGCACCATACAAACCACCCTTTGCACCGCCGGCTTTTGCAACAACGGAGTTCGGTAGCTTAAACTCATATACTCCAAACATACTTAAAGAAAGAACAACGAAAACAAGTGCAACAAAGACTATTACGAAAGTATTTTGAAGCAAGGAACCGAATACTGCTCCTGTCAATGATGTAACTACGCCGATAACAGAATATGTTATCGACATTCCTACTAGGAACATTAATCCCATTAAGAAGAGTTTTTTAGTGCTGCCTTCACTTTGTCCTCCGAAATAACCAATGGTAATAGGGATAAGAGGATACACACAGGGAGTTAAGTTTAAAGCAAGTCCTCCCAGAAAAACAAAAATTAATCCAAGTAATAAGCCTGAACTCTGCAATGTTGATGAAATTGAATTTCTACTGCTTCCGTTATTAGCGGTCAAAGAAGAATAGCTCAAATTAAGATCTTTAAATATATCCTGGTTAATTTCACTTACAGCAGATTTGTTGCCGGCAACTTCAATAAGAATTGTATCCTTTACTGCAGTAGGGGGCAAGCATGTTGCATTATTGCAGCCTTGATAATTTAATGTTACAATTACCGGGTATTTTCCCGGAGAAAGATTTTTATTTACTTTTACAAGGGTTGCTATTAAGATATCATTCTGCCATACGGATAAAGGTTTATCGGAAAAGGCTAATTTTAAATCGTGAGCTTTAGGGTATAAGATCTGCTCAATATTAAAATTTTTATTTTCTATAGTTAGTTTGGTTGGGATAAGATATTCATCATAAGGCTTATTAGAATTAATATGCCATGAACTATCGATTTTTGCTTTTACAGCTAATTTAATTTCCCCGCCTGGATATATCTTATCAAATGATTCATATGTCTTAATATTTACCAGTTCTTTTTTGAATCCGAATTGCGGGTAGCTTAAAGTGGTAAAAAATAGAGCCGATAAAAATATCACTAATAATTTAGTTCTCATTATTATAAATTCTTTTTTTATGAAAAAATTTTGCATTAAATATTTAAAAACTAATCCGATTTTTTGATATATTATTTCGATACAGGAAGCTGACTCCGGCATATTTTTTCTCCAGCCTTGAACAATGGGATATCGTCTTCCAAAGCCAAATGCTTTTTTCGATACCCTTAAAGCAGGAGCAGCTTGTTTTCGCTTAAATTCATTTAGATCAACCAATCTTAAAACATCTCCTACAATATTTTCATCCCCAATAATCCCTGATATCTCTTTAAACTCTTTATTTTCTTCAAGATACATTTTTAATATCCTGTCGAGCAAATGATATGGGGGAAGAGAATCTTCATCTTTTTGTTCATGCTTTAATTCCGCGGAAGGTGCTTTATTGATTATTTCACGGGGAATTATTTCTTCATTCAGGTTAATGTAGTTTACAATTTTATAAACATCCGTCTTATAAACATCTGCAATAACAGCAAGTCCGCCG
Organism: uncultured Ignavibacteria bacterium; assembly: GCA_963739895.1. Taxonomy (GTDB): domain Bacteria; phylum Bacteroidota; class Ignavibacteria; order Ignavibacteriales; family Ignavibacteriaceae; genus CAVQBP01. Next base: position 20,458 of record CAVUCR010000029.1, on the reverse strand, counting down.
CTCATATCCCCGTAAAGAGTACAATACCCGACAGCCATTTCGGATTTATTCCCGGTAGTTAACAACAGGTAACCGAACTTATTTGTAAACGCCATTAAATAAATGCTCCGAATCCTTGCCTGAATATTTTCTTCAGCAATATTTTGAGGCATATTTTTAAAGGCAGGCTCGAGCACATCCAGGGTTTTATCAAACACAGGTTTAATTGAAATATTTTCGAATGAGATGCCTAAATTGTTAATTAGTTTCTGTGCGTCTTTAATGCTTCCTTCAGTTGAGTATTGCGACGGCATAAGGATTACATGAACATTCTCTTTACCTAAAGCCTGAACTGCAATATATGCTACCAGAGCAGAGTCAATTCCGCCGCTTAGTCCCAAAATAACTTCTTTAAATCCCAACTTTTGGCAGTACTCTTTAACCCCGAATATCAAAGATGAAAGCACTTCTTCTTCAAAACAACCTTCGGATTTTTTTATTGGAGTATATTTTTCATTTGTATCAAAAATAAAGTAATCTTCATCATAAACATTCCCGAGCAAGATAAGTTCACCATTTTTGTTGAAGCACATGCTTGCTCCGTCAAAAATTAATTCCGTTTGAGCTCCAACAGTGCAGACATATGCTAAAGGAATATTCTCATTTTTTGTCAATACCGAGAGCATCTCGCTTCTTTGTTCTCTTTTTCCAAATGAATATGGACTTGCAGAAATATTAATTAAAATGGTTGCACCTTTTTCGATGATCTTTTTTACTGGGTCTGTACTGTATCTTCTCTTATACCAATAGTCGGCATCATTCCAGATATCTTCACAAATAGATATTCCCAGCTTTTCTCCTTTAAATTCAAAAACAAAAATATCTTTAGCCGGGTCAAAATATCTCATTTCATCAAAAACATCATAATTGGGAATTAAAGATTTATGCTGAACAAATTGTATTTTCCCATTATAGCATAAAACAGCCGAGTTATGGATATCTGTTCCTATTCGGTCGTTATCCTCGGTGATTGTTCCAAAGATCAAACCTGTTCCCGATGTAATTTCTGCAATTTCATTGGCAACTGCAGAAACAGCTTCTCTGAATTCTTTCTTTTCAACCAGGTCTAAAGGCGGGTATCCAATAAGTGCCAATTCAGGGAAAATTACAAGATCAGCCCCATCATTTGCTCCTTTTCTGTAGCCTTCTAATATTTTCTTTTTATTAAAATCCAAATCGCCGATTATAGTATTTATCTGGGAAAGCGCAATTTTCATATAAGTCCTGTTTGAGGTTGAATATTTTTACAAAAATATAAAACTAAATAAGTTCTTACAATGCAAGATAATTTGAGTAAATCACAAATCAATTGCTGTTAAATAAAGAAATTTCACGTAATTATCACGGAATTTTAAAGTTCAAGTTCCCACCTTCACTAAAGTTTCTGTGGGTAAACAAAAGCAAGTTCAAGTCTTAATTGTTATATTCTCTATAGGTATATTTTTAGTCAGCATACAGCAATACAACAATTCAATAATCCATTTATATATCTGGAATTCCGTCATTCAAACATTTTTACCGGCAATAATATTTCGCTGTAAGGTTCTTATTATTTTTATTAAAATAGCAATGTAAAATTGTAAAGTTAAACTAAAAATACTAAAATGAACAAAAAATTATACCGTTCCAGGAAAGATAAGATGATTGGCGGCATAGCCGGCGGTTTGGGCGAATATTTCGATATTGACCCTACTCTTGTGAGGATTATATTTGTCGTTTCACTTTTTTTGGGTGGTTCGGGTATTTTTGCATATATCATTCTTTGGATTGTCGTTCCTGAAGAACCCTGGGTTTTCAATATGGGGGAGGGTGAAGAACAAAAAGAAGGGGGTCCCAATCCTAAACCTGCTCAAACACCGCCGGAATCGGATTATGTGAGAACGCTGGAAGAAAGAAGGCAAAAGAGATCAACAATAGCAGGTGTTATTTTAGTTGTCTTGGGTGTAATCTTTTTAGCCGATAATTTTATCCCACGTATTCATTTTTCCGATTTTTTCCCGATTATTCTTGTTGCTATTGGAATCGGGTTATTAATTAATTCTAAGAGAAATTAAATATGAAAAGCAGTCATATCTTTTGGGGAATCTTTTTTATAGCCCTTGGAGGTTTAATTCTCGTAAATAATTTTACCAATATTTATTTTGATTGGGAAACACTGGCAAAACTTTGGCCATCTGTTCTTATACTTTGGGGATTATCTTTATTTATTAAAGATAATAGGTTTGTTAAAGGCTTTATTGTTGCTTTGCTTGCAGTAATAATAGCATTGACAATTTTTTCTTCTTTCAATTTTATCTTTGATGTTGTTCATTATGAAAACGGCAGATCGTTTTCCGGGATTGCGATTGATAATGATGCAGATGTTGATACAACAAATTATTTTGAGCCCTTCAATTTGAACGTTAGAGAATCTAATCTTCAATTTCAATCGGGTGCAGGTCATTTTGAAATAAACGGGACTTCGGAAGGATTATTTTCTGCCCGCACTTCAGGAATAAAAAATAATTATTCGCTTGATATGGAGGCTTTTGGAGATAATGCAAATGTTAATTTTTCTATGAAGGAAGGCCATTTCCCTTTTGGACATGGAAAATTAATAAACGATGTTGAAATGAAATTAAACACCAGCCCGGTCTGGAAATTAAATTTTAGCATGGGAGCCGCAGGCATTGACTTAGACTTATCTCCGTATAAAATAGAAAAAGTTGATATAGAAATGGGAGCTGCAAAACTAAAGGTTAAACTTGGTGATAAGAGTGATAATATAAAATTAAATTTAGAAGCCGGGGTCTCGAAAATAGAAATTTTAATACCTGAATCTTCAGGGTGTGAAATTAATTCGGAAACAGTATTATCAAATAGACATTTTAACGGTTTTAATAAAATATCTTCCGGGCTTTTTAGAACAGCTAATTTCGATAGTGCATCCAATAAAATTTACTTATCTTTTAATACAGGGGTTTCTTCAATAAGAGTCGATAGATATTCAGATTGGCAGTGAAGAAAAACCGAATTATACAGTCCTGCCCAGGCTAATCACCTATGGCTGGAAAGTAAAAATTCCGGCTTGCTATTTCAATTACATTTTCCATTTTCCGTCTTCCATTTTCCATCTCATATTTCAGCTATACCACCACTTCAAAATTCTCATTCCTCTTAATGTATTCCATTTGCTGGGTTTTCCGGTTTTTTCCATTTCAAAATAAGTCTTACCCGGATGTCTCTGCTGAAGAGGCCATAATCCCTTCTCGTCTCTTTTTTTAAAAGAACTTCTATTGCGTCGTTCATTCTATCATCTTTCGGGATATTGCATTCACAGAAAAAATCCAGGATACGCATTATATCATAGTGCCATCTTGACGGGAAAGATAAACGCGTCATTTTTTGATCAAATATTTCCCCGGTTCTATGGGATTTGAATAGGTGATGCCTTAGTAGAAATTCTACTGCTTCGTTTCTGCTGAATGGAATATCGGAATTATTAGCAGGATAGTATTTCTCATATTCCCTTAAACCTTCGAGCGCATTTATAGTTGTATGGAATGAACTATGAGTATCTCCGTTGTATGATCTGCAATTCCAGCCTCCATCTTTCATTTGCTGATTTAATAAATGTTCAGCCAGTGTTTTTACATTAAATTCATCAAACTTAAAATATGCAAGAATAGATAAGATTAAACCGGTTACGCACGTTTCACTATACTGATATGATTTGAAATAATTTATACCGCCATCTTTATATATTCCTCTTTCCCAGAGGATTCTGCAAGTCTTTTGAACTTGTTTATTATTTTGTGGTAAACCAAATCGTTTCAGGAGAATCATAGAATATGTAGTAGAGATCCATTTGCGGCTATAGAGGGATTGTGCCCAGGTTCCTTCTTTGTCCTGGTAAGAAAGTAATTTAGAACCCCATCCTTCTGTGGAAATCCTGGCTCTTTCTTTATTAAATATTTTTTTTCCGGCACCGACAATATCATTCAATACCTGCCATCTTATAGAAGGATCACTTTTCAGAAGCCAGTCAATTATATATTGAGACATTATCAGCCGGGAATCTTTCGAGTAATCTTATTCACCCACCTGTGAAAATTATGCGGAAATGATAATGGTTCAATAAACATTAAAATGCATTGTTTATGAATAATATTCATTCCTTTATCTTTACAAAAACTTATTGCTTCATCCGATTCGGCTCCCTGCTGCAGCCAGATATTGCTAATGTTTAATGAATGAGCTTGTTTTACAATTTCAGTTGATTTTTCAGGTGGTAGAACAACAAGCACGCCTTCAATTTTTCCCGGTATATCCTCAAGACTTTTATAGCAAGGATCACCGTCAATTACATCAGTATTCGGATTAACAGCAGACACATTAAATCCCTTAGTCTTTAAATAATTGTAAGCAGAAAATCCGAATTTTTTGTTATTTCTGGATGCACCGACAACAGCAATATTTTTTGAGGAAAGAAAATTATTAATAGATTCTTTTGTGACCATTTGAATCCCCATCAGTTTTTTAATTAATTAAAATGAGAGTGTTATTCATTACTTAATCTTTAACCGCTTTTAATAATTTTTGAAGAACATTTCTCTTAATTTTCAGTTTTTCCCTGTAATCCATTTTATCTGTATTGGTACTTTCCATACTTAAATCTGAAATGGTATTTTCCAAAAATATTAATAATAATATTTTGTTCGTCTTCGGAAAGGTTTAGTCCTATGGTTTTCATAGCGCCCCTCAAATATTAATTATAAATCTAAAAAAATATTATTCAAATCACCAGAAAAAGAAATGATTTTCATCTTTATACTCATGAAAATTTTTTCGATTTTAGAATTTTTTCCTAATATGCTTTGGCTTCCACAAATATTTTTCCAGGATCACGCAATCGTCATTATCAAATTCAATTCCTTCAGATAATAAAAGATCTTTCATTATTTCGGGGCTGCCGAAATACATCTTCCCAGTTAATGCTCCGAACCTATTAACTACCCGATGGCATGGAAGCCCTGACTCTTTTGTTCCGTTTAATGCCCAACCTACTGTTCTTGCCGAAGATCTAATACCGCAAGCCTCAGCAATATCTCCGTAAGTTGTTACTTTGCCGTAAGGAATTTTTGCAACAATTTTATAAACCTTTGAGAAAAAATCTTCTTTTTGATTTTTCCTTTTGTATCCCTTGCCTTTTGCTTTTTTACCGGATTTCATAATATTAAAATTTCAAATAATGAAGGTTTGAAATCATATACTCCTTTTATAACTTATAAAAAAATTATACTGCATTTCCAATTCAAATAATTCTAAATATATGATAAAGAAATTAAAACTAATCCCAATATGGTTTAAGGAATACTTTAGCACATGCAGACCGATAAATAAAAAATATGTTGAAAATAATCAACTCTTTCTAATTACAGGGCACAGAGGTTCACCTACAAAAGAAATAGAAAACACCATTCAATCTTACGAAACTGCTTTAAAAGATGGCGCCAATTCATTAGAAATAGATTTATGTGTAACAAAGGATAGGCAAGTTGTAATTTGGCATGATTGGAATCCGAATGCGCTAAAGGCTATTCTTCGTGAATCAGGGCTAGAGCCCTGGGTAGCATACAAACCGCATCCTCCAAATTTGATTAATCCTCTAAGAAAAAAAATTAGTGAATTAACCAAACAGGAATTCATGGAGAATTATGATTACAAAAAACGGAACGGAAATCATAATCTTGCCAATGCAGAAAAGCCAGCACTGGATGATTTTTTAAAATGGTCAATGAATGAAACAAAACTGAAGTATGTTTTTTTCAATATTAAAACCCCGCCAGAAGAATCCGGTTTAGCTTTAGTTTTCTTAAATGAATTATCCGATTTATTATCAAAATACAGTATAAAATACAATTCTGTTATTGAAACATTTCACCCTGAAGTTTTGAAAGTAATGAAAAAGGAATTCCCCGGTTTTAACTACTGCCTGGATAAAGAGCCGGATTTTGGATTAATTCTGAATCCCTCGAAGTTTAGCGGGATACATACTGCAATAGATAATAATAATAGATATGCTATTGATTTCAGACCAAGAAAAGCTACAATAGCTAATTGGACTACTTACAGGAGAATTATCCGGAATGATGTAAAGCTCCGATATAAACACAATAAAAACAATCCTAATTCCAAAATCATTTACTTAATTGGGGGGACCGTAAATAGAAAAAATGAACTTGAATGCCTGATTAAATTAGGGGTCGGTGGAATTCAAACTGATTTCCCCCACTTATTAAGGGAAATTGCTCTTCGAAACGGCAGAAAGATTGACTAATTATTAAGTGCTTTAAAAGAATATAACCGTAATAGCTTTTTCCCGCATATTCAAACATGAAGTATAGATTATTTATTATATATATTTCCGGCGGCATTAAATTTTTTTGGGGATAAAATGGCAAAGAAACTTAAAACGGTCTTTGTTCCATGTGATGGTTGCACATAAAGAAAACGGTGATTGTATTTATGTAGTTGAAAATGGATGCGCTATACATAATAATGCCCCTTCATTATGCCGCTCGGCAGATTGCCGTTCGCTGGCATTAAAATTTGATTTTGTAACAGCTGTGAAACTTCATAATTTAAAAAGAATAGACATCCGTGCATGGGACCAAGGAAATAATCTGCTTGAAAAAATGAAAAAGAACAGAAACCGGTATTAAATCTTATCACTTTTTTGGTAATGAAAAATAAAATGCGGAACCCTGACCTTTCTTGCTTTCCACCCAAATTTCCCCTCCTTGTTTTTCTACCAGATCTTTGCAAAGCACAAGTCCCAAACCGGTTCCTTTTTCATGTGCTGTTCCTTCGGTTGAATAGCTGGAATCGGCTTTAAATAATTTATTGGAATACTCTTTATCGATCCCAACGCCGGAATCTTTAACTTTTATAATGATAAAATTTCCATTTGATTCCGATGAAATGAATATTAAGCCGTTAGGATTTGTAAACTTTATTGCATTTGAAACTAGATTTCTCAAGATTGTATTTGTCATTTTAATGTCGGCGAATACAGACACACCAGCTTCAATGTTTATTTTTAATGTAATCTGTTTATTCTTTAAATTTTGACTATAAAGGGCTTCTAGTTCATTTATCAGTGGAAGTATTTCTAGAACTTCCGGTTCATATGGAATCTTTCCCGTCTGGATTCTTGACCATTCGAGCAGATTTTCCATCAATGCAAATACCATTTTGGAAGAACGCGCAGCCTCTTTAATAATATCAACCTTTTCTTGATCGTCAAGTGAATCATAAGACTCATCAAGGATTTCAAGAATCTGCATCAATCCGCCTAACGGGCTTCTTAAATCATGTGAAATAATTGAAAAAAATTTATCTTTTACTGAATTAATTTCAACTAGCTCAGAATTTACTTTTTGGATTTTTTTTTCAAATTCTTTTTGAGCATTAATATTTGTGCATGATCCGATAAATCCCATAAAGATATTATCCCGGCTTAAACGAGGTGTTCCCCTAATCATCATCCATTCGAATTTATTATTTTTGCCTTTCAGCCTGAATTCGAATGTAAAGAAATTCCTTGATCTGAAAGCATTCCGGTAAGTATTTAATAGATTTTCCAGATCATCCTGATGAACAGCTTTTAACCAATTCATACCCAATTGATTCCCTATCTCTTTCCCCGAATATTCAAGCCACACTTTATTCACGAAACTGAATAATCCTTCAACATCTGCAATCCATATCATAACCGGGGCTGTATTTGCCATGTTTTCAAATCTTGCCTCACTATCTTTTATTAATTCCTCTTTAACCTTTTGCTGGGTAAAATCGATAATTGTCAAAAAATAAAATCCTTTTTGGGTACCAGGAATAGTCTCATATTTAACCAGAAGCAAAGAGGGAAAATAATTATCACCGGTGATTTTAATTTTGAATTCTTTTGCCTGCGATTGTGAAGTCTTAGTTGCTTTTTCCAAAAGCTCCTTAAATTGATTTTTATCATTTTCAATAATAAATTCGGAAAATTTTCTATTTAATATCTCTTCTTTCTTTTTTCCAATTAATGACTGACCGGCTTTATTTATATCAACCAAAGTTTCTTCCCGGTCCAAAACAAAAAACCCTGACGGAAAGAATTCAATTATTTCTGAAATATTTTCAATGTATTTATCATTTTTTGACGCGTTTGAAGAAGTATTATCTTGATCGTTCATAGCTTCAATTATTTCTGTTTCAAAAAATGAAATTAACTAATTATTCTGTTCTATATATAAAATAAATAAAAAAAGTATTTTTCTCTTAATCAAAGATAAAAACGATTCTAATCAGAATCATCCAAAGTAAGTTTTCTTTTAATTGAAAATATTCCGTCAAATGTCTCATGAATAAGGTCCAATTACAAATATATCTATTATAATATTCTTAAAAAGATATAATTGTTTGAATAGAGCTAAAATACTAATTATTTGACGGATTGTTTCATCCTAAAACACGGGTACGATTATATAACAGTAACTATTACAAAATCATTAGGAATTTATTACCGGAAGTAATTCTAAAAAAAAATCCATAAGTAAGATTTACTAGTTTGTAAATGGTATCTGTGTTGTAATATGAGATGCAAATAAAAAAGTAACAAAAAAATAAAAGGAGAATGAGATGTACAAATATTTAGCAGTTCTGATGGTTTTAGCTTTATTTGTAGTTGGATGTACGGATGAATCAAATATGCTATCACCGGTTGGTAATACCATAAATAATAATGAAGTAATCAGTAATCCAAACTGGATTTCTTTACCGGCTGACGTAAATCAAGCTCTTAAGAAAGATATTACTGTAGGTAAAACCATATATGGAGACCAGGAATCATTATTAGAAATCAACACTGGTTATGCCGGCGGTCCTATGGGCTGGATTCAAATAACGGCGAATGCAAGATTTCAACGATATTCATTTACTGGTTCAAAATATGTTACAATGTGTATAGATGATGACTTTGGAACTGCTTCATTTTCACCTTCTGGAACATTTACAAAGCCTGTTATCTTTAATTTAACTATTATGGGTGTTGATTTAAGTAACGTAGATCCTTCTAAAGTAAGTTTCGTTTATATGTCTCCGGATGGTAATTATTATAAAGCAAAATATCAGAGCATTTATGTTGAAAAACAGTCCGGTAAGTTACAGATTATAAACGCCGAATTGCCTCATTTTTCACGTTGGGGATTTATTAACTAATTTTTTAATGAAGAATAAAATGTCAAATTCAAAACATACATTTGATATAGAATTAGATAAGCTTCTTAAAGATTATCTTGGAGTTGATAGTTACAATAATTTTAATCTGAGTATAGATTATCCTGAAAAAGAAGCAGATGGAATATCGGAAAAGATTAATAATTTTTATAAGGATCAGCTTCAAATAAATGTTGACAATTACAATGAAAGAATTAAAATAGATAGAACAATCACATTTTCGGAAAAGAAGCTTGAGAGTAATAAATTCTGTAAATTTCTAATCGAGATTGGAAGGATATGCATTTCCGGCGGCAAATTAAACTTGGCCGCCGAAATATTTAAAAAAGCAAATATATGCAGTTCCGGCTTAGCTAAAACCTATAAGGCTGAAACTTTAACGGGATTAGCAAATATTCAAATCAAAAGGGGAAATTGGGCAAGAGGTTTAAAAATAATTGCTGAGGCTAAAACATTATACAAAGATGCAAACGATAACCATGGTGTTGCAGTATGTGAAAATCTGGTGGGCACCATAAATGGAGAACTCGGGGATATTGAAAATGCCAAAAAACATTTTCAAATGAGTTTATCTTTGATTAATCCTGAAACAGAATTGGAAATTGCTGCAGAATTGGAATCAAATTTAGGCATCTTAGACCATATGGAAGAAAATTCGGAAAGTGCACTTAATCATTTGAAAAAAGCTCAGAAAATATTTAAAAGAACTTCAAAATTTTAAGAATTATACGAATACCTCTCTTGGTTTAGGAATGATTTATTTTGAGGCAGAAAATTATTTATATGCAATTTCTTCTTTAGATGAAGGAATTGAGATTGCCAAGCAGCACGATTTTATTTCAATTTTATGTCTGCTTTACCTTGCAAAATCAAGAGTTTTAATTGCAACTAAAGCTTTTTATTATGCTTCGGAATTTGCAGATAAAGCACTTGAAATAAGTCATAATATAAATGATAAGACAACCCTTGCCGATATATATAAGGTAAAAGGAATTATCGAAAGAGAATTGAAAAATTTTGATATTGCCGAAACTCATTTCTTAAACAGTATTAGAATAAACACAGCTTTAAAAAATGAAATGAATACGGCTGAAACATATGTTGAATTAGGAGTACTTTATAGAGAATTAAATAACTCTAATTCCAAACGTTCTAGTCTGAATAATGCTATTGGTTATTACAAGAAAATAAAATCTTCTGTGAGAGTAAAAAAAATTGAAGATATTCTTAATTTTCAGGAAACTTAATCGGGTATTAATTAAAAAACAAGATGGAAAACAACAGTTCAAATATAGTCAACGATATTAAAACTCTGATCAACAATTACATGACTGATACAGAGACCGAGGATTTTATAAAAGTACTTGAAGGGGATATATCGGCTACAACCAGGGAAGAATTATCTCTATCCGAACTGGAAAAGGAACAAGTGGAATATGAACTTCCCAAAGGAACGAGATACCGCTTATTTATCGATAGAATAATAACAGATTGTGAAAGACTTTTACCGCAAGAAAAATATTACAAACTTTTACTGGATTTATCTCAATTAATGCTTTTTGCCGGCGAAAATTCATTCGCCCTTGAAATAGCCGAAGACCAGTTGAGCAAATTAAATTCGCAAAATAATTTTCCATTAATATTTGCCGAAACTAACCTGATGATTTCCAGGATTTACTGGGCACAAGCTTACTGGGATGATTGCAGCTGTTACGTTTCTGAAGCTATGCAGATATTCCAATCAATAGAAAATAGACCGGGCCTGGCAAAATGTGAAAATATGCTTGGTACTCTTTATGGTGAAAAAGGTGAATTTAAAAATGCAATTAAACACTTTGAAAATGCTTTAACATTTGTAAAAGATGAGGATAATCTATTATCCCACGCTATGATTTTAACAAATCTAGGAATTATTAATGCAATCCAGGGGGATTATGAAAAAGCTATCTGGAATTGTAAAAACTCGGTAGAAAAATTTGAAAAATTAAAAGATACACGCCGCTTATCGCGAGTTTATCATAATATGGGCATGTTATATACAAGATTGGAAAAATATGACGCTGCACTTGATGAGTTTAATAAATGCCTAACGCTGTCCCTTGACAATGATTATCTCTCTAATTGTGCCGTTGCATATGTTGGCAAAGCATTTATTTATACTAAATTGAAAAATTTTGCTTTGGCAGATGCTTATACAAACAAAGCAATGGAAATTGCATATAAAATTAATGATACGCTTTCAATTGCCGATATCTATAAAATAAAAGGAATGATACAAAACGATTTGGAAAATTTTCAGCTTTCTGAAGAACTATTTGAAAACAGCATTAGGTTGAATAAAGATATGGAAAATAAATGTAATGAAGCAGAAACTTCAGCGGAAATAGGCAAACTCCTCAAAAAAAATGAAAGAGATAAAGAAGCTGAAAAATATATTTCATCTTCTGACAATTATTTCAAAGAACTTCGTAATGATAATTAAACCCTATTAAATTTATCCAACTCCTAAAAAAATTTGGCAGTAGAGAAAAGCCTAAACCTTTCCCTAATTTATCATAGAATTATTTACTTGCTTTAAAGTTAATATCATAAACATAATGATTTTTTTTATTGTGCAATTAATGTGAAGACATCTTTTATTCATTTCTCCTTCTAAGTTAATTTAAAAATTTCCTCATTTGTTCTTTCTTGTCTTTCTACAATAAATAATTTATTTTCATTGATATATTTAGCGGGAAATTTAAATGAATAAAAAGCTTACTTTTAAATCAATTCTATTCATTTCTGTACTCTATATATGCAATTTAAATGCACAATTTGTTGATAATTTTGAAGGGAGCACAATCGAGCTTAATTCAAAGGGCATAAACGGATGGGCATTTCATACCGGGGATGGAACCGCAACAATGGATTTTACTTCTTCAGGAAAGGGTATGCAATTATGAGTGTAGACGCGACTACTGATACTCTCGGAATTTGGTGGGCAATTATAAAAAGAAGAATTTCTGCAAATATGAATCTAAACCTTTTAAGAAATCCGAAATATGATTTAAGAATTGAAGCTAGAGTTCGCGTAAGCAGTGCACCAAAAAGAGTAAATTTTAGCCTGAATACAGAACGAACAACCGATTTTCATAGTAACCTCATGGAATTTGATATTCCTGATACTTCCAACTGGCATCTTATCAGCTTTACAACTCATAATTTTGATGCAGTTCAGGGTGATACTATTTATGGTCAGCTCGCATTAATGGATCTGGGGTTTTAAAGAAATATCATGTCGATATTGATTATTTTAAAGTTGATATTGTAAATGTTGATTCGATTGGACCGGATAAGGGTGTTCAGCTTCCTTATCATCCGTTTATTAAAGGAGCCGATACATTTGCTCACCATATACCCGTTAAAGAAGACGCAATTATTGACCTTAAATATCCCGGTATGAATTTTAATGATTGGTCTGTTGTAGATGCGAGCGGACAAACATTTTTGTTGACTGCCAGCGGATCTCAATACATTATTATGCGGTGGGATCTGAACAAATTTAAAGGGATGAAAGTAAACGGTTCAGGGCTATTGGATTTAACAACATACTTACTCGAACGCTCAACCGATTTCCTGAAGGATTTCGGAATGGTTAGAATTAACGAAATTTTAGCAGGAGATCCTAATTGGGATCAAAAAACAGTTACCTATAATTCTTTATGCGGTAAGCAGCAGTTGGATGAAGTCATAAACTCACAAATGATTATTGATATTGATGTAAGCAAAGCCATAGGGGATAAAAATCTAATTACAATATCTCAGCCGGTTTTACAAAGGATGATAGATGGTAAGACTCTTGGATTAGCTATAAAACCCCTCGGTGCCGTTAATGCTTCTTTTTATTCTATGGAAAATAACAAGGGGCAGTATGGTCCAAAGTTACATTTGAATTTTATATCAGACTCTCAACCTACCAGTTTAGAGAAATAGATATTTTTATAAAATTTCTGCTTTACTTTATTTTTATAATATCCGGTATCCGGTATCAGGAATCCGGCAACTGATTTCAGTCTCCAAAGCACCACTTCGTAAATTCATCTTACCCACAAAACGGATACAGTAAATTTTATGTTTTTGATTTTACCTCTCTTTCTAACTAAGTTTTTTTGAATTAATATGAATATCTTGTGAAAATAGTAAAAATTAACGCGGGGTCTAAGAGGAGTAAATCGGCAATTCCAAATTTAAAAACTTGTTTAATTTGAGAAAATTATTGGATCATTAGGTACCCTTTTTATTCTAATTTTTACATTAAATATTACACATAAGTTAAACGGAATATAAATGAGAACTAATAAAATAAGTGATGAAGAGCGAAAAAAAGCTTTCAAATCAGTTAAGAAACCGGAAGTAATTGAAAAACAAAAATTAAATGTTCGTTATCATGTTGAAGACTTCGATGTGAATGATCTTCCCCGACGTTTTTTGGAAGCATTTGCTGCAATCCTTAAACATTCTAATTACAGGATGGCGCTGGACCATTATGCTCGTGTAGTTTCCAGGTGTTCTCTCTGTGCAACTACCTGTCAAATTTATCAGGCGACAGGTGATCCAGAAGATATTCCATGCCGTCGTTCCGAATTATTATTAAATGTATACCGCCGTCATTTTACTCTGGGAGGATTATTTAAAGGAAGAATTACCGGAAGTGATTATTTGACTGATGAAAAGATACAGGAAATGGCTGATAGTTTCTGGAATTGTACCGCATGTAGACGATGTGCCCTCGAATGTCCGATGGGGCTCGATCACGGATTAATTACACATCTTGGCCGTTATATTTTAAGTGAAATTGGAATTGCTCCGCGTGCCCTGGTTGTTAGTACAAGGGAACAACTTGAAGGCAAATCCGGAAATACGTCAGCTGTACCTGTACCTGCATTAGTGGATACACTTGAATTTCTTGAAGATGATATGTTCGAGGAAAAAAATGTAAAGATAAAATTCCCTATAGATGCTGAAGGAACTGACTACGTCTTCTTCCCGGCGGTTAGTGATTTTCTTATGGAAGCTGAAACTCTTATGGGAATAGCTGCCGTATTTACTGCGACCGGGGATTCATGGACTGTCGGAACCGGCTATTTTGACGGGATTAATTACGGTCTATTTTATAGTGACAGAATTTTAGAGAGAGTTGTTAAAAAAGTTGATGAGGAAACAAAGAGACTAAGCGGTAAGAATATTCTTATTGGTGAATGCGGGCATGCTTCACGTACAGCTAAAAGTTTCGTCCCCACATTCTGCGGCGGAGAAGTAGCTGTACCTGTTGTAAGTATACTGGAATATACTCACAAAGTATGGAAAGAAGGCAGGCTTAAGCTTGATCCTAATGTAGTAACGGAAAAAGTTGCTTACCACGATCCATGCAACTTTGCAAGAAATCGATGGATTGTAAATCAGCCACGGGAGGTATTAAAATCATTTTGTAAAAATTATGTTGAGATGACCCCTACAGGTGATAAGAATATTTGCTGCGGAGGCGGAGGGGGAACGGTTTCAATTGATGAAATTAGGCCATATCGAACTACAATAGGAGGTAAATTAAAAGCAGATCAAATTCGAAAATCCGGGTGCGAGATTTTGGTTGCTCCTTGTGCCAATTGTAAAAAACAATTAAGAGAATTAGTTGAAGACCAGGGAATAAACTGTCAGGTAGTCGGATTGCACGACTTAATTTACAAGGCCATCGTTTTTGATGATTCATTAGTAGTAAAAAATGAAGAGTTGTCTGTCGATAAACAAAATGAAACAGGTAGGGAGGGTAAGCAATGATGGAATCTCTGCTTGATTTTGCACGTGGTCCTTTATTTCGACTTTGTTTTGCAATTATGCTGCTCGGTTTAGCCAGAATTCTTTTCCTTGATATGTGGTCTGCTTACAAAGCATACAAAAAAGCCGGCGATAAAAAAATGCCATGGAAGCTTATCATCAGCAGGGGATGGGAATGGATCTTACCGGTAAAAAGAATAGTCCATAATTTCCAGGTTTATTCAATCTTATCGATTCTTTTTCATATTGGATTAATAATTGTCCCAATATTCTTATTTGCTCATGTTCAACTCTGGAAGGAATCGGTTGGGATTTCGTGGCCTGCCCTTCCTTACGGCTGGGCTTTCTGGTTGACAATCGGTACAATAGCATTTTCCGTTTCTTTAATCATAGGACGCTTAGTTATTAAACAGGCCAGATCACTAAGCAGAAAACAGGATTACCTCTGGATTGTTTTATTACTTATTCCTTTTGTTACAGGGTTTATATGTGCAAATATAAATATTGATCCCCGGAGCTACCAGTATTTTATGCTTATTCACATTTTGTCTGGTGAATTAATATTTATACTTATACCATTCTCTAAAATTGCACATTGTGTTCTTGCACCATTATCACAGCTTATATCTGCATTAGCCTGGAAATTTCCATCTGAAACAGATAACGATATTTGCGCAACACTAAATAAAAAAGGAGCACGGGTTTGAGAAAAGGAATATTAACCGATATAACAAAGTGTATTGGATGTCTTAAATGTGTTTCTGCCTGTAAAGAAGCTCATAATCTTGAAACAGATGAACCAAGAATATGGCAGAAGAATGATGGTCTGTCGGGAGAAAACTGGACATCAATAGTTCGAAAACCCGGAGATCATTACATTAGAAAACAATGCCGCCATTGTATTGAACCTGCTTGTGCTTCGGTTTGCCCGGTTGGTGCTTTACACAAAACTAAAATAGGTGCAGTTGTTTATGACAGCGATAAATGTTTGGGATGCCGGTATTGCATGATGGCATGCCCCTATGGTATTCCGCGGTATGATTGGGATAAAACTGTTCCGCATGTGCAAAAGTGTATCCTTTGTTATGACAGAATTGAAAAAGGAGAGCAGCCTGCGTGTACGAATGCTTGTCCTCAAGAAGCAACTATTTTTGGAGACAGGTCCGAATTACTAAAAATAGCTCACAAGAGAATAAAAGAAAATCCCGGTAAGTATATAAATAAAGTCTGGGGTGAACATGAAGTTGGCGGAACCTCAGTTTTATATTTATCTGATATCGACCTCGGTTTCCTTTCATACCCGGTAAACCTTGGTGATAAACCACTCCCTGAAAGAACAGCTACGGCTATGGAATCGGTGCCATTTGCATTTGTAGGCATGGGGGGAGTAATGCTCGGGCTTAATTGGATAATTCGCCGTCGCATGGAATTTAGTAAAGAAGAAAATAAGAAAAAGGAATCTGTAGATGAATAGAGTGCGTACTACAAAACTTATTTTATGGTTAATAACAGGATTTGCGGCTGCAGTTGCACTTAATCGGTTTATTTTCGGATTAGGCGTTACTACAAACTTAAATGATAAAACTCCGTGGGGATTATGGATAGGTTTTGATGTTATGGGAGGAGTTGCATTAGCTGCAGGCGGTTTTGTGATTACAGCTATCTTTTATATAATGAAACGGGAAGAATTTCATCCGCTTGTTAAACCTGCGGTATTAACAGCATTCCTTGGATATGTTGCAGTTGTTTTTAGTTTGCTTGTCGACCTTGGATTACCCTGGAATATCTGGCATATGATAATTTTCTGGAACCCTTATTCACCTTTGTTCGAGGTTGGCTGGTGTGTTATGCTTTATACTACTGTATTGCTTCTCGAGTTCAGCCCCGTTCCTTTAGAAAAATACAGCAGGTATGCAAAAACTAGAAATTTTTTAATGAAGTTCCGTTTTGTTTTTGTTCTATTGGGTATAATGCTTTCAACTCTACATCAGTCTTCTCTCGGCAGTCTATTTTTAATAATGCCGTTCAAGCTTTTTCCTTTATGGTATTCTAACATTTTGCCGGTTCAATTTTTTATTTCTGCAGTTGCTCTGGGCTTAATGATGGTTGCTTTTGAAAGCTTGTTGTCGCACTGGATATATAAACGCAAGCAAGAAACGAATCTTATAGCTAAATTATGTAAAACAGTAGTCTGGGTTTTAACAACTTACTTCCTTGTTAAAATGATAGATATTATTGCTGCAGGTAAGTTTTCAATGATGTTTAACGGAAGCTGGCAGAGTAACCTTTTTATTATTGAAGTCTTAATATCTACAGTAATTCCTGCCGTAATATTTTCTATTCCGAAATTTGCTTATAACAGCAATGTACAATGGGCAGGTTCTTCAATGGTAATATTAGGGGTAGTATTAAATCGAATTGATGTTGGGGGATTGGCAATGCTCGGTAATACCGGAGATTCGTATACTCCTTTATGGACAGAAATTTTTATTAGTCTTGGAATTATATCTGCTGCAGCATTAGTATTTCTATTTGCAATTGAACATTTTCATGTTTGGGATATTCAACCGAAAGAACCGGATTCATTGCCGCATGCTCTTCCATCATTTGATTATTCTTCGAAAACATGGCTCGGAACTCCTGATGTTTCAGGAATAACCAAATATTCTCTTGTATTCATTATAAGTTTTGCTGCGGGAATGTTTTTAATGTCCGGTAAACATTTACATAGCAAAGGTATTGAGAATATAAAGGTTAGTCGTGCTTCAGGCTTTGATACCTTATATATTAATGGTAATAGAGATGACCAGCTTGTCAAGTTTCCACATCAGGCACATATTAATTGGATAAAGACTCATAAAGCTGTGCTGATAAATAATGATGTATTTCATAATGTTCCCTCTGTAAACAATGACAGTTGTGGTATGTGTCATCATTTAACCATTCCCGGTGAAAAGCTAAGTGCCTGTTCGGAATGTCATTCGAGCATGTATACCCAAGTAGATTTTTTCAGGCATGATTGGCATGAAACAAATCAAAGAGCAAATCTTAAATGCGATGATTGTCATAAATCCGGAGTATACCGGAGTGCTCAATCTGCAAAGAATTGTTCTGATTGTCATAAAACTTATAAATTTACTGCAAATGAAGGTGGTTTTATTAAAGACTATTACATACTTTCCTATACAGATGCTTTACACAGATTGTGCGTATCCTGCCATACAATCGAATCAAAAAAGATAAAAGATAAACCTAATCTTGCACAATGTTCAACATGTCATAAAACTGTGTTGCCGGAAAATTTGACAGCGGGTCTTAACTGGAAAATTAATCTGCCGCATTTTAATAATGTGATTTTGCCGGATGTGAAACAGGAAAATGTTGATAAGTAGTTAAAAGTTTGCTTTTTTATTCAGCCAGAGACACCATAAAAATATATACTTATAATTTTGTATAATATCGGTGAATGATTAAATCCTTTTTTGGAATTATTACAAATAATGCCGATAAACAAAAACCATTGGTATGACGGTTTATTTTATGATAAAATAATTGCGCCTAATCAGGATAAAGCTTTTCATATTGTAAAATCCTTAATAAATGAAAATTCATCTATCCTTGATGTTGGCTGTGGTACCGGACGTTTAGCTTTTCAGCTTGAAGATAAATGCAAGAAAATTGAAAGTATTGATCTATCAAAAAGAAATATTGACCTAGCCAATAAAAATCTTACTAAAAATCCTTCTCCCAAAATATTCTTTTATCATGCAGATGTCCAAAATTTTTTGCAGACAAAAGAAAATCTTTATGATTATTCTATTATTTCTTACGTTATTCATGAATTAAACGAAAATAAAAGAGCAGATATTTTAAATTTACTTTCGGAAAAATGCAGACAAGTTATAATTGTGGATTATCTTTATCCGCGTCCAGGAGGTTTTTGGTATGTTTTAAATGAAGCGGTTGAATTTGTTGCCGGGAGGGAACATTATAAAAATTTTAAATCATATATTTCTGGCAAAGGAATTATAGGACTTGCAGAAAAAACCAGGTTAAAAATTGTAAAAGAAATTAAAAATGATCCGTTAACAACTCATATAGTTGTACTAAGCAAATGAACTGCTTTCAAATTCATGATCCTCCAAATAACTTTTTATTTGATGACCATGTTCGTTTAATCGTGCTTCTACTGTGTAACCAGATTTTCTTTTTGCTTCTTTAGATTATTTATAAACTCTGCGGCGTTTAATGCAGCAACTGTTCCGTCCGCCACGGCGGTAGTTACCTGTCTGTACTTTTTAGGGATACAATCTCCCGCTGCAAAAACTCCAGTAGAACTTGTCATTAAATTGTTATCAACAATTATTTCTTTCCATTTATTGAGAGTTACAATTCTTTCAAGACTTTCAGTATTTGGTACATAACCAATAAACACAAAAACACCATCAATATTCAATTCAGATATTTCATCAGTACTCTGGTTTTGAATTTTTACGGATGAAAGTCTTTCCGTACCGGTAAACTCAATGATTTTCGATTCCATAATGAAGCTTATTTTACTGTTTTTCTTTGCTTCATTTACATAATGTTCAAATGCCTGAAAGTGATCGAACTGATGCACAATTGTTACCTTTGATGCGTACTTTGTAAGTGATACAGCTTCTTCAAGTGCTGAATTTCCTCCACCAACTACAATGATTTCTTTATCCTGGAAAAAATCACCGTCACAGGTTGCGCAATATGATATTCCTTTCCCCTTGAATTTATCTTCACCCGGTGCTCCAATTGTCCTGGATCTTCCTCCCATTGCCATAATAACTGCGCGAGAAGTAAAAACCTCTTTATCATTTATCGTTACTTTTTTGATTTCATTGGTGAAATCTAGTGAAGTAATCTTAATATTTGATCTTATTTTACATCCAAACTTTTGTGCCTGTGATTTCATGTTCCTGGCAAGTTCGTATCCGCTAATGCTTTCAAAACCTGGATAATTAGCGATCTCGTAGGTCAGAATTAATTGTCCGCCGGCAGTACCTTCGTTTAGGATCAATGTATTAAGTCTGGCACGAGAGAGATAAATTCCTGCAGTTAGCCCGGCAGGACCTCCACCAATAATAATTACATCAAAATGATTTTCCATTTTTACCATTAGATAAATGTTTTTTCAGGATTTCAGTTATTTGTTCTCTTGATTGAATGCTGGTAGTAGCTTCGATGACTTTTCCGTTTTTATAATAAACGGTAAACGGAAGTCCCGCAAAGCTTCTGCATTCCGGCAGATTCCTGATAACTTTTGCATCAGGTGAATCAAATTCCATATCAGCGAATTTTATATGCTTAT
>CAVUCR010000028.1:0-76515 GCA_963739895.1 uncultured Ignavibacteria bacterium | reverse complement strand
GGGCATTTTGGATTTATTTTATTTCTACAAATATTTCACTCCTGTGGAGTGCAGACAGACCAATGTAAAAACTCCGTTAGGAGTTTAATATTTATAGAATTAATAACCAACAACAAAACGAACTCCTTAGGAGTTCTATATTAAAATATGGTATATTTTAGTAGATGTTATTCATCGTAATTAAAAGAATTATAGCAATATCACATAAAATCAAGTTGACACCTATGTGATAAAAAAATGCTTTGAAAAGAAATAGTAATTCATTATTTAAAATCTTCCAGCTTTAAGTTCTCTTTACAAAATTGTAAATCTGATTTTTCGTTCGAAGCGACGATTACTATATTATTCTTTCCTTCATTTTCAATTATTTGATAAACAGATTCCTTCCCTTCATCATCTAAATTAGATGTCGGTTCATCAAGCAAAATTAATTTAGGAGAGTGCATCAATGCAAAAATAAATTTCATTCTCTGTTTCATACCGGATGAATAAGTCTTTAACAAATCATCTTTACGATTATACAGCAGGAATTGGTTTAAAAGGTGTTCGATTTTATCTTTATTGAATTGAACATCCCTAATATTTGCAAAATAATTTAAATTTTCCCAGGCGGAAAATTCATCATAAAGGACTAAATACGGGGAAACAAAACCAATAAAATTGTGCAGCTTCTCAAATTCTATTCCTTTATTATTAAAAGTATAGATAATCTTCCCGGTTGTTGGAGAGTTAATCCCGGCTATGATTTTAATCAAAGTTGATTTCCCGGAACCGTTTGCTCCTGTAATTCCGAAAATAGAATTGCCGGACAGAGAAAAACTTACATTATTAAAAATTAACCTTCTCCCGAAAGTCTTTTTTAAGTCTATAATGTTAATAGAAAAATCACTCATTAGTTCTCAAGAAAGAAATCGCAGGAAAAAAATTTTTAATCTTCATTATTAAATTTCACTTATTGAATATTACTATTTTGCCGGAAGTTGTGCTGCTGCCACTCTTTGTATAATAGATATAAACTCCGGATGGTAGTTTTTCTCCATTAGAATCCAGCCCGTTCCATCTTAATATATAAGAACCTTTTTTTCCGGGAGATGCATAATCATTTGCAGAATAAACAAGCCGCATAGAAATAGAATAAATATTAAGATTCTACTTTCTGATAATCATTTATACTAGTAGGAATTTCGATATGATTATTCAAGCTGTAGAAAAACGGGTTCGGATATGCATAATTAAGAGCAAATACCGTTGACGGGGGATTAGTTGTATCGCGGCTGATAATTGCATCATTTAAAATAACACTGTTTGACCATAAAGAAGAATTATTTGTAAACAGATTTACATCGTAATTATTTTGTGAGGAAGCGGAATTATAAATAACAGAAAGTTGAAACGAGGATTGTGTGCTTAGACTATCAATTCCGTTTCGATAATTAGAATTTGAAATAACTACATCAAGAGTATCGGAATTATTATTATTCATTTTCTGAATGAATCTTAAATAGTTTTGTGATGTAGGAAATGCTGAACCATTAATAGTATTGGCGGGAATATTTCCAAAATCATTTAAAACTTTTAATAAAGGATAATTAGCGGCTTCTTTAAAATATTTTCCGTTGACTGCCCTATAGTTTGTATAAAAAAGCCATATTCCGAATTCATTAAATTCCTTTCGAAAAGAGGAGCCGTATTCTAAGATACTATTGTTTATCGCTTCAAGCGCCCTCATCTGGGGCATAAGCTCCCACTGTTTTTTAAGGATGTCGTAACCTCTTATTATATCGTTGCTGCCAAACCTGTCTCTAATGAAAATATTCCATATTGCCAAAGCATATTCCTGCTCTCCGCCGCTACAGTTTGAACATCCGAATGCATCTTGTGTATTATTAAAATAATATGGCAAGTAATTGTAATAATCATTAATGCTGTTATAGACAAAATCTTCCATGGCAGTAGAAGAGAGCTCATAGAAAAAACCATCCGAATCATACCGGTAAATATAATCGGCAATTTGTATTGCGTGATAAAATTCATGCGCTAAAGTTACCCTTGCCCCGTTAATTCCCTGGGTTTTGAAATTCTGATAATTATTATGAATAACAATGTATGAAGAAAATGTACCGTTGCCGGTCGGTAAATCCGGTTGTGTATAACCATAGCTTCCGGAAGTCGAGCTTGTAATATAAATATCGTAAGGTAATTGGTTCCGGGTTGGGAAAGAGTAGCCTAAATATTTTATTTCAAAATTATAAACCGAATCCAGGGCTGTAATATAAAATTTAAACAGTCGTCTAACGGCAGGTTATCATATGAAGGTTTATTTATTCCTGTTGCATTATAATGTACTTTGAAGAATCCATTCGGGGTAATTAAACTGTCCTGGAGCTCCGGCTTTTGCAGAATTCTTTTAATATCGGATTGCTGCTGTGGTGTATACCTGTTCATATTCAAAATTATAGAACTCACCAGCCCAAATCCGCATTTTTCGTATTTACTTTCACCTTCAAAGGTTTGCAGGGTTTTTGTTTTAAATTGAGATGAATTAAGGTAAATTAATTTATTATATAACGAATCCAGTTCTTGGTTTGTTAAACCATGAGAATAGACACGGTTAGCACTAAATAAAATCATTATTAGTAAATAAAATGTTCTCATTGGCTTATTTTATAAACTGAAATTGGGCTTTCATTCTTTTTAGTAAATACCAGGTGATAATTTTTTATATTCATATTTTTTATGAAATACCGATTCAGGTTGTCGGCTTTAACAATCACCGTTGAAATTAATTCTTTCCCTTCGTTCAGGAAATCGAATTTATCGACAAGTTTTTCTGCACTATGAAATACAAATAATTTTTTCAACCCGTTGAATCTCATTTCACCAAAAAATAATTGCTCTTTACTTCTGATCTTAAAAGCAGATGCCTGTCCGGTTTCCTTTAACACAGAGGAAGAATTATCCGCAGAAACAACCGCAAAATTATTTTCCGGCGAAGTAAAAAAGCTGATCGATATATTTTGATCTTTATTTAAGAGATCACCGGTAAATGAAACAATTTTATAATATGTCTGCAAAGATAGTGAAAATTTTTCTTCCGGCGGACTTTGAATTTCTTTAAAATTTTTTGCATAAAAAATTAAGTTATCTCCAATCTTCTGCCAAAAATATAACGATTTCCCTCTCCCTAATGTTATATTGGAAGCTAAATCCTTAATGGTAATTTCATAATTCTCATCAGTAAAATTATTATCCGAATATTTAAATATATCCATACCCAGTTTATCACTATTCATGTATGCAGCAAAGATATTTACATTACCTTCATCATCTTTTTTTACTTTAAAATCCATAATATTGCCGTGAGAATAGATTGTTTTTCTATCAACTTTATTATTCGTAAAATTTACGACTAAGGCTTCAATAAGCTTATTATCAAATGAGTAACAGAAAAATCCTTTGATGTTCGGGGAGATATTAAAAGAGGTTAGCTCGGAATGGTTTTGAAATAACGGGAATGAAGAATAGGACTTTGGAATACCGGCACTATTTCTGATAACAGTAACCAGCGAGTTATTCAGTTCATCTAAAAAGCAGAAATCAGTAATCCCGTTATCCTCATTATCAAAAAAAGTTATAGCGGAGGGTTCCGCACCCAATGTGATTTCAACATTCTCTGAAAAGGAAGATAGTCTTGTTACCGTGAAAAGATCCCCTTTTACAGTTATCCCGGCAATACCGTTTATAAATTTGCTGTAAAACGGGATGATATCTTTTATCCCTTTCTTTTTTAGGTAGATGATTTCAGGATAAAATTTCCTATCACCTTTTGAAAATATGATTGACAATGTTTCTTCATAATAATTAATATATGCGACATCAATTTTCCCGTCTTTATTAAAATCACCCATAATAATTTTGTCGGGGTGATAAACCGGGTTGATAGTTACAGTATCTTCAAAAGCACTTCTAAAGTCACCATAAAAAATCGATATGGAATTATTTTTTACAAAAATTAAATCTTCATAGTTATCCGAGTCCAAATCGAAAGCTTGAAGCAGACTAATTCGTCCTTCAACCGGAATTGAGCGGACTTTCCTGAAATTACCGTCCCCATTATTATAAAAGAAATCAATGGAATTTGTAATTAGGTTAAAACCGGAAATATCCGGGATATCATCATTGTTCAAGTCAACAAAAATTGCATCAGTATAGCTGGTTCTTTCTTCTATTTTTTTTTCAGTTATTTTTTTACCCGAATAAAACAATAAAGACAGCCCGTCAAATGTACTTCCCGAAATCAGCATTTCCTTTTTACCGTTCCCCTCAACATCTGCTACCGATATATTTTCGGGGTAAGATTTAAACTCAATATATGAAAGGTTAACAAGTTTCCTTTCGTTTGTAATCTGGAAAATACCGGCTGTTCTATCCCTTCTGGATGTAAACGCATAACCTTCAACTTCTTTTTTATTGTTAAAAACCGTCTGAATATTTGATAACTGGTAAGGTACTCCGATGCTGTCCTGGTTGGAAAATTCTCCGTTTTCATTTCCAGTTAATAAATTTATCTTCTTTTTCAAAGGGGAATATAAAAGGATATCGGAATATGAATCTTTATTATAGTTCAGTGAAAAAGCAGATGTATAATTCCTGCCTGTTTTGAAACTCCTATATTTACAAAAGCCGTTTATTGGAATTTGAATATCACTTGTAAGGTTTTGCGGGAGTATGAAGTTAGAATTTAGAAGAAAAATAGCAAATAAAAAATTGTAAAAATTTTTTTTACATTGCGATAAATTAACCTTTAATAGAAATCCTATATTTAAGTCTATTTTCCCTCCTTTGGAGCGCTTCATCATATCTTCTTTTTTCATCTTCTGTTTCAGGAATTGCTTCAACAAGCTTTTAAAGGTTTACCTTTTTCATCTACACTAACGAAAGTCAGGTAAGCTGTGTTTGTATGAATTTTAGAACCTTCCTTAAAGGACTCGGCAAAAACCTTAACCCCGATTTCCATTGAAGTATTAAATACCCTGTTGACTGAGGCAGTAAGGGTAACGGCATCGCCTAAACTTATAGGATGATGAAAATCCACCCTATCGACTGAGGCTGTAACGCAAACTCTATGATTATGTTTGGAAGCGCATAATGCAGCGCAAATATCAACCCAGTGCATTAACTGGCCGCCCAGCAGTTTTCCAAGCTGGTTTGTATGCTGAGGGAGAACAAGCTCGGTCATTGTTATAACCGACTCGCTTATTTTTTTGCCGGGGATCATTATTTAGATGCTGAAAGTCTATTTTCAAGAGAAGTTTTTAATTTCTGGATTTCCTTTGCATTTGAATCATCAGGGTACCTTTCCAAAAATTTGGACATTTCGGCAAGTGCTTCATCATTCATATCTTTATCTAAAAGAATTTTTATCTTATCGTACATTGCCAAAGGAGCATACTTTGTATCATGGTAAGCGTCAACAACATCACTATAATAAATCAAAGAAGCACTATAATCATCCATTTTCTCATAAATATTAGCAATGTTATATTCTTTATGAGCTAATTTATCATTCATCTCTGATATTTTCTTTTCAGCTTCGGTAACTTTCGGGTTTGTTGGAAAAAAATCAATGAATGCCTGAAATTCTTCTATGGCTTTTTTCGTATATTTTTGATCTAGTGAATAATTGGGAGATAGTTGATAATAACTTTCTGCCAGCATAAATTGTGCATCGGATAAATATTGACTGGCAGGCATATTTTTTACCAGCCTGCTGAATTCATATGCAGCCATTATATACTCTCCCCTCTTGAATCTAGTCATAGCAAGATAATACTGTGCATCATCTATAATAGAATTCCCTGGGTATTGAAGGATTAGGGATTGAAATTCATTTAGTGCGTCGAGATAATCTTCGTTATTGTACAAATTTTTCGCATAAGTAAGCCGCTGGTCCGGGGTCATATTTAAAGTATCCACGGTAGACGAACATCCAATTGCGTAAAGAGAAAGTATACTTAAGAAAAAAAACTTTTTCATAAAAACATAAAAAATATTTGAATTATTTATACACAATTATAGCTAAAATCAAAAAGGCATCAAAACCAATTAATTTTGCTTTACAGTTTCATTTTCAAAAAAAAAATATTTTGTGATATAATTATTTTTTGAATTGGTATAACAGCAAAATTACAGTGGCTACACTACCAATTATACTTAGGTATCTACCAACTACGCCAACATAATAGTTGAACGACTTTGCCGGATTTTTAGGGACATAAATAAAATCTCCATTTTCTATTGGAACATTTTTAATGTCATCTGATATCCATTCTCTCGTTTCGGCTTTAATAATTGAAATTTTCCCATCCTCAGCTAATTCCCCTAAACCGCCAGCTCTATTAATATAATAGTCATAATTTTCCCCTTTTACATATCTAATATTTCCGGGCGATTTTACTTGACCAAACACATAGACAGTATTTATCTTTTGAGGAATAATAATAACATCCCCGTCCCTTAATTTTAGATCCCCTACTTTTGAATTGTTTTCCAAAACACTATCAAAATCCAAAGTGGCTTCATTTAACATTTGTCTAATTGCATCGTCAACAAAGAAGAATGCTGTATCCTCCTCATTAAGAGTCGTCATTCTTAACATTTTGTCTCTTTCATATTGAAAAAGGATTGGGTTTGGCCAATCTGTAAGAAGATCTGAGTGTTTTTCAAGGTTAAGCCCAAATTCCTTCTCTAAGATATATCGGATATTAGTTCCCCTAATCAATTTTGCTCTTTTAAGTGAGGCCTCTTCCGTAAAACCTCCCACAGCTTTAATGGCTTCTTTAATAGAAGTATTATTTTTTGTAATTGGAATTTCACCGGGACGATTTACTTCACCAACCACCAAAACTTTAAAATCTTTTCTCTGAGTTTCATCTGCAATAACGATAATTCTGTCCCCTCTCTGTAGGGAGACATCAATATTGATCCCAACTTTAAACTTATTTAATTTTTCACCATTGTAGCTTAACCTATCAATTTCTACCGAATCTACATTTTCATAAGCTTTATTAATTCCACCAGCTAATAACAGTGCGTCAGAAAGTTTATCACCATCCACATAACTAAACTTGTCAGGATTGTTAACTGCACCTAAAACCGTAAAAAAATCTCTATCTAAATCAGAAGGACCAAAAATCAATACGTCATCATTTTTCAAATAGGGATCATTCGAAAAATCGCCTGTTTTTCGAAACATTAGCAGATCAAGTTTCATTACCTCCCCGTTTGCTCTTTTTAAAGTAATATTTCGAACAGAATATTTCTTATATTCTTTTTCTAAATTCTTCAAAGCTGAAATATCCGTGATCTTTCCTTCAGCTGTTTGTTTAGTTTGGTTATATATTCTTGTGACAAATTGATCTACTCTTTCGGTTAAGAAGGCGGGGAAACTACCGGTAACAATAAAATCTCCGCCGACTGTAACGCTTATTACTCCTGCACCCATATATGTACTTTGCTCACTTTTACTATTGTTATTTAAAATGTCCTGAGCATAATTTAACGAAGCACCTAAAAAAATTAGAATAACAAAATATTTTTTCATTTTTGTACTAGATAATATTTATTGTTGATATTGTATTTTATAATAATCCTGGTATTCCCCTGAAATTATTCTATCCCACCAATCTTTATTTTTAATATACCAATCAATTGTCTGCTTAATAGCATCCTTAAACAAAAAATCCGGCTTCCAGCTCAATTCTTTTTTTATTTTACTGGAATCGATCGCATACCTGCGATCGTGGCCGGGCCGGTCTTTCACATATTCAATAAGATCTTCCGGCTTATCAAGATAATCCAGAATTAATTTGATTATTTGAATATTCGGCATTTCATTGGTTGCACCGATGTTGTAAACTTCCCCCGGCCTCCCTTTTTCAAAAACAAGATTGATGGCTTTATTATGGTCGTGTACAAAAATCCAGTCTCTAACATAAAGACCGTCGCCGTAAACCGGTAATTTTTTATTATTCAGTGCATTGATTATCATTAAGGGAATAAGCTTTTCAGGGAATTGATAAGGACCATAATTATTTGAACACCTGGTAACCGAAACAGGTAAACCGTAAGTGTGATAAAAAGATAATGCCATCAAATCGGCAGATGCTTTACTGGAAGAATACGGGCTGTTTGGAGAAAGCGGGGTTTGTTCGGTAAAATATCCTTCGTTTCCCAGGCTGCCGTAAACCTCATCAGTGGAAATCTGAATAAATTTTTCTATTTCAAATTTTCTTGCGGTTTCTAATAAAATATTTGTCCCGATAACATTTGTTCTGAAAAAAATTTCGGAACCTAAAATACTTCTGTCAACATGAGATTCAGCAGCAAAATTAATCACATATTTGATTTTGTACTTCTCAAATATTTGCGTGACTATTTCTCTATCTGTAATATCTCCTTTTACAAAAGTGTAATTGTTTTTATTTTCTGATGTTTTAAGATTTTCAAGGTTTCCTGCGTAAGTCAGGTTATCAAGATTAAATTATATTATAATCATCTCTCTCTTCTAAAGTTTGATTTATATAATTGCTCCCGATAAAGCCGGCTCCCCCGGTAACTAAAATATTTTTCATTAAGCTCCTATAATGAGAAAAATCCTACAAAAATACCTGTTTGAATGAAAAAGCTATTTCCATTTAAACCGGAAGGGACATCAGATAAACTATTATCATTGTCAATCTTCCAGCTGTTTGCAAATGTCAATTGATAACCGCCGCCTATTCTGAATAACATAAATCGAAGAAAAGGGATATCGACATTAACAGTCGGTGTAAAAAACCAAAAATTATTTTTGATTGTCCTATGAGTATTTAATTGGGGATATTGAATATTGCTCCAGAAATTATTCCATGAAAAGGAACCGCTATTCTGATAGATATCCATCTGCATGCTTCCGCTGCCGATTATACCGCCTAAAGATATTCCAAAAGTTTTTATAAAAGGAAGTGTATATTCAATTGTTACTCCTCCTCCTCCCAGGGAATAATCTACCTCCCTGTTCAAGTCTAATTGCAGCGAGTTATTAATAAATGCTTTATCGAGCAAGCCGGGAATACTGCCGGTTCCGGAAACAGATTTTGAACCGCCGAATCCCATTCCGCCGACTCTTAAATTTTTAATAAAACCTAAATAAATAAATCCGCCTCCGCCTGTAGTAAAAAAGCCGCTGTTAGAAAATTCCGGTACTCCGAACTGTCTAAGTTGATTATTTATCTCATCAAACTTGGGAAAAATCCAACCGGGCGTAAAACCGCCGCCGCCGCCGAAAGGCGCATCATAATATCTAGCTTCCTGTGCTGAAACAAAACTGCCCGTGCAAAGTAATATTGCTAATATTATTAGTTTCTTCATACTATTATTTTTTGTAAAGGTATAAATTTACCAAAGTGAGTAGAAAAAGCAAAGGTAATAAAGGAATAACTGAACTTAATCAAAAAATCGGGAGTTGTAGAATATTGGAGAGTTTGCAGTAGCGGAATGCATTGAGATTTTTTTATTTTTCATAATTAAAAATCCAATATTACTTTAATATAGAGTTCAAGAGTAAAATAATTAGTCGCTTAGAATTAAATTTAAAAGTTTTATCTTTTTATTATTAAATTGCTAATATATTCTTACGACGGAATAAAAACTTACAATCGAATTTTTTAAATATAAGGAGACTATATTTTTATGAGAGTTTTAATAACAGGCGGCAGCGGTTTGCTTGGTCAACATTTAAACATTGCACTTTCAAAAGAAAATGAAATTTTAACTCTATATAATAAACATACCGGTAATTGTAATGATTTCAACTCAGTTAAAGCAGATATAACTGATTTTGAAAAAGTAAAAAAAATATTCCCGGAATTCGAACCCGGTGCGGTAATCCATACTGCCGCTATTTCAACACCACAACTATCCGAAAACTTATCAGCCAAAGAAGTCTATAAAACTAATGTTAATGCAACAAAACTTATAGCGGAAGAATGTGAAAAGATTAAAGCAAAAATAATTTATCTTTCAACTGATTTGGTTTATGCAGGATATCGTGGTTCAATGTTATCTGAAAATTCAAAATTAATACCTGTTTCACTTTACGCGGAAACCAAATTAATGGGGGAAACTAAAATTCAAGAAACTTTTGATGATTATATAATTTTGA
Organism: uncultured Ignavibacteria bacterium; assembly: GCA_963739895.1. Taxonomy (GTDB): domain Bacteria; phylum Bacteroidota; class Ignavibacteria; order Ignavibacteriales; family Ignavibacteriaceae; genus CAVQBP01. Next base: position 66,311 of record CAVUCR010000028.1, on the reverse strand, counting down.
GAACGGCTTTACTTTACGGCTTCGGTTTAAAACATTCGAAATGCCATTTCCATGAAATGTTCAAAAATTTAAAAGAAAATAGAAAGGTCAGGCTTTTTACAGATCAATACCGGACTCCCCTTTCATTGCTCAATGCATCAATGATAATTTCTTCCCTTGTTAAATTAAATGTCAAAGGAGAAATTATAAACTTTGGGGGGATTGAGAGAATTTCGAGATATGAACTGGGAGAAATTCTTTGTAATGCTGCGAACCTGGATAAGACTCTGCTTGAAAAAATCACTATGGATGATATACCCGGTTTACCCAAGGTTGAAGATGTTTCAATGAATACGGAAAAACTTCAATCATATGGAATCAGGCAAAAAGGGATCGAGGATTCCATAAATGAAATTTTAAGTGTTAAACACTAAGCGCCAGTTACGATTTAGGCGGCCGGCACTTTTGTAATTACTGCAGAATTATGTGCCCTAGTTTATCCCGCTTGGTTTTCAGGTATTTAACATTAATTTCATTGGGCTGTATTTCAATAGGGACTCTTTCAACTATCTCAAGGCCATAGCCTTTTAACCCAACAATTTTCTTTCGGATTATTAGTTAATAATTTTATTTTCTTCACACCTAAATCGAGAAGAATTTGTGCACCAATTCCATAATCTCTTAAATCTGCTTTAAAACCTAATGCTTCATTAGCTTCGACAGTATCTTTTCCTTGATCCTGAAGCTTGTATGCTATAATTTTATTCTTTAGTCCGATCCCTCTTCCTTCCTGACGCATATAAACCAACTACACCGTTACCTTCATTGTTAATCTGGTCAAGTGCGGCATTAAGCTGATCATGGCAATCGCATCTAAGAGAATGAAAAACATCGCCTGTTAAACATTCGGAATGCATTCTAACCAATACAGGTTACTTCCGGATCTATTTTACCTTTAACAAGAGCTATTTGTTCTTTATTATCAACTTGGCTTTTATATAAAGTTAACCTGAAATTCTCCGTGAACAGTAGGAAAATTTGCATCGGTAATTTTTTCAATTAATCTTTTCTTTTTGAAGCCTATATTGTAATTATATCCTTTACAGTGAGAATTTTTAATCCAAATTTTTCGGCAATTTTAATTAAATCGGGAACTCTTGCCATTTCTCCATTCTCATGAAGAATTTCGCAAAGAACTCCGGCAGGTTTTAAATTTGCAAGTCGGCATAGATCAACTGCTGCTTCGGTATGCCCGGCTCTTCTTAAAACACCTTCATCAAAAGCACGCAAAGGGAAAATATGGCCGGGACGGGCGAAATCAGATGCTTTTGAATTTCTATCAATAATTTTTTTGATGGTCAATGCTCTATCGGCAGCGGAAATTCCTGTAGTAGTTCCTTCAATAGCATCTACAGTAACGGTAAATTGTGTACCGTGTAAAGCGGAATTTGTATCGACCATTAAAGGTAAACCGAGCTGATCCAGCTTTTTACCGCTTAACTGCAACACAAATCATTCCCCTGCCGTAAGTAACCATAAAATTTACAATTTCAGGAGTAACATATTCAGCGGCGCAAATAAAATCCCCTTCGTTTTCACTATCCTCATCATCTACAACAATAATTACTTTGCCGTTCTTTATTTCTTCAATAGCTTCTTCAACTGTACAAAACATTTTATACCCCAATTTTTTTCAAATATCAATTGGAACTAATAAAAATAAAAAAATCATGACAATTATCTTTATTGCTTCAAAAATATATCAATTAACTTTCTTTACCTGAGAAATTACTCGTAGCGATATTGCAGCACGTTTCATATTTTAATTTTAACATTATCTGCTACCTGAATAAGAACTGTTTTTTCTTCAAGCCGGCAATAATTCCGTGAAGCCGCCGCTTGTAACAATTTTATCGCCTTTTTGAATGTTCGACAACATTTTTTCTCTTTCTTTAGCTCGTTTCTGCTGGGGTCTGATAATCATAAAATAAAATATTAGGAATATAGCACCGAACATAATAATAGTGCTAACCAAACTGCCTCCCCCTCCATCACCGGAGGGCGCCATTGCTATAATGCTTCCAATTAATCCTCCGTTTTATTGTTTGCTTTAATGTGATATTTTTTTAATTATTTCATTTTTCCAATCTATAAAATCGCCGTTCAATTATTTTCTTTCTTGCTTCTTTTACAAGGTTCAAATAAAAATGAAGGTTATGAATGCTTGCCAGTTCAAGCGCTAAAATTTCGCCTGCAATAAACAGATGCCTTAAATAAGCTTCGTGTAAAATTTTTGCAAGTATAACAATTACAATTTTTATCAACAGTCTCAAAATCATCTTTATATTTTGCATTTCTCATTGCAAAGTACGCCATCGAGGTAAACAAATATGAATTTCGCGCATTCCTTGTCGGCATTACGCAATCAAACATATCAACTCCTCTTTCAATAGCTTCAAGAATATTTTCCGGTCTGCCAACTCCCATTAAATATCTCGGTTTGTTTTCGGGCATCAAATCAGTTGTAAAATCAACCATATCATACATTGTTTCTGTGGGTTCACCAACCGCAAGTCCGCCGATTGCATAACCGTCAAAATCCATTTTCGTCAAATCTCTGGCAGATTTTTCCCTCAGATCTTTATAAACACTTCCCTGAATTATTCCGAATAAATACTGGCGATGCCCGTAAAGAGGTTTCGACTTTTCAAAAGCTTCCTTATTCAAAACAGCCCATTCGGAAGTAAGTTTAGTTGATTTTACCGCATAATCATAATCGCACGGAAAAGGAGTGCATTCATCCAGAGCCATCATTATATCCGAACCAATGCTGCGTTGAATTTCAATTACTTTTTCGGGAGAGAAAAAATGCTTTGATCCATCTAGATGAGATCGAAATTCAACACCATCTTGTTTTAAGTTTTCTTAGCTCCGATAAGACTAAAAACCTGGTATCCGCCGCTGTCGGTTAAAATCGGTCTTTCCCAATTCATAAATTGATGCAAACCGCCGGCCTTTTCAAGAATTTCGGTTCCGGGTCTCAAATAAAGATGATAAGTATTTGAAAGAACAATTTGAGCTTTAATATCGTGTTCTAAGCTGTCTCTTTTTACTGCTTTTACACTTCCCTGAGTCCCAACCGGTAAAAATATAGGTGTTTCAACTTTTCCATGGTCAGTTCTAAAATATCCGGCCCTGGCCTTGCAGTTTGAATCTTTACTTTCAACAACAAAATTAAGCAAATTTACCCATTGTATTTTCAGCAATCGATTAATTTTTACAACACAAATTTAAGGGAAATTTTGTTCAAGTACTATAATCATAATGATTTTTAGGTCTGCCGTAAAATTTAATACTGTATTGTTATATTGCCAAATTTTTTTATTGTTGTATTACCGTAAGTTATTTTACTATCAACGATAAGGTAAAAATTTGCCGGGAAAATATCATTTCGTAAAACTAAATCTTTTTTTACAAAAGCTAAAATTAGAAAATTTTATATTAGTTAAATACTCAATATTTTGCTATAAGTGCAATATTGTCCGGGAGAGCATCAACAGTAAAGGGATACAACAATTTAACGATCAAACAAAAGATTACTGCTTCGCAGGTAAAACAAGGTCGGTGTTTACGGTTAATCTAACCATATCGATTTTAGTCTGGGTTGCCCTGGCAATAAAAATATTAAAATTATTAATTGGAATATTTTCTCCCTGTGCAGGGATTCTCCCCAAATAATATGAAATATAACCTCCGATTGTTTCATAATCACCAAGAGGAATTTCAAGATTATATTTTTCATTTATGTAATCAATTTCTACTTTCCCGCTTATTAGATATTCATTGGGTCCTATTCTTCTGCAAATATCTTCTTCCACATCGTATTCATCCTCTATCTCTCCGAATAGCTCTTCGATTATATCTTCCATTGTTACTATCCCGGCAGTGCCTCCGAATTCATCTATCACAACTGCAATTGAAACACGTTTATTTAAAAATTCATTTAACATTTCAAAGCTTTTCTTTGTTTCCGGGACAAAAATAACTTCTCTTAAAATGCTCCCGATATTCGGAGGATTTTTAAAGATGCTCGTTAGCATAAATAACTCCTTTTATGTTATCAAGATTATCTTCATAAACAGGAAGTTTGGAGTAACCCGATTCAATAAAAGTATTGAGCACTTCATCAATATGCCGGTCAATTTCAATCCCTGTAATATCGGTCCTGGGTCTCATTGCCTCGTAGACTCTTTGTTCACTTAATGCAAAAACTTTGCTTATTATATCTTTCTCGCTTTTGTTTACTACTCCGGCAGCATGGCTTTCTCTTACGAGAGATTCAATGTCCTCCTTGCTAAAGAGGTATTTAATATTTTCTTCACTAACATTAGAAGACTGGGTTAAAAAAGAAGATAACGAAGAAGTCATTTTTATAAACGGGTAGAGAATAAAATATAATATTCTTAAAGGGAAAGCAGATACTAGAATTACTCTGTCAGCGAGCTCCCTGGATAAATATTTAGGTATTAACTCACCGAAGATTAGGAGAAAAAATGTTGAAATTAATGAAATTGAAAGCTCATGCAAACCAAATGAAGCAGCTAAAATTATTGTACTGATCGATGCAAATGCTATGTTGACAACATTATTCCCTATTAATGTGACAGAAAAAAATTCCTGCGGATTATTCATAAAAAAATAGGCGCTTTTTGCTGTCATCTCTTTCTTTCTGGCCCGTATCTCAATTTTAATTTTACTTGCAACTACATAAGCCATTTCTGATCCGGCAAAGAACCCGCTTAAAATTATTAATAATATTAAAATTAAAAATTCTGAAAACATGTTTTAATAAAACCCGATACAAAATGTTTGGAGAAATGTAATATTGGAAGAGTAAAGAGATTTTAATTTATTATTCCAAAATTCCATCATTACATTAATTAAATAATTTTATAGATAATTAGCACGCTAAATAAAATATATAATAAAATATTCAAAATCATCGGGAGGTCGCTCATAAGAATTTTTGAAGTATTTTCACCCTGGGCATTCATATAAACAAGGTACATATATCTGAATATTCCGAAAACAACGAATGGAGTTGTAAAAATTAATTTGTCTGTACCGAAAACAGTTACGGTTCTAGCGGCCACCGAATAAAGGGCATAACAAATAATTACTCCGGCAGCTGCAACAGTGGTCATCTGGTCGGAAAATGTAATTGAATATTCGGATAAGACTTTTCTTGTTGATTTATTCTCTACAAGTGCAAGCTCCGAACGCCTTTTCATTACTCCTAAAAATAAAGATATAAACATTGTTGTTAATATAAGCCAGCTCGATACTTCAACATTTATAACAACAGCGCCGGATATCATCCGTATCATAAAACCTGCAGCGATGCTGAAAATATCAATGATTACAATATTTTTTAATTTGATAGAATAGAATACATTTAGAATAATATAGGCAACTAAAAGAGCATTAAAGTTAAAATTAAAAAAAGGCAGAAATATTATTATTATAACCGATAAAATAATAGCGGAATATACCGCAGATTTTTTTGTGATTTTTCCGGAAGCTAACGGTCTTTTTTTCTTTACGGGGTGTTCCTTATCGGAGTCAATATCAATAATATCATTAATAACATATACTAGGCTGGAAGCAAAACAAAATTCAAAAAAACCGGCTATAACAATAAAAAGAAAATCATAATTAAAAAGATTTTTAGAAAATACCAGAGGAACAAAAACAAAAAAGTTTTTAATCCACTGAGGAAGCCTGATTAATTTAAGGTATTCTTTTATCATTAAAAAACGGCAATCTCCTGATAAGTACCGAATATTTCTTTTATTTCGTCCACTCATTTCCCCAAGAGTGACATAATTTTGTGCAGCTTTAATAAGAACCGGCATTAAATTTTTATTATCTACCGCGGCAGTTTTGATTTCTGTCAAGACTTTTTCTAACCGCACTCCTCATTTCTGCTTTGTTTAAGATCAGCCAGTCTTTGTTTTTGTTTTTTTTCAACTTCAGGCGAAATATACAAAATCGGGATATCAACTTTCTCATTTTTCTCCACAAATTCGTTTACGCCCACGATAAATTTCTCTTTTTTCTCTACTTCTATCTGATACACGTAAGCCGCATCGGCAATTTCTTTCTGGAAATATCCGGCTTCAATTGCCGGGATTACACCGCCGAGAGAATCGATCTGCTCGAAAATTTCATTTGCCTCTTTTTCCATTTTATCGGTTAAGTGCTTCTACATAATAACTTCCGCCTAGAGGATCGACTGTGTTTATTACACCGGTTTCATAAGCAATTATCTGCTGGGTTCGAAGAGCAATCTTAACTGCTTTTTCACTCGGCAACGCGAAAGTTTCATCCATTGAGTTTGTATGAAGAGATTGAGTTCCGCCGAAAACTCCTGCCAGCGCCTGGAAAGCGGTTCGAATTATATTGTTTTCAGGCTGCTGCGCTGTTAAAGTACATCCGGCTGTTTGAGTATGAAAACGCAGCCACCATGAACGGGGATTTTTTGCGCCGTATTTTTCTTTCATCCTTTTCGCATATATTTTTCTTGCCGCCCTATACTTTGCAATCTCCTCGAAAAAATCTAAATGGGAATTAAAGAAGAAAGATATTCTCGGAGCAAAACCGTCAACATCCATTCCTCTCTTCAATACAAGCTTCAATGTATGCAAAACCGTCGGCAAGAGTGAAGGCTAATTCCTGTGCTGCGGTCGAACCTGCTTCACGAATATGATATCCGCTAACAGAAACCGGATTCCAATGGGGAACTTCTTTCTGACAGTATTCAATCATATCCACTATTATCCGCATCGAAGGATTCAGGCGGATAAATATATTCCTTCTGCGCTATATATTCTTTTAAGATATCGTTCTGCAGAGTTCCCCTCAAATTATTAAAATCAACATTTTGTTTTTGTGCAACGGCTAGATAAAATGCAAATATCATTGCCGCAGGAGAATTGATTGTCATAGAAGTTGAAACTTTATTCAAGAGGAATTTTATCGAATAATACTTCCATATCCTTCAGAAGATGATACGGAAACTCCGCAAATCCCAACTTCTCCTTCACTTATAGCCGCATCGGCATCCCACCCCATTAAAGTAGGGAGATCAAATGCTACAGAAATCCGGTTTGCCCCTTGTTAATCAATAATGAAAACGTTTGTTTGTATCCTCCGGCGAGCCGAATCCGGCAAATTGGCGCATTGTCCATATCTTACCTCTGTATCCGTTTTCATGAATTCCTCTTGTATAAGGATATTCACCCGGGAAACCAATTTCACTTAAATAATTTATATTCTCTATATCATCAGGACCGTATAATACTTTTACATCTTCACCGCTGACTGTAGTAAATTTCATCCCTGTATTCTTCGAGCTATTTGCGCGTGATAAATACACTTCTTTCCTTTTTTTTAAACTCTTCCGAAATCATAATTACCTCTTCTCTTAGTTCTTTTGAAACTATTTTTAAATCTGCCTTTTGGGCATCTACAATATAAATCGTTTATACTTTATAATTTTAATAGTGCAATTTAACTAATTCAGTGACTTTCTATTTAACATCTTCCATTTAATATTTTCTATTTAGGTTCTGCCGAATCTTCTGTCAAATTCATCCAAAGATATTTTAACTACGATCGGTCTGCCGTGAGGACAAACATACGGCATGGAAGTAGCAAAAATTGATCAATCAATAAACGCATTTCTTTTTCTGTTAATTTATCTCCGGCTTTTATCGCAGTTTTACACGAATATGATTTTGCAATATTATCTCTTTCTTCCAATTTCTTTTCACGCTGATTCTAATGAGTATTCTTCAATTAATTCGATAAGGATTTTTTCTTCCGAACCGCTTTTCACGTCATCGGGAACACCTTCGATAACAATTGTATTTTTACTGAAAAACTTTATTTCAAATCCCAATTTAATTAAATACGGATTAATTTCTTTTAATAATTCAAATGCGCCTGGATCCAAATTCAAGAGTTTTTGGAAAAAGCAATTGCTGAGAGAAAGGTATATTTGCTTCAAATCTTTTTAAAGCTTTTTCATATAGAATTCTTTCATGCGCAACATGCTGATCAATTATCATCAAGCCTGTTTTTATCTGCGATAATATGTATTTATTATGAAGCTGAATTATGAAAGTTGTTTCATTTTCCGTCTTTACTTCTTCTGAATACTTTATATTTTGTTCGGCATTATCCGGTAAGTCCGGCTCCCTTCCTTCTCTTTGTTCCTGCTCAAAAGGATGAGTTGTTTCATTAGGATTTGATTTTACTATCTCATCGGGGAAAGTACTAAAAATTAAATCAATTTCTTTATCAGAAAAGTTTGTGTTAGCATAAGATTTTTTTTCAGTGAATTTCGGCCTGTCGGAAAAATCACCCTTCTCGGTTTTATTAAAACTATGAACTCTTAATTTTTCAGTTTGTTCTGTTGTTTCGGTAAATGATATTGAAGGAACAAGATCATGTGTGCCGAGACTTTTTTTGATCACTGTAAGCACAAAATTGTAAACATCTTTTTCATCTTCAAATCTTACTTCCAGTTTTGAAGGATGGACATTTACATCAATTCTTTTAGGATTGATATCCAGGAAGAGAATAAAAAACGGGTAATCCCCTTTTTCAAGAATATTTTCATAAGCTGTAAAAACAGCATGATTGATCTGCCTGCTTAAAACAAAACGTGAATTTAAAAACAAATATTGCTCACCTTTACTCTTTTTTAAGAGAGCGGGTTTGCCGATATATCCATATAACGAGATAAAATCGGTTTTTTCTTCAACAGGAACTAAAGCATCAAGCATATTATCTGCAAAGACCTGTTCTATTCTTTTGCCAAGATCCCCGGCAGCATAATTAAATATCAAATCATCATTATTATAGAATTTAAAGTTAAGATCCGGGTGACTTAATGAAATCTTATTAAAAGTATCGATTATATGTTTTAATTCGGTTGCATCTGTCTTTAGAAAATTTCTCCTTGCAGGAGTATTGTAAAAAAGGTTTTTTACAGAAATAGATGTTCCTTTAGGAAAAGATCCTTTTTCTTTTATAATATTTCCCGCTTCTTCATTCCGAATAAAAGTTCCTATTTCTTCTTCTTTTGTTTCGGTTTTTATTTCCACCTGGCTTACTGACCAAATAGAACTTAATGCTTCTCCTCTGAATCCGAGAGTTGAAATAGCTTCAAGATCCTCATAGCTGAAAATTTTACTGGTAGCATGTTTTTGAATACAGATTATGGCATCATCCTCGTTCATTCCGGTCCCGTTATCCACCACCTGGATAAGTGTTTTACCGGCTCTTTTTACAATTAGTTCAATTGTATCCGCACCGGCATCAATAGAATTTTCCATAAGTTCTTTTACAACGGATTCAGGGCGTTGCACTACTTCTCCTGCCGCAATTTTGCTGGATATGTTTTCGGGAAGTATTTTGATACGTTTATCAGGCATGGGATCACACTTTCGAGGTATAGGGGTATATAGGTATAGTGGTATAAGGGTACGGGTGCATATATTTAATGAAATATCTCATAATTATTGTTTTTGTTTATTCTGTCTGATTTTATTATTTACATAATTAATATAACCATTCACAGTTATTTTTGCTGGTTCGATTAATTCTTCACCTTCCACTTTAAGTTTACTATTAATGTAACCAAAATCAGAACAGCTTAAAAGATGATCTTTTAGTTCAAATAATGAACCTCTCGAAATTCGGTAAAACTGAATACCCTCCTGGTAATGATATCTTCCATATCCTTCAGAAATATTTGAGGTTATACTTACAGATGCTTTTCTAATTTGATAATCTAAATTAAACTTTTCTTCTTTAGGTAAAAGAGGTAAAATTTCTTTATAGAAAAATAATTTAACTAACCGGCATTTAATCCATGCCTCTAAGGTTGTAAAATCTCTTTTTTCATCATAAAATTCAAGTGGTTCATTAATCGTAAACTCATCCTCCTCAAAATTTGAATAATTATATTCAAAATTATGCTCTAACATTTTATTCCCTCCAACTTGTACTATTCAACAAAAAATATTTTTTGACCTTATATCCTATACCATTTTACCTCTATACCTTTCTATCTATTTTCTCACATAGTAAATAATCTCAAACTGCTCCCTTTTATCCTTCTTTACTATATTCCAGTCAGATTTATTAAACTGAGGGAAAAATACATCACCTTCTGCTTCAAATTCCATTTCCGAAATTATCATTTCATCAATGAAATTAATTGCCGTCTTATATATTTCACCGCCTCCGATTATAAAAATTTTATCCAGGTTTTCGGATTCGAAAAAATCGACTGCATCATTTAAGCTATGAAATATTTTTACTTCATCAAAAGGGACTTTATATTCAGGGTTATTTGTAATAACAACATTTAACCTGTCTTTAAGCGGTTTACCTAAAGTATCAAAAGATTTTCTTCCCATAATAACCGGGAAACCTAGAGTAGTATTTTTGAAGTGCTGAAACTCTTCTTTAACATGCCATGGCATTTCGCCGTTTGATCTACCGATAACTCCGTTTTTTGCAACAGCCGAGATAATGATCTTCTTCAAACAGCAACCTCGAACTTTATCTTATCATGGTACTGATAATTTACAAGCTCAAAGTCATCAAATTCGAGTTGATTAATCGGTTTCTTAAGAATTTTCAGCTGCGAAAGCGGGAGCGGATCACGTTTTAACTGCTCCTTTAATCCATCAAGATGGTCATATTTCTCATTCGGAGTTCCTTTATCACCCACATAAATATGAGCATCAATTATAGTATGCGCAAAAAAGCCTAAATCCAGGTTAACTTCCTGGGCTATTATTTGGGTTAAAATAGAATAAGCAGCAAGATTAAAAGGAATCCCTAAAGCAATATCACCGGAACGCTGCGTTAAATGACAATTTAACTTTCCATCATTAACATTGAAAGCAAAGCTGTAATGACATGGAGGCAGCTTGCTTTTGGTCGCATTACCGGGCTCCCAGGCTGTTACTACTAATCTCCTGCTGTAAGGCTTTCTTTTTAATTCGTCGATTACATACTGGATTTGGTCGACTTCTTTTACATTCCAGTTTCCGTTTTCATCTTTTTGGGCGCTCGGGAAATGTCTCCAATAATAACCGTAAGCAGTTTCAAGATTTCCTTTTTCATCCGCCCATGCATTCCAGATCTTAGTATGTTTCTGCAGGTTCCTAATATGATTTTCTCCGGACAGATACCATAAAACTTCATGCAGCAATGATTTCCATTCCATTTTCTTTGTAGTAAGAAGCGGGAATCCTTTGGAAAGATCAACTCTGTAAAATGCTCCGAAATATGAAATTGTATCAATACCTGTTCTTGAAGGCTTTCTTGTACCTTCTTCCATAACAAGCCGTACGAGATCTAAATACTGCTTCATTTAAATCCTATTTTAATTCAAAAATAAATTGACTGTAATTACGTTTAATTTAATAAATTTTAAGGCCGGATAAAATAATAAATTTTGAACTAGTTTCGAAGATTCTTTTTATTAAGAAATTATTTGAATAGATCATGGTTGTTTGAGTTTAATACCTCTTTTATTTCTTTGCATGCCAGCTCAATCCCCTTTTCAAAATTTATTATTGATTCTTTTTTTGAGGAGAAAAATTTTAATAATTCGATACAATAGATTTTTTTGTCTAATTTTTCCCTAGCTTCCGGTTCAATATATCCGCATACAAGAAAAATTTTTTTTGCAGAATTTTTAAATTCATTTATAATAATGCCCGCTCCTTTTTCCATAAAGCTCTGCATATCAAATGAACCTTCCCCGGTTATTACATATTCAACCTTACCTTTTAATTTGCCAACTCCTAGATCATCCAGGATGAAAGCTTTTGCTTTTTTTGATTCAGCATTGAAAAATATTGATAATCCCGCGGCTAATCCGCCCCCCGCACCGGATAAATTTTCGGCAGAATCAATCATTCCCATTTTTATAAGAATCTCTATAATATTTTTCATTCCTTTTTCAATTAATTGTAACTCTTCATCACTTGCTCCTTTTTGTCTGCCAAAAGTTAAAGTTGCACCGTTTTCACCGAGTAGTCTATTAGTAACATCGACAATAGGGATGATTTTAAATGGCAATTCTTGTACTGTCCATTCAATTCTTTTTACTTTGTAATAGTCAATCGGCGTTATCCCGAGTTCCTTCTTATCATCAAAAATTTTCAATCCGAAGCGGGAGCACGCTCCTAAAGCCAAATCATTTGTACCTGTACCCCCGATTCCAATAAATATCCGCTTAACATTTAGTTTATTGTTTACAACATTATCTTTTATTTTTTTTAATAAATCGCCAAGACCTTTTGAATTAATAACTCCGGGATTTCTTTTTTTTTGAGGTATTACTTTTAATCCCAAAATTCCAGCTGATTCTATGAATAAATTAGAATTGTTTTCATCATACCCTACTTCAATTCGCATTAACTTATTATCATAACTTCTCACTATTTCATATGTTATAATTTTTAACTCATAATTAGTCTTGCATACATTCAGAAAAGCATCTCCGCCGTCAGATATTGGTTTTTCTAAAATATCCAGGTTATTATTTCCTTTTAGATAATTATAAAATATACCGGCAGCTGACACGGAATCAGCAGCTTCTTTATATGCGTTGGGAGCAAGCAAGAGTTTCATTGTATATTTATGATTGTTACAATTTATGAAATAATTTCAAGAACTTTATTGTAAATTTTTTCTGAATTAATCCCACCTTCTCCCCCAAAATTACAATTACCGGGGTCACCGGCACACTTTATTTGACAATATCCGGCTTCGGGCATAATAATATAAGATTCATTTCCCAATGGACCCCAGAGTTCTGAAGAACAAGCAATTAATCGTGAAAATAATGTAAGTGTTTTGATATTTAAAGCTGCACAAATGTGCATTGGTCCCGTACTTGCAGATATTAATAAGTCAAGGGCATAAAAAGTAATTAATGATTTTCTTAATGTATTACTAATGTTGGGATACATAATTTCTTTAATATTTTTTAATTCATCCGGGGGATTCAGGTCAGTTATAACCGGTTTAATCCCCTCCGTATTAAGTAAAAGTTCAACAAGTTTTCTATATTCGAGCGGCGAAATATTGGGAGCAGATTTTCCACTCGTTGAATTTACCCCTATTAAAACCTCATCATTCAAGCATATTTCTTTTTTTAATTTTGATGCCTCTTCTTTTTCTCCATCGGTTAAAAAGATTTCGGGAAATATTGATTCAGGCTTTATTCCCAGTTTTCTAACCATATCGAGACAATAATCAGCCTCATGTCTTAAGGGATTATATTTATACCTATAAACACTTTTTGTATTAGTAATGAATTGATAAAATTTATAACCGACCCCGATTCTATATTTAATTCCGCTGCAAAATAAAATCCAGTTTAACTTTTCCTGCGGAAGAAGCATAAATGCATGTGTAAAGGAATATTCCCATATCTTTTTAATGTATGTAGAAGGCGCTAAACTCTCATCATATACTATTATCTCATCTACATACGGATTGTTTACATATATATCTTTAGTATAAGCTCTTAAGAGAACAGCAATAAAACTCTCAGGGTATTTTTTCTTTAATTCTCTCGCGATCGGGGTAGATAAAACAACATCCCCTATTCTATCAGGTCTGCAGATTAAAACTCTTAACTGGGATTTTTCCTTTTTCATTGATGACTGCAAAATACTTTTATATTATTTTGATTTTATATTGTCCCTGACATTTCCATAGACTTCAGAAGTTTTTTCCGCAATTTTACTCCAGAGAAAATTATTTTTAATATGATTCCTAAGATTATCATCCTTTGATTTGTTGAGGCTTTTCTCAATTGAGTTTTTAATTGATTCTACGGAATACGGATCAGGGTATTCGACCATATCCTTAAAATACTCTTTGGTTCCGCCAAAAGGAGTTATAACAATTTTGGCACCTGCAAGGCCTGCTTCAAGAGCTGCTATGCCAGGTGTTTCAAACTGTGAAGGGAGCACAAAGGTATCACATGAACCATAGGCAGAAGCCAGCAAGGGAGAATCATTTTGCAGAGCATCAATTAAGATGATATTTTTGTTTTTCTTTATTTCAGATAAAATTTCTATTGCTTCTCCGGCATTTTTTATGCTGCCGATAATTACAGCTGGATGATTTATATTCTTTAAAGCTTTAACAAATGCAAGCCCGTTCTTTCTCTTATATCCCAGGTGTCCTACATATAATATAAAATTATTTATTCCATATTTTTTTTGAAAGATTTCCGGATCCCCGGATAAAAATCTTTCCGAAACTCCGTTATGAACAACTTGAAATTTTTCTTTTGGAATTAATAATCCTTTGGAAAGTATTTCAGCTTCGGAATAAGTATTAGGCAGCACCATTGCAGACCAGCTGCATATATCCCTGATTATCCCGTAATCAAACCAGATTCCTCTTGCTATCTTCCTGGTGAGTTTGTCTAGAGAATTTATATTTTTAATAAACTTATAAGAATGATTTGAAAAGAATACAGGTTCAAGTATATAGTTTATTTTCTCGCCCTTAAGAGTCCTTGCCAATCCGAAAACGGCAAAATTAGCTCCAACAAGATGAACAATATCATAATCGATTAATCTTTGATTTGAATCCCACATATCAAAATAATCGACCTGGTGGCCGAGTAATTCAAGATGCTTCTTAACCTCTTTAATTTTAATAAAGGGACCTCCTGCAGTTAATGTAACAGCGGGGTAACTTGCAAAACAAATTTTCATTGCTTTAATTTTCTTATTTGTCCAATGATATCATATTTAATCATTCTTAGAGTTTTCCTTCTAAGTTCATTTGGATTAAATGAAGAATTAAATTCAACCTTATCCTCTTCAATTTTTACCGCTTCATTTTTAGTTGACGAAAAAATATATTTCTCTCCTGAAGGATAAATAACCCTGCATTTTATTAATTTATCTGAGTTTGAAGCAGAAATATTAACCTTGCCGTTTTTTTCTTCGGCATACCAGTTAACAGCCAATCTTTTTTTCCACCATTCGGTGTATTCTGAAAAAGTTAATATAGGGATTTTTTTAGTTACAGCCTCATCATTATTAAGATTTGTAATCCTTTCAAAGACTTTTTCAAAAACGCCAAGTCTCTTTTCAAACGGGTGAGTATACAGTATAACAGGTTCATTAAAAAATAATTTTTGTTCAATAATGCTGAAAAAATAATTCACCATATTATCTTCAGAATGTCCACTCCAATGCAGCCTGCCCGCACTTACCGGATGGATTGGGATCAGCAGAGTTTTTGAAAAATTAGAATTATAATATGGATAAAGCGGCAAAGAATCATAGGCAAATCCAAATTCCGAAGAGTATAAAAAATTAAAATTGTCGACTGCTTTTGCTATTGTTTTATTCCATTTTCCATAAGGAGCTGCATAACCTTTAGGTTTTATACCGGCGCTTTCAAAAATCTTTAATCCTTTTATTATATCTGCTTCATTCTTTTTATAACTTAAAAAAGTTTTATGCCGGTAACAGTGATAAGAGATTTCCTGGTTATTTAATTCAGTAAACAGTTCAATCCGGTTTTCCGAAGATTTTGTTTCAACAAACCATGTTGCATGGATATTGAATTTCTGAAGTAAACTATTCAATGAGTTAATTTCTTCTTTTGTACCCATATCCGTATCAACTCTGAAGCTGAAAATATTTTTTGCTCCATCCGGGAAGAACCAAAGATGAACAAAAGGCAGACCTCTTTTATGAAAGAGATATTCCAAAGCTTTTTGGACATGAATCCTGATTACACCTTTTGATATTCTTGAAACCTGCTCCGAAATAAATTCATCGCTAAAGCTTGAATAAAAATTTTTTCTTATTGAACCGGCCCTATGGACCAATGAAACAAATCCTTCCGGGAAAACAACCACATCCCCCTTCCCGACTGACATTGTTAAAACGGATTTTATTCTCTCCTGGTTCTCAAGATGATTACTGTTTACGGGAATCTTACAATGATTGTATAAATCACAGATTAAATAATTATTAAAAAGTTTATCAGATTCCGAATAAAGAAATTTTATATAAGATATTTTTAAACCGATTTTAAATACTGATTTAGCATTCTCTGCTTCGGTTATTACAGATCCTCCTTCAGCAGCATAATCATATAAAACTTGTTTTTCTTTTTTAGTTAATGTTCCGGATGAAATTATAATTACGGCAAATTCATTTAAATTAGTATTTTCAATTGAATTGAACTCCCGGTAAGGAATCCCGATCTGCTGAATAATTGTCATCCAGCCTGGTGTAAGTCTTGTTATTCCTACAGATAAATTCAGAGCAGTACCCTTTTTAAAAGTTTAATTCTTCCATATTAAAACCGGCTAATAAAAGAATTAACGGAATACAGACAACTAAAACCAAAATCAATTTAAGAAGAAGAGAAATTTTTATAAATAGAAGAACAGGCAGAATTATAATATACGTCCCCGTTATCGGAATAAACAGGTTTCTTAATATCTTTATATTTATATGCTGCTTTAATTTTGAAGCCATATAAAACAGGGCAGTAATTTCAAAAAAAGCTAAAGCCAATGCTACTCCCGTTACAGATAAATAATTATAAAACACTATTGAAAGAATAACAAAAACCGCTGCTCCGATCGAAAGTGCAACTGTATAAATATTCTCTTTATTCATACCTATGATTGTAAAACTAAAAACAGAATTTATTAGAGTAAAAGTGAAATATCCTGTTAAAAGCTGAAAAATAATAATAGAATCAGCAAATAACTTTCCAAAAATTAAAGTTATAATGAATTTTCCCCCGACAATTTCTATTAAGCCGACAGATAAGGAAAATGCGACAATAATCTTTAATATTGAATTAAATATTCCTTCAAGCTTTTCAGGATAATTATTTATACAATTTATAATCTTAGGAAAAAAAAGAGCATTAAAAACCCTGTCAAAAGTCAGGAAAAGGATTATAATTTTGAAGGCTGCACTATAAATACCAATATTGGAGTTTGTAGTTACTAGTCCTAAGTATATTACCGGGAACGAAACAGCCAACCCGGCTATAATTGAAGCCAGGCTTAAAGATATCGACTCCTTAACAACCGGTATAAAATTAAATTTATGAAATTTTATTTTAGCTTTATTCCCGGATTTATTAAAAATCAGCCAAAGAATAATTGAATTTACTGTACCGCCGATAATCCAGCCGGCGGCAGTTAATAATGTATCTTTTTCAGATTTAACAAATAGTATAAGAAAAGCGAGATATGCGACCATTCCTAAAACTCTTCCGACAGTTATAACTCCCATCTTTTGTATTCCCTGGAAGAACCATTCCAAAAGAAAAGCAAACGGGATTAGATAGAGCATGTAAATTAAAACAATATTTTTTGTTTCCCCGGAAGAAATAAAAACAGAAATAATAAAGAAAGATAATATTAAAATTATTAAAGAGAGGAAAAACCTTGCACTTAAAATACTGCTTACTAACTCTGCATGCTTTCCAGGATCAGCGGCAATTTTGCGTGTACCCAGTAAAGTTAGCCCGCTGTTTCCAAACAATAAAGCATAACCGAGAATTGCCAGGCCTAAATTTATTACTCCAAATCCCGATGTACCTAAAACTCTTGCGAGGTAAGTTGTTGCTGCAAATCCAATTAACCGGACAAAAAACTCCAATGAAAATAAATAAATTATGTTTAATGAATTTTTATTTACTTCCATTTAAGCTCATTAACTAAAATATTTTTTAATAGATTTGACAATTCTTTCCGAAGCCTTGCCGTCTCCAAATGGATTTTTACCCTGGAAGAAATCGAATTTTTGAGATAGTTTCTTATCAAGCTGATAAAATATTTTTTTAAAGTCCTTGTTTCTTCCGCCGGCTAAAAATGCGTAGCCGGCTTTGACTGCTTCTTCCCTCTCGGTATTTTCACGCAGCACAATAATCGGTTTTTTAAAGATCTAACATTCTTCCTGTATACCGCCCGAATCACTAATAATGAAACGGCATTTACTCATCAAGTAAATAAAGGATAAGTAGTCCAGGGGAGACAGCAGGTTAAAGTTAGGGATATCGCTTAATATTTTTTGTACAGGATTTTTAACGTTAGGATTTAAATGAACCGGGTAAACGAAATTATATTTTCTATTCTCCCCGGCAATTTCTTTTAACTGGTTTAATGTATTTTTAAGTATCTTGCCGAATTTCTCTCTTCTATGAATTGTTATTAAAATAAATTCCTTCTCTACAAGGCCGCCGGGGATTAAGTTTTTTAACAAACTTTCAATTTTTCTCACAACAGTATTTTCATTTAGTCTGTTTTTTATTTCAAGCAGCGCATCTATAACGGTATTCCCGGTTACAATAATTTTTTTACCCGGAATATTTTCAGCAATTAAATGGTCTTTAGCTTGTGATGTCGGTGCAAAATTTATATCCGCTAGAATTGAAATGATCTTCCGGTTAACTTCTTCGGGATAGGGACTATATATGTTATTACTTCTTAATCCTGCTTCTACATGCGCCACATTCACTTTTGAATAAAAAGCGCAAAGAGAAGACGTAAATGCAGTGGTAGTATCTCCCTGAACTAGTAAAAGATCCGGTTTTATTTTATTAAAAACCAGCTTTAATTTTTCTACAGAACCTGAAGTAATTTCAAACAAGTCCTGGTTGGGCTTCATTAAATTTAAATTGAAATCTATTTTTATTTTGAAGAGTTTTACAACCTGCTTGAGCATTTCATCATGCTGCCCTGTTGAACACACGATTGTTTTAAAGGTCTTCTCTTTCTTTAATGTTTTTATTACAGGCGCTAATTTAATTGCCTCTGGCCTGGTTCCGAAAACGACTAAAATTTTTTTCATTCTTTAAATACTGACTAAAATTTTTTTCAAATCATTTTGATTATTAAAATGAATGACGTTTTGTCCGTTTAATTCTTTTAAACATCCTTTTTCAGGGACAACGATCTTTTTATTATAATTCAAAGCCAGAATAACCGAACCGGAAGTTAATACATCATTAAAATTAAATAATGCATAATCACATGAATTCAGGAAGAGAGGAACATCTTCATCCGGTATTCTTTTATCGCAAATAAATACGCGGTCTTTATTTTTTATCGTAACAAGAATTTCATTATAGTATTTTTCATTCCCTTTTTTGACTACGCCTGCAATTATTAATTTTTTCTTTTCATTTAATTTATTAAATATTTCCACAACTTCTTTAATTCCCTTGTATTCAGCTATTTCTCCGAACATTAAGAATAATGTATCCTCATTATTAATTTTTCCCGGCAAATATTTTTCATCCAGCAGTTTTACTGCTGTATCTTTTCCTATTAATTCGACAGCAAATTCGGGGTGGTTAATAACAACGAACTTATTCCTTTGAACGTTTAAGACAGGCATCATAATATCAACCGCAGAATTGCAGTGGACTTGAAGCTTATCAGCTATGTGAGCCATATATTTCCTGATAATTCTATTTAACAAAATAAAATTATTACTGTGGGGAAACTCATTATGGATTGTCCATATGATTTTTCCATTGAATAATTTGTAAAAGCTTATCCAGAACAATTTCCATATCATACCGATTAATGACTGGAAACCGGTAATCTCAAGCCAGTGATAATGAAGTACGCTTTTTTCATTTTTGAGTCTGCTTAGTAAAATTTTCGGATGATCAAATACGGATAAGCTTTCGATATTAATCCCAAAATCTTCTTTTTCTTCAATAAAATTCTTATAAAGCAGGTAGAGATAGTTCGTTTTTCTAAATGAGAAATTAATTAAGGGAACTACATAGACTTTTTTAATATCCCGGCATAAATTATGATATTCTTTCAGCAGTATTTCTTCATTCATTACTAAATATATAGCTGATGGGAAAGTGAAAATAATGATTGTATAAATTAAGAATAATTTTTCTTTATTCCTTAATTATAATAAATGAGATGATAATTAGAATTTGAAATTAATGGATATGGAATTCCCGGAACCTAATCCTAGTTGGAAAGGAGAAATTGCATAATCAAAACTAAGATTTCCCCATCTAATACCTGCACCACCGGTAAAACCTTTGGAGATATAACCTGTCTGGTAACCTCCGCGCAATGCAATAAGATTATTGTACAATACTTCCGCACCCAAATTGAAATGAACATCATTTGCCTGCAGGTATTTTAAAAATTCTGCTGCTGCAGTAATTTCAAAATCAGGCTGCAGATTAAAATGGTATGAAGGCCCGATACGCAGCTCGTTGGGAAGCTGGGTTTTTTCAATTCGTAATTGATTCATGGAACCAAGGTTTCTTATTGCTGCTGATAAATATAATCCCTCCAAATAAGTTTTATAATTTAATCCGAAATCAAAACCTAATCCGTTGGACTCATCGGTATATAATCCTTCATAAAGATATTTTATTGTAGCGCCGAAACTCAGATCATTTACAAGGTTGAACCCTGTAGATAAGCTGACAAAAAAGTAATTTGCATTAAAAGTTGCTTCCGGGTTTCCCGGTCGGGTTCTTACTTCAATATCATTAATAGAAGTAACATTTACACCAAGTGCTAAGGGTAAATTTAGGAAGCTGAATTTCACTCCCAGTAATTCACTTCTTATATCCTGAATCCACTGATTATGCATAAACATTATTTCCGGATTTCCATTTCCGGCCAGTTTTGCAGGATTATAAAAGAGAGAAGTTACATCATTTGAAGCTGCGGTTCCTGCATCTCCCATAGCAATGTTTCTTGCACCGAATCCAAGCTTAAGAAATGATAGGCCGCTGTTACCGGCAGACTGCGGAAAAATTGATATTGAAAAAAATGTAAAAGTTATTATAAGTAAGACTATTTTGTTCATGCTGTAATTTTTAATTGCTGTATTATTATGTTGTTATATTGTTAAACTGCTAATGAATTTGTCTCAAAATAAATTTTTAATTCTTAATTCTTTTAATTTTATAATTAAAAGTTTACACTAATCCCGACAATATGTCTATCCTGGGTTGAATACTGTTCAACCATGAAAGCATAATCAACACCAATAGTAATATTATCAAAATTTTTAAAATAGAAAAACCAAAAGCAGGTTTAGCAGGGAAATCGGAATTACTTAAATTAAATTGGTCGACACCTGCTCTAATAAAAAGCTTATCAATAATATTATATTCGACTCCGCCCTGATTATATTAGTCCCGCCGTTACTATTTTCATATTCAACTGCAGCTATTAAGCCGATATTTTTTTCAATATAGCTTAAACCGATTTTTTTCAGGACCGGGAATTACTCTCTGAGCTTGTACCGCTCTGTCCGTAAAGGGGCGTTGAATCCCATTTATACTTGCTATTAATATCGGAAATCATAAGGGATAAGTTCCAATTCTCGCTTAACCTATATAATGCACCAAAATCCAATCCCACACTTGTAGCACTTATATCTTTATAAAGCTTATAATAATAAAATTTTATTGCCAGGCCGATTGATAATTTCTCGGAAAACTTATTTGCAAACCCGATGAAAAATTGATTCTCGGAAGTAGAGAGATTTTCTGTTACAGCACCTTCATTTCCCGCCCCACAATATCCCCGACTCCCGAATTAATTATACCGATACTGATGCCGGCACTGGATTTATGAGAAGATGAAGATAGATCAAACCTTCTGGTAAAGCTTAAAAAATTTAATGATCTGTCGAAAGATAAAAAAGAATATGAAGTTGAAACAAATTCCCGTTCTGGAAGACAGATAGAGCAGGGTTATAATATGATACAAGATTTCCCTCGGTAACAGCAGACATAGCATTTCCCATTCCAATACCTCTTGCTCCGAACCCCAGACCTGCTGAAAATGTCCTGGCATACTGCTAATTTTGCTAATTTTGGGTTGTGCAAATATTATTTGAACAGATAAAGCAAAAACCAGTATAATTATTTTTTTCAAAAGAACCTCGTTAAGAGTTCAAGTTCAAGAGTCATACTTGAACTTATCTTTGAATTTTCAGCCGAAGCGGATGGACGTCTGGCTGAGGACTTACAATTATTGAATTACTAAAATTTTTCCGAATGATTTATTATCGCCAACTTCAACTCTGTAAAAATAAACTCCATTCGGAACAATATTGCCGTTATCATCTTTACCATCCCAAAAATCAATAACACCATTGGATTGAGAGCCTGCATTATCAATCACATGCACAGGATTCCCTCTTTGAACATTCTGGATAACAGTTCTAACTAAATTCATTCCAAAATCAAAAATCCTTATAGTAACGTTTTCACTTTTTCCACCGGTACTGTATTTAATTTTGAGACGGTCTAATCTAGGTGAAAATGGGATCGGGTAAGCATAAGTTTCCAAATTCGATTTTAGATGCTCCGACGAAAAATAAACTTTCCGATCCCCTGACCACATTAAATTATTTTGTTCATTTATTCTTGCCAATCCGTCATATGAACCAAGCCATACATCATTACCCTGTGAACCTGCAGAATAGAAAGTTTTTTCAGTGAGAGAAATATTTGTTGTTTGATCGATAATAGAAGTCGGTACTATCCAGCTCTTTCCTTGATTATTTGTTCTGAATGCACCATCATCCGCAGCTGCGATAACATCTTCATTCTTAAAACCAAAATTATAAATTTTCTCTCCATTTAAAAATGTATTCCACGAATTCCGCCATCGGTTGTAAAGCTAACACCGTAAAATTCACTTGCCCTCAGCCCGCCATGTAGCTGCCCAAATGTATTTGTTAATGTTAAAGCCAATGCTTCAATAAAATTACCGCTGATCGGGTTATCCTGGTTTAAATGATTGAATTTCACCCAGCTTGGAAATTGGCTGTTGGCATCTGTAGTTTTATTTATACCCGCAGCCGTACCGACATATAAAGTAGAATCATCAGTTGAAATAACTGAAAATGCTACATGATTTAAATATGCTTCGGGTCCGAAATTACCTGACTGAACCTGCAGCGAAAAATTTACAGTATCATCTGGTGTTAAACTGTTTAAATTATCAGGCGGCAGGAGAACTCTTTGCCATGTCTTCCCCATATCAGTGCTTCTTCTTAAACCGCTCGACCATGAAGTTATCCATACTGTACCATGGGTAAATGCAATATCATAAGTTACATTTTGTTCCGTAACCGTAATTGGTAAAGCACGTACTGATGGAAGGTTGACACCATCATTAATTCCGTACACTAACACAGAATCTCCGGGATCATCAACCGGCTGTGGAATATTTGTCCAGCTGGCGCCATTATCCGTTGTATAATGCAATCCGCTCCCCTGATCAACGCTCTGCCCGTTCACATCTTTAGTATGTGCAGTTGCTACCCAGAAAATCCCTTCATAATATCCCATAGCAGATACATCTTCAGTACCAAAATCAGCTGTTGTATTAAAGTTCGTCCAAGCTTCTCCTTTATTAAAAGATACGCTTACTCCTTTACCCGAACCGACCCAGATCGTATCGCCATAAGTAATAATATCCGTAATGCTGTTTCCCGCAGGAGTTACCTCGCCGGAAGCTTCAGCAGAATTTTTACTATTTAATTTGAATAATCCAGGTGAACTTTGCGAATAAGAGACTGAGAAGAAAACAATCAAATATATTAATGTAAAGAATAGTCTATTTATCATCTATTGGATTACTATATTATGAGAAATGATGTTGCTTAATCTGCTGCTGCGATCAGTAGCCCTAAAATCGAATCTATAAGTCCCTTTGTTGTTTTGAGGAGTTACTTCAATCAAAATAGAATAAATTCCATCCCCGGCTTTTATATCTCCATTCGTATTAGTATCACCGTCATCATACATTTGATTTTTCTCGCCGGAAGAAGTGCCGTCAGGTCTATAGGAAATAAAATAAACTTCTTTAATATCATTCAGCCCATTTGGATCGGAAGCATTAACAGACATAAAAATAACACTTTTCGGATCTTCAACTTTAACAGTATCCGGAGAAACCAAATTGGATAGCTGCGGCGGGTATGCTGTTTGATTATTATCATACTCGAAAGTTTTAACAGCTACCTGTCTTGTATTATCGGTTATATCGGTAATAAAATATTTGATAGAATATATCCCGACAGGATAGAACCGGCTCAATGGGAATCTTGCAGAATACTTGTTATCCCCTGCAGTTGAATCACCGTCAGCTGCATCTCCGTTATCGTATAAACTTACAGGAGAAGAATTTAATTGTGTATTATCCGAAGAATAAATATCGAAGTAAATGTTTTTTATATCTGCAGCTGAATTTAAAGTTAAGCTTACCGTAACTAAAGAATCATCAGAAGAATAAACGAATTTATCAACAGAATTAACAGATTCTACCTGATATGAACTTTGACTATCTACAATATTATTATAACTTTTTTCGCATCCCCAAAAAAAGATGGGTAATAAAAAGAACAAAATATATTTTTTCATATAATAATAATAGTTCCTAATTTATAACCACTCAAGGAAAAAAAAATCCCCTTTTCCATGCTAATTATAAAAGAAAAGTTCAGAAATAAAAAAATATCGTTGAAAAAAAAAGCTCCCGTTCATCTATTTTAATGATAAAAAACTAGAGTCAATATATGTTTGTACAAAAGATTTACAGGTTCATGCGGCACGAAAATCAACAACATCATTATCAATAGAATTTCTATTTATCTCCCTTAAAGAAAGGAACAAGTATATAAAAACATATTTTAATATATAACCCTTTTATTAAATTGCACAAGTGTAAAAATATACCCTGGATTTTTTAAGCACCAAACGTGACTATAAAAGGAGTTGGTGAAAATGAAATAATAAAAATAAAGAAGCTTAAATAACCAAGAAATTTTCTAAACGGATCCAACTCGGAATTATCCGAAATAGGAGGATGTTTTATCTTAATTATAAAATAAAGGATTAAAGCCCAGAAAAGCCACCCCGACCAGCCAATGTTTAGATTCAATTCCATGATATTATCTATAAGCCCGGCAATTCCAAATACAAATAAAAGTATGAAAGATATAATAGCAATTTTAAAATGATGTTTTTCACCAAACATTGTGTACCCGATATGCCCGCCGTCTAACTGACCAATCGGTATCATATTCATTGCAGTAATAAACATTCCGAACCAGCCGACGCACAAATAAGGATAATGATAAATCTCGGACATCGGCGGGAAGAAATGCCCGGGCTGGACAAATATCATTTTAAAAAATGAAAATAATAGAGTATCTCCAAAACTCAAATCCAGGGCATTTTTCCCGTAGCTCGGCGAAAAAAAGTCCGGGTGAATCTTTAATAAATAATCAACACCCGGAACATGGGTAAACCCGTATATTAAAACAATGAGACACGCAACAAATCCGGCCAAGGGTCCGGCAACTCCAATATCGAACATTGCTTTTTTTGTATGAATTGGAGATTTAGTTTTAATAACTGCCCCCATTGTTCCAAAATTTAAGAAACCGGCAATCGATGGGAACGGAATATAATAAGGGAGAGTTGCATTTACTTTATGAAATTTTGCAGCAAAATAATGACCGAATTCATGGCATGAGATAATAAACATTATAGAAATAGCATAAGGTAATCCATTTAATAAATAAGAGAACTCATAAGACCCTCCGAACATTCCTCTTATCCATTCAGCTCCTGCCATAGTAGTAGTTATAAATGTAATTATAAAAAGTCCTATGTGAAGAAGATACCTTTCTTTTTTCTTAGGCCTTCTTTGCTTAAGATCGCTTTCTAAATACGTTCTTTCATAATAATCTTCCATTATAAGTCCAGGTTAATTCCTACAGTTGTGTAATCTTCATTAATATTATAGTATTCACCATGAATACTCTTACCCGAAAAATAGTTAAAACTAATGCTAAATCCTTTTGAATCATATTTTCCGAACTTAATACCGGCTGAAATAATATTGTTGCCGAAATATTTCCCGATATTATCCAGCTTAAAATCATAAGCAATAAAAGGTGATATATTTTTCGAAATTAAACTATTAAAATAATAATCAAATCCGGCTTGATAAATGCCTTTACCAAAATCTTTTGGAGTGACATGAAAAAGATATGTCAAACCAATATAAAACCTGAGAGTATTTATTTTATAGAAAGGAAAAAGTTCAATAAATTCCCTGCTGTAAACCTGTGGTTTCCTATTATTCCTCCATACATTCAAACTACCATCGTAATGGCCGTCAACAAAATGCGCGCTTATATGGCTTAATCTAAATCTAAAGCCGTATTCTTTATTCAGCTTATGAATTTTATACCCGGCATTAATACCGAACAGGTAATCAACTGCATCTACGGGGAAATAAAAATGGCTCTCTCCTCTTAATCTTGTATATGTAAATAAATCAGCCCCAAAAGACAAGACATAATTTTCATTAATATAATGATAAATATCGGAGGATGTTCCGATATCCAGCTCTATATCTTTTCTTGCGGGCAAATAAGAGAACCCGGCTCGAGGCTCAATAAAGTTAGCTGTGAAAGGCTGAATATTCAATTGTGCCGGGAACCATTCTCCTTTGCTCTGTGCAAATATTGATGATATTAATATCACATTAAATAAAAATAGAAAAATATACCGCATAATAATTATAGTCAGTTATTTTAGATGTAAGTGATTTTTTTTACAAAAGAATCTAACCGCGGAGAAAGCAGAGGATACTCGAAGTTCGCAGAATAACTTTTTTCTCAGTTTCCTCTGCGGAATCTCTGTTATCTCTGTGGTAATAAACTTTTAAATTATATATGAACCACTCTTAATCTTTGAATTTTATATTCTTTCATTCTTTTAATCTTTCCAGTCTTTTTTTCAGTTTCTGTTTTATCAATTTTTGATAGCTGTATTTAAACTTGGAATTCAAACTTGCCGCAGCATACAAATTAGTAGGAAATGCAAATGAAGGTTCAAAATAACAGTTTATTGTGCATCCTTTGCAGAAATCAAATTTACCTTCCATCTTCTTAAAAAATTTTATCTTATCCGATTTCCTAATCTGTTTAATTGTTTGATCAATCTTTATTTTTTCATCGGCAAAATGATAACAAGGCAGGAGAATTTCATTATAAGGCGAAATCACTATTACCCTGGATACAGCCTTACAACTTGGTTTGTTTATATCATTCCCGCCGTCTTTTCTTAATTTCAAAAAACCGTTATTCAAATAGATATTGAATTTCCCATCACAATAATTTTCAATATAATCAATAGCTTTATCGGACAAGCCGGGATTTCCAAAGTATGAAAATACAGGATTCACCATTAAAACAAGATCAAGCTTAGATGCAATTTCATGCATCCTGGGGAGCTTTAAATAAGTTTCATCCGTAACCGTAAATAATATATCCGGGAATTCACCTATTGATTTAGCAATCTCAATACTTTTAAAGATAGGTCTATAGCAATCGACTTTCCTTATCCGGTTATGCTCTTCTTCATCGGGGGAATCAAGTGAAAAATGCAGCAGATCAATATTCCCGGCTAACTTCTCAGCAAACTTAGGATACAGTAAAGCATTGGTAGTAATACTCGTCTGCATATTAAAGCCTTTTGCATATTCAGCCATTAAATGGATATCTTTATGAAGTAAAGGCTCCCCGCCGGTAAGATCTATAAATTTAACTCCAAGTTCCGAGACCTGCTTTATATTCGATTTAAAATCTTCAAGCTTTGCATATGGAGTAGAGTTAAAATTTTCATGTGCTGCAAAATGACAAAATTCACAAAAAGCATTACACCGGTACGTTACATAATAATTACAAAGCAGCAGCATTAATATTTTCTCCCCTTCCAGCTGACCTTTTTTCCGATAAATGTAAGAACGAATGGAATCATCACGACATAAATTGTATAATAAATCTGCCAGCTAACAAAATATTTCAAGTTCTTTTTTATACCTAACGCACTATGAACCGGGAAGAGAAAAAAGAAATCAACAACAATTTTAAAGAAAATCAAATAAAGCCAGGCTGCCGAAAAGAACAACGGGGTTAAGAGTACGCCTAAATTGGTAATAAAGCCGTAAGCCATAATTAAATATCCGCTCACGGGAACTCCGAGCCCTCCAACAGACCATCTCTTCTTTTGATGATATAAACTTTTTAAATTTTTACATGGTAGAGATGTTACGAGTGTTTCATTATTTAAGGGATATATTATTTTATATTTTTTCAGATTATGAATAGCGTGCAGCAGGTTAAAATCTTCCGTAACACTAAAGGGAAGATTCTCATAACCGCCGACCTCCAAATAGGCTTTTTTACGATAAGACATATTGTTCCCTATACAGCTGATAGGCCTTCCAAGATTAATTGTCCCGGATGCAACTATCAATAAATAGATAAAGTCTATTGCCTGCATCCCGCTGAAGCCGTTATAAGCTTTTTGAGTTGTAAATCCGTTTACAATTGCAACTTCCGGCCGGTAATATGAAGCTGTTGTATAAGCCCACATAGGATGGACTGTACAATCGGCGTCGGTAGTTAAAATAATTTCTCCCCCGGCGACTTCCAAAGCATTAGCCAAAGCATTTGTTTTTCCTTTTAATTTTCCAATCTCTTTTTTTGTGATTATTTTTTTGAATTTCTCTTTTCCGGCTATAAACTTGTCGATAATTTCGCCGGTTTTATCTGTTGATTTATCGTCTACAATTATTATCTCCAATTTACCTTGCGGATAATTCAGTTCGTCTAATGATCTCAAACATGTTAATATATTTTCTTCTTCATTCCTGGCAGCAACAATTACAGTTGCAGGCAATAATTCGTCTTCTTTTACTTTGGGAAAAGATTTTTTTACACCGATAGAAAATATAATGGATTGAATAAAATATCCGCTGAGAAAGATTAAAAATATTATTTCAAACATTCGGCAGGTATCCCGATCTCAAAATCTTTTTTACTTACTTCTTCAAATAGAAAATCAAGGGCTTTAATAATTATTTCCTTTGATTTTAAATTATCATGAAAAACTACAATGGAGTCTTTCTCCAGGTAATTATTTATAACAAATTTAACAACATTTAGATCATTTTTATAATCAAAAGTAAATAAGGACCACATTACATTTTTTAATTCTTTTTCTTTTAAAATTCTTGAAGTTAAAAAATTAAACCTGCCGAAAGGAGGTCGAAAATATTTTGTACAGTAATAATGTCTCTGTTCCAGGATTGAACATACAGAGTCAATTTCTTCATGCAGCTTAGCAGGTCTTAACTTATCAATCTTTTTATGGTTATATGTATGATTGCCTATAATATGTCCTTCACTTAAAATTAAATCTACCAAGGAAGGATTATTTTTGATATTATTTCCGACACAAAAGAATATTGCTTTTATGCCGAAAAGGTTTAAAGTGTCCAGTATCCTTTCGGTGGTTTCAATATTCGGCCCGTCGTCAAAACTAAGCAGGATTTTCTTACTTGAACTATTCCATTGAAAATCATGAAAAATTTTTTTTACTACTACCGGCGGATTATATAAATATTTCACAAGAATTAATTTTTAGTAACAATTATTATCTTAAACAATTTTGATTTTTGAGGTAGAATTTAGAGATGATAATCTTAAATATCAAAGAAAATGTAAATGAATTTATGCAAATTTTTGGAGTAAAGGAATTATGGAATATTGCAATCCTTTTAGATTTTAGGCAAAATTAGGTTTTGCATAAGGCGGCTTAAAGTCCGTATCAATTTACAAGTATTTAAATTTTTAATAAACGCCCATAGATGACAGCAAAAATATTTCAGAATACATTAAATATTAATAAGGTAATAAGGTTAATTACCTTTATGATATTTATGTTACTAAGGTTAAAACATTTCAAATAAGGTTCAAATAGTATATAAGAGATTTAATTCATCAACAAATAAAAAATAGATAAATAAGAGAGGTCTTCATTTTCATATTATGATATAGAAACTAAATTATAATAGTTGGGCTAAAAGTATATAACAATAGAACTTTATTGGGATAAATATACCTTAGTAACAAAAGGTAAAAAATAAAGCTTAAACCTTATTATCTTATTAGTAGCAGACTGCATCTTTTAGTACTCTTTTAATATCTGAAATAAGCCATCTTTAAGTAAACACTGCTGCCACATTATTCCAGTTTAACTTGCATTCTCAGCAGCCAGCTCAGCTTCAGCCCTGCTGAGTTCTAGTCCATGCCCTTGCGGACCGGTTTCTGCTTTTCTCAATAAATATGCGAAAATAAGTCCTAAAATTCCAAGAATTGAAAATATCCACATTCCAAGATTATACCCGCCGGGGTTAGCTGCACTAGCGCCGCTATAATCATTTGCTGTGCCGATAATTAAAGGGAAAAGCATCATACCTATCTGCTGGATCAATGTCATAAGTGCATAAGCAGAGCCCAACCGCTTCGCTTTCACTATATACGCAACCGACGGCCACATTACTGCAGGAATTAACGAGAATGCAACTCCCATCATAATAACAGGAACGTATAGTGTAATATTGCTGTAAGCCATCAGAAGATATACCGGCAAAAGCAGAATTGATCCTATTGTCATCAGCAGTGCACGCTTCCCGATAAAATCTACAAGCAATCCTACTAGAGGTGTAGCAATCATAGCCGACAATGGTAAGTTTGAGATAAGCCAGCCTGCGGTTTCACGGGATAAATGATGACTTTCCATAAAAAATTTAACAGCAAAAGTTCTGAAAGGAAATATTGCCGAATAAAATGTAACGCATAACAATGTTATGTACCAAAACGATTTATTAAATTTAAAAATAGATTTTATGTTTAGCTTATCGACCTGTCCCCCGCCCCCTAATATAAATTTCTTTTCCCTGAAGACTCAGCCATATAATATAATAGAATCCCAACAAGGGATAGAATGCCTATAAAGGCAGCTAAATACAAAGGAGCCGAATAACCTCCACTGTATAAACCGGGAAAAATAGTAGGTGAATTATCGACCGCTACGGTACCGCTGCGCGCAAATAATAAATTTAATCCCATAGCAAAACTTAATTCTTTTCCCTTATACCATTTCGCGATTGCAACAGTGATAGCAACTATTAAAGGTTCCGACCCGATTCCTAATAAGAATCTTCCTGCAAGCATTACATATATATTTGATGATACTGCTGTTAGAAAACCCGAGATTGAACAAATTGTAGCAAAAATAACTGCAGATTTTTTTGTGCCCCACTTATCGACTAATATACCCCCGAAAATTAAAACTAAAATCGCAGCCAGGCTGTAGTAAGAGTAGAATTGTCCAATATTAAGATCCGTAAAGTGAAGAGAAGTTTTTAACTGATCCGCAACCAATGAAATTGAATCGAACACATAATAATTGCCGAACATGGCTATACTTACAAAAAGAAGGACCATCCACCTGTAGAAAGGTGTCGGCTCTTTTTTATCTGTTTTTAAATCCGTATTAATTGGTGACATTATTATTCTCTAAAATATTTAACAGTTAAATTAATTCGAATACTGGTTCCGTCTTCTCTACCCGGCTTATACGCTAATCTTTTAATTTAAACCTCACTGCTAATTATTTTTCCATCAACCACCGGTGTTACACATATAAGCGGGTTTTGCGGAACATTAAAATTAGAAAAGATTTCTTCAAATAGTTCGAACTGCCTTCCCCTATCTTCCAAACGGGCAAATTTCTTATATTTCATAAATCTGCCCATCCTATCAGCGGACGCGCTGAAATGATATGAATGATCAAAATCCTGAACAGCTTTACTTTTTAGGAATTTTATTTTATTATCATCACCGCCTTCCATTTCGTAAGCAATGGCCCGGAATTCTTCAACATATCCATTATTAATTATCAGGTAAATATTTAAAATTACCTCGTTCATATTTTTCTTAGGGAAATTATCTCAATAATTTTTCCCCATTGGTGAATATTTGCTTCATTTTTTTTTAATGAATAAACAAATTTTACTCTTAAGCCGTCCTTCTTAAATTCATCCTTCAGATTTACCGGGTCTAATTTTTGCCCGTTATCACTTACAATACCGTAAAATCCACCTTCAAGGTTAATATATTTAATTATCCCAGTATTCTCCAGGCTTGCTTTTATACACCCGTTAAATATTAAAAATATAAGGGTAAATGCCAGGAATAATTTTATTATACCGAATTTGTTTATCATTTTTAAATTAAGCTTTCGGACCAATCATTTTTTCAGGTTTTACTATTTCATCAAACTTTTCTGCATTTAGAATATCCAGTTCGACAGCAGCTTCCTTCAGTGTCTTATTTTCTTTATGTGCTTTTTTTGCGATTTTAGCTGCATTATCATAACCAATATGAGGATTTAATGCTGTAACCAGCATCAAAGAATCATTAAGATGCTTATTTATAATCCTTTCATTAGGCAGGATTCCAACGACACAATTATCTGTAAAACTTTCGCAGGCATCTGAAATTAACCTAATTGATTGAAGAACGTTATAAATAATTACAGGTTTGAAAACATTCAATTCAAAATTCCCGCTTGCCCCGGCAAAATTAACTGAAGTATCATTGCCAAAAACCTGTACACAAACCATGGTCATCGCTTCACTTTGAGTAGGATTAACTTTTCCAGGCATAATAGAACTTCCCGGTTCGTTTTCAGGAAGAAGCAATTCACCTATTCCGGCTCTTGGTCCGGATCCTAACCATCTAACATCATTAGCAATCTTCATTAATGAAGCTGCCAGTGTTTTCAAAACCCCGCTAAGCTCAACCAAAGCATCATGTGCAGCTAATGCTTCAAATTTATTTCTTGCAGATTTAAAAGGTTTTCCGGTTAACTCGGAAATTTTTTCTGCCGCTTTAAGAGCAAATTCGGGGTGAGTATTCAGCCCGGTTCCAACTGCAGTACCGCCTAATGCAAGTTCGTAAAGTCTTGGTAAACAATCATTTATCCTTTCCAGACCATTGGTCAGCTGCTGTACATACCCTGAAAATTCCTGCCCCAAAGTTAATGGAGTAGCATCCATCAAGTGAGTTCTCCCAATTTTTATTATATCTTTAAATTCATCGGATTTATTCTTTAATGCATCTTTTAATTTTGTAACCATCGGTATTAATCTTCTATGGATTTCTTCAACAGCAGCAATATGCATAGCAGTCGGGAATGTATCATTGGAAGACTGAGCTTTGTTAACATCATCATTCGGATGGATTGGTTTTTTGCTTCCTATTTGGCCGCCGGCCAATTCAATTGCACGGTTTGAAATAACTTCATTTGCATTCATATTTGTTTGTGTACCGCTTCCGGTCTGCCACACCACAAGAGGAAAATTTTCATCCAGTTTGCCATCAATCACTTCATCTGCTGCCTGAACAATAAGCTCAGCTTTTTCTTCCGGCAGAATGCCAAGCCCTTTATTAGTAAGAGCGGCTGCTTTTTTTAATATGCCGAGTGCTCTAATCATTTCCCTTGGAAATCTTTCACCGCCTATCTTAAAATTCATTAGTGAACGGGCAGTTTGTGCACCGTAATATTTATCGGAAGGAACTTTTACTCCCCCCATGCTATCGGTTTCAATTCTAAATTCCATTTTTAACCTTCAGATTTATTTTAACTTAGTACTAAATTTAATAAAAATTTAATCGATAATTAATAATGAGTTCATATGAAACATTTTTATTTGTGATACATCTAAACAAGAAAAAGGAGATCGAACAGCGCAAACGAATAAATTATTGAATTTGTTAATCTCTATTTTTTTTGTAGTTTAGAAATTATTGTTAATATAATCTAAAATCTAGAAGAAAAATCATGGAAATACCTATTAAAGATAAAAGCAATTACTTAAAAGGATTACTTATTGTAGCTAAAAAAGATAAACAATTAGCTGATTCTGAAAAAAAGATAATAAGAGGTATTGGTGAAAAACTAGGATTCGCTCCGGATTTTTATGAAGATGTTTTAAAAGACCTCCTTTCAAATGAATATATACTTGAAGATCCTATAAAATTTTCCAATATAAAAATTGCCAAATCATTTATTGATGACGGGCTTAAGCTGGCATTTTCGGATAATAAAATTTCTGAAGTTGAAATAAATTGGCTTGATGAAACTGCAAAACATAATGATATCGAAGAAAAATGGTTCAATGAAAAACTTGAATATTATAAAAATTCAACCGCTTCATTCGCCATGACTGATTTTGCTCTCTACTCAATAATCGGGTAATCTTTCAATACACAATTAAACTTATTTAAGATTTCTCTTCCATTTTTATATTTTCCCCCGGATATATGCTACTTTTCCATCCGGCTTCGTCTTTCAGACTTCGCCGGACAGGTTTAACATTTTCCATTTTCCGTCTCCCATTTTCGTTTAACATGTTTTGTTCTTTGCCAACCTTATATATAATTTAGTTATTATTTTTATTCATCTTTTTGCATAGGAATTTATAATGAAAACAATGAAAGCACTCCTAAAAAAATATTCTAAACCGGGGTTATGGCTGGATGAAGTTCCAATTCCTGAAATCGGGATAAATGATGTATTGATAAAAATTAATAAAACTTCAATATGCGGAACTGATATTCATATTTATAATTGGGATGATTGGGCAAAAAAAACTATCCCCGTACCAATGGTAACCGGTCACGAATATGTTGGCACAATTGAGAGAATCGGGAGTAATGTTCATGATGTCAGGATCGGTGAACTTGTAAGCGGAGAAGGACATATTGTTTGCGGCCGTTGTAGAAATTGCAGGGCTGGAAGAAGGCATCTTTGCAGAAAAGCTCAAGGAGTCGGTGTTAACCGTCCCGGTTGCTTTGCAGAATATTTATCAATCCCCGTTTCAAACGTATGGCATTGTGATCCTTCTATCCCTGCGGATATCTTTTCTATATTTGATCCTTTTGGAAATGCAACCCACACTGCCCTCTCGTTCGATGTATTAGGTGAGGATGTTCTTGTAACAGGGGCTGGTCCCATCGGGATAATGGCTGCTGCCATAGCAAAACATGCCGGTGCGAGGTATGTTGTAATTACCGATTTGAACGAATACCGCCTGGAACTAGCTAAAAGGATCGGTGTGACAAAAGCTGTTGATATAAGGAAAGAAAATTTAAATTCTGTTATGGATGAGCTTGGAATGCAGGAAGGTTTTGATGTAGGTCTTGAAATGTCGGGAAACATAAACGCACTCGAATCGATGATATCGAATATGTGTCATGGAGGTAAAATTGCTCTTCTCGGAATTCTTCCTTCACATGCACCAATAAATTGGGAAACGGTTGTATTTAACGGCTTAACTATTAAAGGTATCTACGGAAGAGAAATGTTTGAAACCTGGTATAAGATGACCGTTATGCTCCAAACAGGATTAGATATTTCACCTGTTATTACAAATCATTTTTCTTATGAAAATTTTGAAGAAGCATTTGAATTAATGAAATCCGGGAATTCAGGGAAAATTATTTTAAATTGGACTTGATACTGTCCCGCCATATTTATTAAACAAATTTGAATAATTTTTTTAACCGATATTTAATATTCATTAAAGTTAAATTGTCTGGGGTTCTAAAATGAAAGCAAAAACTGTTGCAATCTTTCTAATTTCCTTACTAGCTATATTTGCTCAGGATTCTCTTCAGACTTTTCTATCCCTAAGTAATACCGGTGTTGCTGAATTTCATAATATGTATCCTGAATATGACGGCAGAGGGACAATAATTCTCATTCTTGATACAGGTGTAGACATGGGTATTGACGGCTTAACGAAGACTTCAACCGGTGAAACCAAAGTAATTGATGTCCGGGATTTCACTGGTGAAGGGGATATTAATCTGTATGACGCTGAAACGGATGAAGAAGATGGAAAGACATATTTTGTGAATGAAGATCAAAATTTAAAAATTGCCGGTGCTGATAAGCTGGCTGCCGGGGCTATAAATAACAGGTACTATATAGGTGCATTAAAAGAAACAGATCTTAATAATTCCGGATCAGGTGCCGAAGATTTAAATGGAAACGGTTCCGATAATGATAAATATATTGTTGTGGCTTTTCAAATAAATGATTCAAACAAAACAAAATGGGCTGCTTATTTTGATACCAATGATAACGGTGATCTATCCGATGAAAATCCTGTTGAAAACTATAATGAAAAATTTGATACTTTCCAAATCCCGAATGAAAAAGGACTGCCTCGGTTAACCTTTGCAATAAATTTTTTACCGGGACAAAAAAAGATTTCTCTGCATTTTGATGACGGTTCACATGGAACTCACGTAGCCGGTATTGCAGCAGGTTTTCATATCGGGGGAACTTACCTAGAAGGTGTTGCACCGGGGGCTAAAATTATAAGCCTGAAAATCGGTAATAATAAATTTTCCGGCGGAGCAACTGTTTCTGAGAGTATGAAGAAAGCTTTTCTTTATGCAGATAAAATATCAAGAGAAAAAAGCCAGCCATGTACAATAAATATGAGCTTTGGAATCGGTTCGGAAATAGAGGGAAGATCTGATATCGAACTATTCCTTGATACTTTACTAATAAATAACCCTTACCTTTATGTCTGTCTCTCAAACGGGAATGAAGGTCCCGGAATCTCAACTGCAGGGTTACCTTCATCAGACAGCCGGGTTCTTTCATCGGGTGCGGTTTTACCTTTAGAAGTCGGCAGGGATTTATATGGAGCAGAGTTAAAAAAAGATATTGTATTCTTTTTTAGTTCACGCGGCGGAGAAGTAAGCAAACCTGATATCTGCTCTCCCGGTGCAAGTATATCAACGGTTCCTAATTGGTCGTCATCGGATAAAAAGGGCGGAACAAGCATGGCATCACCTTATACCGCCGGTGTCCTTTCACTCCTATTAAGCGGAATGGAAAGTGAGTATCCTAATATCAAAATCCCGTCTTTTCTCTTATACAAAGTAATCCGCAATAGTGCAGTTAATATGGAAGGATATACTAAGCTTGATGAAGGTGCTGGCTACATAAATGTAATTAATGCATACAACCTTCTTAAAAAATATATTGATATGGGGGAAGTAAAAAATTTCGAATCTTATACAATTTCTTCTTTTGCTCCCAACATGCCGGACGGTAAAGCGCCAAACCTCTATATAAGAAACGGAACATATTTAACCGGGAACGAAGTCTATAATTACTCTATCAAAAGAGATAATATACAAAAGGAAGATAAGTTCTTTAGAATCTATAATATAAAGAGCAGCAGTGATTGGCTGATTCCTATCCAAAAGAAAATTTATATAAGGAATAATCAACCCGCTTCAATATCCGTTAAACTAGATAAAGATAAATTTAAAGATCCGGGCCTTTATGCAGGAGAAATTACAGGAACGAGGGATGATAAAACCCGTATGCCTGAATTTGAAATGTGGTCAACTGTGGTTATACCGTATCAATTTAACCAATCAAATAATTATAAATGGGAATGGTGCGATAAACAAATAGCTCCCGGCGAAACAGAAAGGTATTTTATTGAAATCCCTCCCGGCGGCACTACTATGAATGTAATATTATCTAACGAGAATGGAAAATATACTAATATCAGGTTCTGGTTGTTTAAACCTAATGGATCTGAAATGTATTTGTCTCCATCACTTAGTTCTCAGACTGATGATGAAAATATTGAGAAGAATTTTTATAATATTACGGGGGGAGTATATGAATTGGACGTTGAAGGTTCTTATAAAAGCGTTATACCTTCAAATTATAATTTATCTATTGAGTTTTCAGGGATACAAAGGCTTAGTAGTGAAATTCTTGATTCGGCTGATAATAAAATAAATGTTATTAACCTTTATAATAATAATGTGACTTATAATCTGAGCGGTAAAATTTTAGGGTATAAAAAAGATATTGAAATAGAATTAAACGGGAAGGATACATGCTTTATTCCTTTTGTTCTCAGAAGAGATGAAGCATCTAAAAAATTCACCATTAACTTAAGTAAAAATGATTTTGAAAAAATTACAGATTTTTCTGTAATGATTTTTGATGAAGAAGAGAACGCACTAGAAAAAAATGCTTTATCTTATAGAAATGGAAAAATAGAAATTAAGAATACATTTAATTCCGATTCTGCTAATTTTAGACTCATGTTATTACCTGCGTTTGCAAACGGGCCGGGAAATATGATAATTCATCTTACTGAAGAAACATTGTTTAATTCTCCAACTCTTTTTTCAGTAAAGGATAATGTCTATTCTACCACCACCTTATATCCCGGCATTGAAAAAACCCTTACCTGCGAATTTTCAAAACCGTATGAAATGATTCCGGGTGATGCATCACCTTTCGGGAAGATTTATTTTGAATCGGAAAGAAGAAAGAAAATAAAATATGAAATCCCGGTTTATTTTAATTTTTAAGGAGGAGTTATGTTTAAGAAAGAAAAAAGCTATTTGAACGAAACACTTAACCAGATTAAATCTGAAGGACTTTTTAAAAAAGAAAGAATAATTACGAGTCCTCAGAAAGCGAATATTGATGTATTAGGGGGTAAGCAAGTCCTGAATATGTGCGCTAATAATTACTTGGGATTAGCAAACAATCCGGAAATAATTAAAGCTGCTATGGATAGTTATGATAAATGGGGTTACGGTTTATCTTCTGTGAGGTTTATTTGCGGAACCCAGGAAATCCATAAAGAACTCGAGGGGAAAATTTCTGAATTTTTAGAAACGGAAGATACAATTCTTTATACTTCATGTTTTGATGCGAACGGGGGGCTGTTCGAAACACTTCTTTCTGAAGAAGATGCTGTCATAAGCGATGAGCTGAATCATGCCAGTATTATCGACGGGATTAGATTGTGTAAAGCAAAACGATTAAGGTATAAAAATTCCGATATGAATGAGCTGGAAGAAAGGCTGAAAGAATCCCAATCTTCGCGCTTCAGGTTAATAGCTACCGACGGTGTTTTTTCAATGGACGGCAGCATTGCTAAATTAAAAGATATTTGCGACCTTGCTGAAAAATATAACGCAATGGTTATGATCGATGATTCACACGCTGTCGGGTTTATGGGTAAGCATGGAAAAGGTACGCATGAATATAGGGATGTAGTTGGAAGGATTGATATTATAACGGGAACTTTAGGTAAAGCTCTCGGAGGTGCGAGCGGCGGTTATACAAGCGGAAGGAAAGAAATAATAGATATCTTAAGGCAAAGATCACGCCCATATCTTTTTTCAAATACTGTTGCACCTAGTATCATATCTGCTTCATTAAAAGTTTTAGATATGCTGAAAGAATCAACCCGTTTGAGAGACCGTTTAGAGGAGAATACTAAATATTTTAGGGAAGGTATTACCGGTGCCGGGTTAGATATAAAAGAAGGAATCCATCCGATTGTTCCCATTATGCTCGGTGATGCAGCATTATCACAAAAGATGGCTTCGAGAATGCTTGAAAAAGGAGTGTATGTTATAGGCTTCTTCTTCCCGGTAGTACCTAAAGGGACTGCGAGAATAAGAGTGCAGATTTCTGCAGCTCATTCAAAAAAAGATCTTGATTTTGCTATTAATGCATTCAAAGAAGTAAAAGAAGAATTTGGAATTTAAAGTCTATTATTAAATGACTGCCATTTTTATTTATTTTGGATCCGGGATTTAATACCGGGCATATTCTACTCAAAATTATAATTTCCAATTATCTGCTTGTGATTATTTTCAAAAGAATTAGTAATTTAGTTTTTATAATTTAATTTCCTGGTAAAAAGGGTGAAAATCAGTTATGCTTATTGTTGAAAACCTGGTTAAAGAATTTAAAAATGTTAGAGCTGTAGATAATATTTCCTTTAAAATCGAAGAGGGAAAAATATTCGGGCTTCTGGGGCCTAATGGTGCAGGTAAAACTACCACTATAAGAATTGTATTAAATATTATTAAGCCTTCATCCGGTAATATTACTTTCGAAGGGAAGCCTGTTACTAATGAATTCTTTAATTTAATCGGTTACCTGCCTGAAGAACGGGGTCTGTATAAAAGAAGTAAAGTGATTGATTCGATTCTTTACTTTGCCGAATTAAAAAATATGACTAAAAATAAAGCCCTGGAGGAAGCGGATTACTGGTTAAATAAATTGGAAGCCGCCGAATACAGAGACCAAAAGCTCCAGGAACTATCAAAAGGAAACCAGCAGAAAATTCAGTTTATTATTTCCGTAATTCATAATCCTAAATTATTAATTCTTGACGAACCGTTCACAGGGTTTGACCCGATTAACCAGCAGCTTATAAAGGAAACGATCCTTTCTTTTGTGGACTCTGGTAAAATTATAATTTTGTCAACTCACCAGATGGAAACTGCGGAAAAATTGTGCTCCGATATCTTTTTAATAAATAAAGGAAAAGAAGTAGTTAGCGGAAGTTTAAACCAGGTAAAAAAAAGCTACGGCGGAAATAATATTAAAATAGAATTCAACGGTGATGCAACATTTATAAAAAGTCTCCCTATTGTTAAGCAGGTCGATATCTATAGTAATTATGCAGAAATCCAGCTGAAAGACAGTACGCCGCCTGGTGAACTTTTAAAAGCTTTGGTAGATCGAATAAACATCAGCAGCTTTTCGGTAATTGAACCTACTCTAAATAAAATTTTTATTGATGTAATAAATGAAAATAAAAGCTAGTGTATGAAAAAAATATTCACTGTAGCTAAATGGGAATTTCTTGAAAAAGTAAAAACAAAAGCATTTATTATTTCCCTGGTGCTTACCCCGGCAATAATTATTTTCTTTTCTATCGCTCCAACTCTTTTATCCGGTAAAGAATCCGATACAACTAAAGTCATCGGGTTTGTGGATACTTCGAGAATATATTTCAGGCCGGTAGAGAAAAATCTTGAAAAATATACAATTGAAAAAAATCAGCCTGCATATATTTTAATTAATTTTACCGGGGACCATAGACCTCATTTAATTGACAGTCTGAAAAAAAGTGTTGATCATGATGTACTTAAAGGAAAAGTCGAAGGATATATCTTTATAAATAACGGGGGAACTGATTCTGTAAGCGTAGAATACAGGAGCAAATCTATAGGTAATTATAAAGATAACCAAAGATTCTCTGAAGCATTTAACAATGCAAGAATTGAAAGGAAATTAAAAGCCGAAGGTATAAATGCGAATATTATGGATTTTATTTCAAAGAGTGTAGTAATAAAACCGGTTAGGCTTGAAGAGTCCGGGAAAGAAAGTGAGGCAAATTTTCTTACAACTTTCTTTACAGCCTTTATATTTATTATGCTTTTATTCATGCTGATAATTTTGTCGGGACAAATGCTTGTTAGAAGTTTGGTTGAAGAAAAATCAAACAGGCTGATTGAAATTATTATTTCAAGCTGTACAACCGACGAATTATTAACCGGTAAAATTTTAGGATTGGGAGCATTAGGTCTGTTTCAAATTATGATCTGGGTCTTAATTGCAGTTGCTCTTTTAGGTGCTGCAATAATCCCGTTCACAGCATTCGATAATATCCTGCCGATGTTTGTTTATTTTTTGCTTGGCTATGTTTTCTATACGGCAATTTTTGTTGGTATCGGTTCGATCGTTACTACCGAACAGGAAGCTCAGCAAATTACCACTTATTTAAGCATGCTGTTGATTCTCCCGATTGTTTTAATAATGCCTGTTATGGAGAATCCGCATTCTATATTAATAAAAGTTTTATCATATATTCCCCTTACTCTTCCAACTGCAATGTTGTTAAGACTGAATTTAACCCCTGTCCCTCCTTTAATTATTTTTTTAACAATTTTCATAATGCTTATATCAATCTATATAGCTATTAAAATAGCCAGTAAAATTTTTAGGATAGGAATCCTTTCCTATGGTAAAAGACCTCTTTTAAAAGAACTGGGTGAATGGATTAGGGAATAAGCGTTACGGAAGCAGTAACAGGTGAAAGCAAGTTTATGAGTAAGTGCAGGTTCAAGATGAGTAAATTCATTCATGCAAACATCCTCTCATGTATAATTTAATTAAATCTTTCAAAAAATTATTCGTTACAACCAGGTTATGCTGATTCTAATTTCAGTATGTGCTGCAGTAATTCCGATGGTTCTGTATCTAATCCTTATCTGGAGATTTGATATATAC
This sequence comes from uncultured Ignavibacteria bacterium, assembly GCA_963739895.1. Taxonomy (GTDB): domain Bacteria; phylum Bacteroidota; class Ignavibacteria; order Ignavibacteriales; family Ignavibacteriaceae; genus CAVQBP01. The sequence goes on along the minus strand of CAVUCR010000028.1, from coordinate 24,125 downwards.
GAACGCGAACCGTTCATGCTTGTCTTTAAAAGCTATCTTTGGGGAGCAGTGGGTGCAATTGTTCTTGCGTCATTATTCAGCTTATTCCTTTCAACCAGTATTTCATTCTTTGTTCTTAATAAAAAAATATTAACCAGGATTGATTCTTTTTATATTGCACCTTTCGTTGAAGAAATAACAAAAGGACTGTTCTTATTGATACTGGTCAACAGTAAAAAATTTGATAATGTAACAGACGGACTGGTATACGGAGGAGCAATCGGGTTAGGCTTTGGTATGACTGAGAATCTGCTTTACTTTCTTTCATACGGGAAATCTTTACCCGAATTATTTTCGCTAATAATTGTCAGAACATTTTTTTCTGCTGTAATGCATTGTGTATCCACTGGGACATTAGGTGCATTTTTAGGATATGCCAAATTCAATAAAACAGCACATAAAATTATTTTCCCTTTTATAGGTTTGATGATTGCAATGTTTATCCATTTTTCATGGAATTTCAGCGTCAGTTATCATTCCACAGCCAGGCTCGATTTTTTATTTATGTTTTTGACTATTTTACTTTTTATAGGAATCTACTGGATTTCAATTTTAAAAGAGAAGAAAATAATTTATAATGAATTGCTTCCGGAAACCGACGCGGGATTAATTCCGCAGGAACATTTAATTATCTTAAATTCATCAAAAAGAAATAAATCCGGCTGGGTTGATGAAAGCATCAGGAAGTTATATATTAAAGCAGCAACTACTTTAGCTTTTAGAAAAATGCAGCAGAAAAATTCCGGGGGCTTTAGGAAAATTTCTTATGGTAAAGATGTTGAATTTTATAGAGAACGAATTAAAGATTTATTAAGTAAAATTTCTTAGAACCAGTAATGAAACAGAATTCTTCAATTTATATCCTTTCTCTCTTCCCCGTTTTTAATCAAGATTATATCCCGGATTTTGAATCTTTTGATAAAGAGCATTCTTCTTATTTATATTCGACCTTGCTTTTAAACCATAAAGAATTAACAAGAAAATTTTCCGAAACATCAAATACTCTTTTTTGTTTTAATATAAAAGATGAGGAACATATAACCGGAAATATTGGGGATATCGGAGATATTGATTTTATCGATACGAATACAGCCCCGGTTTTAAAGAGCTTATCGGAAAAATATTTTCACAAGTCCAATAATAATATCATCATTTTTTCTAATTCTATCGGGATTACAACGAACGATATAAATAATATCTTCAACCTCCTTTCCATTGAGGACGAAGCTTTTGTTCTGGGAAAAAGCAGAAACCAAAGTCTTTCATTCATCGGCTTTAATTCATTTAATGCGGATATTTTTGAAGAAATTGAGCACTTGAATTTAGATTATGATTCTTTTCTAAATCAAGCGGTAAAATTCGAACATTTTGTTCATGTTTTAGATAACTTTATGCTGATAAAAAATATTGATGATTTTAAATATTTATATAACCAATTATCAAAAAAAGAAAGCTTTGCCTACTGCAGCCAGGGAATACATGAGAGATTTACCAACTTATTTATTGAATACAAGGATCTCTTAAAATGACTAAAATTGGTTTGCTGGGCGGGACTTTTGATCCAGTTCATCTCGGGCATTTGATTACGGCTCAAGCAGTAAGAGAAATAAGAAATTTAGATAAAATTATTTTTATCCCTGCTTATATCTCTCCCCATAAAATGAATAGAACTTCCACCGGGGATGATCACAGGTTAAAAATGCTGAAGCTGGCCATTGAAGAAATTCCTTATTTTCAATTTTCAGATATTGAATTAAAAGCAAAATCAATTTCTTATACAGTTAAAACTCTTGAAGAGTTTAAAAAAAATACGATGAACTTGAATTCATTATCGGTTATGATAATATTATTAATTTCAATACATGGAAAAAACCAGATAGAATTATTGAACTGGCTGAATTGATAGTTTTAAGAAGGCGGACGAACGATAAGAAAGTGGAGAAAGATAAATATTATAAAGCTGCACATTTTGTTAAAACCCCGGTAATTGAAATCAGCAGCAGTGAAATTCGTAATAGGATTAAAGAAGGAAAATCTATTGATTTTTTTATTCCTACAAAAGTGAAAGAATACATTAATACAAATAATTTATATAAGGAATAAGCTATGAAGATTCTTGTTACAGGTGGAGCAGGATTTATTGCTTCACATATTGCAGATGCTTTTATTAATGAAGGGCATGATGTATTTGTACTTGATAACCTATCAACAGGATTTGAGAAAAATATTAATCCCAAGGCAATTTTTATAAAAAAAGATATAGGAGATAAAAGTCTTGCTGAATTATTTGAAAAAGAAAAGTTTGATGTTGTTAATCACCATGCAGCACAAATGGATGTCCGCAGGTCTGTTGCTGATCCTGCATTTGATGCAACTACAAATATTTTAGGAACAATTAACCTTCTGCAAAATTCAATAAAAACCGGGGTTAAAAAATTTATGTTCGCTTCTACCGGCGGAGCTGTTTACGGCGAACAGGAATATTATCCCGCGGATGAAAAGCATCCCACTTCTCCCCTTTCTCCCTACGGGATTTCAAAACTCGCCGTTGAAAAATATTTATTCTTTTACAACGCCCAGTATAAATTAAACTATTCGGTTTTAAGATATGCTAATATTTACGGACCAAGACAAAACCCTTTCGGCGAAGCCGGGGTTGTGGCAATCTTTTCTACAAAACTATTAAAAAATGAACAGCCGCTAATCAACGGCAGCGGAAAACAAACACGTGATTATGTTTTTGTAGGTGATGTAGTGAAAGCAAATCTCATTACACTTCATGAGGAACGAACAAATATCTATAATATCGGAACTTCAAAAGAAACAGATGTTAACCGGTTGTTTAATATGCTGAATAAAATTGTGGGAAATAATAAAGAAGAAAAACACGTTTCTGCTGCTCCCGGCGAACAAATGAGGAGTGTAATTACATCCGACAAGCTGTTTAAGACTTTTAACTGGAGACCTTCAACTTCTTTACAGGAAGGCTTACAGAAAACAGTTATGTTTTTTAGGGAATCGGTAAAAAATAACTAAATTTTATTTAATCAAAATAATTTCCAACTTTTGGAGTTCAATATTATTAAAACTATAATTCAAAATTAAAATTCAGAACTCTGCAGGTGCTCATTATTTGAGATTATGAAATTAAAGAATTTATTCGGAATTCTCTAGGAGTTCTATATTATTAGAACAAGATTTAAGATTCGATATTTGAACTCCATTATGAGTTCCATATTTTGTAGATTAAGAAATAAAAAATATTGTTTCGGCACTTATAGGAAAGCGATTCTATCTTAGTTTTCGATTTCTTTTTTGGGCTGCCTTAAGAAGTTGTTGTTTAACGAAAATAACTAAAAAATATTTTAATTGGTGCGCGAAGTGATTGTTAACAAAAAGATTATTAATTTATATTTCAAAAGCTAAAAAACTTTGTGATACAAGATAATATAAAATTGGATATACCTTTTAACTCTCTTTTAGAGAGTATAAAGAAATTAAATATAAAAGAGAAAATTGAAATATTGAAAGTAATAAATATCGAACTAGACCAGTTAGAGGAAGAGTTCTATTTAAAAGACCCCGAGATAAGATCAGAAATTAAAGAAGCTAAAGCCGCATATGAAGCTGGTGATTTTTTTACAATTGAAGAATTTATTAAAAAACAAAAAAAATAAAAATTGCCTTATCAAGTTCTAATTCCGAAACCAGTCCAAAAGCAAATTGAACTCTTACCCCAGAAAATTCAAAATAATATAATCCGGAAAATTTTAGAACTAAAAGGAAACCCAAATCCGAGTGGCTCAAAAAGAATGTCGGGTTCACAAAATGAATAACGCTTAAGGATTGGGGATTACAGGTTGGTTTATGAAATAAATTATTCCGATTTCATAATAGTAATCTTATTATGCAAGCATCGCAAAGATGTTTATAAAAAATAATAAATTCGCAAATGATTGAAGACTCTTTTTTAGAAAATATATACAATAATGATAAGCGTTCTGTTGCAAGAGCAATCTCAATTGTTGAATCAGGGAGCTCAAATTCTTCCGGGTTGCTTAAAGGTATTTTCAGTAAGATTGGAAATGCTTATAGGATCGGGATTACGGGACCGCCCGGTGCCGGGAAAAGCACAATCACAAATCAATTAACCAAATTATATTCAAGCCAAAACAAGAAAGTAGGGATAGTTGCTGTTGATCCTACAAGCCCGTTTACCGGCGGAGCTTTGCTTGGTGATAGAGTTAGAATGAATGAAGTAGGACAAATGCCAAATGTTTTCATCAGGAGCATGGCAACCAGGGGAAGCCTCGGCGGATTAAGCAGAAAAGCTGTAGATGCTGCAGATGTTTTAGATGCAGCCGGATTTGATATAATTATACTAGAGACTGTCGGGGTAGGACAATCGGAGCTGGATATTGCTCAAGCAGCCGATACAACAATCGTAGTCCTGGTTCCTGAATCAGGTGATGCCGTTCAGGCAATGAAAGCCGGGCTGATGGAAATTGCGGATCTGTTTGTATTAAATAAAAGTGATCGCCCTTCCTCACACCAGGCTGCAACTGCCCTCAAGACTATCCTTATGATGAAAGCTCATGATGAAAACACCTGGATGCCGAGCATTATTAAAACCGTAGCTACTGAAAGGAAGGGTATCCAAGAAATTGCAGAAGAAATTGAGATACATAAAGAATATCAAATAAAAAAAGAAAAGTTTCTTACTAAAAGAGAAGAACAAATAAAAAAAAGGATAAAAGATATTGTTGAAGATCAGATACGTAATGAATTATGGACCGACAAAGGAAAAAATTCATTAAATTCTGCTTTAGAAAAAGTTATTATAGGAAATCTTTCTCCATATCACATAGCTGAAGAAATAATAGATAATTTCAAAAATCAGAAGTAATTTATACTTTAACAATTAAAATCTTAAAATCTCCAAAAGAGATGAGAGATTTTAAAGTTCATTCTTAGCAGGCTTAAAACTACCAAAAGTAGAAAGGAAAAGTATATGGAAACATCTACCGTACAATTCGCTTCAAAATTATCTGAAAACCAGGTCATAATCAGGGATACAATTAGGGATTTTGCGGAAAAAAATATTCGGCCTTATATAATGAAATTCGACGAATCCCAGGAATTCCCGATTGGCATATTGCATCAATTAGGTGAATTAGGATTTCTTGGAATCCTTGTAGCCGAAGAATACGGCGGAGCAGGATTAGGTTACTGTGACTTTTCCATAATTATTGAAGAGCTTGCTAAAGTAGACCCCTCTATTTCACTTTCTGTTGCCGCTCACAACGGACTGTGCACAAATCATATTTATAAATTTGCAAATGAAGAACAGAAGAAAAAATATTTACCCGGATTGACTTCAGGTGAAAAGATAGGAGCCTGGGGTTTAACTGAATCTTCTTCAGGAAGCGATGCCGCAGGAATGAAATCATTCGCGGAAAAAAAAGGCGACTTCTATATTTTAAATGGAAATAAAACCTTTACGACTCATGGAACTGTAGGTGAAACAGCCATAGTAATGGCAGTAACAGATAAAAGTAAAGGTAAAAAAGGAATATCCGCATTCGTTTTAGAAAAAGGAATGGAAGGATTTATTGCAGGGAAAAAAGAAAATAAACTTGGAATGAGAGCAAGCGATACAACACAGCTTACATTCGATAATTGTATTATCCCGGCAGAAAATTTAATCGGAGAAGAAGGAGAAGGATTTATACAGGCAATGCAAGTTTTAGAAGGTGGAAGGATTTCCATTGCCGCATTAAGCGTTGGGCTGGCTCAAGGCTGCCTGGATGCATCATTAAAATATGTAAGTGAAAGAAAACAATTCGGAAGATATTTGAAAGAATTCCAGGCTATCCAATTCAAGCTTGCCGAAATGGCTGTGAATATTGAAGCTGCAAGGTTATTGACTCAAAGAGCAGCATTTATGAAAGATAATGGTCAGCCGAATACAAAAGAAGCTGCGATGGCAAAATTGTTTGCAAGCGAAATTGCAGAGAAAGCTTCCAGCGAAGCTGTCCAAATATTCGGAGGTTACGGGTTTACGAAAGATTACCCGGTTGAAAAATTTTATCGTGATGTAAAGCTTTGTACAATCGGAGAAGGTACTTCGGAAATTCAAAGGATTGTTATTGCTCGGGATTTACTGAAAGAATTATAATCTTATTAATCCGAGTTTTTATTATTTAGTAATATTTACCGCAGAGGCAACAGAGTAACCATAGAGATACCAGAGCAAATGTCATTAGCAACATTTCTTTTATCCTTACGTATTTTCTGTTTACTCTGTGGTTATTCTTCTTCAAATTATTTTAAATAAATATCTATGAAAAAAATTGGCAGTCCTATAAAAGAAAACGAAACATTCCTTAAACGCGAAGATTATCAGAAAAATCTCCTTAGGAAATTAAGTGGAGAAAAAGAAAAAGTTAAATTAGGCGGCGGGAAAAAAGCAATTGAGAAACATAAATCCAAAGGGAAACTGACTGCAAGAGAAAGGATTAATCTTATAATAGATGCTCCGAAATTATTTTATGAATTAAATACCTTTGCAGCATATGAAATGTATGAAGAATTCGGCGGAGCCCCCTCTTCCGGAACCGTATTCGGTATTGGAAAAATTCATGGTAAGAGTCATGTTATCGTTGCAAATGATGCAACCGTAAAAGCCGGTGCATGGTTCCCCATCACTGCAAAAAAAAATCTTCGTGCTCAGGAAATTGCAATTGAGAATAAGCTGCCTATTGTCTACTTAGTCGATAGCGCAGGAGTCTTTCTTCCATTACAGGATGAGATCTTCCCGGATAAAGAACATTTCGGAAGAATTTTTAGAAATAATGCGATCATGTCTTCAATGGGCATTCCCCAAATTTCTGCTATCATGGGACCTTGTGTTGCCGGCGGTGCGTATTTACCGATAATGAGTGATGAAGCATTAATTGTTGAAGGTGAAGGCTCGGTCTTTTTAGCAGGTTCGCACCTTGTAAAAGCTGCAATCGGTGAAATAATTGATAACGAAGCCCTGGGCGGTGCAAAAGTTCAATCAAATATTTCCGGTGTCACCGATTATATAATGAAAAATGATGAAGAATGTTTGAAACAAATTAGAAGCATCATTGAAAAAAATGGTAATAAACAGACAGCCGGTTTTAATAGAAAAGAAAGTAAATCCCCTCTATTTCCTCCCCGTGAAATTTTTGGCCTTCTTCCGCAGGATACAATCAAACCTTATGATATGTTTGAAGTAATTGCAAGAATTGTAGACGATTCAAATATAGATGAATATAAAGCCGGATACGGAAAAACCATTATAACAGCATACGCAAGAATTGACGGATGGGCGGTGGGAATTGTTGCTAACCAAAGAAGTGTAACAAAAACCGAGACCGGCGAAATGCAGGTAGGCGGAGTTATTTATTCCGATAGTGCAGATAAAGCAGCAAGATTCATAATGAACTGCAACCAGAAAAAAATTCCTTTAATTTTTTTACAGGACGTAACCGGTTTTATGGTCGGAAGCAGGGCTGAGCATGGAGGAATAATTAAAGACGGCGCTAAAATGGTAAATGCAGTTGCAAATTCTGTAGTCCCAAAAATTACGGTAATTATAGGAAACAGTTTCGGTGCAGGCAACTATGCCATGTGCGGTAAAGCCTATGACCCGCGTTTTATCTTTGCTTATCCAAATGCTAAAATAGCTGTTATGGGGGAAGCCAGGCAAGCAGTGTCTTACTTGATATAAAATTAAAACAGGCAAAAAGAAGCGGGAAGGAATTTTCTGAAGAAGATAAGAAAAAATTACTTGATGAAATAATAAATTCTTATGAAGAAAAAAGCAATCCACTGTACGCGGCTGCAAGATTATGGATTGATGAAATTATTGATCCAACTTTAACAAGAGAATACATTTCAATGGCAATAGAAGCGGCTGATAACAACCCTGAAATGCCGAGATTCAATACAGGAGTCATTCAGACTTAGAAAGATTTTAATTTGAAGGATGAACAACTAATTTCAACTATTTACAAAACCAAGATATATTATTAAAATATCATGAGTTGTAAATAGAGTGAAAATATAAAGTCTTTGAATAGAGGCATAGATATTTTAGTATGTCAACCTTATCCCGGCTATTATTGTTCTTCCGGGCATGGGGTAACCATCATTTATTTCATAGGGTGTATTGAACAGGTTCTCGCCCCTTACAAACAATTCAACCGGGTTTAACAATGAATAATTCACGGTTAGATCGGTTAAAAAATAATTTTGCCTAATAGATTTTTCAATACTTGAATATAAGCCTGATACTTGCTGGAGATCTAGAAGAACCTGTATAAAATTGTTTTTGTAATTAATTTGTACATTTATGTTATGTTTGGGAGCATAAAGCGTAGGTTTGTTCGTATTAATAAAAGAATAATTAATTGAAGCATCTATGTTTTCGTTTAATAAATATTTCGCACTGAGCTCAACTCCTTTATGAATAAATGAACCGGAATTATTTTTGACAAACAAAGGGGGTGTAACAACAATAATATTATCACCTTCGTCATAATAAGCAGTCATTTCAAAGATTAATCTATAATCCAGAAGCTTCTGCTCAATCCCAAGCTCATAGTTCCAGATATGTTCAGGCTTTAAATTTTCATTTGCCACCGGGAATAGATAAAGGTCCACAATAGTTGGATTTTGAAATCCTTCCCCTATTGAACCTTTTAATGTAGTTGTTTTTACAGGGGAATATGTGATTCCGAATTGTGGAGTATATACTCCCTTAAATAATGAATTTTTGGAATATCTAATTCCGGCTTCTAAATTTAAATTTCTAAGGAGTGAATCTCTAACCAAACCATAAACTGCGGCTTCATTATTTGAATGGTATACACCTAAACCCTTGGCAACAAAAGGTGGCGAATTAGGATTAGTCCCCTTACCGCCGTAATTTTTATAATCAATACCTCCTGTAAAAATCAAACCTTTGTAGATATCAATATTTTGGAAAAAAGTAATTCCTTTCATTTCATCATAAGAATGCCAGCCGTCAAAAAAGTCATGCTTCCCGTAACTATAGAAAAATTTGAGTGCCCCGTTTACCTGTTTTAAATTATTATATAAAGAAAACGCACCCCTGGTTCTTAAATAATCATAATAATTATTTGTAGTGATCGCATAAACAGGACCCGGATCATAAAATTTAGCCTTAGAAATATTCCCGTCCAAGCTGATTTTAAATTCATTGTTGATTGAATAGTCCATCTTGGCGAAACCTGTCGAATTTTTAAATTTGTCATTCGAATCTTTACGGTGTCCGTCAGTTTTTGAATTGTTCAGTGAAACATAAAAACCGAATTTTTTATTTTGATACCCGGCGTTCAATACTGCATTCAGAGAATTATATGAACCGTAGAAAGATGACAGGTTCATAGTAAGTTTATTGTTAGGGAGCCTTTTGGAGATGATATTTTAATGGCGCCCCCCATAGCATTCGAACCGTAGAGAATCGAAGCCGGTCCCCTTATGATTTCTACTCTTTGCACGCTTGAAGAAGTAAGTGCATCAATTATAGGGTGCCCGAACATCCCCATAAACTGCGGCTGACCATCAATCAGAACCAAAACCTGCGAATTCGGACTGCCTCCAATTCCCCGAATATTAATAGTTCCTGCAGAACCGGCACCGACACCAAATCCCATTACGTAATTGTCGTTTAAAAATAAACCCGGGACTTTATTGCTTAGCACACGAATAACATTTACATCATGGCTCTCATTAATTTCTTTATTATCTACAACAGTTATACTGGATGATATTTCGTTCTTCGGCATTTGATACCTAGAGCCCGTTACAACTACCGGTTCCAAAATATATGATTTGGTTGAATCATCCTTGTTAGTCTGGCCGGAAGAAAAAGAAGATATCAGCAAAACAATAATTAATAACTTTGCAATTTTAATTTCTGTTTTAAGATGTGTAAAAAGATTTTTCATTACTGCCTAAAGATAAATTATTATTTGACGGTTTATTAATTCAAATGTATACTTGCTGCATTATAAAATAACAAAAAAATTTAAGATGTAATCCAAAATTACAGGATACTCGTCTTTTTTTAATCTGACAAAAATACGAACTTCATTTTTCAATTTCTTCATTTAGGGATAATTTCTTTCATTTTATTTAATATTTTAAACTCCTTAATTAAAATTTTTAAGATACGATTTTTATAATGAGGTTCATACTTATACCGGTTTTCATTTTTGTAGTTGCAATTAAACTGTACCCGCAGCAGAGTTCTCTATCAAAAGGAGTAAATTATCTATCCGAATTTATTGCATCGGATTATTTTGTTAAGCTGAAGGAAACAAATGACGACCTGGAATTATCGGATACTTTATTTTTAAGAGCTGTTAAATTTAAGGAGTATAATTATTCGGAAGCTTTACTTGCGCTTACTTTTGCTACGGTTCCTTACAAAGAAGTCCCTATCCAGATCCCTTTTATCGGGATTCTTAACTATCCTCTTGTCTCTGCCGGCGATTCAATATTTTTAATGAAAGATAAAAATCTTCCAAAAGATTTATTTTATGATACACCGGGTGATAATTTTGGAGATAAAGATAAACTGGCTCATTTTTTCGGAAGTGCTTTTATTTCATATAGTTCGAATATCTTTGATTTAGGTGACCTAATTGGCTATTTTGTAGAGGTTTTTGAACAAAGTTTTCAAGTTCAATCAAATATAGATAAGAGGGATTTGAGAACTAACAAATTAGGTAATATTTTTGGAGATATACTTAAAAAAAATAAGAATGTTTTACCATCTCAAGTTATGTTGATTAAATCGTTATCATATTTTAGTTATAATCTATGATTAGAAAATAAGAAAGAACAATTAACCTCAGAGGAACCGGAGAAGGCACAGAGATATCAGAGTTGGTATTTTCCTCTATTTCCTCTGCTGACCTTATGGTAAAAAATATTTTTGTCAAATTGTCTGCATATATCTTATAACGGAATATTTATTAGGAATAAAATTCGTATGGAATTGGAATCCCTTTGAGGATGATATATTAAAATCATTATTTAAAATTAATCTTAAATGAAATCAGTATTAATAATCGACGACGAAAAAGAAATTTGCGAAAGCATAAAAATGATCCTTGAATATGAAGGATACAATGTTGACTATGCTGTTAAAGCATCTGAAGGTTTGAATAAATTGGAAGCTATCCCCTTCTCTGCTTTACTGCTTGATATTCAAATGCCTGAAATGAATGGATTTGAAGTCCTGAAAAAGATAAAAGAAGATAACAACAAAGTATCTGTTATTATTATCTCTGCTCACGGGAGTGTTGAGAATGCAATTAAAGCTACAAGGCTGGGTGCATTCGATTTTATTGAAAAACCTATAGACCGGGATAAACTCCTGATTTCCATAAGAAATGCAGTTGAACAGTCCAGCCTCTTGCTGGAGAATGAGGATATAAAAAAGAATTATTTAGGTGACGGTAAAATCCTTGGGAAAAGCAGAGCAATAAATCATATACTTGAATTAATAGATAAAGTTGCGCCGCTTAATACGCGCGTAATGATTTCAGGTGAAAACGGGACAGGTAAAGAATTGGTTGCACGTGCCATTCACGCAAAGAGTAATAGAAACGATAAACCTTTTATCGAAGTCAATTGTGCAGCAATCCCGAATGAATTAATTGAATCGGAATTATTCGGGCATGAAAAAGGATCCTTTACAGGCGCTTTCCAGCAGAGGATCGGCAAATTCGAGCTTGCCAATAAAGGGATAATCTTTTTGGATGAGGTCGGTGATATGAGTATGCAGGCCCAGGCAAAAGTATTACGTGCTATTGAAGATAGTAAAATCGAGCGGGTCGGCGGTTCAAAAACTATTGACGTAGATGTGAGAATTATTTCTGCTACAAATAAAAACCTAATAGAGGAAATTGAAAAGGGAAACTTTAGAGAGGATCTTTTTCATAGGTTAAATGTAATACCTGTTAATATTCCCCCGTTAAAAGAAAGACAGGAAGATATCCCGATCCTAATTGAGAGTTTTGCTGTAGATATAACTGCAAAGCACAAAAAGCCGCCGGTTAAGTTTAATGAGGAAGCATTAAAATTCTTACAGTCTCAGAAGTGGAGCGGCAATGTCCGGGAACTTCGAAACTTTGTTGAACGAGTTATCATTATTGTTGATAAACGGGAAATAGAGAAAAAAGATATTGAATTTATATTCCCCGGCGGAAAATCTTCTATTAAAGATATTTTAAGTGACAGCAACTCTTTCCAGGAATTCAAAGAAAAAGCTGAACGGGCTTTTATTGTAAGACAGTTAAATGCAAATGACTGGAATATCAGCAAAACTGCTGAAGTGCTTGATATTCAGCGAAGCCACTTATACAACAAAATGAAAAAATATGAAATTGAGAGGAATGAATAAAAATGTCAACTATTTTTACTAAAATCATTAATAAAGAAATCCCCGCTAATATTGTTTATGAAACAGAAGATATTCTAGCTTTTAAGGATATCGATCCGAAAGCCCCGGTTCATGTATTAATAATCCCGAAAATTGAAATACCTAAAATTACTGATATAAAAGGATCGGAACATTCGGCACTCCTTGGAAAAATGTTCGATGCGGCAAATAAAATTGCAGAAGATATGGGAATTGATGAAGACGGTTTCAGATTAGTTCTTAATTGCGGTAAAAACGGCGGACAGGCTGTATTCCATATTCACATGCACCTGTTAGGCGGAAGGCAAATGAATTGGCCTCCAGGCTGAAAACCTAAGCTAATTTCAACTCCTATTCCAATTTGTTAACCTTCGAAGGTTACAACCAACTTTATTATTGCAATTAGTAACCCTTTGTCGTATTGGATTGTAAACCTTCAAGGGTTTTCAGTTCCTGATCCTGTTTGTTATCCTTGACGGTTACACCAGGAAATCACAACGGGGAGTTAAAATAAATGCAAAAGCCAAAAAATTATTTCATAAACACTTATCACCATCTATATAATAGAGGAGCAAATAGAAAAATTGTTTTCTTCAGTAACTCTGATTATGAATACTTTCTACAAAGATTAAAGAGATATAAAGATAAATATAATTAGAATTGTCGGTAGTGTTCTGTTTGAAGGATAAGACAAAAAGTAAGTTTATAAATGACGAAAGTTATTTTTTATGTTTATGTAAATACATATTAAACAATCCGGTTAAAGCCTCGCTTGTAAAGAAACCGGAAGATTGGCAGTATTCAGCGGCAAAGGAATATTTTGGAGAAAGGGAGTTAGAATATACATATACTTTTGAAATACTTAATAGATTTGGTAATCTTAATTCATTTATAAGTTTTGTAAATCAAGAAGACAATAGATTTGATTACTCTAATTTGTTTTAAATTTCATAACGGTAGGAAAACTCATTGAGCCTTACCTAAACCTTCAAGGGTTTTCAATTTGTTTTCCTCCATGTCAACCTTGAAGGTTTTCACTATCTTTAAACCGCCACCGCCCTGCAAGAATAGAACCGGACAAGTTGTGCCATATGCTGAAAATTGCCCCGGGCAATGCAGCAGCAGCAGAAAAATATTTTACAGCTAATGCAACACTCAAACCCGAATTCTGCATCCCAACTTCAATACAAATTGTTCTGCAAATCTTTTTATTATACTTTAATAACCTTGGCACAAAATAACCAATGGTTAATCCAATAAGATTGTGCATCATTACAGCAGCAACAATAATAAAATTCATCTCGGCAATTTTGGATTTATTCAAGGCAACTATAATTGCAATAATAAATACTATTGCTAATGTAGATATCAGAGGAAAAATATTTCTTATCTTATTAATTTTTTTGCTGAAGAAAGAATTTATTGCTGTTCCCGCTAACACGGGTATTAATACAATCTGCAATATATCAAAAAACATCTCGCTTGCCGGAACAGGTACTACATGATTTAAAATTATATATGAAAAGAATGGAGTAAGAAAAACAGCGAGCACTGTTGAAGTTAAAGTTAAAGTAATTGATAAAGCCACATCCCCGTTTCCAAGATAAGTAATAACATTTTATGCCGTACCTCCCGGACTGCATCCGACAAGTACAACACCTGCCATCATTATAGGAGATAAGTGAAAAAGTACTGAAACGAAATAACCTGCTGCGGGCATTATCATATATTGAAGTCCGAACCCAAGCAATATTACCAAGGGTGATTTGAATATTCTTTTGAAATTATCCCAGGTTAGAGTCATCCCCATCCCGAACATTACAACAATAAGAAGCGGAACGATGGCTGATTTAAAAAGTGTAAAAAAATTACTGAAGTAAAAAGCAACCAATGAAAATACAATTGCCCATAGGGGGAATAACTTTGTAATTCTATCTATCATAGTTAATTTAAACTTGAATGTGACAGTCACTTAAACGATTCTAAGAAGCGAACAAAAGTGACTGGCACATAAATTCTTGGTATATTTAAAAGATAAAAATAGAAAAAAGATACACTTATTTTAGTGAAGAGCACTAGCTCAATAATTGAAAGTTTTTTATTTTAAGAGAACAAAATAATTTAAAAGTTCACAGAATTTTTATTATGTCTATTTATCAGCTTGAAAAGGAGACAGAAAATTCCAGGAACAGTTGAAAATATCTGGGATTTTATTTCTTCTCCGCATAATCTGAAAAAAATTACCCCTTCCTATATGGGGTTTAAAGTAACAAAAAAAATCTGCCCGGATAAAATTTATCCGGGTATGATAATCAGTTATAAAGTCAGCCCCCGTTTTAGGTATAAAGATGACATGGGTAACTGAAATTACTCAGGTAAAAGAGAAAAAATATTTTGTTGACGAACAGCGCATAGGACCTTATGCAATGTGGCATCATCAGCATAGAATTGAACCGGTAGAATCGGGAGTTTTGATGACCGACATAGTTACTTACAAACCGCCTTTCGGAATTTTAGGACGATTATTAAAACAATTTTTTATCAAGAAGCAATTAAAGCAGATTTTTGACTTCAGGAGAATTGCTTTGGAAAAGATGTTCGGTAAATATTAAAATTTCAAACAACTTCCGGTAAATGTTAGAAGATCAAACTAAAAATCTTATTATTTTAAATATTTCAATGCCAGGCATGTAATGTCATCAGACTGTTCAACACCATCGGAAAATCTCTGCACGCTATCAAAAACTTGCAGTACAAGATCATTTGAATTTAAAGTATTTTTATTTGTAAGAATTTGTTCAAGCCGCACTTCCTGGAATTCTTCTTCATCCTTATTAAATGATTCGGTAATCCCGTCGGTATAAAAGAAAAGACTTTCTCCCGGTTGAATCATTATAACATTTGATTCATATTCTGCACCTTTTATTGCACCTAACAAAAGCCCGCCTATATTATTCAGCTGCTTAACTTTTCCATCAGCAGAAATTAAATATGGAGGGTTATGTCCGCCGTTTGAATATTCGAAGGCTCCGCTTCTTATGTCAAGCACACCATAAAAAACCGTAACAAACATATTCGATGGACTTTCATCTGCCAAAATGCTATTGACTTCTGATAAGACATTATCTGTGGGCATTCCTTTTTGTGCTGTAGCTTTTAATAATGTTTTACAAACAGCCATAAGCAGTGCCGATGCAATACCTTTACCCGACACATCACCAATTACAACTCCCAGTCTGTATTTATCAATAAGAAAGAAATCATAAAGATCACCGCCGACTTCTTTACATGTAATCATTTTTGCATAAATATCAAACTCTTTTCTGTCCGGAAATGTTTTCGGAAGTATTGAGGTCTGGATTACTGTTGCAATATCAAGTTCCTGCTGAAGAGCAATTAATTTATCTCTTGATGAAAGGACAGATTTGTAATGTTCAATTTCTTTAATTGATTTTTCAATTGTTATCTCGAGGTCGGATAAATTAATAGGCTTTGTAATAAAATCGTATGCTCCCCTGTTCATAGCTGTTCTTATATTTTCCATATCGCCGTATGCAGAAACGATTATCGACCTAAGCAACCTGTTGTTAAGTTCATTAATTTTCGTGAGCAGTGTAAGCCCATCCATTACCGGCATATTTATATCTGTAAGGATCAAATCAAGATTTCCGTCATTTGCAATTTTATCAAGAGCTTCAGCACCATCCCTGGCAAACTGGAATTCATATTCCTTTGCATTAATTTTTTTTCCGGAATTTCTGACGAATCAAATGTTGCAGATCCGGTTCGTCATCAACTACAAGAATTTTTGCCTGCTGCATAACTTTTCCCGGTTAACTTGCTGATAAAAAATTCAATTTAGATTTTAAAAGATCAAACTCAAGCGGTTTTGTAAAATAATCATCTGCGCCATGTTTTTTTGCCAGGTTGAAATTGTTTTCATCTCCATAGGCAGTTATCATTACTACCTTTAAAGTAGGATAACGCATTTTAATTGCTTTAAGCAATTCAATACCTGTCATTTCAGGCATATTTATGTCCGACAATATTAAATATCCGATAGGATTATCCAACGTTTCGAGCAGAGTTAATGCTGAGGGACCATCGAATGCATAATGTATCTGAATTTCTCCGGATTTAATTTCTTTCCGGAATTTTTGTTGAAACAGGAATTGAACATCTTGCTCATCATCAACAACTATTAGTTTCAATTTTAACTCCTTTTAATATTTTAAGTTTAAAAATTAAATTTTATTTCTTTTATTCAAAAAAATTTCTATTTAGGTAAAATAACAATAAACTCCGTATATTCACCCTCTTCACTCTCAAATTTTATTTCACCGGTATGTTGTTTTACGACTATGTCATAACTAAGTGACAACCCCAAACCGGTACCTTCACCTGTTGGCTTAGTTGTGAAAAAAGGATTGAAAAGATCTTTTCTTATCGATTCCGGGATACCTTTACCATTATCTCTTATATGAATCTCAACAATATTTCCGCAATTTTTAGTTGAAACTTCTAAGACCGGGGCAAAACCATCACCGATATGTTTCTTCTTATCATTTGCAGCATAGCAGGCGTTGTTAATAATATTCAGGAATACCCTGCTGATATCCTGCGGAACAACATTTATCTTTTCCAGAGTCTCATCATAATTTTTTTCTATTTTAATGTTAAACTCTTTATTCTGTGCACGCAATCCATGATAGGCTAAAGCAACATATTGATCCAGAAGGTCGTTTATATCTGTAAGTATTTTTTCTCCAGCCCTTCCCCTGGAATGAAGCAGCATACCTTTTACTATAGAATCGGCACGTTTGCCGTGCTGGTTTATTTTTTCAAGATTTTGCTTTAAATCTTCTACTATAGATATTACCTCTTCTTTATTATCTTTCTGAAGCTCTATTTGCATTTCATCCAGCAGTTCGCGCGAAATGTCGGAAAAATTATTTACAAAGTTTAAAGGATTTTTTATTTCATGTGCAATTCCAGCAGTCAGTGCACCCAGCGATGCAAGTTTTTCCTGGGTTACCAGTTTGTCCTGCGTTGATTTCAGCGTACGGTAGGCATCAGCATTATCCAGGGCTATGGAAGTGTATGATGCAAGGTTCTGCAAAATATTTAGATGGTAATCGGTATAGGCATTTTTTTGGAAACTCTGTATAGTTATAACCCCCAGCACACGATCCTGGAGATACTAAAGGCAAATAAATAATAGACCATGCTTCCTCCGATTTTGTCCCGTCTTCAAGCACCCTTTCCGGCTCTTTGTAAAATTGAATATATTTTTTGTAATCCGTCCTTACGTCATTAATAAATACAGGTTTGCGGTTTTCAATACACCAGACAGGAAATTGATTTTTATCCTTTGTGTCTCTGGAATAAACCGGATATCGTTTCCCTTTCTCAATTGCCAGCCTGTACTCAATTTCCTCTTTATCAGGGTGGTAAATGCCGACTCCAAAAACCGTAGCATCTGCCAGTTGATTAACATGTTCATACAACTTATAGAATATTGTATCAAGATCAAGAGTTGCCGTGATTTCTTTTCCGATTTCGCTAAGCAGTTCAACGTTCTTTTTCCTGTCATTCTCAGCCTGTAGTGCTTTTGCTTCCAATTCAGCAGCTTCTGTTCTAAGTTCCATTTCCCGCAGGTGTGACCGCTTTCGCTCCTTTAGAGTTAATCTTCTACGCTGCGTACGGTCGATACCAAATACGAACAGCCCTAAAAAAATAATATAACCGCCATAAGCCCACCACGTTCTGTACCATGGCGGCAATATTTTAAATGAATAAGTTCCAGTACTGCTTTTTATACCGAGAATGTTTTCAGAGATTATTTTAAATGTATATTTGCCTGGAGGAAGGTTTGTATATTCC
The DNA here is from genome assembly GCA_963739895.1 of uncultured Ignavibacteria bacterium. Taxonomy (GTDB): domain Bacteria; phylum Bacteroidota; class Ignavibacteria; order Ignavibacteriales; family Ignavibacteriaceae; genus CAVQBP01. Next base: position 5,716 of record CAVUCR010000028.1, on the reverse strand, counting down.
TTTGTGCTTTCGTTTGACCACGAAGACCAAACATCATCAAATCCTTCAAGAAATGTTTTGAACCTGTTTGTGTTTTTCCCTTCATAACTTGCAGCTGAAAAATTGAATTTTACCGAATTATCTTTATAAGAAACTGCCGGGGCAGCATAATCAGGCAACATTTCCCCAAAAAATATTGTTGAATCCCTTCCAATCTCTACTCTGCGGACAAGTGCGGAGTACTTAGTATTAATTAAATTCTTTTTCGAAAAATCATACTTTATTATCCCTGCACCGGAAGTAAACCATACAACATCTTTGTTTTCCGAATAAACCTTGTTTATTTGTTCGCCGACTATTCTTTTAAATGGCGACGTTAACCATTTATAAGAACCATCATACTGTCGAGCGCCCATTGCCAAAGTATTTTGAGATCCCAGCCATAACCTGCCAAGACCATCCTGCTGAATAAAGTTAAAACCTTTATTACCGGATAGTTTATACAATGCGGAGATAATATTATCTGAAGTATCGGAAACAAATCTTTTTCTGCTTTCATCAAATTTGTACAAGCTGTCATTAGTTGCAAAATAATTCTCGCCGTTAATTTTGGTAATATATACAAGACCGCTTTGAAGTCCGTTTGTTTTATCGAAATGTTCAACTAACGGATTAGCTAAAATTATATTTCCTTTATTGTCTTTCCGGAATGTAATTCTGAAAACACTTGAGGCCCCAGTTCCACACCATAATCTTCCGTCATTATCTTCAACTATTGAAGAGACTACATCGGTTATTTTCAAAATCTGGTCTGCACCAGCCAAACCATTATTGCCTTTCAGCATGGTCCATAATCCCTGAGCGCCGATATAATATCTGTTAGGATTTGTGGTGGACTGTTTAATTAAATTAACATTGAATTCATTACCGATAGTTTTTTTTATGGGAGATAATTTTTCTTTGTCCACAGTGAACAGACCGTCAAAAGTCCCTACGACCAGATCATTTCCAATCTCTATAAAATTCCAAGATTGATTATTGCTGTTCTTTAAAAGATGGAAGTCTGAAGTATTAGGATCCAGATAATAAACACCATTATTTGCTGCAGAATAAATTGTTCCTTTGTGGCGGATAATATCATTGGCGCTTGTTGAAAAATTATTTCTTGAATCAAAATAATTTACAGGAGAGGAGTAATCTATTCTCGATATGCCGTTTGTAGTACCCAGCCAGATTGCACCGGAAGAGTCTTGCAATGTATATAGAACGCCGACATTAATTATGCCGCTTTTACTATTATATCTGCGTATCAACTTCCCATTGCCGTCTATTACAATTGCACCCCCATTAATAGTTCCCAACAATATATTACCATCCGAAAGCACTGTGCCGGGCATGTATATTAAATTGTCTTTTATAAATTGATCTGCTTCCGTTTTAAATGGAATAAAATTATTACCATCGTATTTAAACATTCCCATATTGCGTGTAACAATTAACATTATTCCTTCTTTGCCCGGAAATGGAAGCATTACATAAATTCTTTCGTTTGCAAATTGCTCACTGCCTTTTACAACAACTAAAGAATCACTATTTAATATCTCAAGACCTTTACCCCATTCACGCGCATAAATCGTTCCGTTTATTTCAAAAACTATATGGAAATCACCCGCTGCTTTTATTATGCTGAATTCTTTCTTCTGAATATTCCAAATTAGAAGATAATTACTTGTATTATAATACACCTTTTCGTTGACAACAAATGTTTGCCATACATCTGAAAAATTTCTTCTTTCATTGGGTAAATATTTCATTAGAGAGTGAAATTTTAGTTTACCTAAAGAGTCAGCTGAAAAATATCCTAATTCGCCGACCGCTCCAGCATATAATTTTCCATCTTCGCTGTATGCAAGTGAACGAATGGTTGATTTGTTTGGAACTTGATATAAATTCCAAGAGGCACCGTCGAACTCGAGCAACCCGAAATCATTCCCAAAGTACATTATGCCGTTTTTTGCTTGAGCAATGGCCCAATTTGATTGCAAAGCTTTGTAATCTTTCGGCGAATAATTAGTAATAATCTGCGACCCGCTTTCAGAATAATTCTGAGCGGAGGTGACAGCAGAAATTGAGAAGAAGCAAATAATTAGAAATATTATTTTTTTCATAATAAAAGGACTAAAATAGGTTATAAAATCTATTCCGTTTAAAAAATTAGATTAAAAAAATGTTTGTCTTGATATAATGACTTTGGGAACTGTTTTAAATTAAAAATGCTGTAGGTATATTTCATTATTTTAATTTCTATTAATTTAGTAAAAAATTTCAATATATTTTCCTTAATTGTTTTCAAATCACACCTGCGGCAAAATAATTAAAAATTCTGCCCCCTCTCCTTCTTTTGAATCTACTTTTATCTCGCCGCCGTGCACTTTTGTAACTATATCATAACTTAAAGATAAACCCAATCCTGTTCCTTCGCCTGTTGGTTTTGTAGTAAAAAACGGTTGAAATATTTTATCTAAAATATTTGTAGGAATTCCATTGCCGTTATCACCAATTCTTATTTCAACTTTATCATTTAAATTTTTTGTGGAAACTTTTAATGTGGGAGAAAAATCATCCCCGCTTTTCTTCTTTCTATCATAAGCTGCATAACATGCATTGTTAATTATATTTAAAAATACTCTGCTGATATCCTGGGGAACAACATTTATTTTTTCTAAAGTTATATCATAATCTTTTTCTATAGTAATATTGAATTCTTTATTCTGTGCTCTCATCCCGTGATAAGCAAGATTAACATCTTGCTCAAGAAGATCATTTATATCCACTAAAGTTTTTTCACCTGATGTTCCTCTTGAATGAAGCAGCATACCTTTAACAATTGAGTCAGCCCGTTTACCATGCTGTAAAATTTTTTCAATGTTCTGTTTGATATCTTTTGCTAAGGCTTTCACTTCTGCTGTATTCCCCTTGTCAGCTTCTTCAACCATTTCGCCTATCAAATCATTACTCATTTCCGAAAAGTTATTCACAAAGTTCAGCGGATTTTTTATCTCGTGTGCAATGCCGGCAGTTAACTCGCCAAGTGAAGCCATTTTTTCGGAATGGATAAGTTGCGCTTGAGTAGACTTAAGTTCTGTATATGCCTTTTCAATTTCTTTAGCATGCTCAAGCTCCTGTGTTTTGCGCTCGTTCTCCGCCCGTTCTCGTTCTTTTTTTACAAGGTAGCGCCGTTGAGTTCGATCCACTGCAAAGATTCCGGCAGCTAAAGCCAGCACATAAAATATATAAGCCCACCACGTTCTATACCACGGCGGTAATATTTCGAATGAATAGGTTCCTGTGCTGCTTTCTATACCCAGAATGTTTAATGCGTTTACTTTAAATGTATATTTACCGGGAGGGAGGTTTGTATATTCTTTTGTATTCTCGGTTGACCATGAAGGCCAGCTCTTGTCAAAGCCTTCAAGGAATGTCTTGAACTTATTTGTGTTTTTGCTTTCATAGCTTGTTGCAGAATATCTAAATTTTATGGAGTTGTTATTGTATGTTATTAACGGGACTGTAGGAGTATTTAATTTTCCTCCGAAATATATTGTTGAATCAGCACCAATTTCAACTTTCCGCACAAGGGCGCAATAATCGGTATTATTTAAATTTTTCTTTGTAAAATCATATCTAATAATACTGGAAGAAGCAAGAAACCACACAATATTGGCATTTTCCACATAGACTTTATTTATCTGTTCATCTGAAAATCTTTTAAATGGTGCAGTTACCCATTTATAAGTATCATCCGGTTGAAGCAGACCCATCGCCATTGTTCGTTCAGTTCCCATCCATAACCGGCCTAAACTATCTTGTTGAAAGACAATCAAACTTTTATGATCGAGTATATTAACACAGGCAGAAATAATTTTATCCGAAACATCGGAATAAAATATTTTCCTGTTTTCATCAAATTTATAAATGCTATCGGCAGAAGAGAAATAAGTTTCGCCGTTAAACCTGTCAACCCATATCTGGCCACTTTGCAGTCCATTTGCTTGATCAAAATGCTCAATAACCGGTTTAGTTATAATTATATTTCCTTTACTGTTTTTACGAAATATAATCCTAAATATACCGGATGCATTTGTCCCTATCCAAAGCTTGCCGTCTTTTTCTTCAACTGTTGAATTCACTACATCTGTAATATCGAGAATCTGTCCTTCATCGCTCCAGCCATTCCTGCTTTTTAATACCGACCATAAACCAATAGCACCTACATAAATTCTATCATGATTTATTTGTGATTGTTTTAGTGCATGAACAATATATTCATTGCCTACTGTTTTTCTGATAACGGATAATTTATCCCTATCGACCTTAAATAAACCATTAAATGTTCCAACTAGTAATTCGTTACTACTCTCAAGAAAAGCAAACGCCTGATTATTACTGTTCTTTAAAAGATGAAAATTTGAAGTCTTCGGGTCTAGAAAATAAACGCCATTATTTGTTGCAGTGTAAATAATTCCATTATGACGGATAATATCATTTGGTAGTGCTAAAAAGTTATTCCTTGAATCAAAATAACTTACGGGAGAGGTATAGCTTATTCTTGATATTCCGTTACCCGTAGCAAGCCAAATTGCTCCCGACCTGTCCTGCAATGTGAAATAAATGGTATTACTTGAAACGCCGCTTTTTGTGTTGTAAATGCTAACTTCTTTCCCGGTAGTGTCAATAACTAAAGCTCCGCCGTTCATTGTTCCCAATAAAATATTTCCATCGGAAAGAATTGCCCCTGGAAAATAAATTAAATTTTCATTTATAAATTTATCCGCCTCTGTTTTAAAGGGAATAAAATTATATCCGTCATATTTAAATAATCCCATTGTACGGGTAACAATTAAGGTTATTCCTTCTTCGCCGGGAAATGGAAGCATTACATATATTCTTTCATCTGAAAATTTTCGGCCTCCATTCAAAACAAATAATGAATTATCTTTTAGAACCTCAAGCCCCTTTCCAAATTCCCGCACATATATTATTCCGTTAACCATAAACATTACATGAAAAGTGTTTTGACCTTGAATAATTTTAAATGTTTTATTTTGAATATCCCATATAAGAATATATTTGGCTGCATTAAAATATACTTTACCTTTACTAACAAAAGTATTCCAAACATCGGAGAAATCTCGCTTATTTTTTGGGACAAAATCCATTAACGAGTAAAATGTTAATCTGCCTAAGGAATCGGACAGAAAATATCCTAAATCACCTTGTGCACCAATATATATTTTCCCGTCTTCACCGCTGGCTAAAGACCTAACAACCGATTTATTCGGCATCGGGTAAAGCCTCCAAGAAGCGCCGTCAAACTCAAGGAGTCCATTTTGGTTCCCAAAATACATTATACCTCTTTTATCCTGAATGATAGTCCATATTTGTTGGTTGGCGCCATACTCCTTTGGCAAATAATTGTTAATTAGAGGGTAGCCGCTTTCCGGCTTATTTTGGCTGTATACAGGCAATTGAATTAAAAGAGCAATTAAAAAAATTAACACTCTGTTAGAGTTTAGAATTTTTCTAAAATAATTTGTACTTGTTATATGTTTCATTAAGCTGATTTTATATCTTGACCATTTAGCAATTATATATCCATTTCGGTTATTTCGGAAGTGTTACAGTAAAGGTTGATCCTTCACCTTCTTTACTGTCCAATGTTATTGTGCCGCCATGC
>CAVUCR010000027.1:0-45993 GCA_963739895.1 uncultured Ignavibacteria bacterium | reverse complement strand
AAATCATTAAATCAGAATTTCGTAAAACATAGTGAACATTAGGGCTCTGAGATATTAAATATGGCATCATAGATTGTCGGATGATGCATGGTAATTCAGAATATCATTCTTCAATCGGTATGCGGGTTATATTCTTTGCCAGCCACATATCAAAATTTTGTAAAGCCGGATTTAAATTCTTTGATTCTTCAATGTTACGGACTTCCAGTCCATCTTTTTCAAAATCCCGGTAAAATTGGAACATATTTCCGATATCATCCGCACCGGGAAAGCCAAAACCTCTGTAAACTTCAGCAGAAACTTCGTTATAAATAATATCTTTGTCTAAAGCTTTAGAGAGTTTATCAGCCATTTCAATACCGGTTAAATGATCCCCGGCAAACCAACAGTTTTACCGATATATTTTTCACTATTTTTGAAAATACCTAAAGAACATTTACCGATATCCTCTGCTGCAATGCCGGCAAGCTTTTTATTTCCCATAGGTAAAGTTATTGAAAATTTTCCATCCGCACCTTTTTTTGGCCCCATTCCAAAATAAATAAAATTATCCCAAAAGAATGATGCAATAAGATAGGTTGTCAGCACACCCGCTTCATCAAAATATTTGTTTGCTTCTCCTTTTCCATCAAAATGCGGGACTTTATAATTTTCCATTAAAGTGGGCATTCTGTTATCATTAAGAGGAATCCATTGCCTTGTATCTTCAAGTGTAGACCAGATAACATGAGATAAACCCTCCTCTTTTGCAGCAATAACCATATTTTTTGCTTGTTCTTTTTCTTTCTCAGGTGAAAAGTACTCCCAATAATTTGTAACGCAGAATGCACCATAAGCTCCGCTAAATGCTTTTTTTAAGCTATCAACATCATCTAAATTAGCCTCAACTACACCAACACTTCGTTTTGAAAGTTCAACAGCCTTATCAGAACCGGCATTTTTTGTAATCGCCCGCGCAACAATTCATAACCTGGATAATTTAAAATTGCACGGACGAATCCTCCGCCTTGCGCACCGGTCGCACCTATAACAGCTATTACTTTCTTTTCAGACTTTACACCTCCCTAATAAAAATGAAAATTGGAAATTGAACTAAATTTCCTAATTTGAATAAGATTTTAATTAAGTAAATAGAGTAGTTAGAAAGTCAAGCTGAATTATTAAAATATATTTGATTCGATTGTGCTAAAAGTACTCGTTACTTATTTAATTAAATGACGGATAGATTATTTTGTCAATACATTATACATTTCTTAAATATTTAGTTTCTTAAAATAGAATTAAAATTAACCTTAAAATGAGGTTTGAACGATATTGACCTCTCTCACAGCTACTTTAGTTTTAAAACTATAGCTTATGCTTACTATTATCCAAATAATCTTTCCTGCATATTCAATAATTTCGTGGAGTTTTATATCAAGATATTAATGCTCTGTTACGAGTATCCCCCAATTGGTGGCGGCGGCGCTAAAGTCGTTCACGGTTTAACAAATGAATTAAAAAATAAAGATTATGAAATTGACTTAGTAACAATGGGATTTAAAAACCTTCCTGCTTTCGAAAAAATTGGTAATCTTAGCATTCATAGAGTCAGATGTATCAGGTTAAATAAAAACGTATGTACTTTTCCCGAAATGATTTTATACATCATTTTAGCAATTCCTTTAATTTTAAAACTATGTAAAAAGAATAAATATCATATAAATCACACACATTTTATTTTTCCTGACGGAATTTTAGCTTTTACGGTTAAATTACTGCTAGGGCTCCCGTATATTATAACCGCACACGGTTCGGATGTACCCGGCTATAATCCCGACAGATTTAAATTGCTTCATAAATTTCTTTTACCTTTCTGGAGATTGATCACTTCAAAAGCAGAAAAAATAATTTTGCCGAGTAAAAATTTAGAAGCATTGGTAAAAAAAATTAATCCTAAATTGAAAACGGCTGTTATACCTAACGGGATAGAATTGGACAAATTCTCTTCTAATGTAATGAAGAAAAAACAAATTCTTATAGTTTCAAGGATGTTCAAACGAAAGGGTGTCCAATATTTTTTGGAAGCTGTAAAAGAACTAGATCATGATTATAACATAAATATAGTAGGTGACGGACCTTATTTGCAGACCCTTAAAGATATATCACGGGGAAATAATCTAAAAATTAATTTTTTAGGGTACTTAGACAATCTCTCAGATCATTTGAAAAGACTTTATGAAGAATCAGAAATATTTGTATTTACGTCGGAATCGGAAAATTTTCCGGTTGTTCTTCTTGAAGCAATGCTTTCCGGCATGGCTATCATTACTACAAATGATAACGGCTGTGCAGAAGTCGTTGGAGATGCGGCAATATTAATCGAATCTAAAAATTCAAAAGCAATTAAAGAATCCCTGATTAAATTAATCAGCGATACTAAATTAACAAAGGAACTCCAATTTGCTGCAAGGAAAAGAGTAGAGAAGAAATTTAGCTGGGGATTTACATCCCAAAAACATATAGATCTTTATTCAGAAATTCTTTCTACTTCAAAAATTTATAATTTTCCGGTTATTATGCTAAGCAGAACAGAAGATTTGTATAAATAAGATTTAAAGTTGGTGTTAGTTTTTCCTTATAGAAAAGATTTCTCATATTTTATTCATGAAATCTTTATTAACAAAGATCATATCGGCAAAAGCGTTATTAATTAAAAATTTATTTAGTGATTTATAAATTCACCTATACTTGTTTAAAAGAAAATTGTCATGGACATTTATTCAAGGTTATAGATCTCGATGCAGGAAAAATATTAACCAGTATAGAAATCTCAAAATTTGGATTAAGCTATCCTATCTTTAAATAGATAAATCCTAAAAAAATAAATCTTTTTACGAAAAATTTAATTTCTAACTAATTAATAAATTACATGAAAATCTGTTTTATCTGTACGGAAATATTCGAATGGGGTAAGTACGGCGGTTTCGGACGTGCAACCAGGATAATAGGGAGAGAACTTGTAAAACGGGGAATTGAAGTTTTCGCGGTAGTTCCTAGAAGGAATGGACAAAAAGAATTTGAGATTTTAGACGGTATAAAAGTACTTGGTTTTCAAAAAACTAATCCGTTTTATGCAAAGAAATTATTTAAGACATGTAATGCCGACGTTTATCATTCCGAAGAACCGTCATTCTTAACATATCTTGCTATGAACGAAATGCCAAATAAATTTCACGTTATTACATCTAGAGACCCCAAGCTTACTAATGATTGGCTTAGAGAATTTATTCGCCCTTCTTATAATAAATTACAGGTTTTTTCTAATTATTTATTTGAAAATAATTTTCTTGTTAGGAAATCGGTTCGAAAAGCCGACAGAGTGTTCTGTGCGGCAATTTTTCTTAAAAAAAGAACTTCAAAAAAATATTCGTTAAATGGTGCAATTGATTTTTTGCCGACTCCAATTAAAATTCCGGCAGAAAATATTGTAAAAGCAGAGGCACCTACCGTATGTTTTTTAGCAAGGTGGGATAAAAGAAAAAAACCGGAACTTTTTTTTCAATTAGTAAAATCATTCCCGCACGTTCAATTTATTGCAGTAGGAAAAGGACGAAATAATAATTACGATAATTATTTGAGGAAAAAATATTCTTATTTAAAAAATCTAACAATAACAGGATTTATTAATCAATTTGAAAGTAATAAGCTGGATGAAATTTTGGATAAAAGCTGGATTTTAGTAAATACAGCTTCAAGAGAAGGTCTACCCAATTCTTTTTTGGAAGCTCTTGCTCATAAATGTGCAATATTAAGTTCACTTAATCCGGAAAATGTTACCGAACGATTTGGGTACTTTGTTAAAAAAAAAAATTTTGTTGAAGGATTAAATAGCTTATTAAAAAATGATAGCTGGCGAATTAAAGGTAAAGAAGGGCAGAACTATGTTAAAGAAAATTACGAGTTGAATATAGCCGTCGAAAAACATTTAAATATTTATAATGATTTATTAATAACAGAGAATAAAACTTATGCAATCAAATAATAACAAGCTGCTTGTAATTGCTCTTGCGGAAGCGACTTTTGATTTAATCATTCCGTGGATGGAAGAAGGGGAACTACCGGTATTTAAAAAATTGTTTGAAGAAGGAACTACCGGGAAACTTGAATCATCAGTCCCTACGAACACACCTCAAATATGGGGCACTATTTTAACGGGAAAAAATTCGGGACAGCATGGTTTGTTTGATTTTTGGCAAAGGGGAAATGATGGAAAATTTAAAGAGATGAATGGTTCACAAATAAAATCAAAACCTATTTGGAATATCTTAAGCGAAAATGGCCTTACTTCAGGGGTTGTAAATATTCCGTTTACATTCCCTCCCCAAAAAATTAATGGTTTTATGATTTCCGGTGAAGATGCTCCCGGCGCTCACCGTTCCATTGCATATCCAAATGAGTTGTACAACGAGATTGTGAATAAATTTGGCAGATACCGTTTAAAAGATATATTCCCGGGAGGAAGGAAGAAAGAAGATTATTTATCCATTGTTGAAGAAGATGTTAAAAGACAAACCGATGTTTTAACCTATTTAATTGAAAATAAAGATTGGGATTTTTTTATAACATTTTTTAGTGCATCGGCTATTACACAGCACTACTTCTGGAAAGATATGCAGCAGCAAAATAATGTGTATAAAGATGTAATTAAAACTGCGTATAAGGCTTTAGATACTGCAATTGATCGTTTAATTAATGCTGCAGGTCCAAATACTAATATATTTATCATTTCGGAATGCGGAGCCGGTCCACTTGCTTCGGGGATTCAAATTAATACCTGGCTGCAGAAAGAAGGCTTTTTGACTTATAAAAAAGCAAATGATTCTTCTCATTCGAATGGTAAACAAAAATCATTTAAAGAATCATTTATTCGTTCAAAAGTTGCCGGTTTCAGAAAAAATGTTCAAGGACTTATCCCCAAATCATGGTTCTTTTTTGCAAATAAAAATATGCATTGGCTGAAATCCTGGATACAAACTTATCTCGCCGGTTCAGATATAGACTGGAGTAAAACTTATGCTTTTTCCAGGGGAAAAGAAGGGGATATTTTTATCAACCTGAAGGGAAGAGATCCAAATGGTATTGTCGATCAGGCAGAATATGATAATGTAAGAGAAGAAATTATTAAAAAATTTTCAACTCTTGCTAATCCTTCAAACAGTAAACCTGTAGTAAGCAAAATATTTAAACGTGAAGAATTATATAATGGACCTTATATGGAATTTGCACCAGATTTATTAATTGATTGGACAGACAATGCATATATGCCGACTGAGAGCGACAAAGATAAAGATTCAATCTTTGTAGAAAGATGGAGAGAGAATATGAACTGGCCTACAAGCGGAAGCCATAGAATCGATGGAATACTTCTGGCCAAGGGACCTGATATTACAAGAAATAAAGAAATAAATAAGGAAAGAATAATTGATATGACTCCAACATGGCTTTATTTATTAAACCAAAATATTCCGGATGATTTGGAAGGTAATGTAATTACAGACCTCTTTACTAACCCAAAAATCAATACCGAATTTAAAGGAGTAAAGTCTCATGAAATATAAAAATTTCGGGATTACGGATTTAAAAGTTTCGGAACTTGGTTTAGGATGCCAATCATTAGGCGGAGGTTTATATTATAAAGATTATAACGAATCAATTAAAGTGCTGCATAAAGCTTTTGACAAAGGTATTAATTTCTATGATGTATCTGGCCATCATAGTTTGGGACAAAGTGAAATACTCATCGGTAAGGCATTTAAAGATCGAAGAGATAAGGTTATTATTACAAGCAAAGCAGGACTTATGTATACCCCAACCGGATTTTTCATTTTGAGATTGAGAGCCCTAGCCAGGCCTTTCAGCAGTTTATTGCATTCTGTGAAAAGTCACCTTCATTATTTGAGAGCTTCACAATTACGTTTTAACTACTCAGGTGAATATATAACTAAAGCAGTAGAAAAAAGTTTAGCTAGACTCCAAACAGATTATTTGGATTTATTTCAATTGTACAAACCTTCGCCGGATGTTATAAAACGTGGAGAATTTATAGAGACTTTAGAAAAATTAAAAATCCAGGGAAAAATTAGATATTACGGAATTACGTGTCTTACTGTTGATGATGCGGTCTTATGCCTAAAATTTAATAATATTTCTTCACTTCAAATTGCAATAAGTTTAATCGATCAAGAAGCAATTAAGAAATTGATTCCTTTTGTAATAGAAAGGAATCTTGGACTTATTGCGAGGCACCCACGGGCAATAGGGCTTTTTACTAAGAATAGAGATGATATTATGGGAGATAGTTCAGCTTTCTCCAGGGATGAATTTGAAAAAAGAAAGAATAAAGCAAGAAAGTTTCAATTTCTGGTAAAAGAAAACCGCACAATTGCACAGGCTGCAATTCAGTTTGTTAGGCAGCTCAATGGAATTTCAGTTGTGCTTCCCCGGGCTGTTAATCAGGAAGAAATAGATGAAAATATTAATTCTTTAGAAGCACCTCCGCTTACCGACGACGAAATTAAACAAATCTATTCAATGGCTTAATCTGTTTTATGAATAAATAGTCAATTGAAAAGAATGTGTGTCTTTAAACAATTTTAAAGAATATCTAAGGTTTGTTAGCGATATGAAGTCAAATTTCGTTTTCGTTTAGTTCTTCAGTAGGGGTCTCCTTACTGAGATATTCTTAATAAAATTTGATTTATAATAACTTTTAATGAAATATAGAATACTCGGCAAAACAGATTTAAAGATTTCTGAAATTGGCTTCGGCTGCCAGTCAATTGGAGGCGGGCTTTATTATAAGAATGATAATGAATCAATAAAAATTTTAAATGAAGCTTATGATGCCGGAGTTAATTTTTTCGATACTTCCGATCATTATTCTTTGGGTGAAAGTGAAAAATTAATTGGAAAAGCATTTAAAGGTAAAAGGGATAAAATTATTATCGGAACTAAAGCAGGAACTTTATATTCAAATTGGGCAGTTGCTGCACTTAAATTAAGACCTTTGATAAAACCGTTCGGTAAATACTTGCAGCCTTTAAAAATTCCTTTCCATTTAATGCGTGCTAAACAAAAACGAAAAGATTTCTCGAAAATGTATTTAATTGAAGCGGTAGAAAATAGTCTAAGGCGCCTTCAAACAGATTATATAGATCTATTTCAGCTGCATAAACCATCAAAAGAGATACTGAAAAAAGGAGAGTTGATCGAAATCTTAGAGCTGCTAAAACAACAGGGAAAAATAAGATACTATGGCATATCCTGTGCCGAAAATGAAGATGCACTTATTTGTTTTAATTATCGTGATGTTTCCTCAGTACAATTAACCTTAAATCTTTTAGATAATAAATGTGCTGCAGAAATACTATCAGCCGCAAAAGAAAAAAGAATTGGTATAATAGCCAGGAATCCAAGAGCCCAAGGTCATTTGACAACAGAATTTAATGATATTATGGCAGAAACATATGCAAAAGACTACAATGAATTCGAAATCAAAAAAGAGAGGGCAAAGCAATTTGCGTTTCTTGTAAACAGTAACCGGACTTTAGCTCAAGCTGCTCTTCAATATGTATTGAATTTTGAAGAAGTTTCATCAGCTATCCCGCGTGCGGTAAATTCCAAACAATTAATGGAAAACCTCGAAACATTTAATGCCCCGCAGTTATCAGAATCTGAATTATCAAAAATCCATTCCTTACAAACTTTACAAACTTTAACTTGATCATGGAATATAGAATTCTCGGTAAAACTAATTTAAAAGTTTCTTCTATCGGAATGGGATGCTCGGGTACTGGTAAGAGTTTACATCATCGAAATGATGAAGAATCTTTAAAAACCTTAAGCGAAGCTTTTGAATCAGGGATTAACTTTTTTAATACTGCTCCCAATTATAGTAATGGAGAAAGTGAATTATTAATCGGAAAAGCATTAAGACACAACCGGGATAAAATAATTATTTCTTCAAAGGCAGGAACAACATCTACTGCTATTGGTAAATTTGCTAAAAAAGGAAAATCTTTTCTTAATCCTGCAAGAAAAACTATAGAACCGTTAAAATTTATTTTACCCAGAATTTATAAATCACAAAGACGCCATGACTTTTCTGCAGGTTTTATTAATACTACTGTTGAAGGAAGCTTGAGAAGACTGCATACTGATTATATTGATTTGCTGCTGCTGCATCATCCCACAAATCAAATTTTAGAATCTGGTGATTTTTGTGAGACTTTTGAATCACTCAAATCTCAAGGTAAAATTAGATTCTACGGCATATCGTGTGATTCTCTTGAGCAGGCTTTTCTTAGTTTAAAATTACCCGGGGTTTCGGTAATACAAATAGAATTAAGCATGATAGAGCAAGGACCAATACCTGTATTACTACCATTAGCTTTTAACGAAAATATTGGTGTTGTTGCGCGTCTTCCACTTGCAAAAGGATTACTATCCGTCCATAATTCAGATACAAAGGCGGAAAGATGGGCTGATGATCGAAAAATTTTCAAAGAAAGAAAATTAAAAGCTGAAAAACTGAAGTTTTTTGAAAAAGAAAACAGGTCATTGGTACAAGCAGCATTACAATTTTTATTTCAGCAAAATGGGATTTCTACCGTAATACCGGGATTTAGCAGTAGAATTCATCTAAATGAAATTCTAGATTCCTTAAAATCCGACCGGCTTACATCTTTGGAGCTCGGAAAAATTAATTCAATATGAACAGAAAATCCTTGATGAAAAATAAAATATTTCTATTATTAAAAATTATAATTTCCGCTATTATCCTGGCGTACCTTTTATCCATTATTCCAATTAATGAAATTATTAATTCAATTTTTTCAGCTGAATTAATTCTGTTTTTAGCGGGAATGCTGCTGGCTATTCCAATTAGTTACCTCTCAGCTTTTGAAACTCAATATCTCACCAGAATACAGGGAATAAATTTATCCGTTCTGGAAATCCTGAAGATTCATCTTACCACAAATTTTTACGGATTATTTCTTCCCGGTATACTTTCCGGCGGAGCTGTTAAATGGTATAAATTTTCTAAATATGGGAAAAAATCTTCTGCCGCGGCAATAGTTGTTTTTAACCGTTTCCTGGAAATATTAATGATCGTATTTATTGGAATTCTGTTTTCACTTCCTGCTATTTTTGATTTGGGAAATACAAAACTTTTTATTGTACTGGTATTATTATTTATTTCTATGATCTTACTTTATTTCCTTTTGATTAGAAAATCCGGATTAAATTTCATACAAAAAACTACCTTAATTCTGCCTTTACCAAATTTTATTAAAGAAGTAATTGGAAAGTTTGCCGATGCTATGCAGCGGTTCCAAAATTTAAGATTAAAAGAATACTTTGAAATTATCGGTTTACTTTTTTTATATCATGGAATTGGAGTTCTCTCTTTTTTTTGTTTTGCAAAATCTCTTAATATTGATTTAAGTCTCTGGCAAATCGGCTGGATTCGATTGGCAATGTCTCTTGCTATTATGCTCCCCTTATCTTTTGCGGGATTAGGCATTAGAGAAGGTACTCTAGTATTTATATTGAATCAATATGGCATTAAACCGGATATTTCAATGGCACTCTCCTTTTTATTTTTTTTCAGGAATATTTTGACTTCTGCGCTTGGCGGATTAATTGAGTTTAAAGAATTTGTAATCTCAAAAAAAATGAAAACATAACGTCACTAAAACTTTCAAAGAATAATTTTTATATTTTGAAGGGATATTATTAAGGAAATTCCATCACGGAATGAATTCATTGTAAATTAAGACCGATAAAATGGTTATATAGAACATGTAATTATTTAAAAATCTTTTTTGAAAATTTTACAAACAAAAAAGGGAATTTAAGGGAATTACCTCCCATGAATATCAAAAATTTGGTAGCTGTAATAGTATTAAATTACAATAAAAAGAATTATATACTTGATTGTCTTGACAGCATATTTAAGCTGGAATACAATAATTTCGAAGTTATTGTAGTAGATAACGGTTCTACAGACGGATCATTTCAGGAAATTAAAACCAAGTACCCACGTACTCATCTGGTATTGAGTAAAGTTAATTTAGGAGTTGCCGGCGGTCGAAATCTCGGCATCGAGTATGCAAAAGAAAACCTTGATTACAAGTTCTTATTATTTCTTGATGATGACATAGTGATTGATAAAAACGCACTTACGGAAATGGTTAAATCTTTTGATATAAATAAAAATACGGGAATAGTAGCACCCAAATGTTACATGACAAATTATCCGGAAAAAATTCAATATGCCGGTGGAATGTCGGTTAATTTATATACGGGCAAAATCAAAAATATCGGCGGCGGCGAAAAAGATGAAGGGCAATTTGATGAATCTAAATTTATCCCTTCTTGCGGCGGCTTAAGTCTTATTAGTGATGAATTAATAAAAAAAGTTGGAAGTTTTGATGAGAGATTTAATCCTTATGGCTGGGAAGATGTGGATCTATCGTTAAGAGCAACAAAAAATGGATTTAAGATTTTTTACAATCATGAGGCAATTGTATATCATAAAGGCGGAAAAAAAGGCAGAGGAAAAGCAATTGACGAATATGAATTTTCAAAGTCTAAAAACTATTTTTATTTGCTAAGGAAACATGCTAACTTTTTTCAATTTTTAACAATTTGTGCTGCTCTGCCCTTTAGGTTATTATCAATTATTTTTGAAGAGCTTCTTGTCGGAGAATTTAAAACATTATCCGCACAGTTCCGAGGTATAATAAGCTTATTTAAAAAAAATAATGGACTTAAATAATAATTCAAAAGAAATATTAGAACCCGTATCAGTATCTGTAATCATTCCATTTTACGGCAATAAAAAAGATTTGAGTTTTTGTCTTCAAGGGATTTATAAACAAAAATTCAATAAACCGTTCGAAATAATTTTAGTTGAAAGCTTGAAAGATCCTGAAATAAAACAAATAGCAGATTCTTTTCCAAACCTGATATTAATCTCTTCGGATTCATTAATGTTTCCTGGAAAAGCAAGAAACCTTGGTGTTAAAAATTCCAAATCAAATCTGTTTGCATTTATAGATGCCGACTGCATCCCTTCGCGGGATTGGCTTTCTCAAATTTATTCATCATTAAATCATGGTAATGAAATAGTAATAGGACCAATTATAAATTTATATCCTTTTCATCCAATAGCATCTGTTGATAACCTGCTTCAGTTCCCTGATTTCCAAAAATATAGTTCAGATAAAAAAATTACGCACTTTCCTGCCTGCAATTTGGGATTAACAAAAAAGCTGTTTCTTCAAACAGAAGGATTTCCT
The DNA here is from genome assembly GCA_963739895.1 of uncultured Ignavibacteria bacterium. Taxonomy (GTDB): domain Bacteria; phylum Bacteroidota; class Ignavibacteria; order Ignavibacteriales; family Ignavibacteriaceae; genus CAVQBP01. The sequence goes on along the minus strand of CAVUCR010000027.1, from coordinate 34,645 downwards.
GAAAATATAGTTACAGGAGAGGATGTAATATTCAGTCAAACTGCAATTAATAAAAATGGAGGAATGGTTTTTTATAATGTCCGGCAGATTGTAAAACACAGCGGCAGAAAAGATTTATATTCTTTTATTGTTCATAACAAAAGTCTTGGATTTTATAGAGGATATTTAAGTTTAAAAATTCCAGATAAGAAAAGTAAATTCCGGGGTACATTCTTATTTGCATTTATTTTTGGAGTAAGGAGATTAATATATATTTTAATCCGGACCATCCAATGGAATCCTATTAGTCTGCTTAGGATTATATTCTTTTCCCCTTTTCTTCTTTTAGGTCTCTCTGCATGGACAGAAGGATTCTGGAATGGTAACAAAAAATATATGAGGAAAAAAGTTTGAGCTCTAAAATAAAACTTGGATTGGTAGGATGCGGAAGAGCAGCTGAATTAATTTATTTGCCTGCACTTAGTAAATTTTCAGATATTGAAGTAAAAGGAGTAATAGACCCGATAAAAGAAAGAAGGGAATTAATTGCCGCAGAGTTTTATGATTGTTATCAAAGCAGCTATATCGATTCAAATTTTATTGAGCAAATTGATGCAGCTATTATAAGCACACCCCCGGACTCTCATGTTACAGCGTCTTATGAATTGTTAAAAAATAATAAATATGTGTTGGTTGAAAAACCATTGGCTTTATCAACAGATGGCTTAAAAGATTTAATCGGGATTGAAGCAGCTTCAAAAGCATCTTTAATGATGGGTTTCAATCACAGGAATTGGCAGCCTATAATTATTTTAACAAATAAACTCTCTCAAAATATAAAAGTAAATTCAGCAGAAATTATTTTTATTGGTAATTACAGCAGCTGGAATCCAGTCTCATTCAAGGGAGAACCTTTAAATGATTTGGGACCTCATGTTTTCGATTTAGTAAGATTCATTTTTAATAAAGAAATAATCTCAATTTCTGCTAGATTTTTAGGAAAAAATGATCTAGGGTTGACAATTAAAATACCGGATGATATACTTATTAATTGCAGGATTGCACATTCAAATAAAACCGTTAAATCTCTCAATGTAAATTCAGAAGAAGATAATTTCTTTGTAAAACTTGGTTCAATAAGGATAGATCCTGAACCAGGTAATTTTAGGAAATTGCTTGATCTAAAAGATACAATTTTGAGAAAGTTTTTAAGGAATACATCACCAATAAAAAATAGTTATGACGTCCAGCTGAATAACTTTATTAATTTTATTAAATCAAATGGAACTGCCGAGCCTGGTATTGAAGACGGCATAATAGCTTTGATTGCCGCAGAAGCTGCCGGTATTTCTCTTAATAATAAAGGGAAGGAAATTTATTTAGATGATATCAAATATTAATCATCAGACCAAAGGCAAAAAAGTTCTGGTAATAGCCCTGGATGCCGCTGACCCAAGTTTAATTGAGAAATGGGCAGCCGAGGGATATTTAAAAAACCTATCTTCACTCTTTTCAAAAGGTTCCTATGGAAGATTGTCCTCATCGGCGGATTGGCTGGTTGGCTCGCCTTGGCCTACTTTTTATACCGGTACTATGCCCGATAAACACGGAATTTATCATTATCTTCAGTGGAGAAGTGATAAAATGGATTATGAACGGCCAAATCCGGATTGGATTACTGCAGTCCCTTTCTGGAGAAAGCTTGGAGATGAATACCGGGTTATTGCAGTTGATATTCCGTTAGCTTTCCCGCCGGATCCTTTTAATGGAATAGAAGTTTCGGGCTGGGCGTCTCACGATAGAATATTTCCTCCGTTTTCCTATCCTGAGGAAAAAATTAAATGGGTAGTAAAAAAGTTCGGTAAACCCCCTATCGGTGATGAAGTGGGAGGACTTCAAAATATTAATGACTTATTAAAAGTCAAGGAAGAGTTAATCACTGCTAATGATAAAGAAACTGAATTAGTTACATCTTTAATAAAAAATGAAAATTGGGATCTGTTTATGTGCTGCATGACTTCTCTTCACCGTGGAGGTCATAAATTCTGGGATTTAACAAATATAAAAGGAGAATATTCCGAAGAACAAAAATCGCAATTTAAATCTGCTTTAAGGGATATATATCAGTCTTGCGATGAAGCAGTGGGTAAAATAATAAATAATGCGGGTGACGATGTCTCTATTTTAATTTTCTCCCTTCATGGAATGGGAGTAAACTCAACTATTACAGATAAAATTTTACCGGGGATGATATCAAATATATTGAATGGGGTAAAAAAACCTGACAAAAATGAAAAGTATAATTATATTAAAGCTATAAGAAACTTAATCCCGCTGGAATGGAGATCTAATTTAAGGAAACTTCTGCCGCTATGGCTGCAAGACAGGATGACAGCTTATTGGCGTATGGGAAAAATTGATTGGTCTAAAACAAAAGTATTTAATTTAGTTGCAGATCTTCAAGGATATATCAGGATTAATTTGAAAGGAAGAGAAAAAAATGGAACGGTTGCAGAGGGAGAAGAATATAATAAAATCTGTGCTCAACTGATGGAAGGATTAAAAACATTTAAAGATCCTGAAACAGATGAACCGGTAATAGAAAGTATAGTAAAAAAAGATAAACTATTTGTTAAAAATAAAGGTTTTGATAACTTGCCGGATATAATAGTAAATTGGAAATACAAGCCTGTTTCAAATTACAAGAAAATTATTTCAGAAAAATATGGAGAATTGGATTGGCCGATGCCGGGGAAAAATCCTGACGGCAGAAGCGGAAACCACCGGTTTGAAGGATTCTTACTAGCAGTCGGGAAAGACTTTAAAGCAAATTCAACTTTTGAAAAAAAATACCATATTGTTGATCTGGCACCAACTATATTAAATCTGCTTAATATTGAAAAACCAAATGAAATGGAAGGGAATATTATTACAAAACATTAGAAATAATTCTTAGATAAAAAGAGAACAACTTCCCAATCTTTTAATTTAAATATTAAAGAATATGAGTTTAAATAAAGACCATCACTATATTCATGAAATTATTCCGACAATAAATGGAAATTCATTAGCTGAGGTTATCCTGTTTTAAACAATCAGCCCCAGAAACCGGATGAAGTTATTGTTATGGAAGATAAAAGACAAAGCGTTATGCTGAATGAAGGCATCGATAAATCAAAAGGACATTTAATTGAATTTGTAGATGATAATAATGTACCAGGAGAAAAATGACTGGAAATTTTAATAAATTTAACTGATAAATATAATGCTGATGGGGTAAGCAGGTCTTAAACAGCCTAAAAATTAGTAATAATTATTCAATTACATACAGGGAAGAAAAGTATAATAAGGATGGGATTGAAAAAGTATGGATTATTTTGTTAAAAATTTAAAGGATATTTCCATACAAGGATACTGAGAAAAGAATCCGCAATTAATATATCTTATAAAGTGGAATTAAAAAATCTTTTGTAAGATTAAGCAAAATTTCAGGACACGGGATTGATGATGGAATTATTAGAAATGCTTGCAATTGAATCCGGTGGTGATCAATAAAAAATCAATGTTTAGGAAATCTATTTAAATGAATCCAAATCTTTCCAATAAAAAGACTAGTAAAAAAGTTCTTGCAATAGCTATAGATACGGCGGAACCAAGTTTGATTGAAAAATGGATGGAAGAAGGACATTTAAAAAACCTGGCTTCACTCAGATGTAAAGGTACATTTGGGAAACTATCTTCCACTGCTGAGTGGCTCGCCGGGTCAGTCTGGCCGACTTTTTACACAGGAGTGAATCCCGGTGAACATGGCTTCTATAATTACCTTCAATGGAAAAGCGATAGAATGGAATATGAACGCCCCGGACCGGATTGGATCAATGCAATCCCTTTCTGGCGAAATCTCGGGGACGATTATAAAGTAATTTCCGTTGATATACCATTAACTTTTCCCCCAACTCCTTTTAACGGCATAGAAATTTCCGGTTGGGCTTCACACGATGCAATATATCCTGCTTCATCTTTTCCCATTGAAAAGATTGAATGGGTTATTGAAAATTTTGGTGAACCACCCATTAGTAAAGAGATGGGCGGGCTGCAGTCCTTGAAAGATCTATTCGATATAAAAGAAGAATTGATTAACGCAACTAAAAAAGAAGCTGAACTTGTAATAAACTTAATTAATCTTGAAGAGTGGGATCTTTTTTTATGCTGCTTTTCAGCAGCTCACCGCGGAGGACATAAATTCTGGGATATTACAAGCACAAAGGATGAAGTTAACGAGGGACAAAAGCTTATTTTTAAAAGCTGGTTACGTGAAATATATCAGGAATGTGATACAGCAATCGGTAAAATACTGGAAAATATACACGAAGATATCACCGTCTTAATTTTTTCATTGCACGGAATGGGGCCCAATACTTCCCTCTCCGAATATTTCCTGCCGAAAATGATTTCAAATATTTTAAACGGAGGACTGGGAAATAATAAAGATACAAATATCGTAAAGAAAATAAGGGATAAGTTACCCCTGGAATGGAGAGCAAGCTTTAAGAAGCTTTTACCTATTAAGCTTCAGGATAAGTTAACCGCATACTGGCGCATGGGAGGAACTAACTGGGATAAAACAAAAATTTTTAATTTACTTGCCGACCATCAAGGATATATAAGAGTAAATTTAAAAGGAAGAGAAAAAGAAGGTATTGTTGAGCAAGGAGAAGATTACGATAATCTTTGCAGCAAAATAATTGAAGGTTTAAAAACCTATAAATATGAAATGACCCGGGAACCAATAATAGAAAGTGTAAACAGAACTGATCTTTTATTCAATAAAGGAACAGGATTTAATAATTTACCCGATATACTCGTAAAATGGAAATTTAAACCAGCCGCATATTACACAAAAATCATTTCACCTGAATATGGAGAATTAAAATGGCCGCAGCCCGGTAAAAATCCTGACGGAAGAAGCGGGAATCATAGATTTGAAGGATTCTTTTTAGCTGTTGGAAAAGATTTTAAGGAAAATTCGACCTTGGAAAAAACACATCATATTGTTGATCTTGCTCCAACTATTTTAAATCTTCTTGATATTGAAAAGCCTAAGGAAATGGAGGGGGAGATAATAAAATAACTTTTATAGCAAAAGCTATTTTCCATTTAACCAATATATGGTTGATTGTCTGAATAGTTGACTTTTAGTAAGGAAAAAATTAAAATATTAAAAAAAATTTTATATTTTAGGGGTATTATAAAATATAGTCCTATGAGTATTCTTTTCGAGAACCTCTTCCCCTAAAACATAATAATAAAATAGTTCTTCTTTGATATTTTTAAATCTGATACTGGGGTACGAATGATTGGACAAATAATATCTCAATATAAAATTATTGAGAAATTAGGCGAAGGCGGAATGGGTGTAGTTTACAAGGCCGAGGATACTAAACTTAAACGCATAGCGGCACTTAAGTTTCTTCCTCCTTTGTTTTCTTTTGATGCAGAGGCTAAAACCAGATTTGTTCACGAAGCTCAGTCAGCATCCGCACTGGATCATCCCAACATCTGTACGGTTTATGAAATAAATAATGGACCTATCTATGTTTACTTAGTTAGTGACCTATTTTTGCTTAATTGACAAACTAAATTTTATAAAAAAATTAGTGTAATTAGTGTTAATTCTTGGCTGAATAAAAAGCCACTAATTATCACGAATTTTCACTAATAAGACAACTATAAATAGGATAATAATGTATAATGAAAAATTTAATTTAGAATTAAAAATAAATTACACAAATATAATTAGTGTCAATTAGTGGCTTAAAAGCGTTGTGTATCCCTCCAAACACAATTTTTATAGTATTTTACACAATCCTTATAGAATTAAACCCGCCTAAAATTTATTAATGTATTAGCAAAAAATCATTTTTTTACGGGTTCTTCTTTACAGATAAAAAGGGAAAGAAGTGGATCCAATAAAAACTGGTAATAATGAGGAAATGATTCCATTAAAATTTCGTCTAAGCCAGAACTATCCGAATCCCTTTATAGAGAAAACAACATTAAAATACACATGTTACATCTGTTTTATCATTTGTTACTACCATGGTAGGGAAGCCTCCTTTTATTTATGAAGTTTGGTATGTACAAATTAAACAAACAAAATAAAGGAGGTCCGAAATGAAAAAGTTATTATATCTTTGGCTGAGCTTGTCTTTTGTCGTAGCGATTGCAACGGTATCATTTGCACAGGCTGATAAAGAAATTTCAACGGCATCTAGATATGAAGGTATTGAAGCCAATTATTTAGCAGGACTAAATTCCGATAACCAGGGATTGAAGGTAAGCAGCGCTTATTTCCTGGGAAATATGAAATCAGGTAAAGCTGTAATACCCTTAATGAAAATGTTCCGCAATGAAAAGAATGACGGAGCAAAACTTGTAGCGGCATGGTCATTATTGAAAATAGGAGACTCACGAGGCGTATTTCTTATTAAAAGAGAAAGTGAACTTGGCAATTGTGACGGGATAAATTGTATGCTTCATCAATTATATGAGGACTACTGTTTGAAAACAAAAGGCAAAATTGAGTAGTGCAAAGATGAACTTTAAAAATTTAATCCCCGAGGTTATATCATTTCATGCTCAAGAAGTTATTGATATAACCTCACTTGCTTGTATTTAACATTGAAAAATTTTTTATTACTTTAATCACAGCTTTAACTTGGGTAGTGAATTTTTTTGCAAATGGAAAATCTTTTTTGTAAATATACATAATGATTGTAACTTCATTCAAAACGATTAGATAGTTCGTACTTTTCACATTTATTTTTCGAGGGAGAGAAACAAATTTATTTCGAAATAACTCCCGGTATTCCTCAAATAAAGATTATTCTATTTTAAACTGTTCCTCTCCAAGTTAAAATTTCCGGTTCCTTATAAAGGATACAAATTAAATATGATAATACAATAATTGAAGACAGCGGAGTCAATATCTGCCTGTTTCAGATTGCGCTTCGAGGAAAAATTAATGATAGGACAAACTATATTCCACTATACTATAATTGAAAAGCTTGGCGCGGGCGGAATGGGTGTAGTATTTCAAAGCGATGGATCAGAAACTTGACCGTATAGTTGCACTCAAGTTCCTTCCCCTTTCCTACTCTTCCGATGACGAAATTAAAAAGAGGTTTATCCAGGAAGCAAAAGCAGTTTCCAAACTTCAGCATAATAACATCTGCACTATCCATGAAATAAATGAAACCGAAGAAGGACAATTATTTATCTGCATGGATTATTATAAAGGTAAATCATTAAAAGAGAAGCTTGAAAATGGTAAACTTGAGTTAAATGAAGCCCTGGATATAACAATTCAAATTTGCGAAGGCTTAAAAAACGCCCACGAAAAAAATATTATTCATAGGGATATAAAACCGGCAAATATATTTATTACTAATGATGGGATAGTGAAAATACTGGATTTCGGTCTAGCCAAAATAAAAGGGGAATCACAATTAACAAAAACAGGTTCAACTGTCGGAACTACTGCATATATGTCCCCTGAACAGGCAAAGGGAGAAAATGTAGATCAAAGAACTGATATTTGGTCGCTTGGTGTTGTTTTCTATCAAATGATTTCAGGTATGCTGCCGTTTAAAGGGGAATATGATCAGGCAATTATATATTCAATTTTGAATAAATCGCCTGAGGAATTAAATACTGCAAAAAAAATAAAAAAATTTATATATAAATGCCTGCAGAAAAAAACGGTAAATAGGTATCAATCAATTGATGAAATACTAGTTGAATTTAATTTAATATCACCTGATTCATTAAAAAGGAATATATTTATTAATGAAGGGAGACCCTTCAAAAAAATAATTAGTAATCAATTTATTAGACGTTTTGGGTTTATCATTTTTCTGCTGCTAGCAGTAGCCTTAAGCTGGCCATTAATACGGAATTTTTTTTCATCAACTAATATTCAAGAACAAAAACAGGTTGCGGTGCTTCCTTTCCTTAATGTCGGGAATGATCCTTCAGGTCAGGCCTTTTGCGACGGTTTAATTGAAACTTTAACAAGTCAGTTAACCCAAATGCCGCAATTTAACAGTGCCATCCAGGTTATTCCTTCATCTGAAATACGGGAAAGAAAAGTTGTAAGTGCAAAAGAAGCATCCCAAATATTCGGTGCAGATTTAGCTGTTACCGGCAGCATTCAAAAAAATTATAATAAGATACGTTTAATTTTAAATTTGGTTGATGCTAAATCGTTAAGACAGATAAGCTCCTCAATTGATGATTATAGTTTAACAAATGTTTATAAATTCCAGGACCTGGTATTTAATCAGCTTGCAGGCATGCTTGAGGTAAAATTAAAACCTGAAGAAATTGACCACATTAATGATGGGGTAACCGCTCACACCGATGCATATGTATTTTATACTCAAGGAGAAGGATATTTACAGAAATACTGGGACACAAGAAATATCAATGATGCAATCAGGCTCTTCCATGAGGCTTTAAATGTTGATTCACAATATGTTTATGCATTTGCCGGTTTAGGTAAAGCGTATTTGCGGAAATATAGGAATGAAAAAGATACAAAATGGATAGACAGCGCCTTAATATTTAGTAAATATGCTGAAATAATTAATAGAAATTTGACGGCTGTTCATTTAACTTCAGGATTGATTTTAAATGAAAAAGGCAATTATAATGGAGCAGCAAAAGAATTTAAAAAGGTTATCGAGCAGGATAAATATAATTCGGAAGCATATAACGGGTTAGCCAAATCATATCTTTCTTTAAACCTTAACGATGAAGCGGAATCTACTTACAAACAGGCAATAAGATTGAAGCCGTCCTACTGGGTAGGCTATAATGATCTTGGTGTATTCTATTATATTAATGGGAAATATAAAAGTGCATTAGAACAATTTAAAAAAGTTGTAGAATTAACACCGGATAACATTTTCGGATTAAATAACTTGGGTTCCATATATATGTATTTGGAAAGATGGCCTGAGGCAGAATCCATCTTTAAACATTTAATTGATATAAAACAGGACTATAGTGCATATTCAAACCTGGGCAGTATTTATTTTTTCCATGATGAAAATTTTAAAGTTGCAGCTAATATGTTTATAAAAGCTTTGGAACTGGATAGCAGTAATTATGTTATTTGGGGAAATGTAGCATCAGCTTATTTTCAAATACCCGGTTATAAGGATAAATCCTACAAGTATTTTAATAGAGCAGTTGATTTAGGAGAAAAAGAACTTTTGGTAAACCCAAATGACCCCGGCACAATGTCTAATTTAGCTTCATATTATTCAATGCTTAACGATAAGGAAAAATCAATTAAATATTTGGAAAAATCATTAAAATTATCACCCAATGATTTGGAAATTATGGCGCGTGGAGTTGTAACTTTTGAATCTTTAGGAGAGCGTGATAAAGCAGTTAAACTTGCCGAAATAATCCTGGAAAAAGGATATCCGATTTCAAATCTTGAAAAATCGCCCGATCTGAATAATATGTTAAAAGATAAAAGATTTGAAAAATTAAAAGAAAGATTTTCTAATACAAACAAATAATATATTATAAACAATTAATTGGAGAGAGTAACAATGGAAGAAAAAGCTAGAAAATCAATAGAGGGGAGTGAACATGTAATCCCTATAATGATAAGCAGAGGTTCTGTTAAAATTAAAACTGTCGAGGCGCGCAAAGGAGACAGGATCATATGGAAAGCAATTGATTCCGATGTTACTTTTTTCTTCCCTGATCCGAATCTTTTTGGTGAATCTCTTGGTACTCTATTGAAAGGTAAAAGTAAAGAATTGAAAGTACAGTTGAGCTCGGGAAGCAAAAAAGGTGAACCATATTATTATGCAGTTTATCATTATGGTTTTAAAAATTTCGGACATGGAAATTCTAATCCTGTGATAATTATAAGAAGTTAATTTTGTTGTTAAAATTATTGACAGACATCAAAAAATTCAAAATCTATATTTAGTTTGAAGAGAATATTAAATAATTTTTATATAATTTTTAATTCATGAGCGAGTCATCAAAAAAAATTCAAGAGCTTGAAAATGAAATTAAGCGGTTAAAAACATCCGTTGAAGAACTGAGGCTTTTAAATGAGATTGCCGTCTCTGCAAGTAAAGAAACCGACGTTGATAGGATGTTAAATGTAATCGTAAAAAAATCTATCGCTGCTCTTGATGCTGAACAAAGCTTAATTCTACTGGTTACAAAAAACCAGAAAGATCCCTTCAAGACCATTATCCGTCAGGATGACAGAAGCAGCTTAAAACGAAGTTACCATGTAGGTGAAAATATTACGGGCTGGGTGTTATTGAATAAAACTTCATTAATTATTGAGAATTTATCTTTAGATAAAAGGTTCCAGCCGACCGAAGAGGAAAAGAGGGATATTCATTCGGTTTTATGTGTGCCGATCTGGTTTGAAGGGAATATAATAGGGATAATGATGGCGATTAATAAAAAAAACCAGAAACATTTCTCGCAAAATGACTTAACACTTTTCTCAATTATATCTGTTCAGGCGGGGCAATTAATAAAAAACCTGCAATTGCAGAGAGAAACTTTTCAGAAAATTAAAGAGACTGAAAAGCTGCATGAATTGGACAGGATAAAAACCAATTTTTTCACAAATATTTCCCATGAGTTTCGAACTCCTCTCACCCTTATCCTTGGTCCGTTGGAAAAATTAATGAATGAAAATAAGGATTATAATATTCAGTCACAGTATAAATTAATCCATAAGAATGCTGATAGTCTGCTGAAATTAATTAATCAGTTGCTGGATCTTTCTTCCATTGATGCCGGTAAAATGAAATTAAATCTCGGTTATGTAGATGCTATTACATTTATTAAAGGTATTACAGCTTCATTCCGACCTTTGGCAGATATAAAAAATATTGACTTGGAATTTTCTTCCAACCTTGAACAACTTGATACTTATTTTGATAAAGATAAATTTGAAAAGATCATAAGCAACCTCCTCTCAAATGCAGTAAAGTTTACAGACGAATATGGTAAAATCGTTGTATCCGTTGCAATTAATATAAACGAGATAATTGAAATAGTTGTGGAAGATAATGGTATTGGAATTCCGGCGGGAGAAATGGAAAATATTTTTAACCGTTTTTCTAAAGTTGAAAATTCCACTGTTGTTGGTGGAACAGGGATTGGATTGGCCCTGGTTAAAGAATTAGTTGAACTGCATAAGGGTACAATTTCAGTGGAAAGTCTACTCAATCACGGATCCAAATTCAAAATACATCTGCCATTAAAAATAGAATACTATAAGAATATTCCTTTTGATGCAGTTACTGCGAACAAAATAAGTAAATACAAGAATGAAATACCTGTTAATGATAATCCTAAAGTAAATATTGAAGATACTGAAGATAATATTGACAATTTACCGGATAATGTTCCTTTAGTATTAATTGTTGAAGATGAAAAAGATATTCGGAAATTTATCAGTGAAAACATCGGGAAAGAATATAAAATTTTAGAATCGGCAAATGGGAAAGACGGGTTCGAAAAATCCATTGAGCATATACCCGATTTAATAATTAGTGATATAATTATGCCTGAAATGGATGGAATTGAATTATGTAAAAATATTAAATCAGATGAAAGGACAAGTCATATCCCTGTCGTTCTTTTAACTGCAAAAGCATCCGTGGAAAATAAATTGGCGGGACTGGAAACCGGTGCAGATGATTATTTAAGCAAACCCTTCAATATTTCCGAACTTCAGATCCGTACTGCCAATTTAATTGAACAAAGGAAAAAGTTAAGGGAGCGTTTCAGAAAAGAAATTTTGTTAGAGCCAAAAGAAATTGCAGTTACTTCTGCCGATGAAAAATTTTTAATCCGGGTTTCTAATATAATTGAACAGCATATTTCTGATTACAATTTTTCAGTCGACAATTTTGCAAAAGAAATCGGTATGAGCAGAATGCAGTTGCATAGAAAATTAAATGCTGTAACCGGTCAGCCCGCAAGTGATTTTATCAGGAATTTCCGTTTAAAAGAGCAGCAAAATTATTAAAAGGCAGGCACGGGAATATTGGTGAAATTGCTTACGATGTCGGCTTCAATAATCCCTCCTACTTTTCTGAATGTTTCAAAAAATTATATGGTTCTTTGCCTTCAGAGTATGTCCGGAATTTTTCTGAGAATAATGTATCATAAATATATATCTGAATCTTTTAAAGATTTGCAGCCGCGTAGTATTCACCCCTGATTACGAATCATCCCTTAAGCAAACTTTAATTTATACTTTTTTCAATAAAGGTTAAGTTCAGAATTATGGGCATTTTATTTTACCTTGTTACGCCAGTCCCATCATTTGTTACCGCCATGGTAGGGAAACCTTCTTTTATTTATGAATTTGATATGAACAAAATAAAGGAGGTAAAAATGAAAAAGTTATTTCGCTGCTGGTTAAGTATTGTTTTTGTTGCAGCTGTCGCAGCAGTTTCATTTGCGCAGGCGAATAAAGAAGTTACAGTTTCTGCCAAATATGAAACAATTGAGTCTAATTATTTAACCGGATTAAATTCCGCGAATCATGGGTTAAAGGTAAGCAGTGCATATTTCTTAGGAGATATGAAATCGCATAAAGCGGTAATCCCTTTAATGAAAATGTTCCGAAATGAAAAAAACGATGGAGCAAAGCTGGTAGCTGCATGGTCGTTGCTGAAAATCGGGGATGCTCGTGGTGTTTTTCTTGTTAAAAGAGAAAGCGAACTTGGTAATTGCGACGGCATTAGATGTATGCTCGGTCAATTGTACCAAGACTACTGCTTAAAAACAAACGGGAAAGTTGATTAAAAAATATTGATAATTTACCCGGAATTTAATTTTAACCTTCACATCAATCAACTCCGAAGTTAAGCCCCCTTTTTTGGGGGCTTTTTTACTTTTAAAAATTTAATAATTGACTTTAAATAGAGAAAAAATTACAATATTGTTTAGCAAAAATTGTCTTGGGCAAGAGTTTCAAATTTTCAGTATACTTTTGCTGAAAACTTTTAACGGAAATGTGTTTTGGGATAGTGCTGAATTACACTTTATGCTTAATCCTTTGACATTTTAAAAGCATAACTCAAAAATCAATGAGTGGTGTTTTATTTTGTAATACTCCAAGGATGAGTTCTATTTAACATTGTCTGTTTCTTAAATAATTTATCTCATGCTTTTAATGTAAAACATTTTCCGCTGCTCCATAATATTTTAACCGGGTAAACTGATGCTTGGTAAAGATATTTCTTATAACGCAACAATAGAACATGCGAAGGAACTCTATCTATCAGAAGGATATATTTTTTAGAGAATGATTATGATAGGTAAAAATATATTACATTATAAAATTTTAGAAAAGCTTGGTGTTGGCGGAATGGGGGTGGTTTTAAAGCTAAAGATTTAAAACTAGATAGAATTGTTGCGCTTAAATTTCTCCCGCCTTCATATTCTTTCAATGAAGATATAAAGAAAAGATTTGTACATGAAGCAAAAGCAGTTTCTAAACTTCAACACAACAACATCTGTACTATTCATGAAATAAATGAAACAGACGACGGGCAATTATTTATATGTATAGATTATTATGAGGGTGAGTCTTTAAAGGAAAAACTGAAAAATGGTAAGCTTGAGCTGAACGAGGCACTCGATATTACATTGCAAATTTGTGAAGGTTTAAAGAAAGCGCATGAAAAAAATATTATTCATAGAGATATAAAACCGGCTAATATATTTATTACAAAAGACGGGATAGTAAAGATACTGGATTTCGGTCTGGCAAAAGTCAAGGGTCAATCACATTTAACGAAATACGAATCTACCATTGGAACTACTGCTTATATGTCCCCTGAGCAGGCTAAAGGGGATGAAGTTGACCAGCGGACCGATATTTGGTCTCTTGGAGTAGTTTTTTATGAAATGGTTTCAGGAAAACTTCCTTTCAAAGGCGAATATGATCAGGCAATAATATATTCCATTTTAAATAAAATACCGGAAGAACTGGAAGCTCCTAGAAAAATAAAAAGTTTTGTTTTTAAATGTCTTCAAAAGAAACCGGCAAACCGTTATTGGTCAATTGATGAAATACTTGTTGAATTTAACCTGGCTTCAAGCATTTCTTTAAGGAAAAACAAAGTTCATTTTAAAGGAGACCGATTTACACAAATTAAAAATAGCCGGTCAAAATTAACAGTTATCCTGGTAATTATTATTTTGGTTTCTGTCGCAGGGTGGTTCTTTTTTAATAATGAAAATTTTTTATTCAAAAAAACCGAACCAAAGCAGGTAGCTGTACTTCCATTTATAAATATTGGCAATAATCCTGCAAGCCAGGCTTTTTGTGATGGCCTCGTTGAAACTCTAACTAGCCAGCTGACCCAATTACCCCAGTTCAATACTACTATACAGGTTATCCCTTCGTCCGAAATTCATGCCAGGCATACAACAAGTGCAAAACAAGCGGCACAGACTTTTGGAGCTGATTCGGCAGTTACCGGGAGCATTCAAAAGTATTCAAACAAAATAAGACTGATATTAAACCTGGTTGATACTAAGTCGTTGCGCCAAATAAGTTCTACAACTGATGATTACAATTTATCTAATGTTTACAGTTTTCAAGATGATGTTGTTACTAAACTTTCGAATATATTAGCAGTTAATTTAAAGCCGGAAGAAATAGAAAAGATAAATAGGGGAGACACGGAAAATATTGATGCTTATATTTTGTATACGCAGGGAAAAGGCTATTTACAAAATTACTGGTCGGTTAGAAATATAAATGATGCAATTCGCCTCTTCCATGAAGCACTGGGAAAGGATCCTGAATATGGTTTTGCATTTGCAGGCTTAACCGAAGCTTTTATTCAAAAATATAAATATGGAAAAAATTCAATATACCTGGATAGCGCTTCGGTATATAATGATTATGCAAAAAGATTAAACGGAAACTTACCTTTTGTTCATATTGCTTCGGGAATGATTTTAAATGAAAAAGGTGAATTTGAACAATCTATTTCAGAATTTAAAAAAGCTATTGAAGAAGACAAATATAATTTTGACAGCTATAATGGTTTGGCACTATCCTACCAATCTTTAAACCTTAATGAGAAAGCAGAACAGACCTATAAACAATCAATTAACTTAAAACCTTCATACTGGGTAGGCTACAATAAACTGGGAATATTTTACTATTCACACGGGGAGTTCAGCAAAGCGCTTGAACAATTTCAAAAAGTAGTGGAATTAACCCCCGACAATACCTTCGGTTTAAATAACCTGGGGGCTGTCTACATGTACTTTGGAAAAATGGTCAGAGGCAAAATCAACGTTTAAACATATAATCGAATTACACTCCGACTATTCTGCATATTCAAACCTCGGGAGTATTTATTTCTTTCATGATGAAAACTATAAAAATGCTGCTGATATGTACCGGAAAGCGTTACAATTAGATAGCAGCAATTATTTAATCTGGGGAAACTTAGCTTCTGCCTATTACCAGATACCCGGTTATAAAGACAAATCCGGTTTTTACTTTAACCGTGCAATAGATATAGCAGAAAAAAATCTGAAGCTAAATCCACAGAATGCATCTACCTTATCTTCTTTAGCTTCCTATTATTCAATGCTCGGGGATAAGGTTAAATCGATTCAATATTTAAATAATGCATTTAAATTATCTCCAGACGATGTTGATATAATTGATAAGGGTATAGTAGTGAATGAAATCCTGGGCAGACGTAGCGAAGCACTTAAATTAACACAGGAAATACTGGAAAAAGGGTTTCCTATCTCCAAACTGGAAAAATCACCTGACCTGAAAAACATGATAAAGGACAAACGCTTTGAGGTTCTTAAACAGAAATTCTCTAACTTATCAAAATAAAAATAATAAAAATTTTATTGGAGGTATAAATGGGAAACATGAAAAATGCACGTGTAAAATTTCATGACAAAAAAAAAGTTTTTGTTGATAAAATTATTGCCGGGTATGATGATACAATTTCATGGGAAGCTCATGATTCCGACATATCAATTTTTATCCCTGAAGCATCTGCAATATTTGGTTCTAAAGATTCGAATATTTGATGTATCTAAAGGGAATAATATTGAACTGAAAGTTATTGTGAAACCTGCAGCCGGTGAACAACGAAGATATTTTTATTCAATTTACCATAAAGATGCCAGGGACTTTGCTGAGAGCAGCTCTAACCCTGAAATCATTATTCAAGGTTGATAAAATTTTACAATTTATTCTTTAAAATTGAAGTAGATAGATGGCTAAATCTTCTGTAAAAATCCTAGAACTTGAAAGTGAAGTAAGACGGCTTAGAGAAGCGGTTGAGGAATTAAAAGTATTAAATGAAATTGCCGTAGCTGCCAGGAAAGCAACCGATATTGATCAGATGCTTAATATAATTGTTCAAAAATCAATCCTTGCTTTAAATGCCGAACAGGGTTCCATCCTTCTTGTTACCCAGAATCAGAATGATCCTTTCACTACTTATATTCGAAGGGATGATTCCAGTAAACTGCAGCATAAATATCATATTGGGACAAATATTACGGGATGGGTGTTGCTTAATAAAGAACCTTTAATAATTGAAAATTTAGCTGCCGATAAAAGATTTAATGCAACTGAAGAAGAGAAAAAAGAAATACATTCGGTTTTGTGCGTCCCTATGTGGTTTGAAGGTAAAATTATGGGACTGATGATAGTTGTTAATAAAAAAGATAAAATGCATTTTGAAGAGAATGATCTCACCTTGCTTTCTATAATATCTGTTCAAGCCAGCCAGTTAATTAAAAATTTACAGCTGCAGGAGGAAACTTTTCAAAAGAAGAAGGAAGCAGAAAAGTTACTGGAATTAGATAAAATAAAAACCGAATTCTTCACGAATATTTCTCATGAATTTAGAACGCCTTTAACGCTGATAATTGGTCCCCTGGAAAAATTAATGGGTGATGACCAAATTGAAAGTGTTCAAAAACAGCATAACTTGATTCATAAAAATGCAAAAAAGCTTCTATCACTTATAAACCAGCTGCTTGATCTTTCTTCAATCGATGCAGGGAAAATGAAGCTTGAAGTTGAAATTATAGATTTGATTAAATTTACAAAGGGAATTTTAGCTTCTTTTCAATCTTTAGCCGAATATAAAAATATCAAATTAGAATTTTATTCTGATAATGAAAGCCTGGAATTATATTTAGATAAAGATAAAATTGAAAAGATTCTCAGTAACCTGGTGTCGAATGCCTTAAAATTCTCGAATGAAAATGGACGTATTGCCGTAACAATTTTAAAGAATAATACAAAGGTTGAAATATCTGTAGAAGATAATGGAATCGGGATTGGGCAGCTGGATATAAAGAATATATTCAACCGATTTTATAAAGCAAAATCTTCATCTATCCAGGAAGGAACCGGTATCGGGCTAGCACTAGTAAAAGAATTGGTTGAGATCCATTATGGAACTATTTCAGTTGAAAGTAAATTGAATGAGGGAACAAAATTTCATATTGAATTTCCGATAGAAGAAGAGTTATATAAAAAGTTCCTTGTTACAAAAAAACAGGCTGTTGAAATAGAAAAGAAAATCAGCAGGCCGCAAAATATTGAACAAGAAGAAAAGATAGAGGATGAAGTTAAAGCCGATGCTCCAAGGATATTGGTTGTTGAAGATAATAAAGACCTGCTGAAATTTATAAAAGAGAATATCGATAAGCAATATTCTGTATTCGAATCCGCAAATGGAAAAGAAGGATTGGAGAAATCATTTAATATCATTCCCGACCTGATTATCAGCGATATTAAAATGCCGGAAATGGATGGTATAGAACTTTGTAGAGAAATTAAAGCGGATGAAAGAACGAGCCATATTCCCGTTATACTTTTAACAGCAAGATCAACATTGGAAAATAAAATTGAAGGACTGGAAACCGGTGCCGATGATTATATAACCAAACCTTTTAAAATACAGGAACTCCAAATTCGTATTAACAACTTAATCGAACAAAGGAAGAAACTCAGGCAGCGGTTTAGAAAAGAATTTTTGTTAGAGCCGAAAGATGTAAAAGTAACTTCATCGGATGAAAACTTTTAAACCGAATTTTAGAAATCCTGGAACAAAATTACGCAAACGAGAATTTTTCATCTGATGAGTTCTCAAAAAAGGCAGGTTTTAGCCGCATGCAGCTTCACCGGAAATTACATAGTATAACAGACCAGTCTACCAGTGAATTTATAAGAAATTTCCGACTTAAAAGGGCTATGAAACTCCTGTCTGCTAAAAAAGGGAATATCTCGGAAATTGCCTTTGAGGTTGGTTTTAGTAATCCTTCTTATTTTACTGAATGCTTCAAAGGATTATTTGGATTTTCCCCTTCAGAATACCAGTTGAATTCCAATAAGGCGTAGACAATAATTATAATCTTAATATCTAAATATTAACGAGTATCGTTTCCTCAGGGAATAATAACCTTGAACATAGACTAATTTTTATCATTATATTTGATTGTACCCTTAAAATTTCCTAAAAAAATATTGATGACTACTTATTTAAATAATAAACAGGAAAAATAGTGTTAGATTTATCATTAAAATATGAAGTTTCAGTAATATTAACCGTTTATAACCGGGAGCTGTTTTTATCTCGCAGCATTGATTCTTTAATTAATCAGAGATTTTCAAACTGGGAATTAATTGCAATTGATGATGGAAGTACCGATAATTCTCTAAAAGTATTAAGATCATATGAAGAGGACTTTCCAAATATTAAAATATTACACCAGGAAAATCAAAAGATAGCACAAAGCAGAAACAGGGGTATCTTTTTTTCTTCAGGGCAAATATATTACTTTTTTGGACAGCGATGATGAATATGAAAAATCGCATTTATTAAAAAGAGTTGAATATATGAATGAAAATCCAGAGATAGATATATTGTACGGCGGAGTAAATATTATTGGTAACCAATTTGTTAGAGATAAAGATAATCCGGATAATTTTATTCATCTTTCAAATTGTTTTATAGGCGGCACTTTTTTCGGTAAAAGAAATGTTTTTTTAGAATTAGGCGGTTTCAGGGATTTAGAATATAGCGAAGATTCTGACCTCATACTTAGAGCCAAAAATAAATTCAATGTCGAAAAATTTGATCTCTCTACCTATATTTATCACCGTGAACTTTCGGACAGTCTAACAAACAGTTATGTTCCCCGATAATTTCAAGTATTTTATTTTTAATAAGCCGTACGGCGTACTTTCTCAGTTTACTGATCAAAGCGGAAGAAAAACCTTGAACGATTTTTTTAATCTTCCGAAAAATATTTATCCGGTCGGAAGATTGGATATGGATAGTGAGGGACTGCTTCTCTTAACTAATGATAAAAGTTTAACTAAACTTCTATTAAATCCCGGGAATAGACATGAAAAGGAATACCTGGTGCAGGTAGAAGGAAAACCGGGTAACAATGCGCTGGAATTATTTGAAGAAGGATTATTAATAGAAGGGAAAAAAACACTTATAGCAAAAGCTGCAAGAATAAATGCACCTGCCGTATGGGGCCGTATCCCGCCAATAAGGGAAAGAAAAAACATACCCGTCTCATGGCTGAAGATAACTTTAATTGAAGGGCGGAATAGGCAGGTAAGAAAAATGACTGCAAAAATTGGTTTTCCAACTTTAAGATTAATAAGGATAAGAATTAAAAATATTTTATTGAATGAATTGAGACCGGGGGAATACACTGAACTGTCTTTTGAAGAAATAAAAATTTTAAAATCACCTCAGAATTATCCTTAATTTTAATTTGTGCATTGCCTTGGATATAAGGGTATACAGTATAAAAGTAAACAGTGAAAAAAATATACAACTTTATATATTATAATATCTATCTCTTTTACTGTTATACCCGTATTCCCTTATTCCAATATCCCTTCGCTCATTACTGCAATTTTGCTTGTTCCAGCTGGGAAGTGCACATTGGGCAGCGAGTTGCACTTAATGATATCTTGGATAAACAGTATGGACAATCTTTTGTTGTCGGCGCTTGAGGCGGAATTTCTTGTTCTTTTCTTTTAAGACTATTTATCGCTTTTATAACAATAAAAATAGCAAAAGCTACAATTAAAAAACTAATTACGTCATTTATAAAGACACCATAATTAATCGTTACCGCACCGGCTGCCTGTGCATCGGTCAATGAATTGTATGGACCAACTGCTTTTGCACCTTCTTTTAGCAATATAAAAAGTTGCGAAAAATCTACATTACCAAGCAGTAAGCCAATCGGCGGCATAATCATATCGGCAACAAGCGACTTTACAATAGTACCGAACGCGGCACCGATTATTATACCTACAGCCATATCAATTACATTACCTTTTACGGCAAATTCTTTAAACTCTTTCCACATGCTATGTCCTCCTTTATTGTTTTTTAGTGTAACTAAATAACTAAAATTTCACCTGAATATCTTTTTCCAGGCAAATTAAATGTTGTTCCAGGCATATTGTAAATATTTAAAAAACTAATAATTTAACTGAAAATGAAAGAAATATTGAAAAAATTCGAATGGCACAAAATTTTATGGCTTAAGTTAAAGAATTTTTCTTAAAAAAAGTATCCAACATAAAAATAGAAGGAGTTAAGAATGGAAAGAAGAAGATCATTATTGAAATATTTGCTGTTAATCATTTCAACAGCAATATTTGTTTTTGCCGGATGCAAGAATTCACCCACCGAACCTTCCACTACGGAACCGACAACAGATAACGATGCAATGTTAAAAATTGCAGATGAAGATTCTGCTTTAGCATCTTTTGACACAAATTATAATGAAGATGATGCTATCTCTTTTATGGGAAAAGTTAATACGGAAATTTATCCTTTAAAAGTTGGAATTAGAGTGCATATTGTTAATAGAACCATGTCAACTGATATAATAGGTGATACTGCTTATGCAACTTTAACCAAGACTTATGAAGGAGTATTATTAATTTCCAGATTCTTATGATTCTGCCAAAGCTTCAAGTGATACGGTTATTTCCAAACCCTTTACTTCTACTATAATAAGAAAATTAATTTTTATTAAAATAGCGAATACCGAATTCCCATTTAAAAACTGGAGAATTGCAGCAATATCTCTTCCTGAAGGAGGAACGAGCCATCTCAATATTAATATAACCAAAGTTACAGTATTCCTGCCTGGCGGCGATTCTTTAATGATCACTTCACCAAATGATTATTACCTGGCCAGGGGAAGAGGATGGTGGAGACGACTGCCGATAATTACAGGAGATCATCCAGTAAAAGTTCGGGTTGAATTATATAGTGCTTTTGAAGATGATGATTTTGTTACCTTAACATACGGAGCAGATCTAAAAGGTTTACACAGAGCAAAACATATATTTGAATTGGTTTCATCTGCACCGGTTGCCGGCGGATTTGAAAAAGTATATGAGCAGACTTATAATTCAAATCAATTCCCTGGTTATTATCACGCAATAATAAATGCTTTCCCGCGCCAGGTAATTTTCAATGATTCTGTTCCGGTGGAAAATGAGATGTGGGGCATACCATACGCCGTAATGTTTTAATTTAACTGAATGCCCTGGTTTTCAGGGCATTCTTTTTATAAAAGAAATTAATAGACATAATCTAATAGGAATTGATAATAACAAAGTTCAATATTATTTTGGTTTGAAATGAATAAACAATATTTCTCAATATATATTTTAATCACCGGATTAATATTCTTTGGATGCAATAAACCAGCACCAACAGAATTGATCCAGGATAACCAAACAGCAGAAGATCCTGCACAGGTGAATCCGGTTAAATAAAAATATTTGGAGATAAATATCTACATCATTTTGTTATTCAAATTTTTATCATATCTTTTCATTTAATTATTCAATTCTTTAAATATTTTACCTATAAAGAGAAAAAGTGCATACTTTTAGCGATTTTATTAATGGGATAAAAAAGGTTTTAGATATTCCGATACATTTAGGGAGCACAGAGGTTACTTTATGGTCTGTTCTCTACTTCCTAATTCTTATTTTTTTTCTCTTTTATATTACTTCCAAACTACGAAAATGGATAGTATATAAACTACTTTCCAATAGCAAAATTGATATCGGGGTCAGAATAGCTGTTGGAACAATTATTAGGTATTTGGTACTTATTATAGGTATTATTGTTTTTCTTCAATCCGCGGGGATAAACTTAAGTGCAATCACTGTTCTTGCCGGTGCGCTCGGCATTGGTATTGGTTTTGGTTTACAGAATATTACTAATAATTTTGTAAGCGGGATTATTATCCTTTTTGAACGTCCTATTAAAGTCGGGGATCGTATTGAAGTGGGTGATGTTTCAGGTGATGTTATTAGTATTTCAATGAGAGCAACTACAATTGTAACTAATGATAATATTTCTATTATTGTTCCGAACTCAGACTTTATTTCAAGCAAAGTAATTAATTGGAGACCACACAGACAGGAATATAAGATTTAATTATCCTATCGGGGTTTCTTATAATGAGGATCCCCAGAATGTTAAAAAGCTTTTACTTGAAGTTGTTGCTGAGAATAAAGGGATCTTAAATGAACCAAAGCCTGATGTTTTATTTAAAGAATTCGGTGATAGCTCCCTGGATTTTAATTTACGTGTCTGGACGAGAGAATATATTACCAGACCTAATGTATTAAGAAGCCAGATTTATTATGCAGTTTTTGAAAAATTTAAAGAACATGGAATTGAAATTCCTTTTCCGCAAAGAGATTTACATATAAAAAATAATGAACTTAAAATTCAATCATCACAATAACAAAAAGAAATAATAATGAAAGCAAAAGTAATTATTTTTATGATCCTAATAGTTTTATTCACATTTTTTGTATCTCAAAATACAGAAGTTGTTGATATAAATGCTTTCTTTTGGAAGTTCCAAATGTCCAAGATTGTGCTTATTTCTTTAACAGGGTTGGTCGGATTGATTCTCGGTTTTATTTTAGCAAGTATATTCAATAAACAGAAAAAAGCTGATAAACTTATTAAAGAAGCAGCCAAAGAAAAGAAAAAGGATAATTTATCTGGGGACACGAATACAAAAACCGGTTTATAATTATCTAATATTCCTTAATATTTAAATTGATAATATTCTATACATTAGTTTACTTTGTTTGTCACATTTTTTTATATGAGTTCATACCCGCAAAAGCTTCAAAGATTTTATAAATACAATTTCTCTTTTACCAGACGAAAGTGAAAGGATTAATTTATTAATAAACTATGCAGATAAATTTAAAAGAGTACCTTCGGAAATTGCTGAGAAACCTTATCCTGAAAAAAATAAAGTTCCCTTTTTTGAATCTGGTGCATATGTATGGACCCGGAGACAAAATGATAATACTTTAAAGTTCTACTTTTCTGTTGAAAATCCGCAGGGAATTTCGACAAAAGCACTTGCAGCAATTTTAGACAAGACACTTTCAGGAGAAACACCGGATAACATAGTTAAAATAGATGATGAGATAGTTAATAAAATTTTTGGTTCCGGTTTATCTACGCGGAAAAATATAGGATTAACCGGCATTGTCTAGATGATAAAGAGAGACACAAAAGATTTTTTGTAAAAAATTTTTATTAATGCATTCTGAATTCTACATTTTACTTTTTTATCATTTTTTACAATTTTTTATCAAAATTTAACAAAAAACGCCGATATTTGAGTAAAATTCATCATTCTTTTACATTGATTCATAGGGCTTTCTTAATTACTTTTATATTTTCTATGTAGAGTTTTATGAAAAAGATCTTAATTTTAGGCTCTACCGGGTCTATCGGGATAAACACTTTAAATGTAATTCGAAAGTTCCCGGGCAAATTTAAAATTTCAGCTCTTACTGTAAATAAAAGAATTGATTTATTAAAACCTCAAATAGAAGAGTTTAAATCTGAATTTGTTGTAGTTCAAAATAAAGATTTTGCAGAGGAACTTAAAAGAAAAATTAGCGGTAAATGTAAAATCCTTAGTGGAAAAGATGGATTGTTGTTTGCGGCTGCAAAAATTGATTACGATATTTTAGTTGGGGCAATGGTAGGATTTGCAGGATTAGCTCCGACAATTGAAGCTTTAAAAGAGGAAAAAGAATTGCCCTGGCAAATAAAGAAACCCTGGTTGTTGCCGGTGAACTTGTAACTGAATTATGCAAAAGACATGATGCAGAAATAATCCCTGTGGATTCGGAACATTCAGCCATTTATCAATGCCTGGTTGGTGAAAAAAAGGATCAAGTAAATAAATTAATTTTGACTGCATCAGGCGGGCCATTTTTAAATACCAGCAAAGAAACCTTTTGCAATGTATCTGTTCAGGAAGCTCTTAATCATCCGAATTGGAATATGGGAAATAAAATTACAATAGATTCTGCATCAATGATGAATAAAGGTCTGGAAGTTATTGAAGCTCATTGGCTTTTTGGAATTTCAAAAAATAAAATTGATGTAGTAGTTCATCCGCAGTCTATTGTACATTCAATGGTTGAATATATTGACGGATCAATAAAAGCTCAGCTTGGCTTACCGGATATGAAATTACCGATTCAATATGCACTTAGTTTCCCGGAAAGGCTGGCAAATGATTTTCCCCGAACCGAATTGCAAAAGATTGGCTCTTTAACTTTTTTTGATCCTGATTTAAACAAATTTGAATGTTTGAAAATTGCATATGATGTCTTGGAGACCGGGGGAATTGCTCCATGCATCCTAAATGCTGCAAATGAAGTAGCCGTTGATAAATTCCTCAACGGACAGATAAAATTTTCTTATATTCCGGCTATAATAAATAAAGCCCTTAATAAGTTTGAAAACCATAAACAGCCTGACCTGGAAATGATTTTTGAATATGATCATCTCACCCGGAAATTTGCAAAAGATTTGAATTAAAACATACCTTACAAGGAGATTTTTATTAAATGGATTATGTAGTTTATTTTATAATCACGATAGGTATCTTAGTCTTTGTTCATGAATTTGGGCATTTCGCTGCTGCTAAGCTTACCGGAATGCGGGCTGATATTTTTTCAATCGGTTTTGGAAAAAGATTATTCGGCTGGAATAAAATTTCAGGCTTTACTTTTGGAGATCTTCCAAAGGATTTCGACGGACAGGGTAATACCGATTATAGACTTTGTTTACTCCCGCTTGGCGGTTATGTTAAAATTGCCGGGATGGTCGATGAAAGTTTTGATACGGAATTTGCAGATAAAGAACCTAAGCCTTATGAATTTAGGGCGAAACCTGCCTGGAAAAAGATTATAGTTATTTCAGCCGGTGTTTTTATGAACCTCCTGCTGGCCCTTCTTATTTTCTGGGGAAGGAATTACTTTCAGCAAAAAGTAATTATTAATACCACTACAATTGGTTATGTAAGACCAAACAGTCTGGCGGATTCCTTAGGTTTTAAACCGGATGATAAAATTTTATCCATAAATAATAAACCTGTAAATAATTGGGAAGAAGTATTCAATAATATTTATGTAAGTACGTTAGGTGAAAACCTCGATATCAAGATCAGGTACAATGGAGAAATAAAAGATATTAGAATTCCCCGGAAGAAAATTCCGGACGAAGCAAATACACCGTTTTTATCACCTAAGACACAACCAAAAATCGGTGAGGTATGGCCGGATTCACCTGCAGAAAAAGCGGGAATAAAGACTAATGATATCCTCATACAATTAAATGGTGTTCAGCTCAACAGCAGCCGGCAGGCGGTTGATATCATTTCAAGCAACAAGGACACTTCAATACCGGTTGTTTTATTAAGAGGAAGGGACACGCTTAAGTTAGCTGTAACACCCGGAAGTGATGCTAAAATCGGGGTTGCTATTGGAGATTCCGGCCCGTTACTTTATAAAAACTACGGCTTCTTTGAATCATTTTATTACGGGTGGAAAGATATTGTAAATGTAACGGATTTAACATTCAGTACTTTTGCAAAAGTCTTTAAAGGGAAAGTCCAATTCGGAAAAGTGTTCGGCGGACCAATAAAAATAGCTCAAATAGCAACTACATCTGCTGAAAACGGGTTTTCAAGTTTTCTTGTGTTCCTTGGAGTTCTTAGTTTAAGTTTGGCAATTATTAATATTATGCCCTTCCCTGTCCTGGATGGAGGTCACTTAATTATCATTCTGGTTGAAGGAGCTATGAGAAGAGAAATCCCTATAAAAGTGAAAATTGCGATTCAGAATACAGGTTTTGTAATACTCCTCTTGCTGATGGCTTTTATAATTTATAATGATATAATCAATCTTTAATATAACATCAAGATATTGCTTTAAACATAGTAGTAGTTATTTTTATAAATGAATTGAGAATTGACAGTGGATGTAAATTTTGCGTCCACTAAATTAAAGAAAAACCGATGTAAATTTTAAATCAATAACTATTTAATTATTCTCGAAAAGAAATCTTTGTTTTTCCATTCAGATACCCACCTATCCCTTAATTCAGCCTCTTTTAATATTATTCATGCCTTTTTAGAGTTATCAAATTAATTTAGAATCCCATTATTACATATAATGGCGGATGATCTCTGAAAAAATGTACAAACGCTTAGAGTAATATTAATACACATTTATTTAGAAATGTTTTAAAAATAAGCAATTTTAGAAACTTTAAGTTTATATTTACGATGAATACTTATTATAATCTTGTTGATAACGGTTTAATTGAATATTTTTTCGGTAATACTTCTTATGTAAATGATTCAACAGGCAATAAAAATACTTTGAGAAGAAACAAAATTTATTGGATTAGCCAAATTACCGGCTGGACTCTCTTTGCAGCTGCCAATATAATTATAAATTCTTCACTTGAAGAATTTTCGGTAAATAATATTTTTGTCTGGATAATTGTCTGTCTTGCCGGGGTCTTACTGACACATACATTACGTTATTATATAAATAAACATCGCTGGCTGGATTCCCCCTTAAATAAAGTTATTCCCAAAGTATTATTATCCTGTGTATCGATCGGCTCAATTTTATTTGCGGTTTTATTTTTTTCTCATTTGCTTCTCGAAGGTGCATCACCGCAGGAATTTAAGTTCACAGAACCTTTAATGGGAATCATTAATTTAAGCAGTATGATTCTTTTCTGGACATTAATATATTTTTCCGTCCATTATTTTGAGAATTATAAAAAAGCAGAAATAGAATCTTACATTTGGGAAGCAGCAGTAAAAGATTTCGAATTGAAAACGCTCAAGTCCCAGCTTAATCCGCATTTCATGTTTAATGCATTAAATAGCATAAGAGCATTAATAGAAGAAGATCCGAAAAGCGCTCAAACTGCTGTAACCAAATTATCAAATATATTAAGGTATTCCTTAAAGATGGAAAGAATAGAAACTGTTCCCCTTGAAGATGAAATGAAAGCAGTTTCTGATTATCTTTCACTTGAGAAAATCAGGTTTGAAGAAAGATTAAAGTTTGAAACAGAAATATCCCCTGAATCTTTAAATGTTGAGATACCCCCTATGATGATTCAAACATTAGTTGAAAACGGAATAAAGCACGGCATTTCAAAAAGGACCGGCGGAGGAGAAATATCAATATGTTCCAGGGTTATTGATTCAGTACTTCACATAAAAATTAAAAACAGCGGCACAATAGAAGAAGAAATGTTAAAGCATTCAAAAGGTTTTGGTATCAGCAATACAAAACATCGGTTGAATCTTCTTTATGGTGAAAAAGCATCTTTTGCAATAAAAAATGATTCGGGAGATAAAGTTCTTGCCGAAATAACAATTCCAATTAATCTCAATAATCCCGCGGGCTTTCGGGGTTAACAGGAGGAGCAAAAAATGAAAGCAATAATTATTGACGATGAAAGATTAGCCAGGGTTGAGCTCAAACGTTTATTAACCCCATTTAAAGAAATAAATGTGGTCGGTGAAGCTGTAAACGTTGAGGATGCTCTTAAAAAAATTTCTGAACTAAACCCGGATTTAATTTTTCTTGATATTCAAATGCCTGGGAAAAACGGGTTTGAACTCCTTGAAGAATTAGACTCTGTCCCGAAAGTTGTATTTACTACAGCTTATGATGAATATGCTTTGAAAGCTTTTGAATATAACGCCCTTGATTATTTGCTTAAACCTATTGAACCTAAACGACTGGAAGAAGCTATAAAAAAAATTATTGAGACTAATAAAAAAGATAAGATTTCAGAAGATTCACATTCGGTATTAACTGAAAATGACCAGGTTTTTGTTAAGGATGGAGAAAAATGCTGGTTTGTAAAATTAGCTAATGTACGTTTATTTGAATCTGAGGGAAACTATGTCCGGCTTTATTTTGATGATAATAAACCGTTGATTCTCCGGACTTTAAATTATTTAGATGAGAGACTCGATGATAGAAGTTTTTTTAGAGCAAACAGGAAACATATTATCAATTTAAAATGGATTGATAATATAGAGCCATGGTTGAATGGGGGGCTTCTTGTAAAATTGAAAGGTGGAATGAAAATAGAAGTTTCGAGAAGGCAGGCAATTAAATTCAAAGATAAATTGAGCTTATAAAAAAAGCAAAAATCTCCGAAGTTATTAAAACACCGGAGGTCTTCTTATTATCTTTTGTTGAATTTCAACTTTATTTAAACTTCTTAAACAAATCTTTAATTTTGTTCTCTGCTTTCTTTTGGAGCTGACTTTTAACGGTATCAACTTTTTGTTCCACCTGCTTTTGTACTTCCTGCTTCTTCTCTTCTACTTTTTGTTCAACCTCTTTTTTAACGGTCTCCTGGACTTGTTTTGCCGTTTCCTTGGCAGTCTCTCCCCCGCTGAATGCTAGGCTTGGGGAATCAACTTTACCTTTAATTAATACATCAACTTTAATATTATTGGACGACATTACGTTAACATTTTTTTTCAATAAAGCACTCACTGCCTGGTTTACGTTGCTCTTCAATTTACCAGCCGGAATATTTATTCCCATGTTATAATCTAAAGATTTATCCATTCCATTCGAACCTGCTAAAGTAACATCATAATTACTTACTTTAAAATTTACAGGGGAAAGATAAAATCTCCCGTTTTCAATTTTATATGTAGTTAGAACGTTATTCAAGGTTGGATTTGATAACTCTGAAATATTTAATTTATCTCCGACTAACTGGAAAGGCTTAAATCCTTTTACTTCGGCATGAGAGATGTCAAGACTCCCCTTGCTGTTGAACGAATCCCAATTAGGAAGCATTCCATCTGTTAAAGTAGATGTTAAATTCATTTTGGAACTGAATGCACCCTGTACATATTGAGCCATCGGGACAAATTGTTTAACGGTTACAAAACTTTTATAAGTGTTCTGAATATTAAACTTATCAATATTCATATTAAATGAGATATCCGGTGTTGCTCCTTTTGTATCATAATAACCGTTTGCTTTGAAAGATCCTCCTAATAAGTTTGCAGTTAAATTATTTAAATTTAATCTTTGATTCTTTAGTTCGATAGTTCCTTTAACATTTTCCATGGTAAGATTATCATAAATCAATTTTTTAAAACTTGCATTTGCAGTAAAAGTAATATTTTCAGGCAGTTCAACCGCTTGCATTTTTGAAGTATCGGTGTTCTGTTCACTTTTACTCATAAAAGGATTAACATCAAAAAAGTCTGAGGATAAACTTAATCTGCCGTCTAATGTGCCGTTACTTAATAAATAAGATACAACGTTATTTAAATCTCCTTCTGCCTTTAAATCATTTTTCCCTAAAATCATATTAAAATTAGATAGCTTAAAACTCTTTGGTGTCAGATTTAAAGATGCACTGCTAATCTTAATTTCTTCGGGGGAATTTTTCCCTGCATATAAAATATTACTAGCCGAAATATTACCCGAAGCATTAATATTTTCATATTCCTTGTTTTTAACACCAGCCAGGTTTCCTTTGATTGAAAAATCAGTATTAATAATTCCTTCTAACTTTTCAACATCTTCCAGGTGAATAGCATCTTTTAATTGGCCTAAATTTATCTTCCCCTTCATAGCTGCATCTACAAAAGGTCCTGACTGAGGTTGTTTAACTAAGACTTTAGCGTCAAAAGGTTCTTTCCCCAGCTCAAAATGAAATTTTTTAATATCTATTATTGTATTATCCGGACCCCCTCCGGGATTATTGATTGCCAGATCAATATTCACATTATTAACCAGGGTAGGCAGTTTGGGATATTGAAACATGCCGTTATTAACTTTCAATGATATATTAAATTCCGGTAAATTATTTTCACTATATTTACCATTGACGTTCCCGCCGAATGACAGTTTACCAGAAGCTTTTAAATCATTAAAATTTTGGGAATAAATTGCCGGAATTAATGAAATGAAATCTTTGAAATCCGTTTCCGGCGATTCAAATTTTAAATTGATAATAGAACTCTTATCTTTATTTTGAACGGAACCATCAAATTTTAATCTTAAATTATTTATGCTCAGTTCATTTTCTTTTAATATAAATTTTTTTGACGGGACATCTGCATTTAAAGTTAAATTCAAAGCTGCCTTAACCTTATTTAAATATGTAATCCCTTTATTTTCAAACGTCAATTCATCGATTGTAGTTTTGGTATCAATATTAAAATTATCCTGGGTAAAATCCCCGCTGCCGCTATGGTTTAAATTTTTTAATGCTACAACCATCCCGGACGTCTGATCTATATAAGCAATATTTGCATTATTTATCGAATAACTATTAAGTGCAACATTGAAATTCGATTTTGAAGAATCTGTCGACGCACCTGCCGATTCATAGATATTATAATTAGCGGTACTATCCTTTAATACATAAATGAAAATACTTGGCTTTTCAATGCTCAGTCCTTTAATAACAATTTGGCCGTTAAATACTGCCTTCCAAATATCAACAGTTGTTTTAAAAGAATTTGCGCTCAATAAAGTATCCCCATCAAAAGGAGCTTTATTTACTATTGAAATATCATCAATCGACAAAGTAAAATCGGGAAAATGCTCAAACATATTTAAACCGACATCGCTAAAATTCAATGTTGCTTTTATTTTCTTATTTACTTCTTTTTTTACAATCCCTTCTATTTCACTCTTGAAAAATAGCGGCAAAACAAGCATAAGAATTATTATAACAATAAAAACTATCCCGAGAACTTTTAAAAACTTTTTCATGGTGATTTTCTTTTTTTTGTTGCTTAAAAATGATTAACAGTTCTTTAAATAAAGATAATATCTAGTCATTAATTTCAGAATAAATATTAAAATATAGAATGACCGCTATAGTCACTATGTAATTTGTTATTTAACTTTACGTTTTGATAAATAGTTATCAACCGAAATAGGACCTGAACCGTAAAAAAGGAAGAATAGAACTAAGGCCAGGATGAGAACCAAATATCCCAATTCCGAATTTAATACAAACAAATTCTGGTGATAATCTAAGAAAATTATTGATAGGATAACTATTGGCAACTGGAACAATACAATTAATCTTGTTAAAAGACCAATTGCAATAAATAATCCCCCAACTAAATCGAAAGCGATTACATATTGAGAAGACAAACTGAAAGTAAAAAGATCAATATTGCTTTTTTCCATCATCTGGATTACCTGTTCTCTATGTTCTATTAAAGCAATGCCTTTAACAATAAAGATTATTCCCAAAATAACTCTCAATAAATCGATCCATTTGGGATGATGGTGATCTGCCCACAATTCAAGTTTTAATATAGCATTCATATTACCTCCCCATAAAACATTTGTAATAATGTAATCAAATTAAACGAAATTTTAAAGGAAAATTCAATTTATTTGCGAAGCAGAATCGGTATCTGAATAATAATTGATCAAACGGTATTTAATACAAAATAAAACTCAGTTTCTTTACCGGGTTCAGAGATTACATTGACTTCCCCGTTGTGCCAATTAATTATTGATTTGACAACAGATAAACCTAATCCTACACCGCCTGTACCCCTGTTTCTTGATGACTCAATCCTGTAAAACCTATCAAATATTTTAGGTAATACTTCAGGGTGTATTCCTTCCCCCTTATTAATTACAGATATTTTGACTTTCTTATATTGAATCGATTCCGTTTTTATAATTACTGTCTGATTTTCATATCCGTATTTAACGGCATTCTCAATTAAGTTTGTGATAGCCGATCTAATAAGCTCACTATCGACTTCTATATTAACATCTGAATTTAATTCCAGAGAAAGGCAGATATTCTTTTCTTTTCCTAAATTTTTTAAGGGGGATACAATTTCACGCAGAAATTTGTTGAGTTCGATTTTTTCTTTATTAAGTTTTATCAAAGAATGATCAAATTTTGATAGAAAGAAAAGCTTATCAACAATACTTATTAACCTCAATGTTTCTTCAAAATTACTGAGAAGTATTTGTTTATATTCTTCCGGGGTTTTAGGTGATCTCAAAGCAATTTCAATTTCTCCTCTCAAAATAGTAAGAGGTGTTTTTAATTCATGTGAAGCAGAAATTGAAAACTGGTTCATATATTGGATGGAATTTTTTATTCTCAGTATCATTTCATTCATCTTTTTTACCAGGCGGCCGTACTCGTCTCTAAATTCTTCCCCTTCAATTTTTTCTTCTAAATTTTGGGTCGTGATTTCTTCTGTCTTTTTTATAATAGAATCAATTCTTGATAAAGATTTTGCAGAAATAATATACCCGCCTAAAATTGAAAATATAAAAAAGACAGGCGCAATAATAATAAATATCTCCGCAAGGCTGTCCAGTGTTTCCCCTATATGATGTAAAGGAAATGCTACAATAATATTATACTGATCTCTATTCAGAACCGCAGTTCTCAACTTGTAATCCGATAAGGTTGAATCTGAAAATGTCATCATTGCAACATTATTCCCCTCAATTTCTGATACATTTATTGAGTGGTTTCTCAAATTTTCTGTTTTGAAAATTGAATGATCATTTAATTTAACCTGCACAAAAGTATTCCTGGGATTTAAAATAACCGCATCAAAAATGAGATCATAAACAAAGTCTTCCTGGGATGCATAAACAGAGTCGGGTTGAAAATGGGTAAGGTTGAATTTTTTATCCTGAACAAAATTATATATTGATTCAGCCTGCCGCCTTAAAGAAGTATCTAGTTGATGATACATGCTGTCTCCGAGATAAAAATAAACCAGTATACCTATAACAATCTCAAGTAAGAGGAACAGTAAAGAGTACCACAGTGTGGTTTTAAACCGTGTAGTCCTTATATAAGATTTTAAATTGGCAAACATGTGAGTTTATATTGGATAGGAGAATATCTATTTACCGGGAAAAAATTAGTTAAAAAAAAATTTCAGTCAAAAATCCTAATTGGGATCATTCATCCTTAATCATATATCCTATGCCTCTAACAGTATTAAGAAGCTGCTTTTCAAATCCTTTATCAATTTTATTTCGAAGTTTATTAATATAAACATCAATTACATTGGTATCAGTGTCAAAATGATAGTCATAAACATGTTCGGTAAGAATCGTTCTAGAGATGATTTTGTTTTTATTCCTGATTAAATATTCAAGTATTGCATATTCTTTAGGAGTTAAAGTTATTTCATTGCCGTTTCTTAAAACCTTGTGTTTTTGGGTATCAAGTATTAGATCACCGGCTTTAAGGTCGGTAGATTTACTTACTGATATCCTTCTAAGCAAAGCCCTTACCCGTGCTACCAGCTCTTCAAATGAAAACGGTTTGGTTAAATAATCATCGGCACCTAAATTAAGACCTTCAATTTTATCAGTTAAAGAGCTCTTGGCAGTTAAAAATAATACAGGTGTTTGAATGTTTTCTGTGCGCAGTTCTTTTAAAAGTGTAAAACCGTCTTTATACGAGAAACATTACATCCAGAATGAGTAAATCATATTCTTCATTTAAAGCAAGGCGTAAGCCTTCTTTGCGTCAAATGCAGTATCAACGGAATAATATTCTTCTTCCAGACCTTTTTTGATGAAAGAAGCAACTTTCTTTTCATCTTCAACAATTAAAATTCTCACGGAAACATTAAAAAAAGGAGAGTTAAAAACTCTCCTCAATCTCATAAAGTAAAACAAGTGAATATATTATTCAGTTTTTGGTGTGTCTTTTGTTGATTTTGTCGAAGTTTTGCTTGTTTTTATCGAGGATTTATGAGATTTTGTTGATGTCTTAGAGGTTTTTGCCATTTTATGTGTTTTGTGATGCTTGGCAGAAGCAACTTGTTTCTTGCTTTTCATTACAGAAGTATCATTCTTTTGTATATCGGCTGTTTTCGGCGGTAGTGCTTGTCGTTGCCATTTGTGTAGTTTTATTGGATTTTTTTGTTGTCTTTCCCTTTGCAAAAGACGGGGTACTTAAACCCAAAGTAAAAAGTGCTAGGACAATTGCTAGAGCTATTAATCGGGTTTTCATTTATTCTCCTTAAATTTATTTTTTATGAAAATGTTAATTCAAACTACGGAGTAAACTTATAACCATTAGATTAAGAGAATCTTAATAAAAGTTAATGTTTTTTAATTTAACCCAGAATTGTCAATAGGAAAAAA
>CAVUCR010000026.1:0-10278 GCA_963739895.1 uncultured Ignavibacteria bacterium | reverse complement strand
CCGTTTTGCAGTGCCATCTTTTAATGCCGATAAAACAAATAATCTTGTTACTTTAAGAGTCTATAATATTCTCGGTAATGAAGTAGCAACTTTAGTTAACGAAGAAAAATCTACAGGAACATATGAAGTTGAATTTAATTCAGTCGATTCGCAAATGAATGAATTACCAAGCGGCATCTACTTCTATAAACTGACTGCCGGCGGTTTTGTTCAAACCAGGAAGATGGTCCTTTTGAAATAGTTTTTACTATTTTGGGTAAAATAATGTAATGTCGTTTATTCTTTCGGAGGTGGATTTTTTTTGATACGATACGAAATCCAAAGGCTAAGGGAACCAGCTATAAAAAAAAACAATGTAATCGCAGTAAATATTTCAACATCGGCAAATAATAATCCACTTCCATACTTGGACCTTTCAATAAAAGAAATTACTGCATAGTAAGCTGACATTAGTGAAATGAGTAAAGAAATGATTCCTACTATAGTAAGCAATGAAGCAAGTGTCTTTCGCATAAGATTTAAATACAAACAATTTACTTATTCAAATCACCAAGAGCTTTTTTAATTAACTCTTCCAATGAAATATCAGGTTCATGACTTAGAACTTCTCTTACAGTTTTTTCGGCAAGCTTGGAATTATAGCCAAGAGTCGCTAATGCTGCAACAGCTTCATTTTTTATGCTAAATGATATTTCATTTTCTTCTCCTCTAATCTGATCGACTTTTGCTTTTAGTTCAAGCACTAATCTTTCAGCAGTCTTTCTTCCTATTCCAGGTACAGCAACAATTCTTGAAATATTTGCTGATTGAATTGCATGTTTAAGTTCATCTACTCTTATTCCCGATAAAATGCTTAACGCTAATTTAGGTCCAATGCCTGTAATCGAAATCAAGAGTTCAAACATTTCTTTTTCGGCTTCGGAAAAAAACCCAAAGAGCGAAATTGAATCTTCTTTTACGCTTGTATAAATATATAATGAAACAGATTCTTTCCCGGTTATCTGTTCAAAAGTATTTATGGAAATATTTACAAGATATCCAACACCATTAACATCCAGAAGGATTCTTGTAGGTTTCGAAGAAATTATTTTCCCGGTTAAAAAGCCGATCATAATAATTAACAATTATGAATTAACAATTTATAAATAGGTCAAAATTCAAAAGTAAAATTTCAAATTTTAAACGGAAATTATATGCCTATATAACATTAAAAAATTTAGTCAGTTGAAAAATAATCAATAATAAAAAATGAAAGTGAACTTTATTTATACATTTAATGAATAATTTTTTAAATTTTTCAATCCCCAACTACTCTTTCCGGGTAGGTTTCAATAAAAGATTTCCAGTCTTTACTTTTTCTTGACGAACCATTGCTCTTTGTTATTCTGAATGCATGACAAATTGCTACAGCAAGAGCGTCGGACTCATCATATCTCATTTTTTCTTCTTTTAATTCAAGCAGAGTTTTGATCATATAATAAACCTGTTCTTTTGATGCTGATCCTCTTCCAACTACGGATTTTTTTATTTCTCTTGGGGAATATTCACTTGTAGGAATTTTATTATGAACAGCAGCAAGAAGTGCCGCACCGCGGGCGTACCCAATTTTCATTGCCGATTGAACGTTCTTCCCATAAAAAGCGGTTTCAATTGCGAACTCATCAGGATTAAATTCACTTATAATTTTAACCAGTTCATCATAAATAATTTCAAGTTTAAATGGAAGGCTTTTATAGGAAGGGAGTTTTATTATACCGTTTACTATGCGGATATAACTATTACTTTCTTGTTTTATAATTCCAAAGCCGGTGTAATTTGTCCCTGGATCAACTCCTAGTATTGTCATCTAGTAAACCTTCAAAGAAACAGTTTGTTTATGATTCTCTAACTTTGAATGTGAGCGAATCAAACAAAATCTGCATTGGAATAAACATTTTGAACATCATCACTGTCTTCCAATGATTCGATTAATTTCATAACTTTCTCTGCATCTTCCCCTTCGACAGATATTGCATTCTTTGCTATCCATTGAAGCGAGGCATTTTCTATTTCGATCGATTTATTATTAAGGGCTTTTCTTACTGGTTCAAATGATTCCAGCGGAGTTTGGACTTCAAAATAATCATCTTCAGTATGAAGATCCTCAGCCCCTTCATCTAAAATTATTTCCATTATTTCATCATCGGTTTTATCGTTCTTGGGAAGAAGAATGATTCCCTTACGATCGAACATCCAGGCAACGGAACCATTTTCTCCTAAACCGCCGCCTCCCTTACTGAAAAGGTGCCTGATTTCAGCAACTGTCCTATTTTTATTATCAGTGGCAACTTCCACCATTATAGCAATTCCGCTGGGGCCGTAACCTTCATATGTCAATTCGTGATACGATTGTCCTTCCAATTCACCGGTTGCTTTTTTAATTGCACGCTCAATATTATCCTGCGGCATATTTGCAGCTTTAGCATTATCAACAGCAAGCCTTAATCTCGGATTAGCCTCCGGATCACCGCCGCCTTCTCTAGCAGCAATCGTAATTTCTTTAATAAGTTTGGTAAACATTTTCCCCCTTTTGGCATCTATAACTGCTTTTTTTCTTTTAGTTGTTGCCCACTTAGAATGACCTGACATCTATTAACTCCCTGTTATTATCTTTTACTATAATATCTTTGAATTTAAATTGCGGAAAAACGCGTCCATCTTTAACCGTTTTATCGATTGTAAAGACAATATCCAGCAAAGAGCCGTCTTTATTAATTAAATCGCAATAGTTTCCCATGTTGAAACCAATACAATCAAAAATTTTCTCTGAGCCATTCTGTTTAAGACAGACAATTAAATGGTCAGTTCCAACTATTCTCGGTATGTTTGCAACTTCAACGTTTTCAGCTAAAAATACCGGGCGCATATTTCCAGGACCAAACGGTGAAAATTGATCCAGAATTCTTAAAAACTTAGGTGTAATTTCAGAAAATTTAATTTTAGAATCTATATTTATTTCAGGAAAAAGATCATCATCTGAAATAGTATCTTTTACAATCTGATTAAACCTTGATCTAAATTCGGAAATTTTATCAATTTCAACTGCAAGCCCTGCAGCAGCTTTATGGCCGCCGAACTGAATTAATAAATCGTCACATTTTTTTAAGGCTTCATAAATATTGAAATTGGATATGCTTCTTGCAGAACCCTTAGCTACCCCGTCCACGGTAGTCAGCATAATTGTAGGCCGATAATATTTTTCAACAAGTCTTGAAGCAACAATCCCGATAACTCCGGGATGCCACGATTCCTGATGAAGTATTATAGCAAGATCTTTCTCCATGTTTAAAGAATTTTCTACTATATCAAGTGCATTATCAAAAGTATCAACATCAATTTTTCTTCTTTCATAATTTTCTGTTTCTAGGACATGTGCAAGATTGAATGCTTCTTCTTTATCCTGAGTTATGAAAAGCTTTACAGCTCTCTCAGCATCTCCTAATCTCCCAACTGCATTGACCCGGGGTGCAATAGTAAAGACAATTTGCCCGGAGGTTAAATTACCCGGCTCCATATTGCTGCTTTTGATTAAAGCCAATATCCCGGGTCTGGGATTTTGATTTATCTGTTCCAAACCGGCTTTAACCAAAATTCTATTTTCATCAACAAGAGGAACAATATCGGCAGCACCTGCCAGGCAACCAGGTCAAGATATTGCAGGGGCAAGTCTCTCTTTCCAATTCTTTCTGAAACACCAAGTGCTAACTTAAGAGCAACTCCAGCACCTGATAAGTATTTAAATGGATAGTTGCACTCTGGTTTTAACGGATCAAGAACCGCAAAAGCATCAGGAATCTTCTCTTTCGGCTGATGGTGATCGCATATAATTACATCCATTCCCAAAGACTTGGCATATTCGGTTTCATCAACAGCTGTTATCCCGCAATCAACTGCAATTAAAAGGGTAGTACCTTTACTTTTAACGATGTCAATTGCTAATTTTGATAATCCATATCCATCAGTTAGTCTTTTAGGGATATAATATTCCACATTTGCATCAAGTTCCTTTAAAAAAAGGTACAATAATGAAGTTGAACAAGTGCCGTCAACATCATAATCACCATAGATGCAGATTAATTGATTTTCAGTTAGAGCTTTGATAACACGGGTAGTTGCCTCTTCCATGCCGTGCATTAAAAAAGGATCATGAAGTGAATCTAAAGCGGGACGAAAGAAATTTTTAGCTTGAGAAAAGTTTTTAACGTTTCTTATAACCAGTAGCTTTGTTAAAATTTCGGAAATATTAAGAGAATCTGCCAAAGATTGAACGGCATATTCATCTTCAATATTTTTTATTTTCCAACGCTTTTTCTGCATTAAATTTCCATCATAAAATAATAAGAACAAAAGTTCAACCTGTAAGCCGAATCCTGTTTCCCGTTTAACCTGTTTTTAAACAGATGTAAAACGGGACGGCAATTATTTATCTAGACCTAATGTTACCATCAGGCTCCAGCGATCTACCCGGAAATCCAGTCCCGGTAACCCGGAACCTTAAAAGCGAACAACCTTGTCCCAATATAATTTGAGAAGATTTCCATATTTGACCTTGCTTCGGGTGGGGTTTACCCTGCCCCCGGTATTACTACCGGAGCGGTAGGCTCTTACCCTGCCTTTTCACCTTTACTCCGTCAAAAACGGAGAAGTATATTTTCTGTGGCACTTTCCGTATTCTAAGCTTAACGCCTAAAACCCCGGATGTTATCCGGCACCCTGTTCTATGAAGTTCGGACTTTCCTCTTTCCCGGTTTTAAGGGAAAGCAATTGCCCGGTTGAACCTTTTATAATTTCTAATATTTGTTAAGCTTTATTTTTCAAAAAAGTTAACACTAATCCTTAAGTGATTAAACTTAAATTATTTAATTAAACAAATATAACAAATTACTACTCTTAAAAAAGCAGAAAAGTTATTATATACTGGTCTAACTTTTAAAAAATTTCATTTTGATATTATAATTTGAAAAGTGCTTATGATAATAGTAATAAATTTTCTCCTTGGAAAATTATATTCCTTATCTTATTAAATCCCAGCTCTAAACTTGAGCATCCCTTATCAGGATTATATTCCCCTGAAGAACTTTGAAGCAGAAAAAGAAAAACTCTACATTGAAATTATTCCGAATCGACAGTTTCGGCAACTTCCGCCGAGACTAAGATCCTCCCGCAATATTCACAAAAGAAAAGCCTGTTATTTCTTCTAATCTCCAGTTGTCTTTGCGAAGGAACTATATTATGACACCCGGAACACGCAGACCGTTTGATTGTAGCTACTGCTTTTCCCTTTTTAGCTTTCCTAATACGCATATAAGCAGAATAATCGGCTTTTTTCGTTTTGCCTTCAATCTCTTTTCTTTTTTCTCTTAACTTTACTTCTTCCTTTTCATTAGCTTTTATTATTTCTTTAAGATCGGCCTCCTTAGATTTTAACTCCTCCTTTAATTCATTTAGTTGAGGTTTAATCTCTTCAATTTCGTCGGCTAATGTCTTGCTTCTATCGGCAAGAGTATTATTTTCAGCTTCAAGCTTATTCATCTGTTCGTCGGTGTGATCGATTTCCTTAGTAAGAGCATCATATTCTTTGTTGTTTCTCACCTGGTAAAGCTGAGCTTTAAATTTTTTCTGATTGACTTTAAATTTCTCAATTTCTTCATCATTTTCTTCTCTCTTTTTCAAAGATTCTTTTCGTTCTTTTTCTTTGGAATCGATATCACTTTTCAATGTATTAAGCTTTTCTTTTAGAGATTCAACGGCGTTTGGCAAGTCGCCCCTTAATTCTTCCAAATCATCAAGCTGATCATCTATGCTTTGCAGTTCATAAAGGATTAATAATCTATCAATCAATTTCAATTGCTCCTTAATTGTTAAAAAAAATAATAGGGTTAGTTGATTTACTAAATTTAAAAATATTTATATTGTCTCTTTTGTTAAGAAAAATTGTTAATCTTCGTTCAACTTCATTCAAAGAATGTATCTCAGTTTCATAATGGCCTGCATCAATTAAAAGAATTTCTCCGGTAGCATCATGAAAACTATGATACTTAATATCTGCAGTTATGTAAGCATCGGCTCCTGATTTAATTGCATCCGGGATATATTCCCCACCCGAACCTCCGCAAACAGCTACTCTTTTAATTTGGTCATGTTTGCCTTTTGTATATCTAAATCCTTCCGCATTTAAATTTTTAGAAACAAGGGATAAGAACTCGGCAACGGGTAAATAATCATCAAATTCTCCTACAGCTCCCACACCATAATTAATATTTTGATTTTTTAAAGGATAAATATCAAAGGCCGGTTCTTCATATGGATGTATCTGTTTTAGTACTTTAATTGCAGAATTAAGTTTCCATGATTCCAAAATAACCTCCAACCGGTATTCTTCAATTATTTCAAAATTTTCTTTTTTACCTACGGAGGGATTAGATTTTTCGGAACCTTTAAAGCTTCCTTCACCTTTAGCTCTAAAGCTGCAATTACTATACTCCCCGATTAAACCGCATCCGGCTTTAAAAAGTTCATCAGCAACTTGCAGAATATGGGTTTTGGGTACAAATACAACTAATTTATATTGATTAGACTCTGATTGTACTAGAAAATTAATATTTTTTAATCCCAGGATTTTAGCAAGCTCAAAACTCACACCGTTTTTTGTAAAATCGAGATTGGTATGTTCAGAATAAAGATTGATCTCTTTTTTAATTAACCTTTCCAACAGCTGTGAATTTTTATCTTTTTGCAGGTCAATTTTTTTTAAAGGATGAAAAAGTAAGGGGTGGTGAGAGATAATTAGATTGCAATTTTTTTCTACTGCTTCATCTATAACATTTGAAGTTAATTCAAGGCAAAGTAAGATATTATTTATTTTTCTATCTGCCGATCCGACTTGTAAACCTACATTATCTTTTTGCCAAGCAATTCCTTTTGGTGCCCATTCTTCCAAATTTTTAATAATCTCGTTACATTTCATACAAAAAAAAATGCACCCCGATGATAATCGGGGTGCATTTCTAATTTTTTAGGTATTTGTAATGGTTCACCGAGGAGCCAAATACAAGTCTGAAATATTTTAACTTTTCAAAAATTTTTTCAACCATGTTAAGTTATCAAATATAAACTTTTCACTGCTAACAAACAAATTCACGATTTTTAAAATATCAATTTTTCAGCATTAATTAAGCTAATTGAGCAAAATTAAAAAAAATTAATTTGGTTCGATCCAATTATGATCTTCTTTAATCAATTCAATTAATTCATCAACCGCATTTTTTGCAGGTATGTTTCTCTTCACAACGTCCTTTTCCCTATATAATGTGATTTTTCCCGCACCTGAACCAACATATCCATAATCGGCATCTGCCATTTCTCCGGGGCCATTAACAATACATCCCATGATCGCTATTTTAACTCCTTTTAAGTGTTCTGTCCTTTTTCGTATCATTTCGGTAGTTTCCTGGAGATCAAAAAGAGTTCTTCCGCATGAAGGACAAGCAATATATTCAGTTTTTGAAATTCTGACCCTGGCTGCTTGTAAAGTTCCAAAAAGTATCCGGTTGATAACTTTTTCTTTAGATTCGTTTTTAACAAAGTTTTTAATTAATGATTCTTTGCTGGAATCATTAACATCATTTTCAATAATATTTTTAACCTCTGCCCAAACCCCATCACCGTAACCATCAATTAATAATGATCCGAAATCTGTTGAATTGAACAGAGTCAATTGATCCACCGTAATATCAGAATAACTCCTTTTTATAATAACAGGATTTTTAATTTCATTTTGGATTAAATCAAAAAATACTCTTCTCTGTTCAGCCATTCCATGACTATTTTTGGTTTCAAGAACTAAAACAGCAGAAGTATCTTTTTTTACTTGATTCATGAATTCATAGGTTAAATTATTTATATCGAATAATAAAAAATTCATTTGAGCCGATTTTTCTTTAGCAGTTAAATATTCATTTACATTAAATAATGGAAATCTGTTTAATTTATCTTCAAGTTTTAACCAAAAATTCATATCATATATCGGATGCAGTCCGTTCGGGAT
Source organism: uncultured Ignavibacteria bacterium (assembly GCA_963739895.1). Classification (GTDB taxonomy): domain Bacteria; phylum Bacteroidota; class Ignavibacteria; order Ignavibacteriales; family Ignavibacteriaceae; genus CAVQBP01. The sequence goes on along the minus strand of CAVUCR010000026.1, from coordinate 2,192 downwards.
ATCAAAAGGAATATCTTTTTCACCAAGATAAATTATATCCGCTGCGTTATCACTCATATTCCATTTATCAGTTGAGGAATTATAAAAATAACCTATATCATGAAGATCCTTATGGTTATTAATATCTTTTAAACCGTAATCACATACTACCTGAGGAACATTACCTGCGCCAATAAATGAAATTGGAAAAGTATGTCTTTTCTCATATTCAAAAGGATTAAAAGGGGGTTCTTCAATCGGTTTTATCGGTTGATAATTTTCCCTCTCCTTATAACGATTGATAAGCTTAATTGCTACAGGAGCTTCGAACTCGGGATCTTCGGTAATGAGATACTCTAACTGTATCGCCGATTCCGTCTTCCAGCAATGTTCCTATTCCGAGGGCCGATTTAATTCTGCCGTCTTCGCCTCCGCCGGCTTCGGTAACACCAAGATGAAGAGGATAATTCATATCCTCCTCTTCCATCTTCTGAATTAAAACACTGTAAGCCTGCACCATAATCTGCGGATTGCTTGCTTTCATTGAAAGTATAATACTTCATGTAATCCAGGTCCTCGCAAATTCTAACAAACTCCAAGGCCGACTCAACCATCCCCAGAGGAGTGTCGCCATACCTGCTCATAATTCTGTCGGACAAAGATCCGTGATTAGTACCGATACGCATTGCGGTACCGTATTCCTTGCAGATTTTAACGAGCGGAATAAATTTTTCCCTTATCCGTTCAAGTTCTGCTTCGTATTCGGAATCGGTATACTCTATTGTTTGGAATTTTTTACGATCGGCATAATTTCCGGGATTAACACGTACCTTCTCCACTATCCTTGCAGCTATTTCGGCCGCGTTGGGAGTAAAATGAATATCTGCAATAAGGGGAACGGTATAGCCTTTCTCCTCAGTTCATTTTTTATTTCGAGAAGGTTTTGTGCTTCCAGTTTGCTTGGCGCAGTTATCCTGACATAATCGCAACCTGAATCAACCATCCGTATTGTCTGCTCAACAGTGGCTTTTGTATCCATTGAGTCGGTGGTTGTCATTGATTGAATTCTTATCGGATTATTCCCTCCGCATGGAATATCGCCTACTTTCACCTCTCGGGTTTTATATCTTGAGTATGCTGTTAAACTATTGCAGTATTTTTTTGTTTTGCTTATTGTTTCGTACATATTAATTATATGCTTATTTCAATTTTATTTATGTTAAATATAATAAATTGTCTCAATGTAAAGAAAGGCCGTATTCAGGTTATGTGAAAGTTCTAATTTGATTTAAATTAATGGCTATTTATATCATTAAAATTGACAGATATAATATAGTGCAATATAATTTTATTTGTCAGAGTTTAACATAAAGATATTGTTTATTGACAAGTTTGCCAAATTTTCTATATGTTTCATAAACAAATTCCATTCTAGTTTAACGTACCAAGAAAATAGATTATTTCACTGTTCGTAAAAGTTCTCTTTAAAATTCAATCATTAAATAAAGGAGGTTATCATGCATACTGCCAGAAGAATCCTGTCTTCAATACTATTTTTCATGGTTATTGTTTCAATTCCTGTACTTTCACAAGATATGGATGAGATGAAAAAAAATATTGAAGACTGGAACAGTCAATTTTCAGAAGCAATGATGAAAGGTGATAATGAAAAAATGTTATCTTTTTATGCTGATGATATTGTTTCGCTGCCAAGTTATCAGCCCATGATGGAGGGAAAAGATGTCTTGAAAAATGCAATGATGATGGATGCCAATTCTGGGAACAAGTTTACAAAGTTTCAGCTAACTTCAAAGAAAATCCTTTCTGCAGGTAATCTTATTGTGGATATTGGCACCTATGAAATGAGCATGGATATCCAGGGAATGGAAGAACCATTTAATGATCAGGGCAAATATATAACTATTTATGAAAAACAGGATGACGGCAGCTGGAAAATAAAAGTAGATACCTGGAATTCAAATAACAATCCCTGGATGAACAATTGAAATATGAATTAGAAAAAGATGAGATGAATTAAAATTTTTAGGGGAGTGAAAAATTTGAAATTACATTCCTCACTCCCTTTGATTATAATTTAAAAAAATCCAACCTAAAAAATCAACCGTAAATACTCTCTGAAAACCTCTTAATCTTTCGATTTCTTAATAACCATCCCTAAAAAAATAAAATAAACCCAGATTTGTCATTAGAAA
>CAVUCR010000025.1:0-36960 GCA_963739895.1 uncultured Ignavibacteria bacterium | reverse complement strand
CTATGTATTGCTATTAAACTTTTCCAAATCCCAATAATTTATTGCGAATAAGGACTAAAAATATATTGTTGTATTGTTATATTGCTTTTTTGTTTAAAAACTAATATTCCAGAACGATATAACAATTAAACAAAATAGCATTACAATATTCATTAGTTTTATTTTACCTATTCAAAATATAAATTTTAAATATGAACAATTTCTTTTTAATAATACTGGACGGTGTTGGAATTGGAGAGCTCCCGGACGCTGCAATTTATGGCGATAAGGGAAGCGATACACTTTATAATATTGCAAAATCCGTAAATGGATTGAATTTGCCAAACCTACAAAAATTAGGTCTGGGTAACATTAAAAAGATACCCGGTCTTGAAAGAATTGCAAATCCGCTTGCTTCTTTTGGCAAGATGAACGAAGTATCAAAGGGTAAAGATTCAACAACCGGTCACTGGGAAATCGGGGGATTAAGAATAGATTTTGATTTCTCATATTTTCCAAATGGCTTTCCCAAAGAAGTTATAGATAAATTTTTGAATTTGACAGGTTGTGAGGGAGTTCTTGGTAATAAACCTGCGTCCGGAACTGAAATAATAAAGGAACTGGGAGATGAACATGTTAAAACCGGTTTCCCCATTATTTATACTTCTGCAGATTCCGTCTTTCAAATTGCTGCTCATGAAGAAATAATTCCCTTAGAACAGCAATATCAAATCTGTGAAATAACTCGTAAAAAAGTTCTTATTCCTCCTTTAATTGTGGGAAGAGTAATTGCACGTCCCTTTTTGGGACAAAATGGGGACTATATTAGAACAACGAATAGAAAAGATTTTTCGCTGACTCCTCCTTCTGAGACAGTGCTGGACATTCTTTATAATGAAAAATTTACAACAGTAGCAATTGGAAAGATTTCCGATTTATTTAATAACAGAGGTATAAAAGTTGCTGAACATACAAAATCTAATGAAGAAGGGATGAATAAATTACTTGAATGTTCTAAAACGGTAAATAATTCTTTTATATTTATCAATCTAGTTGATTTCGATGTTTATTTTGGCCATAGAAATAACCCGGCAGGATTTGCGTCGGCTTTAAAAGAGTTTGATAATTTTTTACCTAAATTTTTATCCAATTTAGATGAATCGGATGCAGTAATTATAACGGCTGATCATGGGAATGATCCTACTACTCCCAGTACAGATCACAGCAGGGAGTATGTACCTTTACTTTTTTACCAAAAAGGGGAAAAAAGTCGAAATTTAGGTATAAGAGAAACATTTTCAGATGTTGGAAAAACCATTGGTGATTTTTTTAATATCCAAAATTCATTGAAAGGATTAAGTTTTTTGAATAATTAAATTTTAACTAAAACGTGTTATTGTATTGTGCATCTTTTAGTTATTTTTATTTGCTTTACTAAATGAGAAAAATAATTTATTTTAGATTGAAATCTTAAGTTCTAAAAACTTGCGGTTATGAAATTTAATTTGAAGTTATTCAATTTAGGTGACAATTTTTTACAATAAGGAATATTAATTAACCTGTAATATTTTAAAAAATCATCGATAATTGAAGAAGTAATATAAAACCTTCAAATCCAAATGAGGTTAGCGTGAAAATAACAAAACATTTTACAAACCGTGAAAACCAATCACTTGATAAATATCTTCAGGAAATCGGCAAAGTAGATCTTCTTAAACCGGAACAAGAAATTGAATTGGCAATAAAGATCAAAAAAGGAGACCAAAATGCTTTGGAGCTGCTTACAAAAGCCAACTTAAGGTTTGTTGTTAGTGTTGCTAAGCAATACCAGAATCAGGGGCTTTCATTAGGAGATCTGATTAATGAAGGGAATTTAGGATTAATTAAAGCTGCAAAAAGATTTGATGAGACCAGAGGCTTTAAATTTATTTCTTATGCTGTTTGGTGGATTAGACAATCCATCCTGCAATCATTGGCAGAACAAGCACGTATTGTCAGGCTGCCATTAAATCGTGTTGGTGCTCTAAACAAGATAGGGAAAGCTTACAGTAACCTGGAACAGGAATTTGAGCGTGAGCCAAATGAGACAGAACTAGCTACAGAACTGGATATGGATGTAAGTGAAGTTTCTGATGCTCTAAAAATATCCGGCCGGCATATTTCTATGGATGCTCCGTTCTCTCAAGGTGAAGAAAACAGGTTATTGGATATCATTCAAAACGATGATCAGCCTACACCTGACTTTTCTTTAATGAATGAATCACTTAAAGCAGAAATTGATAGAGCTCTTTCAAGTCTGTCTGAAAGAGAAGCCGAAGTCATTAAACTTTATTTTGGATTGAATAAAGAACATTCACTAACACTTGAAGAAATTGGTGAAAAATTTAACCTTACCAGGGAAAGAGTAAGGCAGATAAAGGAAAAAGCTATTAGGAGATTAAGACGGGCATCTAAAAGCGAAAGCTTAAGAGCATATTTAGGATAATCTATCACAATTTGTATTTTATAGCATATTTACTACATTTTTTAATTGTGAGAATAAAAAATCATCTTATATTTCTAATATTATTAGCAGCCGGAGTAGTAATTTATTCCGGCTGTTCTGCTTCATCAAACACCGTTCGTTATAATGAAAAACCGGACAAGAAAGAAGGGAAATCCGGTGCAGTACGTTTCACTTCTGAAGATGACAATAAAAAAAATAATAAGGATGCTTCAGTTGATAACCTGGATGGTGAGGATTTTCCCGTTGAAAAAAATCAAATGGATATCTCTTCATTAGTAAATAAAAATGATTCATTTAAGAATAGTGAGTTTTCTACAGTTAAAGAGAAAATGCTGATGGAAATAATTAAATATTTAAATACTCCATATAAATTTGGCGGCAATTCTAAAAACGGTATTGATTGTTCAGCATTTACACAAAGGATATATTCTGATTGTGTTTCGATTTCGCTCTTAAGAACTGCCCAGGATCAATACAATGAGGGAAAGCCTGTAGAAGATGTTGGTGAGTTGGAATTTGGTGATCTTATTTTTTTTGATACAAGAAGAAATGTTAAACCAGGACATGTAGGAATATACCTGGGAGATGAGCTTTTTGCACATGCAAGTTCCAAGCAAGGGGTAACAGTTTCTTCACTTACCAGCGATTATTATTCAAAAAGATTCATGGGAGGAAGAAGAATTGAAGAACTATATGGTTCCAATTCTTTGTCTAAGTAGTTCTGCGGATTTTTCTTAAATTTAATGGCTGATTAAAATATTTGATCAGCTTTTTTTATTCTTTTAATTTTAAATTGGTTGGAATTTATGGCAAAAAAAAATATCAAAACTCAAAAAGCAAACAAAACTTCAATTAATAAAAAAAATAGTAATCAAATATTTATAATTGCTGTAATTGTGCTGATAATTGCATTTGCGGCTTTTTTGATTATAAATAATTTATTAACAAGTAAACAGAATGACACCGAATTTATATTCAAAAAAGATGGAGTATTAACATTTTCTGATTCAACCGGCAATATAAAGGCAAAAATTGATGTTCAAATTGCCAATACAGATTTTGACCGTCAACTGGGATTAATGTTTAGAAAATCTATGTCGGAAAATCAGGGTATGCTTTTTATATTTCCTCAGGAATCAGTACAATCATTTTGGATGCGAAATACTTATATTTCTTTAGATATGATCTTCGTAAACACAAATAAGAAAATAATTACAGTTCATAAGAATACAAAAATCCTCTCCGATCAATCCTATCAGTCAACCGGTCCGGCAAAATATGTTATTGAGGTTGATGCCGGCTTTTCAAATAGATTTAAAATTAAAGTTGGAGATAAAGTTAACTGGATAAAATCTTAATTAATATTTAATATATTCATTATTGATTTCCGTAAAGCTCATTTTCAACCAGTTCACATATTATATGTCCTACAGTAATATGTCCTTCCTGAATTCTCTGAACATTAACGGAAGGTATAATGATTTGAACATCGACCAGAGGTTTAATTTTTCCTCCATTTCCCCCTAAAAATCCAATTATTTTCATCCCCTTTGTTTTTGCAGCTACAATAGCTTTTATAATATTTGGAGAATTACCGCTTGTAGAAATAGCGAGCAAAATATCTCCGGCCTGACCCAATCCTTGAATACTTCTGGCAAAAATATTCTCAAAGCCGATATCATTTCCTCCGGCTGTTAAATTAGATGAATCAGTAGTTAGCGCTATTGCAGGTATTGCAGGCCGTTCGATTTCATGACTTAATCTTATTACAAATTCAGTTGCTAGATGCTGGCAATCAGCGGCACTTCCCCCGTTTCCGCATAATAATAACTTGTTTCCGTTTTTGAATGAATCTGCTAAAACGTCAGCAGCTGAAAGTATATCCTTCATACATTCATTTTCTATTTTCAATTTAACTTCTGAACTCTCAGCCAATGATTCTTTAATAAATTTTTTTTTATCCAATTTATTATTTTTCCATTTTATTTAATTATTATTGATTTGAATTTAGAGTTGTATGTCTAAAAATTAACATTTCAAACTGCAATTGGAAGTTTATAGTGTACAGCATCAGCAAAAAATTTTATCATTTCCCAATTATTTTCATTTTCAAAGAAATTACCTGTAACTACAATTTTAGCTCCATTTTCCACCTTGTCTCTTGCGTCTTTAGGATTTCTAATACCTCCGCCGACGATGAGCGGGACTGAACAATATTCCGATACGGTTCTCACCATATCGTTAGGAACAGATTTTTCAGCACCGGACCCTGCTTCTAAATAAATAAATTTCATCCCTATATACTCAGCTGCTAAAGCTGTGGCAGCGGCAATATCAGGTTTATTCCTTGGAATAGGTGGAGTTCCATTCATATATTGGGTAGTTGTTATAGTACCTGATTCAATTAAAATATAGCCAGTCGATATTGGTTCTATTTTCGATTTTTTTATTATTGGTGCAGCTATAATATGTTTTCCAATAAGATGTTCAGGATTTCTTCCGCTAATTACTGATAAGAACAATATTGCATCTGCTTTTGGACAAATTTGGTTTACCGATCCTGGGAAAATTATTACAGGGAGAGAAGTCAAAATTTTGGTCTTTTCAATAAATTCATCAAAATTTACATTTAATAATAAGCTGCCTCCTATTAAAAAACCGTCAACTCCTGATTTTTCACACCTGGAAATAAAAGATGATAATTTATCCAGCGGAATTTTATCAGGATCGAGCAGAACTAAATAGGCTGCTCCTTTCTCAGAAATTATGTTTAATAATTGATGGTATATTTTCATTATAATTTGGAAAAGAGAGAATAATATAAAAATTTTAATAAAGATATAAAAGAAATTCTAATGAAAATATCATTTTTTATCTAAACAATAAACATTTAGACTTATTTTTGTTATAATATCAATATTTAATTATATTTAGAACAATTATTTATCAGCGGGGATAAATATGAAAAATATCTTAATTCTAATTATATTATTTTTTATCCAGATATTTCCGAACCAATTGGAGGATAAAAAGACTTCTGAAAATCTTGTTAAAGCAATATCCTTTTCTAAACAAGTAAAAATTCAAACATCAGGAAAGCAATTAAAAAAATTTGAAGGTATCTACCAATTTGCTCCCGGGAATGAAATGAAAATTTATATAAAAGATTCAACATTAAAAGCATTGCTTCCAGGGCAACCGGAATATACACTGATTCCTTCTGTTGAAAATGTTTTCATATTAAAGGAATTGTCCGGATATAAAATGAGCTTCAATCTTGATGAAAATAAAAAAATAATATCCGTTACTTCAAATCAGCCTAATGGTGATTTTACTGCCCAAAAAATTTCAGATGCAGTTACACCTCCTAAAGAGGAAAAGACTATTATTCTACCGATAAGTAAGTTGAAAAAATTTGAAGGGGAATATGAATTTGTACCGGGAAATGATATAAAAATATATTTAAAGGATGGTAATCTCAAAGCTTTTTTAAAAGGTCAGCCGGAATATACATTGCTACCGGTATCGGATAAAGAATTTGTATTGAAAAATATGAGCGGCTACAAAATGATTTTTGAAGATGACGAAAATGGAGAGATAACAGCCGTGATTTCATCTCAACCTAACGGTGAATTTAGAGCTAAGAAATTAAAATAAACATTACTACTATTATTAATATGGATAGCATCTTTAATAATAGAGTTTTTAATTATTTTTTATAAGTGGTAAGCTGACTTCAAAAACACAATTGAATGTTTAGATATTTAACTGCGCATACTTAAAGAAATTCTATTCCGTGCAACATCAATATTTAAAATTTTAACCTCAATAATATCTCCAACATTTATAAAATCCAGCGGATTTTTTACGTACTTATCTGCAATTTGCGAGATATGTAAAAGTCCGTCTTGTTTAACACCGATATCGACAAAGGCCCCAAAGTCCACTACATTTCTAACTGTTCCCTTAAGCTTCATGCCTTCTTTTAAGTCTTCAATTTTAAGAACATCACTTCTTAATATTGGCGAAGGTAATTCCTGTCTGGGATCTCTGCCCGGTTCTTTTAAATTTTCAATTATATCATTTAAAGTCAGCTCCCCAATTTCAATCTCTTCAGATAATTTTTTAATGCCTTTCTGCTTGAGGATTAAATTTATTAAAGCACCGGATTCTTTCACTTTAGCCAGAGGAAGATTTATCATATCAAGCAATTTTTCAGCAGCAGAATATGATTCGGGATGAATAAAAGTGTTATCCAAGGGATTATTGCCGCTAGGTATTTTTAAAAATCCGGCAGATTGTTCAAAAGCTTTTTCACCTAATCCGGAGACTTTTAAAAAGTTTTTTCTATCAATAAATTTCCCTTTATTTTCTCTATATTTAACAATATTTTCAGCCATTCTTTTATTCAAACCTGAAACATAAGTAAGCAGTGAAGCTGATGCTGTATTCACATCTATTCCTACAAAGTTAACACAGCTTTCAACAACATTATCAAGTTTTTCTGAGAGTAGTTTTTGGTTTACATCGTGCTGGTATAATCCCACACCAATTGATTTTGGATCAATTTTTACCAGCTCCGCAAGAGGATCCAGTAGTCTTCTGGCAATTGAAATATTGCCTCTTTGGCTTGCTTCAAGTTCCGGGAATTCTTTTTTTGCAACCGGGGAAGCAGAATAGACCGAAGCACCAGCTTCATTAACAATAATGTAGTGGCAATTTAAATCATTGTTTTTAATTATTTCAGCAATAAATAATTCTGTTTCCCGGCTCGCGGTTCCATTGCCAATTGCAATTATATTGACTTTATATTTGCCAATAAAATTCATAATAGAATTAGCTGCTTCTACTTTTTTGTTTTGAGGTGAATGGGGATAAATAGTTGAGCCGTCTAAATATTTACCGGTTTCGTCAATAACTGCAACCTTGGAACCTGAAATGTATCCGGGATCAATACCCATTATTATTTTGTTTGAAATTGGAGGCTGAAGTAAAAGCTGCTTTAGATTAGCAGCAAAAATTTCAATTGCATGAAGATCGGCTCTTTCAGTTAAAATATTTCGTACTTCTTTTTCAATTGACGGCAAAATTAACCTGTTAAAAGAATCTTCAATTGCGGATTCGATAATATTCATAAAAAAGGATTCTTTATAATCGAGATATATTTTTTTTATTTCTCTAAAGACATAGTTAATTTCAAATTCAAGCGAAACTTTCAAATCATTTTCATTTTCACCCCTGTTTAATGCAAGAATTTGATAAGGTTTTATTTTATTTATTTCAATCGTAAAATCATAGTAAATTTGAAATATCTCTTTTTTCTCTTTTTCCTTTTGCTTCTCGCTTATTTTTTCGGATGAAGATTTCTCTTTTGTCTTTTCGGATTTAATAATAGATGATTCCAATAAGAATATTCTTACAACTTTACGAACCTCTGCATTTTCATTTATCATCTCAGCAATAATGTCTTTTGCTCCTTGTAAAGCTTCCTCCTTAGTTGCAACACCTAAATCTTCATTTATATAATCAGTAAGTTTGTCATCAAAACTTCCTGAAAATTTTGGATTTTCTAAAATGAATAATGCAAGAGGTTCTAAGCCTTTGGATTTAGCAATAGTGCCCCTAGTCTTTCTTTTAGGCTTAAATGGAAGATATAGATCCTCCAGCTCTTGCAGCTTTTCACAATTTTCGATTTTATCTTTCAGTTCTCCCGTGAGTTTCCCTTGTACTTGAATACTTTTTAAAATGGTTTCTTTTCGTTGTTGTAGAAGAGTAAGATAATTAAGCCTGTCTTCGATATTTCGAAGTACTTCCTCATCAAGCCCGCCGGTTTTTTCTTTTCTATACCTGGCAATGAATGGAATAGTTGCGTCTTCTTTTAATAAATTAATAACAGCATCAACTTGTTCTGTTTCAATGTTTAATTCTGAGGCAATGTTTTGTTCGATCTTCATCATAATTTAATTTTAAATAGTTATCCTGGTAAACTAATAGTAGAGAAGGATTTTCCCAAGTATAATTTTAAATAGATTTTACGGATAATAATACACTACGAATAGTGACGGATTGTGGTAAAAGTATGAGGTTCACACAAATGTGTGAACCTCGGCCATTTAAAGTACTAACTACAACCGGAAGTAGAACCACAAGTCATACATTTCAAACAAGTTCCGTTTCTAACCATAGTCAAACTTTGACATTCGGAACAAATATCTCCGGTGTATCCTTTTTCGATTGCTTGTTTAACTTTTGAAGTAATGCTATGTCGCTGACCTACTGCAGTTTGATATCCATCAGGTTCACTAGAAGATAAGTTATAACTGAATTCTTCTGTTTCAGTATTATTAGCCCTATCCAGTTTGACCAGTCTTTCGCTTACTACTTCTTCACTAACATATTCAGGTTCAATTTTTTTGACTATTCCTTTTGATGCTTTTGAATGAATATCAGTTGGTTCTACATGAGCCAAGTCATTCCTTCCAAGATATGTAACAGCTAATTCTCTGAATATATAATCAATTACTGAAGTGGACATCTTTATTTTCTCATTGCCGGTCACAATTCCGCTTGGTTCAAATCTTGTAAATACAAATGCATCAACAAATTCTTCCAGGGGAACACCATGCTGCAATCCGAGAGAAATTGAAATTGCAAAACAATTCAGTAAACTTCTGAATGCAGCACCTTCTCTATGCATATCTATAAATATTTCACCAAGCTGTCCATTATCATATTCACCGGTTCTGATATAAACTGATTGACCGTTGATTTTTGCTTTTTGGGTATAACCTGTTCTTCTGTCCGGTAATCTTCTTCTTTTAGCAATATATCTGTGAATTATTTTTTCAGCTATTTTAACCATATCATTCTTCTCTTTATCTTCCATTAATGCTTCAAGTTCTTCTTCGCTTATTGAGTTTAAGGGTTGTGATAATTTTGAACCATCTCTATATAGAGCATTTGCTTTAATCCCTAACTTCCAGGACTGCATGATATGATTCTTTAATATCTTCAACAGATGCCTGATTTGGAAGATTAATGGTTTTTGAAATTGCACCGGATATAAATGGCTGAGCTGCAGCCATCATTCTTATGTGAGCATGAGGTCTGATAAATCGGGTACCTTTTTTACCGCATTTATTTGCACAATCAAATACAGGATAATGCTCATGTTTTAAGAAACGGTGCTCCTTCAATTGTCATTGTTCCGCATACATAATCATTGGCGGAAGCTATTTCCTGTTTTGAAAATCCTAAATCTGCTAATAGATTAAAATCAAATGAATTCAATTCCTCTTCTTCAAATCCTAATTTTTTTGTAAGGAAATCTAACCCGAGCGTAAATTTGTTAAATGCAAAACTTAGATTCAAATACGGAAGGTAATGCTTTTTCAATTTTTGTAAGAGCTTCTTCTGTAAATCCTTTTGCTTTTAATGATTCATGATTGATATAAGGGCATCCATTCAAAGATCCCTGACGCCTTTTGCATATTTTACTATTTCAGTTATCTGATCTTTATTGTAACCCAATCTTTCAATGCGGCGGAATAGATTGATTAATAATTTTAAAATATCCGCCGCCTGCTAATTTTTTAAATTTAACTAAGTGCAAAATCCGGTTCAACTCCGGTAGTATCGCAATCCATTACAAGCCGATTGTTCCAGTCGGCGCGATAACTGTAACCTGTGCATTTCTGAAACCATAGTTTCTTCCTAGTTCTAGTGCTTTATCAGCATCTTCTCTTGCGGCTTTCAATAAATCAGAGGGACAGTATTTTGGATTGATTCCAACCGGAAAAATTGATAAGTCCTTCATACTCTTCATTTGGCACATTATAAGCAGCTCTTCTATGATTTCTTACTACCCGTAAGCATATGTTCTTTATTATATTCATACTTAGGAAATGAACCAAGTTCTTTTGCCATTTCAGCAGAAGTTGCATAAGCGGACATATGCATTATTGCTGTTAATGCACCGCAAATTGCAAAAGCTTCATTACTGTCATAAGGAATTCCCTGAAGCATTAATAATGAACCAAGATTTGCATAACCAAGTCCTAAAGTTCTATAATAATAGCTTAGCTGGGCAATTTCCTTACTAGGAAATTGTGCCATCAGTACACTAATTTCCAGTACTATCGTCCAGATTTTTGTTGCATGGCGATAATGTTCTATACTAAAATCCCTGGTTTCCGTATCATAAAATTTAACAAGGTTAAGCGAAGCAAGATTACATGCAGTATCATCTAAAAACATATATTCGCTGCAAGGATTGGAAGCCTTTATTTCTCCATCAGCCGGGCATGTGTGCCATTCATTTATTGTTGTATGGAACTGCATTCCCGGATCTGCACAAGACCAGGCTGAATAAGAGATTTGATCCCATAATTCGGTTGCTTTTATTTTTTTACAAGGCTTGGGATTCCGGTTTTCTTGTTTTGCCTTTTCTTTCTCTATTCTCCAATACAAATTCCAGTCTGTATCATTAATAACTGCATTCATATATTCATTAGTAACTCTAATTGAGTTATTAGAATTTTGCCCGGATACTGTTAAATAAGCTTCAGAATTCCAATCTGTGTCATAAATAGGGAATTCAATCGATTTAAATCCCAATTTTGCTAATTGGATGACTCTTTCTATATAGTTATTGGGAATCTGAGCTTTTCTTGCTTCAAGGACAGCATGTTTTAATTTAGTATTAAGCTTTTTATTAAATCGATCATTTTCCGGATGTTCATCATAACATGCCTTAATAACAGCATTTAGATGATAATTACAAAGTTTAGAGCCTGCAACAAGTGAAGCTACTTTTTGTTCTTCTACTACTTTCCAATTAATATATTCTTCAATATCAGGATGATCAAGATCGAGAGTAACCATTTTTGCAGCACGCCTTGTAGTTCCACCTGATTTTATAGCTCCGGCAGAACGATCTCCTATTTTTAAAAAGGACATCAATCCCGAAGATTTCCCTCCTCCGCTTAATGGTTCATTTGATCCCCTAATATTGGAGAAGTTTGAACCTGTTCCTGAACCGTATTTAAATAATCTCGCTTCACGAACCCAAAGGTCCATTATACCGCCTTCATTAACCAGGTCATCTTTTACTGATTGGATAAAGCATGCATGAGGTTGCGGATGAGTGTATGCGTCCGATGAAGCCGTCAATTCACCGGTTTTATGATCAACATAATAATGGCCTTGTGATGGCCCGGTTATTCCATAAGCCCAGTGCAAACCTGTATTAAACCATTGGGGACTATTAGGTGCTGCCATTTGGTTTGCAAGCATAAAAATTAATTCATCATAAAATATTTTTGCATCATCTTCAGAATCAAAATAGTTTGACTGCCAGCCCCAATAAGTCCAGCAGCCGGCTAATCTATGAAATACCTGCCTTGAATCGGTTTCTGAAGCAAGTCGATCTTTTTCAGGAAGTTGTTCTAATTTATCAACATCTGCTCTTGAAGGCTGTAACCAGGATGGAACACCTTTTTCTCTAACCTTTTTTAATAATTTCGGAATCCCTGCTTTTCTAAAATATTTCTGGGCAATAATATCCGTTGCTACCTGTGACCATTTAGCCGGGACATAAACATCATCCATCTTGAATACAATTGAGCCGTCAGGGTTTTTAATCTCTGATGTACGTCTCGTAAATTCTATTGAAGATAGAGGATCTTTACCAGCTTCCGTAAACAGCCTTTTTATTTGCATAGTCTCTCCTCTAATAACATTTTCATTATATATTTGTTTAATTAATTTTGATTACTAATTATACTACAATTTTTGTTTTAAAGTTTCGGTATTTTATATCCCAATTTTTGACCCTCGGACTTCATCACGAAAGAATATTAAGCATTTTCTCAAAATTACCTAATCTTTTAAGTTAACTAAACAAAAAACCGCAATTTTCTATCACTAAACTTATAAGATTTAATTCAAAAAGTTGTGTGAGGTAATTTCAAATTTTCGAATCCAAAACAGAATTTTTAACTGTAAAGATTGGAATTCAAACTAAAAAAAAATTAGTTGAAAAAAAAGAGTCTGATCAAATAAATAAAAATTTTTTTTGTAAATAGAAAAAATTGACTCTAATTTCTTTATTTTTAAAGGGTTTAAACAAATTTTTGAAATTCTATCTAATCTTTTCAGTTTTACCATTTATGTAAAATTATTTTTTTCTTAAATATAATTTTAGAAAGTTTCGTCGTGTTATTTTTTATTATTCAAAATAGATAAAGTTGCCTGAAGAAAACATTATTGAAATAAAAAACCTAACTAAATCATTTAAAGAATTAAAAGCAGTTGATAATCTTAGCTTAAATGTATTTAGAGGAGATGTATTCGGATTTTTAGGCCCAAATGGCGCCGGTAAAAGCACAACCATAAGAATGCTTCTTTCCTTAATTAATCCGACAAACGGGGATATAAAAATATTCGGTAAATCATTAAAAGAAAAAAGACTCGAAATATTGAAAAAAATAGGGGCTATAGTCGAAAAACCGGATTTTTATTCATTCTTAACAGCTTATAAGAATTTAGAAATTCTGGGAAAATTATCTGAAACAGATGTTTCCCGTAAAAGAATTATGGAATTGCTGGAGTTAGTCGGGCTTGAAAAAAGATATAAAAGCAAAGTAAAAACCTTTTCACATGGAATGAAACAAAGGCTTGGTATTGCTCAAGCATTGCTCCATAATCCTGATCTAATTATTTTAGATGAACCCACAACTGGACTGGATCCTCAAGGTATGAAAGAAATTAGAGATTTGATAATAAATCTTAGTAAAGAAAAACAGAAAACTATTTTTCTTTCATCTCATATTCTTTATGAAGTTGAACTAGTTGCAAACCGGATGATTATTATCAACAAAGGTTCAACAAAAATTGAAGGAAAAGTTGAGGATTTATTAAATGCAAACGATCTGGATGTTACTTTTGAAGTTGATAACGTTGAACTTGCAAAGAGTAAAATTCAGATAAGCAGATGGACGGATAAATTAAATGCCGTTGCAAATAGTAAAATGATATTCTCTTTAAACCCGCATGAAATTGCTCCCTTGAATAAATACCTGGTTGAAAATAATATTATGGTAAGTGCCGTAGTACCTAAAAAATCGCTTGAAGAATATTTTCTTCAAATTACTGAGCAGGAGGGGAGTTGATCAAATTAATCAGAATTGAGTTATATAAAATTTTTAAAAAGTGGAGAACATATATCGGGTTTCTCGCTATTGCGGTCCTTATTCCGGTAATTCAGATTGCGATGCTGATAGAAGGAGAAAAGTCTCTAGATTTTATGACCAGGAACCTTCAGCAGTCTTTTATTTTTGTAGGAAATCTTTTAAATGGTTATTTAATAACTTATTTAATTTTAGGCAGCTTATATGTTCATATACCATTCTTAGTCGCGCTTGTTGCCGGAGATTTATTAGCCGGAGAGGCAACAGCAGGGACCTATAGAATTCTTATAACAAGGCCAGTATCCAGGATTAAGTTGGTAACGTCAAAGTTTGCTGCCGGATTACTCTATACATATTCTTTAATCTTTTGGCTTGCCTTAATTAGTTTAGGACTAGGAATACTAATTTTTGGTACCGGGGAACTTATTGTACTTAAAAGCACTCAAATAATAATATTTGCAAAAAGTGATGTTTTTTGGAGGTTTATATTAGCATTCTTATTTGCTGCTTTAAGTATGTCGGTAGTTACTGCCTTAGCTTTTCTCTTTTCATCACTTGTTGAAAATGCTATTGGACCAATAATAAGTACGATGGCGGTAATAATTATTTTTATCGTTATTTCAGCAATTGAAATTAACATTTTTCAAACAATAAAACCTTATTTATTTACAACTTATATGGCTTCTTGGAGATTGTTTTTTGATGATAATTTAAATTATCAGGAAATAATTAAATCTTGCTTAATTCTATTGACTCATGTCCTTGTTTTTTTTGGTGCTGCAGCAGTCATTTTCAAAAGAAAAGATATACTATCGTAAATTTTGGTTTTAGGAGTAAACTTTCATATCAAATGGCTCTTAAATGAAAAAAATATTTTTATTTGTTTTCTTTTTAGCATTAAATTTTTTTAGTCAATCAAAAAACCCTGATGTTATTTTAAATGAAGTAAAAGAAAAATTTAGCAAGATAAAAGATTATGAAGTTAATGTTAGAATTAAAGTCGATATTGATTTTCTTAAAGCACCTGTATCAGAAGCAAAAATATATTTTAAACAGCCCGATAAAATTCATTTTGAATCGGAAAATTTTGCTTTACTTCCTAAAGAAGGAATAAATTTTTCTCCAATGGCCTTACTAAAAGGAAATTATACTGCAATTTATGAAAAAGAAGATACAATAAATCGAATTAGAACTTCAGTAATAAAAGTAATTCCACTTAATGAAAAAGGTAATATAATATTATCCACTTTGTGGATTGATCAGTCAAATGATTATATTATAAAGATTGAGTCTACAACAAAAGTAAACGGGACCTTCTCTTTAGAATTAAATTACAATAATCCGGTTGATGATTACCCGCTTCCAAGTTCTATGATATTTACATTCAATATTGATAGAACCAATATACCTAGAGGTATGTATGGGAATATGGATGATAAAAATACAGACATTAAGCAGAGTATGAAAAGCACTGCAGGAAAAGTATATATAAATTATTCAAATTATAAAGTTAACCAGGGTATTCCAGATTCCGTTTTTGAAAAAAGTAGGTAATATAATTATTTCTCTAAAATCATCTTTTTTACAGATGTAAAATTATTTCCAGCTTTCAATCTATAAATATAAATTCCGCTAGCTAAACCTGAAGCATTAAATTCAACTTCATGAAAACCTGATGGTAATTCTCTGTTTATCAGCTCGGTAATTTTTTGGCCAATCATATTAAATACATCAATTTTTACTTTACCACTTTGTTTCAAATAAAATTTAATCTGAGTTGATGGGTTAAATGGATTAGGATAATTTTGTTCTAAAAGATAATCGTTAGGGGTTTGGGATTTAATATCTTTAATATTAGTTAATGTAAAATCACTTATAAAATCCGATGGATTTGTTATGTCGGCAAAAAGATGTCCGGTTAAAATCGTACTATTATTTCCTGCAAAATTCCAATTTATAAATATGCTGGAATTAAATTCGTTCTTTTCTCTTTTCACCCTGAAAGTGCCAACTTTGAGAGGATTATTTCCAATCAAATCACTCAAAGCTTGTGAGGCAAAAGTTAATTCCACTTTATTATTCAATACATTTGCTGAATGTCCAAGTGTTGGTTTATTTAGTAATTGTGATGAACCATCTACAAAAGAAAATGAATAATTGTCATTTTCTAAATCATTGCAATAAAAAGAAAAAACACACTGATATGAAGTAACTTCAAAATAGCTTTGGGAACTTATTATTACATCAAATTGATAGGTATAATTATCAATCAATTGGCCGTTCGTAACACGCATTGTATATTGAGGCTGGGAAAGAGAAGTATTAAAAAATATTAAAGTCAAAAAAAGACAAATGAAGAAAAAGTATTTATACATCAGTATCCATAGTTTAATTATATAGTATTTCACAATATCTATACCTGCCAATTGGCAGGTAAAATAGAAATTACCTACGCACTAACCACTTAATAGGTCTATTAATAGTTTAAGTTTTAAATGTTAGGAAGGTCGATATATTCCACGATAATTTAGAATTAAACCTTTCCCATAACACATCCCTCAGTGTTAGCAATTCCAATTATTGTGCCATATAGCACATATTGTAATTAATTAGAAAAGAGAGACTTTTATTGGAAACAAGTAAGAATATACAAGTTGATAGTACGAAAAATATTCGTAGAATTGTGATTTATCGCACTTATTAATCTAGAAATTTCCTGAAGATCACTGATGTATTATGACCTCCAAATCCAAAAGCATTACTTAAAGCAAAGTCAATCTTACGTTTTTGTGGTTTATTAAAAGTATAATTTAAATCACATTCAGGATCTGGATTTTTAAAATTAATTGTAGGTGGAACCAGATCATAGATAGAAGCCAAGATTGAAGCAATTGCTTCAACAGCGCCTGTCGCGCCCAGCAAATGACCAGTCATACTTTTAGTTGAAGAAACGTTCATTTTATAAGCATGTTCCCCAAAAACTTTTTTTATGGCTTTTGTTTCTGCAATATCTCCTAAAGGTGTCGCTGTTCCATGCATATTGATGTAGTCTATGTAGTTAGGTTGAATTTCAGCGGTTTTTAATGCCATTTGCATAGCCATGATTGCCCCTCTTCCTTCCGGATCGGGAGCTGTAATATGGTGTGCATCAGCTGAAACACCAATACCAATAAGTTCAGCATAAATTTTTGCACCACGTTTTTTTGCAGTGTTAAGTTCTTCAAGAACTAAAACTCCGCTGCCTTCGCCCATTACAAATCCATCTCTTGTTGAATCAAACGGACGGCTGGCTGTTTTAGGTTCATCATTTCTTGTTGATAAAGCTTTGGAAGAATTAAAGCCTGCAATTCCAATTTCAAGAATTCCTGCTTCACTTCCACCAGATAATACCCTGTTTGTGAGGCCGTTTTTTATTAATAAATAAGAATCTATTATATTGTTATTTGCAGTGGCGCAAGCTGTAACTATACAATAATTTGGTCCTTTAAAACCATATTCCATTGCAATTAAGCCACATGCTATATTCGGTATCATCATAGGAATAAAAAAAGGAGAAACACGATTAGGTCCTTCAGAAAAATTTGTGATTGCCTGTTTATAGAATGTATTAAATCCACCTATACCACTTCCGAAAATTACTCCGGTTGTCTCTTTTTCTTCGACAGACATTTTTTCTGGATTTAATCCTGAATCTTCAATAGCCATTTTTGCAGCTGCAAGGGCATACTGGCTAAATAAATCCAATCTTCTCGCATTTTTTTTATCTATATAATTTAAAGGATCAAAACCTTTTAATTCACATGCAAATTTGGTTTCCACTCTGGAAGTATCAAAATGTGTAATAAAATCACTCCCGCTTTTACTTTCCATCATTGAATTCCAGAATTCTTCAACTGAAAGCCCAAGCGGTGTAACTGCTCCCATTCCTGTAACTACCACTCTTCTGTTATTTGTTTGTATCATTTTTTCCTTTCATAAATCTTTTTCAATTCTAATTGAAGAATAACCAAAAGTAATTTTAAAGAAAAGATGGAACTAAAATCGTAAATATCTTTTAAAAAATAACCGGAATAATATTTAGTCTTTTTATCTAACATTTTCACAACTAAGCAATTAAAATATTAATATTTTTTTTATAATAATAATTAGAAAAACAAAAAATTAATGTACAATTAAAATTTATCCTCTGAGATACGGTATGTAGTCCAGTCATTCATAGGTTCGGCGCCTATCTTTTCGTAAAAATTTATTGCCGGTTTATTCCAATTTAATACTACCCATTCTACTCTGCCGCAATTTCTATTTATTGCAAGTTCATTTATATAATTAAGTAATGCTTTACCAATCCCTTTCCCTCTATACTGCGGTCTTACGTAGAGATCTTCAATATAAATACCAGGCTTTCCCTTAAAAGTTGAAAAGTTATGAAAAAATAAAACTTGACCGGCGGGTTCTCCATCATATTCAGCAATAAAAACTTCCGCATATTTGTTTCTTCCAAAAAGAGAATCCTTTAGAATCTTCTCTGTAACAGATACTTCATGCGACAATTTTTCGTACTCGGCCAATTCTTTGATGAAATTTAATATTAATGGTATATCATCTATGCTGGACTCCCTGATTGAAATTTTCTTGTTTTTATTTGTTATCATAGATTTTTTAAATTTATTTGATTTTATCTTTTGCTGATTAATTAGCGAAACGGTTTTAACTGCAGCTAATGAAAAAAAATACCCGATTACAGTTCCAATAACTGCTCCACCTAAAATATCCGATGGATAGTGTAATCCTAGATAGACTCTTGATATTGAGACTAAAGAAGCACTAATAAATAATGCCCATTTTAACTTGGGAAATAAAATGTAGTAAAAAGTTGCTGCTGCAAAATTATTAACAGCGTGATTTGAAGGAAATGACCAGGTACCATTACATCCTAAAGGAGTAATAATATCTGTTAAAGCAATGCAGGGTCTTGGTCTATGAAAAATTTCCTTTAAAATCTTATAACTAACCTGATCAGTAAAAATTATTAACAATATTACTCCCAGAACCGCAATTTTTCCTTTTAATCCACCTTTTAAAAAACTTATAAAAAGAAGTATTGTGTAAGCAATGAACCAATTATTCACATTTGTAATGACAGAAAAGAATTTATCTAATATTGGTGTAGATAGCGAATGATTAAAAAAATAAAGTATTTCGATGTCTATATGATGTAAAATTTCTATCATTTGTAACTTAAAAATTTAGCTGAAAATATAATGAAATCCATTGAAAAAAATGCTTTTATGCTAGAATAAAATTATTGGGGGAAAATCTATATATTGGTATAATTCTTGTGCCAAAAGTGAGAAAATTTGAAGATATAATAAAAATAGAATCAAATAAATAAGAATGCTTGGTAAATATAAATATGCTTTAGATATTTTTAATCCGCTTAAGTTTCCTTTCTCAACCAGTAAAATTGAATACTTAAAACGAGAGACAAACGATTTTTTGACAACCCCGCTTAAGATAATATCATTCTTGATTGCTATTTCAGGTCTCTTTGCAATGGTATTTGAAGTAAAATATCTGGCTGCATATTCCTTAAATATTTATATAACTCGTTTACTATCTACGTTAATTGCTTTTATAATTTTAATTCTGACATACACCCATATTGGTAATAAAAAAAGCATATTTTTGGTTCATGTCCTTTTACTAGTTATAATAGCATCTTCGGCATATATGATCTATTTGATGCCGAAGACTCTAGTTATAAATTCGCAAATTGTCGGCTTAATGATTTTTACTTCTGCATTATTTTTAAGCTGGGAGATAAAAAATCAGATTTTAGTTGCAATATATTATAATCTTGTTTTTGCTTTTGCAATACTATTAAATGACCATTCGATCTATTTCCTGCCAAATATGTATGAATCAGTACTATTTGTGATTTTTTTAAGTATTATGTCTGTTATCGGAAGTGCAGTTAATTATAGACTTCGATTGCAGTTAGCGGAAAAATCTTTCAATATCGAAAAATCTGAAAAAAAATTCCGATCTATATTTGATAATTCTTTCGAAGGGATTTTCCAATCAACAATCGAGGGAAAATTCATCACGGTAAATCCTGCACTTATTAAGCTTCTTGGCTATGAAACTAAAGAAGAGTTGATGAATCTGGATATTAAAAATGATGTATTTAAATACACTGAAGAAAGAGATATTATATTAAAAAAGCTCAAAGAAAACGGAGAGATTAGAAATTACAGACTTGTATTAAAACGAAAAGATGGTTCGGACGTTATTGTTAAGCTGAATGATAGACTGGCTGTAGATGGAGTAGATAGCCAGATTTATTTTGAGGGCAATATACAGGATATTTCTAACCAGGTTATTGCAGAAAAGAAAAGAGTAGAAGTTGAGAAAGAATTAAGAGATGAGAAAGCGAAATTGGATAAATTGGCGCAAGAAGCTATCAGGGCTAATGAAATAAAAAGTCAATTTTTAGCAAATATGAGCCATGAAATACGAACACCAATGAATGGAATTATTGGCTATTTAACCTTAGTGGAGCAGGGAGCTTATCAAAGTAAAGATGAAATGAACCAATTTGTTTTCAGTGCAAAACAATCTGCGGAATCTCTTTTAGAAATAATTAATGATATTCTTGATTTATCAAAAATAGAATCAGGTAAAATTGAACTTGAAGAAAAGAGTTTTAGTCTAAATAATATAATTGATAATGCTATTTCCTTGTTGTCGATTAAAATAAAAGAAAAGGGTTTGAGAATTTTAAAGGATATCCAAATAAATTCTTCTTTTGATTTGATTGGAGATCCAACAAAAATTAGACAGATTTATATTAATCTTATAAGTAATGCAATTAAGTTTACTGATAAAGGTGAAATTGTCATTCATGTGGAAACTCAAAAATGCGAAGGCAAAAAAATGAAAATCTATTCTTATATACAGGATTCTGGTGTTGGTATTCCAAAAGACAAACAAATAACTTTATTTAAACCATTTTCACAAGTAGATAGCTCTTATACCCGAAAATATGGAGGCACGGGTTTAGGTTTAGTTATTTGTAAAGAATATATCAACATGATGGGTGGAGATATAAACTTAGAAAGTGAGGAAGGAAAGGGAAGCACCTTTAAATTTACTTTAAACTTAAAAGCCCAGGATAAAATAACAGGTTTTAATGTGAGTACAAGTTTTGATCGAGTTTATAACCTAGGATCCGAAAAAATGCAAATAAAAAATGAAATAAATCCGAACGAATTGGAAGATGATGAATTAAAAGTCAAACGCTCTAAACAAAAACTGTTGCTTGCCGAAGATAATATAATAAATCAGAAAGTGGCTATTAAGCTACTAAATAATGCCGGATATTATGTAGAAGCTGTAGATAATGGCCTGAAGGCAGTAAATGCGGTAAAAAATGATTCATATTCTTTGGTATTAATGGATATACAGATGCCGGAAATGGATGGTTTAACCGCTTCTTCTGAAATAAGAAAATTAAAAAATGAAAAAAAAGACATTCCTATAATTGCTATTACTGCCCATGCCTTAGCCGGGGATAAAGAAAAATGCCTCTCAATGGGAATGAATGATTATATAACTAAGCCTATAATTGCAAACAAGTTGATTGGAGCTATTGATAGACTTCTTGGTATAAAGGAAGATAAAGTTTTATTAAAGGAGAATAAAAAAATGGAAACCAAAATTTTTGATTTTGAACATCTTGATAAAATAAGTATGGGAGATACTGCCTTTCAGAAAGATATTTTATCAACTTACATTGAAGATGTTGAAAAAAGAACACAGAAATTGGAAGCCTCATTTTACCAAAAGGATTTCCAGAAACTAACTAAGGAAGCTCATACCGTTAAAGGTGCAAGTTATTCTGTAGGAGCAACAAGAATTGGCGATGAGGCTCTGGCAATTGAAATATCATGCAAGCATAATGATATAGTCAATTTGGATTTGAGAATCAAAAATATAAAAAAGGCTGTCTCTGAGACCACCGAGATAATAAATGACTATTTAAAACAGAGTGTTACTGTTTAGAATTAATATTCTTTTTAACCGGATAAATATGATTTTTAATCATATCGAATCTATGTGTTTTAGATGAAATAGTGATATTTGATGAGCAAAAAAATACCTTCAAAGATTGTTTATGTTTCTCTTTCATATATCCTATATGCATTTCTGTTTTTCATTCTTATTCCATACACAGGCGAAAACATTTCTGTACTTGTCCTTATACCAATAATATTTTCATCATTTCTTTCATGAATTAGAGCAGGTTTATTTTCAGCTTTTATTCTAGTCCCAATTAATGTCCTATTTCTCCATATTACCGGTCACCCTGCAATATCTAGTTTGTATCAAAATATTCCAGAGGTATTAGGAACATTTTTTATTGGAGGAGCTTCCGGTTATTTGAAAGAATTAAATAATAGGTACAAAATTCAGCTTGGACTTTTGGAAAATGAAATTACAGAACGAAAAAAAGTCGAAGATGCATTGCTTGAAAGTAGAAAGAAATATCAATCAGTGATTGAAAGTGTGAAAGAGGTTATTTTTGAAACAGATGCCAAGGGGAATTGGAAATTTTTATCAAATGTTTGGGAGGATTTAACAGGATATAAAATAGAAGAATGTTTAAACAAAAATTCTTTCAGTTTTATTCAACCGGAAGACAGAGCAATAAGCAAAAAAATAATTCATGTGCTCCTAAAATCTAAAGATGAAATAACAACTCATGAGGCGCGGTATAAAACTAAAAATGGAGATTACAGGTGGGTGCGCATCACAGTTCAGCCCCGGTTTGATAAAGTGGGCAAAATTATCGGGACTAGCGGTACACTTAACGATATTACTAATCAGAAAATTGTTGAAGAAAAGATTAATATTAGAGAAAGAGCTTTAAATGCGACGATGAATAGTATCGTAATTACTAATCCAAAATTACCTGATAATCCAATTGTTTATTGTAATCCTGCATTTGAAAAAATAACAGGGTACAGTCAAATTGAAGCATTGGGCAAAAATTGCCGTTTCCTTCAAGGTACCAATACATCATAAGAAAAAATCAACATTATAAGAGAAACTGTAGCTCAACAAAAAGGATGTAAAGTAATCCTATTAAATTAATAAAAGAAAAGAAAATCGATCAGAAAATTGATAAGGTATTTAAACCGATAGCCTTGTCTCTTCCGCATGAATTAAGAAATTACTAATCAATTAAAAAATTATACCAATGTAAAGATATTATTATCACTATTTCACAAATAATTTTCGTGTAAGTTATAAGAAAAAAAGGGTAATTAATTTCATTTACAGAATCTCATTTGACCTTTGTTTTCCTTACATTTTGTCTAATTATTAAACTGTTTATAACGATAATAATATATCGATTTCTAAATGAATAGTTTATTATAACCCATAAACATTAAGGATTAAAATGGAAATGATATCCTGGTCAGATAAATATAGTGTAAATAATTTTTTATTAGATGCGCAGCATAAAAAATCGATTTCCATTATTAATAGACTTCATTCTTCAATGAAAGAAGGAAGAGCTAAAAATATTATGGAAATAATCCTTGATGATTTGGTCTTATATACAAACGAACATTTTAGAACAGAAGAACGAATGATGATGAGTGCAAATTTTCCCGGCCTTAAAGGACATAAAGTAGAGCATGAAAAATTAACAAATAAAGTCATAGATTCTCAAAGCCGCTTTCTGAAAAATGAAGCGCTTATTTCAATGGATTTAATGAATTTTTTAGAAAGTTGGCTTATAAATCATATAGAAGGAACAGACAAAAAATATAAGAATAAACTGTCCTAAGTTTTTTCTCGGATAAAAATTCTAAAAAATTGAAACATTTTTTATAACTAAATAAATATTCTATTTTAACGATAATATAGTTAAAATATTTGTTCCTGATTTTACTAAACCACGGGAATTAATTATTTATGAAATTTCTTAATAGATCATTATTAACCAATAGGAAATAAAAATGGAATTGATAAAATGGTCAGATAAATATAGTGTAAACAATTTTTTACTTGATTCCCAGCACAAAAAATTAATTGCAATTATTAATGAACTTCATACTGCAATGAAAGTGGCGCGTGGCAATGAGATAATGCAGACAATATTTGATGAATTGATTTGGTATACAAAAGAACATTTTAGAACAGAAGAACAAATCATGTTGAAATTTAACTACCCGGAATTTAAAGAACATAAATCTGAACATGAAAAGTTAACGGACCAGGTACTTAAATTGCAGAAGGATTATAAGGAGGGTAAATCGCTTATTACCATGGATACAATGAACTTTTTAAAGAATTGGTTAATTAATCATATTGAAGGCACGGATAAAAAATATAAAGATAAGATAGTAGGAAATTCTCTGAACAAGAAAGTTTTAATCTAAATCTCCTAAAACTTTTTAATACGAATAATTGTTGCTTAATAAAATAAATAGCCAGTAAAAGTGAGTGTTTCATAAAAATTGGACTATTTATATCTTCCTTTCATTCATGAACAACCATTAACACATTCGTAAAAATTTTTCAGGAAAATTACTAAACAAAAATTGATTTTTATTCGATAATATACAGTAATAGAATGATTTATGGTGATTTCGGATCTGTATTAATCTTTTTTGAATTTAAAGTTGAATAAAAATCGATGAGTAATGCATGTGAATTAAAATGCTTTAAATAAAACCATTAAAAGAGAGCTTTTATTATGAAATTTTTAGAAAAATTAAACATCAAAACAAAGTTAATCATCATTATCAGTATAACAGCAATTTTGTCATGTATTGTAAATGCAATTTGGGTGAATGCAACCTTATTGCAAGTGCTTTATATTTTGATAATTAATATTATATTTTCTATAATTCTTGCTATTATTATTTCAAGCCTTATAGGCAAACCTCTCAAAGAAATTATATTAAAAGTAAAAGAATTGGGGATAGGTCATTTCGGACAAAGGATTAATATTATTACTGAAGATGAATTTGGAAAGATAGCTTTAGCTATTAACCAGTTTGCTGATGATTTACAGAAAACAATTGTAAATAATATAAAAAAAATATCTGAAGGAGAATTTGATTTAGAACTTATTCAAAAAGATGATAAAGATGAAATCACTCCTGCTATTAATAAATTAACTTCTACTATTAGGGAAATGATTGACGAATCAAAACTCTTAGTGGATGCAGCAACAAGCGGAAAACTTAATGTTAGAGGAGATTCGGGGAAATTTAGAGGCGGATACCAGGAACTTATACAAGGATTGAATAATACTTTCGTGGCGGTTGTAAAACCTATTAATGAATCAAGTAAAATTTTGGAACTTTTAGCCCAGGGTAATTTAACTGCAAGAATGAGAGGTGACTATCCCGGTGATTATTCAGTTATTAAAAATAATATAAATAGTTTGGCTGATTCATTCAGCAATGCTGTTAGAGATTTTGCATCTGCTGTTCAGCTAACTACCAATTCGTCTAATGAAATATCCTCAAGTATTGAAGAAATGGCTGCAGGAACCCAGGAACAATCATCACAAACTACTGAGGTTGCTGCTGCTATAGAAGAAATGGCAAAAACTATACTTGAAACCACACAAAATGCAGGTACCGCTTCACAAAATGCAAAAAGAGCGGGTGAAATTGCGGGAGAAGGCGGAAAAGTTGTTGAAGAAACAGTAGAGGGAATGAAAAGAATCGCAGATGTTGTCTCAAAGGCTTCTGAAACTGTTAAACAACTTGGTAAAAGCAGTGATCAAATAGGTGAAATAATTCAAGTTATTGATGACATAGCCGATCAAACCAATCTCTTGGCTTTAAATGCCGCTATTGAAGCTGCTAGAGCAGGTGAAATGGGAAGAGGTTTTGCTGTAGTGGCAGATGAAGTAAGAAAACTTGCAGAAAGAACTACAAAAGCAACAAAGGAAATTGCCGGAATGATAAAACAGATTCAAAGAGATACAAAAGGTGCGGTTGAATCAATCGAAAAAGGAACAGAAGAAGTAAAAAAGGGCAGAGAGTTAGCCAATAAAGCCGGTGAATCATTAAGAGGTATAATAAGCGCATCTAACAAGGTAGTTGATGATGTAAACCAGGTAGCTGGTGCAAGCGAGGAACAATCTTCCGCTGCTGAACAAATTAGTAAAAACATTGAAGCAATTAGTAATGTTACAAATGAAAGTACTTCAGGTATTCAGCAAGTTGCAAAATCTGCAGAAGATTTAAACAAACTTACGGACAATTTGCAAAACCTAATCAGTAGGTTCATAATTAACTTAAACGAAGAAGAAGAACACTATTCCATCAGGCATAATGGTAAGTTAGTTAAATCCAGGTAACCACATAAAAATACTATTCGAAAATTTTAAATGAGCTAAAATAATGTTCATAATTAAACCATTCTGTCTTTAAATGATTAATAATTAACATTAATAATACTCACTCTGCGGTATTATTAATAGTTAATCCACAATAAGAACAAGAACTTTAAATCGGTAAAATCTACTTGTAAACAGAATTTTCCAAATTTATAAAATTCATAATCTATTCGTTTTAGCCTAAAGATTACCGGCATTTTTTTTGCTTTTTATTTGTCAAGGTGATTATAAGGTTAGAGGCTAATGTTAAAAGTTACAATTTTATGCATTGGTGTATTAATTTGTTTTGATACAAGTTATTCAAATTCAGATTATTTTATTGAAATATCTAATATAGCTAAGGTAAACAGCAACACTTTAGAGTTTGATGTCTATATAAAAGCTCAAACGATTCCATTCGAATTAACTTCTTATCAATGTGCTTTCTCGTTTAATAATGCAATATCAAATAGTTCAACTTTATCTTTTTCATACATTGATGGTTCTTCACAACTGAAAGATATTCATCCCGAAGTTGGGATTGGAATCAATAATTCAGATGGAGAGTTAAAGTTGACTTTTGCTTCTCTACCGGGAAGTGAATATATACCATCCAGTTTTGTCAGAATAGGGAGATTTAGTTTAACTACTGCAGGAGTGTTTAATAATTTACCGCCTGAATTTAAATGGTGCTTTAATCGTAAGATTTAATACTATTTTAACCGGAGAAAATTTTGAAGAGATTACCGATTCAAGTAATCATTCGGAAGAAAATTTTGGCCAGCTTAAGATTTCAAATATTATTGCTTCCTCGACTACTCAAGGTTCAACTGACTATTTAACAGATGGAAAAGGATTGTTAAATAGTGAATGGAATGAAGCATGGACTTCCACTATGCCATCTTATTTAATATTTGATCTTGGAGCCGAACGTAGAATATCAAGTACGAAGTTTGAATTTAATAACTGGAATAAAGAAAGAATTTTCGAATATTCAATATTTATGTCTGATGATACAACGAACTGGAAAGAAGTTATTTCTAACGCATCATCCGCTACGGAAGAATGGACTATTGATAATTTTGAAAATCAAGATGTAAGATATGTCAAGTTATTAATTATAAGCAATAATCAAAATGAATGGGCTACGATATGGGAAGCCCAAATTTATGGGGATTCGGATACATTAGGGACAATAAGTTCTGAAAAAAAATCCAATCCCTTGGTTAATATACCGCTAAGAATTGCAGACGAAGCGGGGCACTCGGATACTTTATTTGTGGGGATAGATTCAGCGGCATGCGATGGACTGGATTCATGCCTTGGTGAAGTACAATTCTCCCAACCATCGAGCGATACCTTTAGCGCTTGGCTAAATGTTCCGAATAGTCAAATTTATACCTTGAGAGATTATAGATATGGCTCAATGATTGACAATTATGTTTATACATATCAGCTTCAATATCAAAAGGGAAATGCTAACAAAATAATTGTCCATTGGAATTTACCTGCTACTACTAAGTTAAGGGTTCAGGATATTATTACTGGAGAAATTATTGATACTGTTTTCTTTCCTGGTCCAGATAGTATTACAATAAATGATCCGAACGATATGTACAGGTTAAATTTGACAGTCTCATATATCTCAAAAGTTTTGCCTGTCGAATTATCATCATTTAAAGGTGAAGTTATTAATAAATCAGTTGAGTTAAAATGGAAAACGGCGACTGAATTAAATAATAAAGGATTTGAAGTGGAAAGGAAAATTCCACAAAGCTCAGGCTGGGAGGCACTAGGTTTTGTTAACGGCAATGGTACTTCGACGAACCCTTTTTCATATAAATATACAGATAACTTTAATTATCAGACTTTGGATGGCATAGTAAGTTATAGATTAAAACAAATTAATTTTGACGGCAAAATAACTTATTCGGACGAAATAAAAATAAAAGTAGATCTGACTCCTAAAGATTTTATTTTATATCAAAATTATCCAAATCCTTTTAATCCTTCCACAAATATTAAATATGCTTTACCGTATGAAAGTAATGTCAAGGTGTCTATATATAATACTTTAGGGGAAAGAATAAAAGAAATCGAACAGGGAGTTAAGGAAGCTGGAAATCATGATATTATTTGGCGAGCTATCAATGAAGCATCGGGAATTTATTTTTGCACCCTAACAGCAAAAAGCACCGATGGAAAAAATAATTTTAGAAAAACTCTGAAGATGATGCTGCTCAAATAAAAGAATATGATGAAAAATATTGTTTAGGAGCATAATAATCATTTACATAGCTGAAAAAGGATCCCTTCAAATAAATACTACAGGTTGCTATTATATCTAACTAATATATTTTTCTTTCATTATTTTTACATATAGATTTTATATCTTCTAAAGTTTCTCTCTA
The DNA here is from genome assembly GCA_963739895.1 of uncultured Ignavibacteria bacterium. Taxonomy (GTDB): domain Bacteria; phylum Bacteroidota; class Ignavibacteria; order Ignavibacteriales; family Ignavibacteriaceae; genus CAVQBP01. The sequence goes on along the minus strand of CAVUCR010000025.1, from coordinate 8,463 downwards.
TTTTAATATTATTTTTGAGAATAAATTTAAAATTGAACCAGGTTTGTAATTTTGTCAAAAATTAAGAAAAAATATAGTTTTACAAATAACCGGCAAATATGGCGTTTAATCCCTACCGATTCAAATAAAATGATAATTGAAGACAGAGACACAAATTCCAAAGAAGTTTTTTTTAATTGTCTTGAAATCAATAATGGTGAAATAATTTTTAAGAACTTTCAACTCACGGATAAATTTTGGGTAGGAATTGAAACTGTCTATAAAGATATCATTTTTTTCCATAAATTTTTAAAACCGGGTTTGCCGATCCATACCGGGATAATAGCTTTTGATATAAGTTCAAAAAAAATAATCTGGTCAATTGATAATTATAATTTTTTGTTTATTAAAGATGATAAAATCTATGTCTATAAAAGCAAATTTGAAGGAAGAGAATTTTTAGCTCTTGATTATACAACGGGGGATAAACTGGAAGATCTTGGAAATGATTCCCCAAATATAAATTCTTTAAGAGAGGATGAGCTAAATAAAAAAAATTTTGAAAGATATTTATTTCCCAAAACGATTGATTCTTCTTCCAGTTTTCCATTTATTGATGTTGTGAAGGAATTGAAAACCGAAAAAGTTGTAACCGGTAACATAGAATATATTGATCTGAATGATTTACTTTTATTTAATTTTCATGAAGTCCTGAACAACGGAAATTTAAGAAATATATTTAGAATCGTTAAAATTGAATCAAAAAAAGTTATTTTAGAAGAAATTCTTGATAGGGAAACGAAATTTTTTGTGCCTGAATCATTTTTTATTAAAAATGAGTTAGTGTTTATTATTAAAGAAAAAACTAAATTAAGTGTATATTCATTTTGATGTTTGTAAAATATGATTTAAAAGCCAAATGGAATTAACCGAAGAAGATAAGGTTATTTTATTATCTGCTGCAAGAGAATCAATTAAAGCTGTTTTTAATGAAAGTTTCCCACCTACATTAGATTACACCCAATTCCCTAATTTGAAGCAAAATTACGGAGTATTTGTTACTTTAAGGATCAAGAATGATCTAAGAGGGTGCATAGGTTATATTTTCAGTAAACTCCCTCTATTTGAAACAGTCCGTGATGCAGCCAAACAATCGGCTTTTAATGATCCTCGATTTATTCCTCTCACATCCGGGGAATTGGAAAAAATAGATATCGAAATATCGATTTTATCAATCCCGCTTCCAATCAATAGTTATGATGAGATTAAACTAGGCGTTCATGGTTTGCTGTTGGAAGAAGGTTCTCATAAATCAGTTCTGCTTCCCCAGGTAGCTACTGAAAATAATTTAGGTTTAGAAGAATTTCTCTCTATCCTTTGCGAAAAAGCCGGCTTATATTCGCAGCTTTGGAAAAATAAAACTTTAAACCTAAAAGCTTTTGATGCCCAAATTTTTTCCGAAGAACAAATTATTAGAAATGAAAATGAATAAACTAAGAAAAGCTGCAGTTGCAGGATATTTTTATCCCTCAGACCCCGTGAAACTTTCAAAAGAAATTGAAACTTTACTTTCCATATCAAAACCGGTAATAGATTTGCCTTATATAACGGGAATTTTATCACCACATGCGGGATATATTTATTCGGGTAGAACAGCAGCTTTTGCATACAACCTTTTAAGAGGGAAAGAATTTAATAAAGTAGTAATTATATCACCAAGTCATAGGGAATATTTCCCAGGAATTTGTATCTATGAAGGAGATGGATACGAAACACCGCTCGGTGCTGTTGAAATTGATAAAGAATTTGGAGATAAAATGGTTGATGGAAATAGAATTATTTATAAAGGAATTGAAGGGCATAAAGATGAGCACGCTATTGAAGTTCAAATTCCTTTCCTTCAAAAAATGTTAAATGATTTTAAAATAATTCCCGTCGTTATGGGGGATCAGGGTGATATGTTTATAAATGAACTCGCAATAAGAATTAGCCAGACAGCTGATGATAAGACTTTAATTGTTGCAAGTTCGGATTTGTCGCATTATTATACAAAACATGAATCCGATCAATTGGATTCAGTTATTGAAAAAGATATTAATGATTTTAATTATGAGAAGCTTCAAAATGATTTGAAGCTTAAGAATTGTGAAGCCTGTGGCGGCGGGCCGATAGTTGTTATGATGAAAGCCGCTTCCATTATGAATAAAAAAAATAGTGTTGTGTTGAATCGTAGTAATTCCGGGGATATAACAGGGGATTATAGCGGTGTAGTTGGTTATCTTTCTGCTGCTGTATTTTAACAAATGATTACCAAAAAATCTAATATAGCTGTAGTTGGTGCAGGTAAAATTGCTTATTCTTTGGTTTATGCTCTTACAAAAAATGGTTACAGAATAAAATTAATTATTAGTAATAATCTTAAATCGGCAGAAAATCTTGCTAAAAAATATTCTATTAAAAATTATTCTAATAACTTATCTGATCTAGACTCTAAAGCCAAAGTTGTCCTTCTTTCAGTTCCGGATAACCAAATTAAAATAACTGCTGATAAAATAGCTCGTCTTCAGATAAACATCCGGGATTCTTTATTTATTCATCTTTCCGGGGCTGAGGATATTTCAAAATTAAAGGCGTTAGAAAAAAAAGGAGCTTTTATTGCATCTTTTCATATAATGCAGACTTTCCCTACTAAAAGGAATGTGAAAGTAGAAAATTGTTATGCTGCTATTGAAACGGAAAATAAATATGCAGAAAAATTTCTTTATGATTTATCTGCCAAATTAAAATTAAAACCTTTCAAATTAAATTCAGCAGAAAAAGCACGATATCATCTGGCAGGTGTATTTGTCTCAAATTTTTTATCCGGAAATATTTTCAATTCAGAAAAGATTTTTGATATCAAAAAGAACAATAATAATTACAGTAATTTTGATCTGTTATTCCCGATAATAAAATCCACTTTGGAGAATATTAATAAACTGGGAAGCTCAAAAGCTCTTTCGGGACCAATCGAAAGGGGAGATTTATCGACCATTAAAAAGCACATTTCTGTTTTGAAACATTCAGATATTAAAGATTTGAATGGAATTTATATTAGTTATTTAATACAATCAATAAATTTATTGAATGTGGTAAAATCAAAATATAAAAAATTGAGTAAAGATCATTTAGATTTGGAAAAATATCTGCTCGGCGAATTAAAGTCGGTAATTGTCAATAAAATATTTCTTTATTGACAATAGATTTTGAAACATGCGTGATATTAATATAAAAGTTTAATGTTCCCTTATCTTTCGGGTTATTAAATATATATAAATTCTTTTGATGAAAAAATTAATTACCGAATGGAATTAAAAATATAAACCGAAACATAATAGGTGGTCATTGCAAAAATAGCTGAAAGAGGGATTGTTAAAACCCAGGCCCAAAGAATATTTCTAGCAACTCCCCATCTTACTGCAGAAAATCTTCTTGTTGTACCGACTCCAATTATTGCACCAGTGATTGTATGTGTAGTGCTTACGGGAATTCCGAATATTGTAGCAAAAATAATTGTTAACCCGGCTGAAGTTTCTGCACTAAATCCTCCAAAAGGGGTTAACTTTGTTACGCGCATCCCAAGAGTTTTGATAACTTTCCAGCCTCCAATCAAAGTTCCCAGGGCTATTACGGAATAGCTCATTAGAATAACCCAAAACGGAATATGAAAAGATGAACCGATAAGTCCATTTGTAAAAAGAACTACTGTAATGATTCCAATAGTTTTTTGTGCATCGTTTGAACCATGACTTAAGCTGAATAGTGCAGCGGAAATTAATTGAAATTTCCTAAAATACATATCAACTTTATAAGGTGACCTGTTTCGTACTATCCATAATGTTGCAGTTGAAAATAGTAATGCAAAAATGAATCCTAAAATTGGAGCTAAAAAAATAAAAACAACTACTTTTGTATATCCTGAAACAATTATTGCATCGAAACCGGCTTTTGCAAGGCCTGCTCCTCCGTAGCCACCAATAATTGAATGTGAAACACTTATCGGCAGTCCAAAATGAGTGGCGGTAGCTGTTAATATTATAGCGCCTATTAAACCGGAAAAGATAACAAAATTGTCAACAATATTTACATCAACAATTCCTTTCCCGATTGTTGTTGCCACACTTACTCCGAACATAAAGGCAGCTATAAAATTAAAGAATGCTGCCCAGATTACTGCCTGAATGGGGGTTAGTACTCTTGTAGATACAACAGTTGCAATTGAATTTGCAGCATCATTCATTCCATTATAGAAATCGAAAATAAGTGCTAGAGAAATAATCAGGATTGCAAAGTGCATAAAGTTTAGGCGTTTTTTATGAATATTGACATTACAACATTTGCAGTTGATTGGCATCTGTCGGATATGTTTTCCAATAAGTCCAGTATTTCTTTTTTCTTAATTAAACTGATTGGATCTTTTTCAAGTTCGAACAATTCCTTCATTGCAGTTTGGTAAACTTTGTCTGCTTCCGATTCCAGTATTTTAACTGCCTTCATCTCATTTGTGCTTTTTATTTTTAGATCCTGTATAGCCTTACCAAGTTCTTTAATTTGTTCTAAAACAATTGCTGCTAATTTATCGGCGTGGTCAATTTTTTTTGTTATATTAAAAGTCTCAACCCGCATTGTAGCGCCAAGAAGCATGTCGCTTATATCATCCAGCCTTTTAATCAAAGCAAAAATATCTTCACGATCGAATGGAGTAATAAAAGTTTTGTTTAACCTTTTAACAACCTTTGAAGTGATTTCATCACATCGGCTTTCAAGGGGTTTAAATTTTATTATTAAATCTTTATCAATTGTTTCCGATGTAAAAATCTGGTGTGTATAAGAAGCCATTTCGGTAATGTGGGATATCATTTCCTTAAAATTATCGAAATACTTTTCTTCCTTTGGTAATAATTTTTGAAACATATAATTCCCTAAATTTCAAACTTGGTTTGATAATATGAGCAATTCCTTTTTAATATTCAAAAAATCCCCTATATCAAGAAATTTATTACTAACTAAATATAAGATTAATTGTATAATTTAAAAAACTTTATTCTAAATATTAATTCTGAAGAAAATTGAAAAGTTTTGCCGAACTATATAGAAGCTTAGACGAAACCACCAAAACAGACGAAAAGATAAATTCACTGGTTGAATATTTTGAATCTTCCAATCCTGAAGATTCTGTTTGGGCTGTCTATTTTTTAACCGGGAAAAAACCAAAACAAATTATACCTGCAAGAAAGCTTAGGAGATGGTCAGTTGAGTTAGCGATGATTCCGGATTGGCTTTTTGATGAATCTTATGATATAGTTGGGGACTTGGCTGAAACAATAACTTTGCTGCTTCCGCAGGCTGCCGGTTCAACAAATAAATCATTGCATTATTGGATAGAAGAAAAATTACTCCTGCTTAAAAGGAAATCAGAAATCGTTCAGAAAAAAGAGATGATTTCTGCTTGGAATGAAATGAATAATAAAGAAAGGTTTGTTTGGAACAAATTAATTACAGGCAGTTTCAAAGCTGGTGTTTCGGCAAAAATAGTTGTAAAAGCCCTAGCATTGTACAGTAGGATTAATGAACCGGTTATATCTTATCGACTGATGGGGAATTGGAAACCTACTAAGAATTTTTTTAAACAAATTATTTCCCATGATTCTAAAGATTCTGATCTAAGTAAACCATATCCGTTTTACCTCGCTTACCAGCTTGAGGATGAAGTTGAAAGTTTAGGAAATGTAGGAGATTGGCAGGCAGAATGGAAATGGGATGGGATTAGGTCTCAAATAATTAAAAGAGAAGGAAAAATATTTATTTGGTCGCGTGGTGAAGAAATGTTGAATGATAAATTTCCCGAACTTGAAAACCTTGGATTCCTTCTCCCAGATGGAACAGTAATAGATGGAGAGATTACCGCCGGGCAGGATGAGAAGCCGATGCCATTCGGAGAACTGCAGAAAAGAATATTTAAAAAAAATATAACAAAAAAAATTATTAGTGAAATCCCTGTTGTAATTATTGCATATGATCTGCTTGAATTGAACGGCAAAGATATCAGGGAAGAACATTTTATAAACAGGAATAAAAAATTATTTGAACTGGTAAATAAAATCTCGGATAAGAGACTTTTGATATCACCTAAAGTTAAAGCAGATTCATGGAACCAATTAAAAAAGAAAAGAGAGAAGTCAAGAAGCAGGTTTGTGGAAGGCATAATGCTGAAAAGAATAAATTCCACTTATCGTGTTGGAAGAAAAAGAGGAGATTGGTGGAAATGGAAAATTGATCCTTTAATTATTGATGCTGTTTTAATTTATGCACAACGAGGACACGGAAGAAGAGCGAACTTATATACTGATTATACATTTGGTATTTGGAAAGAAGATGAACTGGTTCCTTTTGCAAAAGCTTATTCCGGTTTAACTGACGAGGAAATTCTTAAGGTCGACTCTTTTATTAAAGAAAATACTATTGAAAAGTTCGGCCCGGTTTGTTCAGTAAAGCCTGAACTTGTTTTTGAGCTTGCATTTGAAGGAATACAAAATTCCACACGTCATAAATCAGGCGTTGCAGTACGATTTCCAAGAATAAACCGCTGGCGTCATGATAAAGCAATAGAGGATGCTGATGATCTTGAGACAATTAAAGCTTTAATTCATTGAAAATAGTAAAATGTAATTTAAGAACTTACGGTGATTAATTCTTCCAACTCTGCTCAATCAGGAATCTATTCTCTTAAAATCTATTAAGGTATATGTGAATTAACAATTTCAATTCCGCACTAATCATTACCATATTTATTTTTATATTTGAGCTTCAATTTGTTTCCTTTTAAGGTTTAAATTATTGATTACTTACAAAATAACTTTAATTTCATGTAGATGCTGTACAGGTAATGTTATTGGAGATGGGGAGTTTGCTGCAAAAGATATTAATCCAAATAATTTTATCGGCTTCAAGGATATGCTGAGGCTGTTTGTAAAGAATTGGAAAAAATTATCATGAAAAATAGATCAGCTTTAACTCTCATTTTTTTAACTGTATTTATTGATCTTTTAGGATTCGGAATTTTAATCCCAATTTTGCCCACATTTGCTATATCAAAACTACATGTTAGTGAAACTGCAGTCGGTATTGCCATTGCTGTTTATTCTTTGGTGCAGTTCATTTTTAATCCTTTATTTGGAAAAATTTCCGATAAGAATGGAAGAAAACCAATTATAATTATTTGTCTTTTTTTAAATGCATTAGGATATGTAATTTTTGCTTTTTCAAATACTTATCTCCTCTTAATTATTTCAAGGATTGTTGGTGGGATCGGTGGTAGCAGTATTGGTGTTGCTCAAGCATATATCGCTGATATAACTACGAAAGAAAACCGTTCTAAAGGAATGGGGATGATTGGAGCTGCTTTCGGTTTGGGTTTTGTCTTCGGTCCTTTGTTTGGCGGTCTGCTTTCAAAATTCGGATATATGGTTACCGGGTTTGCAAGTGCAGGTTTTTCAATTTTAGCATTTCTTTTTACGATTTTCATGCTTCCTGAATCTCATCTCAAGAGAGTTAAAAGTGGAGCAAAAGCCAAAAAAATTCTTGATTTGCAGGGGATGAAGTCGGTATTTAGAAAACCGGATATATCTTTATTGGTTATACTCTTTTTTATCCTAACTTTTACAACTGCAAGTATATATGCAATAGTTCCGCTGCTAGGTTATAAAGTCTATAATTTTTCCAATCTTCAAAATGGATATATTTTTGGCATTGTCGGATTTGTAGGGGCTCTTGTCCAGGGTGGTTTAATCAGGGTCGTTTCAAATTCAATTTCAGATTTAAAATTGGTTACAATCGGTTCAATTTTAATGATGGCCGGTTTTGCTTTTCTTCCATATGGAGGAAGCTTTTTAGGATTAGCTACTGTTGCAATAGTTTTAGCTTTGGGGATTGGTATTTTACAGCCTATTCTTTTAAGCCTGGTTTCAAAAGTTACTTCTGATGAAGAGCAGGGAATTACTCTTGGTATTAATCAATCTTTGTCGGCTTTTGCTAGAGTACTGGGTCCTTTGTTTGGGGGCTTTACATTTGAATTTCTTGGATTCTCTTTTCCTTTTTTAAGCAGTGCAGTTTTAACATTGATAATAGTCATATTAAGTATATTAATCCTTCCTAAAAAAATTCATATTCATAATGAAGTTGAGGAACATGAGATAGATGCTAAAGAAAGGGGAAAAAGTTTTCATTAGAAAATAAAAAATGATATCGAAAAATTTCCGGTTTGAAAGGTGTAAAACTAATTCTTAAAAATCCTCAAATTAGTATAGGTGAAAATCTTAATTTTGCTACTAGTGATTAAAAGTTAATTATTCCGCTATTTTCAATTTAATCTCGAAGGTTCTTTTTTTACTTAATAGAACCAATGCTCTTCCCGATTTTATTTTATATCAATATTAAACCCAGATT